>JBGUTV010000001.1:0-67566 GCA_045133255.1 Candidatus Cryptobacteroides sp.
GACAGATCAAATATGACAACCACTTCAAGAGGTTCAGCTATAGAGGAAAGCGACTTGTAAATGCGGAGTTCGCTACAATAGCTGTCGCTCATAATATCCGAAAAATGATATCAAAAGGTTATTGTGTGTGGTCTGAAGTGGGGGTAGGGTTAGTTTTGATGGCGTGGCCGCCCGTGGCCTCGTGAACGGGAGGGGCCCGCGACGAAGTCGTGGGAGGGATGAAGTCGGAACTCGTTCCGACGAACCAAGCCAAACTTACCCTACCGCCACTGTCGTCATATCCATATAAACACGAAAGGAGGTGACTAAATCACTTATTAGTCACCTCCTTAAATATAAGTCAAGACGACCATTCCTACTGAGCACTGTATGAAGGAAGGCTTCCCCAGCCATAATTTACAGTACCGTAAATATATTTAGCTGAAGAGATGAAAGTCAAATTAGCTGAAACAGGACCCCACATAGTTGTGTTGGTCTCAGAAATAGTGATGATTGTAGTATTTGCATCGCCACTTACAGTAGCATAGAATACTGTTGTATCAAATCCAAACACTATCTTAAGGTCACCCTTTGAAGGATCATCACTAAGCGAAACTGTCAACTTGCCTGGTGCCGGATAGCCAGAGAAGCCAGACTCTTTATATTCACCTACAACTGCAGCAGCGAGAGGATTGACTGTAGCTTCACCGCCTTCACCTTCACCCTCGTCAGAACCTGCCACCTTAGTTGCCACATACTCACTCAGCTCATTGTAGTTTCCGTCTTTCCATGTAGGCATTGTAAGGGTACCGTCTGAATTGACTGTAAGAACAATCACTGCTGATGGATTCCACTGGGTACCAAGCTTAGGATGTGACTGTCCGCCAACTGCCACTGTGAGCTTTGAATCTGCATATGTTGCATAACCCTGATATGCTGAACCGTCGTTTGTAACAAGGAACTTAACATAGAGACGTCCGAATGAAGCCTCCTCACTTGCTGAGATAACCATTCCATTCTCAGCTGGAGTAGCCTTAGAGTGAACCCAAGTCTCGTTATATGTTCCTACGAGAGCGAGCTCTTCATCTGTAAGCTCAGGAGCTCCCAATGGAAGGAATGCAGAGTAGTTTGAATATGTGTTGTATCCAAGGCTGAGGTTAGCAATCTCCAATGTCGAGAAATCTGCAGCTACTGTCAATGTTCTTGTATACTTGCCGTCGTAAAGATTAAGCTTGCCTGACTCATAGTCACCATAAAGAGTTGAACCGCAGATCACTACCTTATAAAGGCCCTTAGTCTCATCATCCGACTCCTGAATCTTGAGTGTACCTGTCATTGACTGGCCATACTGCGAATAAGACTCAAGATATTCACCAACAAGTTCTGCTGCGAATGCCTTCTGAGATACTGCGAAAGTTGCAAGTACGTTCTCTGTACCCTTCTCTTTCAAAGTCACATTAGCCTTGCGTGATGCTGTTGTGTTTGCCTCTGCAGTAAGAACGATAGTCTCATTACGTACAGCAGCCTTTGTCTCTGTATAAGTCAACCATGAAGCGTCTGACACTACGTCATAATCAACAACTGTAGAAACCGGAATCTCTACTGCTCCACCAAGATGAGAAACCTTAATCTCAGTCTCAGTTACATTCACCTGAAGCTTGTCACCTGCAGCAATCTCTACTGTCTGAGCCTTGATGTCGCCTGTAGCATTGTTGATTGCATAAAGATCTACATATCCGGCAACAGTTCCGACAGTTACTGTAACTGTGCTGTTTGCGCGGTCAACAACTGCCTCAAGACCTGCTGATGGGTAAGCGCGAACTACTGTTGTTGCAGCAGCCGACTCGCTGACAGTATAATTAAGAGTTACTGTCGAACCTGCAAATGCAGAAGCCACCTCAGGAGCAGTCACCTTGAATGTGAACTGATAGAGAGGAAGAACGATATCATGCTCTGAATCCTTGATGCTGATTGTTACTGTACCAGCTTCCTCGTCAACTGTCACACCGTCGAACCAAGAATCACCCTGATCACCTTTCTCACCCTGAGGACCCTGTGCTCCAGTCTCACCCTGAGGACCCTGAGCACCTGTTGCTCCAGTAGCTCCAGTTGCACCTGTTGCTCCAGTCTCACCCTGAGCACCGTCTGCACCCTTCACTACACCAAGATCAATCTTGCTTCCGTCCTGGATTGTAACATAGAGATGACCATCCTCGCCTACCTCAAAGTCGAGCTTCTTTACAGCAGGAATCTTCTTTCCGTTGGAATCGAGAATCCAGTCGCCGCCTTCGTACTTCCAGTACCACTCACCCTCGAACATATCGATGGTAGGAGTAAGACCTGCAACACCCTTGTCTCCCTGAGGACCGGTCTGGCCATTATAGATTCTTACAGGCTGACCCTCGGTAAATGCGATTTCGAATCCGATAACGTTACCGGCTGCATCCTTCAGTTCAGTTACACCTGTAACATACACCTTTGACTGGAGGTTTGAAAGGATTGTGCTGACACCATCCATTTCAGCATCCAAAGCAGCAACGATCTCTTCGAGCGAAGCCACCTTCTGCTCAAGAACAGACACTCTGTCCTCAAGACTCTTGACACAGCCGCTGAACAGCATTGCTGCGGCTGCCAATGCAAATAATACTTTTTTCATAATTATAAAAGGTTGTTTATTGATTGCGTTTTCTGAGTAAAAACGCGTAAATTTATGAAAATTCTGCTAAATTTGCACGATTTTCAACTGGAAAATAAAAACAAATATCAAATAAATTACAACTATCATGAGAAAACACATTGTAGCAGGCAACTGGAAAATGAATACAACAGTTGCAGAGGGCGTAGAGCTCGCAAAGGCAGTAGTTGAGCAGTCAGCTCAGGTTCCGGCAGACGTAAAGCTTATCATTGCACCTCCATTCACACACCTCTATCCTGTAGCTGAGGCAGTGAAGGGTTCTGCAGTTGGTCTTTCATCACAGAACTGCGCAGACAAGGAGAAGGGTGCTTACACTGGCGAGATCGCAGTAAACATGCTCGCAGGCGTAGGTTGCGAGTACGTTATCCTCGGTCACTCTGAGAGAAGAGAGTACTATGGCGAGACTGACGCTAAGCTTGTAGAGAAGGTTAAGCTTGCTCTTGCACAGGGTCTTTCTCCAATCTTCTGCATCGGCGAGAAGAAGGAGGAGCGCGAGGCTGGCCGTCACTTCGAGGTTGTTACCGAGCAGGTGAAGAACGTTCTTTTCGAGCTTACTCCAGAGCAGATGGCTAACGTTATCGTAGCATACGAGCCAGTATGGGCTATCGGTACAGGTCTTACTGCAACAGCTGAGCAGGCACAGGAGATCCACGCTGAGATCCGCAAGGTTCTCGCTGAGAAGTTCGGTGAGCTCGCTGAGGAGATCTCTATCCTTTACGGTGGCTCATGCAACCCTACAAACGCTAAGGAGCTTTTCGCTTGCCCAGACATCGACGGTGGTCTTATCGGTGGCGCAGCCCTTAAGGCAGACAGCTTCATCGCAATCGCACTTAGCTTCTAATCAAGCATGAAGAAGATATATATTCTGGCAGCCACTGCACTCGCAGTGGCTGCTTGCGCTGACAAGACAAACGATGCGCTCATGGAAAAAGTCGAGAGCTATGCTGTAGTGGAAGTAAAGTCTCCTCTGTATGATGCCCTCTCGGAGAATGACAAGAAGATTGTAGGTCTTTTCCGTCAGGCAGGTGAAATCATCGACGGACTGTTCTGGAAGCAGACTTTCGGAGACAAGTCAGAGATGGAAGCATTGACTGACGAGTATGAGAAGGCATATGCCATGATCAACTACGGTCCTTGGGATCATCTTGACAACAACGCCCCATTCATAGAGGGATATGGCGAAAAGCCGCTCGGATGCCAGTACTATCCGCAGGACATGACCATGGAAGAATGGAATGCATTTGAGGATCCGGACAAGCTCAGCCTCTACACTGTAGTGCGCCGCGACGAGAACGGAGCCCTCAAGACAGTATGGTACCGCGAAGAGTACAAGGAGGAGCTTGAAAAAGTATGCGCCCTCCTCGAGGAGGCAGCAGCCCTTACTGAAAACGAGGGTATGCGCACATATCTTACAGAGCGCGTAAAGGCTTTCCGCACTGATGATTATCTTGCCAGCGACCTTGCATGGATGGACATGAAGGACTGCAACATGGACCTCGTGATCGGCCCTATCGAGAACTATGACGATCATCTTTTCGAGGCTAAGGCAGCATACGAGTGCTTCATCCTTCTCAAGGATGAGAAGCGCAGTGCCAATCTTGCAAAGTACGTAGGTCTCCTCCCTACCCTCCAGACAATGCTTCCTTGTGCACCTGAATATAAGACTTTCGTGCCGGGAACATCTTCTGACCTCAACGTATATGACGCCATCTTCTATGCAGGAGACTGCAACGGAGGCAGCAAGACCATCGCCATCAATCTCCCTAACGACGAGAGAGTTCACGCAGCAAAGGGCACACGTCGTCTCCAGCTTTACAACAGCATGATGGCTAAGTTCGATAAGATCATGGCTCCTATCGGAGAGGTTCTCGTTACACCTGAGCAGCAGAAGTACCTCACTGCTGATGCCTTCTTCTGGAATGTAACCTTCCACGAAGTTGCTCACGGACTCGGCGTAAAGCAGACCGTAAACGGCAAGGGAACCGTTGACGAGGCTATGGGCTCAGAAAAGACAACTTGGGAAGAGGCAAAGGCTGACATCCTCGGTCTGTTCATGGTAAGCAGCCTCATCGACATGGGCGAGATCACCGACATCACAAAGGAAGAGTCAATCGCTACGTTCATTGCCGGCATCGTACGCTCAGTGCGTTTCGGTTTCGCATCTTCACACGGTAAGGCAAACATGATGTGCTATAACTATATGGAGAAGAACGGCGCATTCTCACGCAACGAGGAAGGCAAGTGGGTGATCGACTTCGAAAAGGCAGCAGAGTGCATCAACTCATGGGCTAACCTGATCATCGAGACCCAGGCTACCGGCAATGTTGAGTTTGCAAAGGCATACTCAGCAGAGAACGCCAGCATCGGAGAGGCTCTGGCAGCAGACATCGAGAAGATCAACGGCGCAGGAATCCCGCGTGACATCGTATTCGATTTCGCCTGGTAATCCTTCATTTACACAAATTTATCCTCCCTACCATTAGGTCGGGAGGATTTTTTATGTATCTTTGTAGGTTGCAAACCATGACAATAAAATTATAAAAAGATATGAAGAATTTTGTAGAGGAACTCAGGTGGAGAGGTATGATTCAGGACATCATGCCGGGCACTGAGGAGAAACTTATGGAAGGTTCGACTGCAGCATACGTCGGCATTGACCCTACTGCAGACTCGCTCCACATCGGACATATGGTCAGCATCATGATCCTGAAGCATTTCCAGAACTGCGGCCACAAGCCAATCGCTCTCGTAGGCGGTGCTACAGGTATGATCGGAGACCCTTCAATGAAGTCACAGGAGCGTAACCTTCTCGATGAGGCCACCCTTAACCACAACGTGGCATGCATCAAGGCACAGCTCAGCAAATTCCTCGACTTTGAGTCTGAGGCCCAGAACAAGGCAGAGCTCGTGAACAACTATGACTGGATGAAGAACTTCACATTCCTTGACTTCGCACGCGAGATCGGAAAGCACATCACAGTAAACTACATGATGGCGAAGGACTCAGTGAAGAAGAGACTCTCAGGCGAAGCTCGCGACGGAATGTCATTCACAGAGTTCACATATCAGCTCCTTCAGGGCTACGACTTCCTTTATCTCTATGAGCACAAGGGCTGCACCCTCCAGATGGGTGGCGCAGACCAGTGGGGCAACATCACCACAGGTTCAGAGCTCATCCGCCGCATTCTCGGAAAGGAGGCTTTCGCGCTCACCTGCCCTCTCATCACAAAGGCAGACGGCGGCAAGTTCGGAAAGACAGAAAAGGGAAACATCTGGCTTGACCCTGAGCGCACTTCACCATACCAGTTCTACCAGTTCTGGCTAAACGTATCTGACTCAGATGCAGACAAATACATCAAGATCTTCACCATGCTCAGCAAAGAGGAGATCGATGAGGCAATCGCAAAGCATGCAGAGGCTCCGGAGCGTCGCGAGCTCCAGAAGCTCCTCGCAAAGGAAGTCACAACTATGGTTCACGGAGCTGCAGAGTACGAGAATGCAGTGGCAGCTTCTCAGATGCTCTTCGGAAACGCGACTAAAGACGCCCTCATGAACCTTGACGAGAAGACTTTCCTCGCAGTATTTGATGGTGTTCCTACCTTCGAAGTGGCTGCAGAGAAGTTTCCTCTCGGCGTGATTGACCTTCTTGCCGGCGAGTCTCAGGTATTCCCTTCAAAGGGTGAGTGCCGCAAGATGATCCAGGCAAACGGCGTAAGCATCAACAAGGAGAAGGTTGCTGACATCAACGCTCAGATCGGCAGCGAGTCATTCATCAACGGCAAGTATATTCTTGCACAGAAGGGTAAGAAGAACTACTTTATCATCAAGATCGCATAATGGAGAAGACAGGTGAAAGCACAAGGCAGCTGAAAGTTGCCAAGGAGATTCAGAAGGAAATGGCTGAGATCATCCGCAGCAAGGGTATGGCGGCATTCGGTGGCGCGCTCGTATCCGTAAGCGGAGTGAAGATCAGTCCTGATCTTTCGATTGCCAAGATCTATGTCAGCATCTTCCCTTCAGACAAGACTGAATCTGTAATGGCAGTTCTTGAAGAGAACAGCAGAGCACTTCGCGGCGAACTTGGAAACAAGGTCGGCAAGCAGCTCCGCATAGTACCGGAGATTGCATTCTACATTGACAGTTCTCTTGACTACGTGGAGCATATTGAGGAACTGCTGAAGAAATAGATTCCCGATCAGGTCGGGAATGACGAGAATGAGACTGGCACCGTTCATAGCAGGAAGATACCTTTTCGCCAAGAAGTCACACAATGTGATCAATATCATTTCGGCGATAAGTGCAATCGGCATGGCTATAGGAACAGCTGCACTCATCATAATACTATCGGTATATAACGGGTTCGACTCGCTCATCAGATCTATGATGAGTACGGTCGAGCCCGATCTTCTGATAACACCGTCGACCGGCAAGGTCTTCGTACCGGAGGGTGAGACCTATGACTGGATATATGACCAGCCATCTGTCAAAAGCATGTGCTGCGTACTGCAGGAGCAGGTATTCATCAATTATGACGGGAAACAGGGACTGGCTAAGGCCAAGGGTGTCGACTGGGTGTACGAGGATGAGTCATCGCTCAAGGAATATATTACAGACGGAGAGTTCAAGCTGCATAGAGGAGACATACCTCTGGCTGTAGTCGGAAGCGGACTCGCCTATGAAATGCAGATAAACCCAAGATTCCTTTCCGGTATCGAAATTTATTTCCCGTCACGGACACGTAAGATATCATTGGCCAATCCGGCATCTGCAATAGAGGCCATCAAGGTCTGGCCTGCAGGTCTGTTTTCTGTGAACACGGATGTCGACAAGGAGCTCATGATTCTTCCTATCGAGAAGATGCAGGAACTTCTGGAATACGACAACGAAGTCTCAGGTGTAGAAATCAGGCTTACAGACGAAGCCGACACAAAAGAGTTGAAACGTCTGCAGAAAGAGATATCAAGACAGTTGGGACCCGATTTCAAAGTCAAGGACAGATTCCAGCAGAACGAGTCCCTCTACAAGATGATGAGATATGAGAAGGCAGCAATCTACATGATACTCATATTTGTAATCATCATTATAGCATTCAACATTTTCGGAAGTCTCACGATGCTGATCATCGAGAAGCGATTCGACATCGAAACCCTCAGGAGCCTGGGAGCGACGGACAAACTGATCAAAAGGGTATTCGTTCTTGAGGGATGGATGATTTCCCTCGCAGGTCTTGCAGGAGGTCTGATCGTCGGCATTCTTTTCTCGCTCCTTCAGCAATGGTTCGGATTCATAAAGATGCCAGGACATTTCGTTGTCCAGGCATATCCTATAATCCTGTCCTGGTCAGACGTGCTTCTGACCGTGGTCGGCGTCGCTTCAATCGGCTATCTCATAGCCTTGATTCCTGCACACGCGCTTAACCGACGTTCATAATGAGCCTCAAGAAAAGCATATTGCCAATAATCATCTGGTGCATCCTGCTTATTGTGCTTTCGGCATTTGACATGCTGAGGGAACTGGTCCCGGTACGCTCGGAAGGAAGCCTTATAATCCTGAAGATGGTCCGTCTGCCCAGAATCCTGACGGCTATCATTGCCGGAGGAGGACTGGCAATTGCGGGTGCACAGATGCAGAGCATATTGAGGAACCCTCTTGCAGATCCGCACATTATGGGCATAAGTTCCGGAGCGTCATTGGGAGCTGCACTGGCAACGCTTGCCGGAGGAGGGCTGGCAGCATCAGGCGGGATCCTGCTGGGAATGTCTGTTGCAATGGCCTCCATAATGGGAGCGGCAGCTGCATCGCTTGTCATAATGGCAGCATCTGCAAGATTCAGGAGAGCCTCGACGCTTCTTGTGTTCGGAGTCATGCTGAGTTTCATCGTCAACGCTATCATCACAGTCCTTCAGTCAGGAAGCGACGCCGAAAGTCTGAAGATATTCCACAGCTGGTCTGCGGGTAGTTTCTCCACAACATCCATCAGAGAAATCGGCATCATGGCTATAGCTCTGGCTCTTGGAGGAGCTATGGCACTTTCAGACAGCAAAGGCCTGGACATCATACTTTTCGGCGACGAGTTTGCTTCACTTTCCGGAGCCAGACCACAGAAGATCAGGATAAACGCACTATTAAGCTGCTGCCTGATGACTGGAACTGTCACCGCATTCTGCGGACCCATCGGATTTGTAGGCATCGTGGCCCCTCACCTAGCAAGAACTTTCTGGAGAACATCCGTACATAGGCACATCATTCCTGCCTCGTTCCTTTGCGGAAGCACACTGGGAATCGCTGCAGACCTGTTCTCACAGATTACATCCGCTCCAGTCCCCGTATCCAGCACCATGGCCCTTGTCGGCATACCTATCATATTATATATACTGATCAAAAGACCTGAATACAGATGAGAAAGACACTGATGCAGGTCAGGGATCTGACCATAGGATACAACAAAAGGCCATTGTACACAGGGCTCAGCTTCGATATCTGTGAAGGTGACCTCATACTTCTCTGCGGTGCCAACGGAAGCGGAAAGACCACATTGCTTAAAGCATTGGCCAATTATGGACAGCAAGCCGACATCGCGATGATTCCGACAAGAATCCCTAAGATCAAAGGCTTCACACTCAATGAGTTCATCCAACTGAGCTGCTATAATTTTACCGGAGCCGAACCTGAGGAAGCGATGTTCAAGCTTGGATTATCTCACCTCACTGACAGAGACATTTCCACCCTGAGTGATGGAGAATTCCAGAAAGGGACTATAGCTGCCGCAATAGCCAAAGGTGCCAGAATAATACTCCTCGACGAACCGACCGCCTTCCTTGATGTACAGAACAGAAGAAACGTGCTCGCCACTCTCCGCAGTCTCTGTGAAGAGACCGGAGCAGCAGTCATATTCTCATCACACGACCTGCACGAAAGCCTGAATGTCTGCAGCAAGGTAATAGCCTTAGGTGCTGACAGACAATGCCATATATCATCTGAGGACCTTAACGCCACTGCATCTGCAATATTCTCAAAGGACTGAATCTCTTTCTATTGCTTTTAGCGAAACATTTTATACCTTTGGGGTTCATTTTAGTGATATGGACAAGAGATTATTTCTGATAGACGGACATTCCCTCATCTTCAAGATGTACTATGCTTTCTTAAGGCATCCTATGATCAATTCAAAGGGTGCGGACATGTCCATACTTTTCGGATTCACCAAATATATCCTCGAGCTTATAGAGAAGGAGAAGCCAACGCATTTCGCTATTGCTTTCGACCCTCCCGGCGGCACTTTCAGACATGAGATGTTTCCCGAGTACAAAGGTACGCGAAGTGAAACTCCACAGCTTGTGATTGATTCACTCGAGCCTCTTTGTGAATTGTGCAAGGCAATGAATTTCCCTGTACTCATGGTTAAGGGATTCGAGGCTGACGACGTGATCGGATCAATGGCAAAACGTGCTGAGAAAGAGGGTTTTACAACATATATGGTAACCCCTGACAAAGACTATGGTCAGCTCATATCTCCATCCATCATCCAGTACAAGCCAGGAAAATCAGGAAGCGAGAACGAACTGGTGGACGTTGAGAAGATCTGTGGGAAATACAGCATCAGCAGACCGGAGCAGGTTATCGAAATCCTTACAATCGTTGGCGACAGTTCGGACAATGTGCCCGGAGTCAAGGGGGTCGGCGAAGTCGGTGCCGGCAAGCTGATCGCAAAATACGGAAGTGTCGCTGAAATATATGATCATATAGATGAACTGACTCCTAAGCAGAGGGAAGCTTTTGAGAACGCAAAAGACCATATAGAACTGAGCCATACCCTTGTGACTATCAAGACGGATATTCCTCTTGACGTGACTGCTGAGGAAATGGAGGTTACCGGACAGTACAGTCCTGAAGTTGCCGACCTGTTCGAGAAATATGAGTTCGGTTCACTGCGCAGATACCTCGGTAACATCCAGAGCAGCACTCCAAAGGAAGAAAAGAGGATAAGCGTCAAAGAGACTGACACCCGTACTGTCATTGACATTGCTGCAAAGAAAGGAGGATGTGCAATCATAGCAGAAAGCGATGGCAGCGGGATATTCACCGGCATAAGGAAGGTCACTGTAGCTGCTGAAGGAGAAGGAGCGCTCGAATGCTTCGTTGCCAAAGGCAGCGCTGAGGAGTTCAAAGGACTGCTTGAAGACGAGTCAGTGACAAAATATGGATATGACCTGAAATATCAGAAGAACATTCTGTGCAGCAACGGGTTAGATATGCGCGGAAGACTGATGGACATTGAGCTGATGCATTATCTGATAGATCCGGAAAAGAGTCACAAGGTGGAGATTCTCTCAAGAGCATATCTGGACGCAGGCATAGAGAACAGCACTGAATCCGTACAGACAGAAGAACTTTCTCTCTTTGACGATGCATCGGAGACGCCAGACAGCGCTGACAGGTCAGTTGAAGCTGCTGCCACATGTCTGCTCGGAAAGAAGATCAGGGAAGACCTGGAGGCTAAAGGATTGAACACACTTTACGATTCAATGGAGGAGCCTCTGCTCAAGGTGCTTTCCGCAATGGAGATGGAAGGCGTAAAGATTGACACTGTCCAGCTGAGAAGATACGCAGCCTCACTTGCGGCTGAAATGAACGGGATTCAGGAAAGAGTGAGGGAAATGGCAGAGGAGCCGGACCTCAACATCATGTCTCCCAAGCAGATCGGTGTGCTTCTTTTTGAAAAGCTGAACCTCGACCCGAAGGTAAAGCCTAAGAGCGGTAACAGATACAGCTATCCTACAGACGAGGACACGCTTTCCGCTCTTGCAGACAAGCATCCTATCATCAATGAAATCCTTGAATACAGAGGAGTCAAGAAGCTGCTCTCTACCTATATCGAGCCGCTTCCGACATATATCTCACCTGTCACAGGCAAGATACACACGACGTTCAACCAGGCATTGACAGCTACTGGACGTCTGAGTTCTTCAAAACCGAACCTGCAGAACATACCTATCAGGACGGAACGTGGCAAGGAGATCAGAAAGGCTTTCGTACCGAGCAGGCCGGACGGGCTGATCCTTTCGGCTGACTACTCTCAGATTGAACTCAGGATAATGGCTCATCTAAGCTGCGACACACATCTGATAAGCGCATTCCGCAATGGTCAGGATGTCCATGCGATGACTGCTGCGAAGATTTTCGGAATAGCCCCAGAAGATGTGACATCAGACCAGAGAAGAATTGCAAAGACCGCCAATTTCGGTATCATGTATGGAATCTCGGCATTTGGTCTGTCACAGAGGCTTCATATCGGAAGGGCAGAAGCAAAGAAGGTTATTGAAGATTATTTTGCAAACTTCCCTGCGATTTCCGCATACATAGAAGACACCCTTGCTTCAGCACGCGAATTCGGCTACGTCGAGACGCTGTTCGGAAGAAGACGCTATCTGCCGGACATCAACTCAAAGAACGGAACAGTACGCTCGCTGGCAGAAAGAACTGCAATCAATGCCCCTATCCAGGGTACATCCGCAGACATCATCAAGCTTGCCATGATCAATGTCAGCAGAAGGATTGCAGAAGAGGGACTCGAGAGCAGAATGGTGCTTCAGATCCACGACGAGCTCCTTTTCGACACTATACCGGAAGAAGTTGAAAGACTCGGCAGAATCGTGCGCGAGGAAATGGAAAATGTAATTGAACTGTCTATACCTTTAACCGTTGAATGCAATTATGGAAACAACTGGCTCGAGGCTCACTAATCTGTCTGATTCAGAACTGATAAAACTTGCTGTGGAGCAGCAGCAGACAGCATTCATCGTTCTTTACACCCGCTACAACGCAGGCGTAAGGAGTCATATATCAAGATATGTGGCACAGAAGGAAGAGATTGAGGATATCTGTCTGGAAAGTTTCCAGAAGGCTTTCAGCCAGATCCAGACCTTCAACCCCGAATTCAAGTTCTCGACATGGCTCTACAGGATTGCCAGAAACACAGCCTTTGACCACCTGAGCAAGAACGACAGGGAGAAGAGCTATATGCCGATGACCTCAATCAACGAAGATAATGCTGAGCTTAAGGAACTCACAGCAACGACTCACAATCCTGAGGACGACATAATCAACCAGCAGGAATACGACAAGTGGCTTACGAACATTGAGAAGCTGAAGGATGATTACAGGACAGTGGCAAGGATGAACCTTATCGAAAACTTCGGTTACAAGGAAATTGCCGATGCCCTTGACATGCCGATCAACACAGTCAAGACCAAAATCCGTCGCGCCAAGGCTCAGCTCCTCAAGATGATGGACTATTCCGACGAACTACTGTAAAAAAAGAAAACAATGACATTCGAAGAATTCAAGAACATACTGAACGAAAAGTTTCCGGAAGTAACCCCACAGCAGATGGCTCAATTCGAAAAGATGGACGCACTCTACCGTGACTGGAACTCCAAGATCAACGTAGTCTCACGAAAGGACATAGACGAACTCTATCGTCACCATGTCCTCCATTCACTTGGAATAGCTGCCTACCTCAAGACACAGATGCCTGACGTCTATGACCGTCTCCGTGGAGAAGGCGTCTATGCAGCCGCACTTCCGATGAAGATCCTTGACCTTGGTACTGGTGGCGGTTTTCCTGGAATTCCATTGGCCGTAATGTTCCCAGGGGCTCATTTCACACTATGCGATTCGATAGGCAAGAAGATAACAGTTGCACGAGAAGTGGCTGCTGGTCTTGAACTCAAGAATGTCACTACAGTAAACGCCAGGGCTGAGTCCCTTCCTGAGACATTTGACTACATCGTTTCAAGAGCGGTTACATCATTGGACAACTTCATGCCATGGGTCAAAGGCAAATATTCTGAAGGCATACTTTATCTGAAGGGAGGAGACCTTGCTGAGGAGATTTCAACAGCTATGGCAAAGTTCAAGATGAGAAAAGGCTCCGTTCACTCCTGGCCTATATCCAGCTGGACTGAGGACCCGTTTTTCGAGACCAAGCAGGTCATTTACATTGAATGCTGATTGCCATTCCTGACGAAGTGAAGAAACTCAAATAAAGTTTTCAAAAATATTTTGCAATTAAAATCAAAAATACTACCTTTGCACTCCCAAAATGTGAAAATATAAAAATATCTAGATATGAAAAGAACATTCCAACCATCAGAGCGCAAGCGTCGCAACAAGCACGGTTTCCGCGAGCGCATGTCGACTCCTAACGGACGTCGCGTATTGGCAGCTCGCCGTCGTCGCGGCCGCAAGAAATTGACCGTATCATCTGAGGACAGATGGTAAATCATACAGAAGAGTGGCGGATAGCCACTCTTTTTGTTTTATAATAATATTGCTTATTTTTGCATAAGCTAATTCTACAATCATGAACAGGACAATCATCACAGTAGTTGGAAAGGATGCCGT
The DNA here is from genome assembly GCA_045133255.1 of Candidatus Cryptobacteroides sp. Taxonomy (GTDB): domain Bacteria; phylum Bacteroidota; class Bacteroidia; order Bacteroidales; family UBA932; genus Cryptobacteroides. Next base: position 14,081 of record JBGUTV010000001.1, read on the forward strand.
AGGTATCATCGCAAAGGTCTGCACTTATCTCGCAGAGAATCACATTAACATTCTTGACATATCTCAGACTACAGTCCAGGGTATCTTCACAATGATGATGATCGTGGACGTGACCAAGATGGAGAAAGACTTTGTCACTCTTATCGAAGAGATCACCAAGATCGGAGAAGATACAGGAGTCCAGATCAAATGTCAGCGAGAAGAGATCTTCGACAAGATGCACAGAATCTAATCCCCCCAGCCATGATCAATATCCACGAGGTCCTGGAGACCAACAATATGATTGAGCACGCTAATTTTGACGTGCGTACAATTACCATAGGTATCAGCCTGCTGGACTGCGCCGACAGAGATGTTGACGTAACCTGTTCGAAGATAACCGAAAAGATTCTCAAAGTGGCCGGCAATCTGAAGAAGACAGCCGAAGACATATCTACTGAGTTCGGTGTCCCTATCGTAAACAAAAGAATATCCATCACCCCTATATCACTTGTTGGAGCTGCCTGCTGCAAGACTCCTGCTGACTATGTCAAGATTGCAAAGACTCTTGATGCAGCTGCAGCTGAGGTCGGAGTAAACTTCCTTGGAGGTTACTCTGCCGTAGTGTCAAAGGGCATGACCCAGAGCGACAGACTTCTCATCGAATCTATCCCTGAGGCTCTTGCATGCACCGAGCGCATATGCAGCAGCGTGAACGTAGGATCCACAAAGACAGGTATCAACATGGATGCCGTGCGTCTTATGGGAGAGACAATCAAGAAGGCTGCTGAGATGACGGCAGAACGCGATTCATGCGGATGCGCAAAACTCGTGGTTCTCTGCAATGCACCTGATGACAATCCGTTTATGGCCGGTGCATTCCATGGTGTCACTGAGAGTGATGCGATCATCAACGTAGGTGTCAGCGGTCCTGGAGTTGTAAAATGTGCCCTTGAGCAGGTTAGAGGAAAAAGCTTTGAGGTTCTTTGCGAGACCATCAAGAAGACTGCCTTCAAGATTACCCGCGTAGGCCAGCTCGTGGCTCAGGAGGCATCCCGCAGGCTCGGTATTCCTTTCGGAATCATCGACCTTTCCCTTGCACCTACTCCAGCTATCGGAGACAGTGTCGCAGATATCCTTCAGGAAATCGGTCTTGAAAAGGCTGGTGCTCCAGGCACTACCGCCGCTCTTGCTCTCCTTAACGATCAGGTAAAGAAAGGTGGCGTGATGGCATCATCTTATGTCGGAGGTCTAAGCGGTGCCTTCATTCCTGTAAGCGAAGATCAAGGAATGATCGAAGCGGCAGAATGCGGTGCACTTACCATTGAGAAGCTCGAGGCCATGACCTGCGTATGTTCTGTAGGTCTTGACATGATAGCCATTCCTGGCGACACCCCTGCAAGCACTATCTCAGGAATCATCGCAGACGAATCTGCAATCGGAATGATAAATCAGAAGACAACAGCAGTCCGCATCATTCCTGTTGTAGGCAAGAAGGTTGGAGACAATGTAGAGTTCGGAGGGCTTCTCGGACATGCTCCTGTAATGCCGGTAAACCGTTACAGCTGCGAAGCATTCATCTCCCGTGAAGGACGTATCCCTGCACCTATCCATAGCTTCAAGAACTAGTCATTGATGCAGGATCACGAAAAATACATGAAAGAAGCTCTTCGTGAGGCGACATATGCCGCGGCGGAGGACGAGGTTCCAATCGGAGCCATCGTCGCCTGTCGCGGCAAAATCATTGGCAAGGGGCACAATATGACTGAAAAGCTCAATGACCCTACAGCCCACGCAGAAATGATAGCAATCACAGCCGCCACAGAAGCAATGGGTGGAAAGTATCTCAATGACTGCACCTTATACGTGACAGTCGAGCCATGCCCTATGTGCGCCGGCGCTCTCGCCTGGTCTCAGATCGGCAAAGTAGTATACGGAGCATCTGACCCTAAGCGTGGATTCTCTCTTTTCTCTCCTTCCCTGATGCACCCCAAGACAGAAGTCGTATCAGGTATTCTTGCAGATGAATGTGGCCGCATGGTCACAGATTTCTTCCTTGCTAAACGCCGTTGAACATGGAGTGGCTCGAGGGGCTTGGTCTTTTGGGACTTTTCATAGGCACCTTTCTGGCTGCCACCATATTTCCATTCAGTTCGGACGCCCTGTATCTGGCAATACTCGCTGCCACGGGTGACTCAGCCGGCTGTCTGGTCGTAGGCACACTCGGGAATTGGCTGGGCAGCGTGGCCACCTACTGGATCGGTTGGATCGGCAAATGGGAATGGATTGAGAAATGGTTCAAGGTCCGTCCTGAAACACTTGCCAGGCAGAAGGAAAAAGTGGACCGCTATGGAGTATGGCTTGCATTGACAGCCTGGGTCCCTTTCATAGGTGATGTAATTGCCATTGCTCTCGGCTTCTACAAAACCCGCCCTTTCTGGACAATGATTCTTCTTCTGGTCGGAAAATTCGTCCGATTCCTCGTCTGGAATCTTGTATACGGGCTGTTTTAATGGTATTGACTTTTTTGCTATCTTCGTGACGGAAATAATATAGGCTAAGCCAAACACATAAAAAACAAAATATGAAAAAACTCATTCTAACCGCTATCCTGATTGTTGCATCACTTGCGACTGCTGCAGCAAAGGATTATCAGATTTCAACTCCTAAGACAACCATCATCCTCTCTGCAGAGGAGGGTGAGGCTCTCTACTTCCGCTACTATGGCAGCAAGGCAACTGCCGACGATTTGCGAGCTGCAGGTCGCATGGTCAAGTACGACGCCTACCCTGCTTTCGGTACTTATTGTTACGCTCCGTATGCAGCACTTGTAAAGCAGAGCAATGGCGAAAACTCCTCAAAACTCGTTGTGGAGCGCGTAGAGCAGACAACAGCCGGTCACACCACTACCCTCTCCTTTTACCTGAAGGATGTGGCGCACGAGGAACTGGCCATCAAGGTAAACTATACCGCCTATGACGACTGCGACATCATCAAGATGAACACAGAGTACTTCAACAACGGCAAGAAGCCTATTGTGCTCCAGAAGTATATGTCAGCTGTGCTGCCTGTGCAGTCCGACAACTGCGTACTGATGTACCTCGATGGCAATACTAAGAACGAGAACAATGAGTGCGTCATCCCACTGCCGGAAGGTCAGTACAATATCACTTCAACCACAGCATCCCGCACTGCGCAGTATGCTCAGGCGTCGTTTATGCTTGGTCTGAATGGCAAGATTGAAGAGCAGAACTGTCCTGTCATTGCCGGCACCATGGCATGGATGGGCAATACCCACTTTGAATTCTACAACACAGTTGCAGCACGTATACCGACCCTCTTCATGGGCGGCATCAACCCTGCTGCAAGCGACTATACCCTTGCAGGCAAGAGCAGCCTTGCAACCCCTGAGATGATATTCACTTACGCTACAGACGGCAAGGGAGAGGCATCACGCACATTCCACCGTTGGGCACGCAATCACCAGTTGCTTCACGGCACAAAACTGCGCGAGGTGCTACTCAACTCTTGGGAGGGCGTACACTTCGACATCAGCGAGACAAGCATGGTTGATATGACCCGTGACTTCGCTGCTCTTGGTGGTGAGATGTTTGTTGTGGACGATGGATGGTTTGGAGACAAGTATCCGCGTAATGGTGCTACAACCTCTCTTGGCGACTGGATGATTGCCCCATCAAAGCTGCCTAACGGCATCCGTCCGCTTATTAACCTGGCGCACAATAACGGCATGAAGTTCGGCATCTGGATCGAGCCTGAAATGGTGAACACCACCAGCGAACTCTACGAGAAACACCCTGATTGGGTACTGCGCCACCCTGACTTTGAGCCAACTTACGGCCGCGGCAAGACACAGCTGCTGCTTGACCTAACGAATCCTAAGGTTCAGGACCACGTGTTCAAGGTTGTGGATGACCTGATGACTCAGTATCCTGACATCTACTATATCAAGTGGGACAACAATATGTCTATGAGCAATACGCATAGCCAGTATCTTCCAGCAGAGCTGCAGAGCAACCTCTACGTGGACTTTACTCTCGCTCTGGAGAAGATTCTCAAGCGCATCCGCGCCAAGTACCCTGATGTAGTCATTCAGCTCTGCGCATCTGGTGGCGGTCGTCTCAACTACGGATTTATGCCGTACTTCCAGGAGATGTGGACCTCAGACCAGACTGACGCCTACCACCGTATCCTTATCCAGTGGGGTGCACTCAACTTCTATCCGTCAAACATGCTCGCCGCACACGTGGGTTCAGCATACAGCAAATACACACAGCGTCTTATCCCTATCAAGTTCCGCTTTGATGTGGCATCTATGTGCCGCCTTGGTATGGAGATGGTTCCTTCAAAGCTCAACGATGCCGAGCGCGAGTACGCAAAACGCGCTATTGCTGAATACAAGAATATACGTCCTGTAGTTCAGCAGGGAGAACTCTACCGCCTTGTATCGCCTTACGAGGGTAAGAAAGACTTCTCATCGCTGATGTACGTTACTGAGAAGAAAGATCGCGCTGTTCTCTTTGCATACCGCCACTGGTTCAAGCACGATATGTCGAACATCATCATCCGCCTGCAGGGTCTCAATCCTGATGCCCAGTACCTTATTCGTGAGGTCTGCCCTGAATTTGCAGACAAGCCTGCAGCAATTAACGGCAAGACAATCTCTGGTCGTACCCTTATGCAGGAGGGCATTGTACTTCCGGAACTTGTCAAGGGATTTACTAAGAATGCTCCGCTGGGTGAGGTGCGTGCCGGAAATGACTTCCGCAGCTTGGTGTTGGAGCTTACTGAGGTTGAATAACAGCTGCCGCGGGGGCACTGCTGATCAGGATTTGCTCGCTTTGCTCGCACATCCTGGAGCCGCTGCCGCGGGGGCACTGCTCATCAGGATTTGCTCACTTTGTTCGCACATCCTGATGCCGCTGCCGCGGGGGCACTGCTCATCAGGATTTGCTCTCTTCGTTCGCACATCCTGGAGCCGCTGCCGCGGGGGCACTGCTGAACAATGACCTCGGTTCTTCGAACCTCGTGGTTTTTTAATTGACAACAGCCAGATTTGAAAGCAAGCTTTCATCTGGCTGTTGTCAATTAAAAAAGCCGGTCTGCGACCGGCTCATTGTTCAGGTTGGGATATCAGGATTCGAACCTGAACAGAGGGAACCAAAATCCCTAGTGCTACCATTACACCATATCCCAATTCCGAGGTGCAAAGATACTATTTTTTTGAATATATGCAAAAGGCCCTCTTAATCAGAGGGCCTTCAGAAACATATTTATCTCAATTAGAGTCCGAGTTTCTTGAAGAAGTCGTTACCCTTGTCATCTACGAGGATGAATGCAGGGAAGTCCTCAACATGAATCTTCCAGATAGCCTCCATACCGAGCTCCGGATACTCTACACACTCAATGCTCTTGATATTGTTCTGGGCAAGGATGGCAGCCGGACCTCCGATAGAACCGAGATAGAATCCGCCATACTTCTGGCAAGCGTCAGTCACGCACTGTGCACGGTTACCCTTTGCGAGCATGATCATGCTGCCGCCGTGGCTCTGGAAGAGGTCAACATACGAGTCCATACGACCTGCTGTTGTAGGTCCCATTGAACCACATGCCATTCCAGCAGGAGTCTTTGCAGGACCAGCATAGTAGATAGGGTGATCCTTGAGATACTGAGGCATCTCCTCTCCCCTGTCGAGACGCTCCTTGATCTTTGCGTGAGCGATATCACGGCCAACGATGATTGTACCGTTAAGGCTCAGACGAGTCGATACAGGATACTTGGTGAGTTCCTTAAGAATCTCAGACATTGGCTGGTCGAGGTTGATCTTCACTGCCTCGCCCTCGCCTGCCTGACGAAGTTCCTCTGGAATAAGACGTGCCGGGTTGTCATCGAGCTTCTCGATCCAGATACCGTCCTTATTGATCTTAGTCTTGATATTTCTGTCAGCTGAGCAGCTTACTCCAAGACCTACAGGGCAGCTTGCACCATGGCGTGGGAGACGGATGATGCGTACATCATGCGCGAAATACTTACCACCGAACTGTGCACCGAGACCAATCTTGTGAGCCTCCTCGAGAACGAGCTTCTCAAGCTCGATATCGCGGAATGCACGTCCTGTCTCATCACCTGTTGTAGGGAGATTGTCGTAGTACTTGCATGAAGCGAGCTTCACTGTAAGAAGGTTTCTCTCTGCAGAAGTACCGCCGATCACGAATGCCACATGATATGGAGGGCAGGCAGCTGTTCCAAGAGTCTTCATCTTTGCAACGAGGAACGGAACGAGGGTCTGCGGATTAAGGATAGCCTTAGTTTCCTGATAGAGGTAAGTCTTGTTTGCTGATCCACCACCCTTGGTTACGCAAAGGAAGTGATACTCAGAACCATGAGTAGCTTCGATATCGATCTGTGCAGGAAGGTTGCACTTTGTATTCACCTCATCGTACATATTTAGAGGTGCGTTCTGAGAATAACGGAGATTCTCCTCAGTGTAAGTCTTGTAAACACCAAGAGAAAGAGCTTCCTCATCATCAAAACCTGTCCATACCTGCTGACCCTTCTCACCGTGGATGATGGCTGTACCTGTATCCTGGCAGAATGGAAGCTTACCCTTGCATGCAACCTCAGCATTACGGAGGAATGTCAAAGCGACATACTTGTCATTCTCTGAAGCTTCAGGATCGTGAAGAATCTTTGCGACCATCTCATTATGCTCTGGACGGAGCATGAAAGAAACATCACGGAAAGCAGTGTTCGCCATCACAGTAAGAGCCTCTTTCTCAATCTTGAGAATCTCATGTCCCTCGAACTCGCCAGTACTTACATACTGCTCTGAGCCCGGAATCTTGTAGTATTCAGTCTTGTCCTCGCCAAGCTGAAACATCGGTGCGTACTTAAATTCAGCCATTTTGTATATTGTTAGTTTGTATTTCAATTTACAGATTCTTCGCCATCGCTCAGGATGACACCGAAATCATGCAAATATAACAAATATCCCGGACCTAGTCCACGAAAACGAGCATTTTCATGGATGGGAAATGAAATTCAGGATAGGCACATTTATGCACCATGTTATGTTTAATGAATAAATTTATTTGTCATTAATAATGATAAGTAGTTGGAATTTCATTTATTAACACTATATTTGTGATATCAAAATGATATCATTCTAATAAATCATACAATATGGAACAGAATCTGAATTTTGAGTACAAAGGTTTCAAGGCAAACGGCTTTGTAATGTTTTTCGTCTCACTGGCACTCATTGCAGCAGGAGTATGGGGAATTGTCAATGCAATCAATGTAGAGTACGGACTTACTGCAATACTCGGTACAGTTGCCATTCTTGTAGGCCTTGTTATGTTAATAGGTTTGATGGTAATCGAGCCGAATCAGGCCAGAGTGCTTGTGTTCTTCGGAAAATACCGTGGAAATTTCCTCAAGGAAGGATTCTGGTGGGTCAATCCATTCATGAGCGTCAAGAAGATTTCCCTTCGTGCTAGAAATCTTAATGCAGAACCGATCAAGGTCAATGACAAGATGGGTAATCCTATCATGATCGGTCTTGTGCTTGTGTGGAAGGTAAAGGCGGGTGAAATATATAAGGCTGTCTTTAATATTGATGCTCCCAAACCTGCTACGACAACCCAGACACAGAACGGCCAGACTTCTGTATCCGTAAAGAGTGCGAGCGAGATGCGTATGGATGCTCTTGCAAATTTCGTTGCAGTTCAAAGTGATGCTGCTCTTCGTCAGGTGGCAGGATGTTATGCATATGACAATAATTCTGTTGTCGAGGGTGAGCTGAGCCTTCGTTCAAATGCTGATGAAATCAACGATCAGCTTGAGCAGAAACTTGCAGAGCGTCTCGATATGGCAGGAATCGAAGTGATTGAGGCCCGTATCAACTACCTGGCTTATGCTCCTGAAATCGCTGCAGTGATGCTTCGCCGTCAGCAGGCTGATGCAATCATTTCTGCACGAGAGAAGATTGTAGAAGGTGCTGTATCAATGGTCAAGATGGCTATAGATCAGCTTGCAGATAATAATGTAGTAGAGCTTGACGAGGAGCGCAAGGCTGCTATGGTCAGCAACCTGCTTGTAGTCCTTTGTTCCGACGAGTCAGCTCAACCAGTGGTAAATGCAGGAACCCTTCATCATTAATAGATATGCCTAAAGAGCAGACTAAAAGCTTCGTATTGCGAGTAGATGCCCAGACCATGGAAGCTATCGAGAAATGGGCGGAAGATGAATTCCGCTCAACAAATGGCCAGCTTCAATGGATAATCTCTGAGGCGCTGAGAAAAAGCGGACGCCTGAAGAAGTCAAAACAGTAATCTAAAAGATGATAGCCTCTATTCACAACCAAGTGATTAGAGGCTATATGTTATTCAAAATTGATGTCACTTGAACTATGTTAATGCAGTTAGATAAAGAATTCCGATTTATCTACGTATATATATGAAAAATCTCATAGAAAACAATCCATTGTATCGCGCTCTGGCACATACACATATTAATTTTGCCTGAAACTAATATGAACCTATTATGATACCTGAAGGGCACACAATTGAAGACATCAAGAAGAGAGAACAAATCATCAGAGACTTTTACCGAGAGTGGAAAGAGAAGAATCCTTCGCAGAGGAAGTATAACCTTTCACTTAAGGAGTACATCAACATCAGAATGGTTTCAATTGTCGAGACCAGTGAACACGCCGCTAAAAGTTACCTTTCAACTCTTGCAGTATTACAATTGGATTCTATTTTGACCGGAGCTAGAAAAGTATCTGTCAAGAAGCCGAAACCCGGAAATGCAAATCAGAAACCATTCGAGCGTATTATGATCATGGAGTATGAACTGACGGGAATTGGTAAGATCAAGATGACGGTGGGCGTGAGAAGACGAACTCTGGAGAAAGTCCAGTATTGTATTACCGCTATATCAAGCGAATAGAACGAAAAAAGCATCTCAGACGAGATGCTTAACTTTTGCCCCTTATGCGTGGCGGAGGTTTACGCCCTGAGGTGTGATGCGATGCGGGCGGGGACTTCGCACTACCCATTACATCGTCCGTCCACGACTTACTACTTTGGGGCTCGAAATCGCCTGAGCGATAAGGGTTGTCATCCCTTCTACGAATTCCCCTATGACACTGCAAAGATATGCAGTTTTTCTCTATTTGCAAAACCTGTACTTATCAACTTCAAAAAGCTGTATCAAAATGGGTATTCCATCTTTAAAGTCTGCCATTTTTTATAATGTTAGTTTGTATTTTCAGTCAAATCGTATAAATATAACAAATATCCCCGACTCCCGTCCATGAAAACGCCCCTTTTTATGGACAGAGTACTCATTTTTCCGTTCCCATCCACAAAAACGGCCTTTTTTATGGACGGGACATGACAATCCAATCTTAAGATTTTTACGGAAATCAATACCATTCGACAAATGCATCGTCAGGCCTTTGGGCATCACAAAGAAAATATCAGTAACCACCCCTTTTGTCTTTCCAGAATACTTATCTCCAGAATGCGAAGTAATCGCCAGAGTAATCAATAAAACCAGTATTGCCAGAAGGATTAACAAGGCATAATCGGAATTCCTATTTAGGGTATGACTAATCAAGCCTTGCAAAGACAGGACGTATTATTCTTTAACACAACGTACATAGCCGGTCTTCGCCGGGTATGCCTGCCAGCTTGGAGATGCAAGTATAGGAGTCAGATCCAGACAATCCGCATTCATAGCATCACTTATAGTCGCAGCCCAATACATCCCGGAAACGGGATACCATATTGTCTTACCGGCACCTAGCTTCTTTGATAAGTTTACACCGAATTTATCTTTATCATATTTCCAATCCAAGCTGAATGACCTGAATGAACCTGTTGCAGTTGCCCATACTCCCTTGGAGCCTCCATCCGGAACACGCCAGCCATAAGGGCATGGATCGTAGATCGTCTTAGGACTGCCAGACCCTTTCCAACGTGTTGCTTCTATTGATGTCGCTCCTCCTGTGTACAGCCAATCATAATTAGAACCTTGAGCAATAAGAGTCATAGGATTTGCCGTCGCATATGCGATTGTTCCAGTTTTAGGTTTTGATTCTACCGCTGCAGGCCAGCTATTTGTCGCTACCGCACTCTTCCATCCCAAGAAAGGATCCTTTCTGCCCCATTGATATTTAAGTCCAAGTACACAGACATCACCTGGAGTGGCAGATGTAGCACCCAGATTACGATCCATCATCGTACCGGCATTATTATAATATAACTGTCCCTGAGGATAATCCGTCAACCATATATGCCATGACCATAGAATCTTGCCATTAGCATCTTCGGCAGCAATAACGGCATTACCCTCCGTAAAAACCTCCGAAGTCTTGAAAACTATGTATCCTCCTATATATTCGACATCCCTGACCAAGGCTCCGACAGAAGGCTTCTGATCTGTGCCAAAGCTCTCCCAAAGAACACGCGCTGAAGCCACACCTTCTACATGTGCCTTGCTGTTTCCTTTATAAGGAGTAAATCTATAAGTACCCTCCTTAGAAACAATATAACAATTGGCCTGGCGTCCGGCAGAAAGACTTTTTGCCGCATTTACATAAGCTGGAATCTCCTCTGGCACGACCGCCTCAGGTGCATGCATTTCATCCTCACATGAAGCAAATACCAACAATGCACAAAGCAAAGACAAGCACTGCAGAAGCGGAATAAGTCTATTCATAATATGATTATTTGTTATTCTCCATCAGGAAGACCTTCATGAAATCGTTCAGATCGCCGTCGAGGACACCTTGGGTATCGGATGTTTCGTGACCGGTACGGAGATCCTTGACCATCTTGTATGGATGGAGAACGTAGCTTCGAATCTGCGAGCCCCACTCGATCTTCTTCTTCTGACCTTCCAGTTCCGCCTGTTTCTCCTGACGTTTTTTGAGTTCGATGTCGTAGAGACGAGACTTGAGGATTCTCAAAGCATTCTGACGATTGTCCAGCTGAGAACGAGTCTCGGTGTTTTCAACAACAATTCCCGAAGGAATATGCTTCACACGCACACCCGTCTCCACCTTATTGACATTCTGTCCACCGGCTCCGCTCGAACGATAGGTATCCCACTCAAGATCTCCCGGATTGATCTCAATCTCAATCGAATCATCAACCAAAGGATATACGAACACTGACGAGAATGTAGTCTGTCGCTTTCCCTGTGCATTGAACGGAGATATACGCACAAGACGATGCACGCCGCTCTCAGCCTTGAGATATCCGAACGCATAATCACCTTCAACCTGCATAGTGACCGACTTGATTCCGGCATCCTCACCCTCAAGTTCGTCAGTAATTGTCACCTTATAGCCATTTCGTTCAGCCCACCTGACATACATACGCATGAGCATCGCAGACCAGTCATTTGCCTCTGTTCCTCCTGCTCCGGAATTGATTGTAAGAACAGCGCCAAGATTATCTCCCTCCTCACCAAGCATATTTCTTAGTTCAAGAGCCTCAAGTTCCTCAAGCACAGATGCATACGCCTGATCTATCTCCTCATCCTCAAACTCAAGAAGGACATTGAGATCCTCAACCCCTGAAGCCAGTTTATCAAAGCCTGTCACCCAGAACTTCACACCGGAAAGTTCCTTAAGAAACTTCTCCGCTTCCTTTGGATCATCCCAGAAATCGGCTGCAAGAGTTCTCTGAGTCTTCTTCTCCACATCAGCACGCTTACCCTCGACATCAATGCACCTACCCAGCGTCTCTACGCGCTGCTGCAATTCCTTTATCTGTTCTATATTTATCATATCCTACCTTTTTACACCAGTTCGATTCCAACCTCGTGACAAGCCTCGCGCATATCATCCGGCCAGATGCTGGACTGGATTTCACCTATGTGGGCCTTTCTTAAAAGAAACATACAAAGACGGGACTGACCTATACCGCCACCAATAGTATACGGCAGTTCTCCGTCCAGCAGCATTCGATGGTACATCAAATCCGATTTCCACTCCTCAGCACGCATCTTCAGCTGTCGCCGCAAAGCCTCATCATCAACTCTTATACCCATGCTTGATACCTCAAAAGCGCTGTTCAGCACCGGATTCCATAGCATAAGGTCACCGTTCAGACCATCGAATCCATCCTCATTGCGAGTGGTCCAGTCATCGTAGTCAGCAGCCCTTCCATCATGAACAGTTCCATCAGAAAGTTCACCGCCGATACCGATGATGAACACAGCCTTATGCTTCTTCACAATTGCATTCTCCCTTTCCTTTGGAGTCAAGTTCGGATATTGAAGCAAGAGCTGTTCCGAATGAATGAAGAAAATATCCTCCGGCAGCATAGGCTCAATCTGCGGAAACTCCACATATAGCTTATTCTCCGTAACTTTGATTGCCTCATATATCCTGCGGACAATCTTCTTCAGGAAAGCAAGGTTACGCTGTTCCTTGGAGATGACCTTCTCCCAATCCCATTGATCGACATAGATAGAGTGAATATTATCCAGCTCCTCATCCGGGCGAAGCGCATTCATATCAGTATATATACCCCTGCCAGGCTGGACACCCATCTGGGCAAGCTTGATCCTCTTCCACTTTGCCAAAGAATGGACAACTTCTGCCTTCTGCTCAGCCATATCCTTGATTGGAAACGCCACAGGACGTTCTACGCCATTAAGATCGTCATTAAGACCTGTTCCACTGAGCACAACCATGGGTGCCGTAACTCTTAAAAGAGCCAACTGCGCAGAAAGATTATCCTGAAACATATCCTTCACAGCCTTGATGGCCTTCTCCGTGTTTTCTACGTTCCCTAAAAGATTCCTGTAATTATCCGGTATATATAAAGACATCCTGTTTTCAATTTGCTAATTCACAAAGATAGTAAAGATTTTTGTCTATATTTGTAAACTGTATGGCAAAGATCGGAATATTTGACTCAGGTGCAGGAGGCCTGTCTGTTTTCAGAGAGATACGCAAGGTTCTCCCTGACGAAGACTACATCTACTACTCCGACAGTGCGAATTGCCCATACGGAGAGAAGCCGATGGAATTCATCATCGACAGATGCCGTAAAATAACTGACATGCTCATCAGCGAAGGCGCAGAAATAATCGTCGTCGCCTGCAACACAGCCACAGCAGCAGCCATACGTACACTTAGAGAGGAATACTCCATAAAATTCATTGGAATGGAGCCTGCAATCAAACCTGCAGCCCAGTTCACAAAGACAGGGACTGTTGGAGTCTTGGCCACAGCGGGTACTCTCAAATCAGAAAAGTACTTGAAACATAAAGAGAAGTATGCCTCAGACATACGCATCATAGAACACGTAGGAGACGGATTCGTGGAACTGGTCGAAAAGGGCATAATATCAGGCCCTGAGGCAGAATCCATTGTACGCAAGAGCCTTGAGCCGCTTCTTGATGCAGGCGCCGACACAATCGTCCTTGGCTGCACACATTACCCATTCCTGTCTGATGTGATCATCGGACTTGCCGGCCCGGAGATACGTCTGATCGACCCCGCACCGGCTATTGCAAAACACCTGATCGAAGTCATGGATGAAGAAGGCATCACATATGGTTCTACAGACAATAAATCATCCCACATTGACCTCCGCACTTCAGGCGATCCGGATATCCTCGAAAAAATCTTCAGACAGCTATAGAACCAACCAATAAGCATAAAGACTGATAAAGCCGATATAAAACAAGGAGTGGAAAGATTTTCTTTCCACTCCTTTCAAGTTTAATGATGCTGTTCCTACTTGTAAAGCTGACCTATGACTTCGTAGTATTTCTGTCCGTCAATCCTTACCTGCTCGTAGATTGTGTCGTCAACCTTATAGTAGGCCTCTCCATCAATCCTTATCTTTTCATTATCATCAGGCAGTTCGTCCACAAGGGCTCCCGCAGGAGGAACGATTACTCTATACTGTCCGTCGGCATCAAGAACATAGAAAACACCGTTCTGGTAGTAATATTCCATATCTGCCGCTGCATAACTCTGTACAAGACCCAGTCTCTGCGCCTTGCTGTAGGCCGACTGTGCAAGCATATCTGAATTTGCAATCGCCTGATTCTGAGCAGCTATCAACGCATTGTTCTGAGCGATTATTGCATTCTGCTCTGCTATATATGCATTGTTGTCAGAAATCATGTTGTAAGTTCTGACTACCGAAGAGTAGTACGCAAGTCTTACTGCAGTCCAGGCCATGCTTGATGCGATGTTATGTGCAATCACAGTTCCGTAATATGGTCTGAAGATCACTCCTGGACGTGGTCTTGGAGGCCTGTGACCTGGATATGGTCTGCTTACATAAGTTGGATAGACATATATCGCAGGACGCATAGGTGGCTTGACACCGACAGGTCGTGCTGGCTTATGTGGTCTGTCTGGAGCATAACCTGGTCTGTGAGGAGCATTGACAGGTCTGCTGTGTGACGGTCCGTTCTGAGGACGATCTGAAGGACGCACTCCTGGTCTGTTTACACCTATAGGCTTATTCTGATTGCCAGGCTTGAAGTTTCCATTCGGCTTATTGTTGCCACTTGGCGCAGGTTTGTTTCCCATCTGACCTGATGGCTTGTTCATATTGGAACCGGAAGGTCTGTCTGCAGGCTGGCCTGAAGGACGTCCTGAATTTCCATATGATGGCCTTGATGCTGGAGTTCCTGCTGACGGCTTGTTTACGGCATTTCCTGAAGGGCGGGATGAACTGCTTCCTACAGATGGTCGTGAAGACTGTCCTGATGGTCGCGAGCTCTGGCCGGAAGGTCTCACAGAAGACTGTCCTGATGGTCGTGATGCCGAACCGGATGAAACAGCCGGAGATTTGTGGCTTGAACTATTTGATGATGACCTTTGTACAGATTCTGAACGGGAAGAACCCGAAGAAGTACGGGATGCGCCATTTCTTGACTGTGCAAATACATCAGACTGAAAGCCTGCCAATGCCGAACCTATCAGCAGAGAGGCTAATATCTTTCTCATTGATCCCATAGTTAATTTGTTTTAGGAAACTGCCAGAGCAGTAACGTGGTTAATAAATATGATACTGTCGGGACATCTCACGGAATTCCTCCTCATCTTTCCGCCAATATTCAATGACGTCCGCGACTTTGTATCTCTTTACAAACTCCTTCCTAACATAATCCGTGCCACAAACTTTATCGAATAATCCTATGCCATTGGCAACCTCGAATGACTTCTTATCGGGGTAAAGCTCTGCAACTGCCTGCATCACATAGAATTGAGTATCTGTAAGACGGGCCTTTTCATAGTCTGTAAAAAAGAATTGAAGACCCTTCACAAGTTTGCCTGCAAGGCTTCCGAAATAAGGTTTATACCATATTGTCCTGAAGGAAATTCCAGGAAGTTCATAGCTTTCCAGCCTTTCCTTGAGTTTCTCGGGATCGAGCCAGAGGGCTCCGAAAATCTGGAACGGAAGAGTATATCCGATACCGATATTCATAAATCCATAAAGTTCCCCCATAATTCCTGAAGAAGCATAATACATTGGAGACTCCTTGAACGGAATGTTAGGAGACGGGAGCACCCAAGGGAGTCCTGTATCCTCATAAAGCATATCTCTCGTCCATCCTTCCATAGGGACAACAGTAAGTCTGCATTTCACAGGCTCCTGATCGCCTTTCTGTCCTCTATTCAAGCCTTCCTCATTTATCAAGACTGCAAGCTCACCTACCGTGAGTCCATATACATACGGGATGCGATACTGGCTGACGAATGAGTTAAATGGCTGCTCAACATAGCATCCCTCAATCTTATTGCCTCCCAGAGGATTCGGACGGTCAAGAACCATAACCTCAATATCCTTTGCAGCACAGGCCTCCATCACAAGACCCAATGTGCTGATGAATGTATATGAGCGTGCCCCAACATCCTGAATGTCATATACCATCACATCTATACCTTCCAGCATTTCTGGAGTAGGCTTTCGTGTAGAACCATAAAGCGAGTATACCGGCAGACCGGTCGCCTCATCACGGGAGTCTGCAATCTTGTCTCCGGCATATACATCTCCACGCACTCCATGCTCCGGGCCGTAGAGAGCTACAAGATTCACTTCCGGAGCCTCGAAAAGAATGTCGATTGTGGATTTGAGATACCTGTCCACACCACTCGGATTGGTCACAAGGCCGACACGACGGCCTTCCAGGCCTGAGAAGCCTCTTTCTCTCAACACTTCAACACCTGGTTTCACAACTGCACGTGAGATTGTGTCAGCCTGATTCCGGGCTGCAGAGGCGAAAGAAAGAAGAACTGCAAGTATTAATAAAATGTGTTTTTTCATAGGTAAGAATCTGGGGTTAGAGATTCATTATTCTTCCGGCAAAGAGGATGTTCGACTCCTGTTTATCGGTCACGAAGAACAGATATGGTCTGTCCACTGTCATTCTCACATACTGTGAAGGTCTTAGAGCAGTCATCCGTATCTGCGCGCTGGTCACTGCAGCCGCCTCTGTTCCCTTCTCAGAAATCTCCACATAGCATTTCTGTTTTACAAGACCTAAAGAAAGAGGTCCCATTTCAGATATACCCTTGAAATCTGCCGCTCCAGTGAAAGCGGTCCTGATTCCCATATGCTGAAGCGATTGGTTAAGGAGCAAGGATGTTTCAACCTTTACCTTAGGCATCTTCAACAGGACTTCCTTAGACTGCAGAGAATTCATTGCAGCATCGTAGCTCTCCTGAGAAAGGTAGCCGATCAATTCATTTATATCCATATCCTCAGGTGGAAGAAGCACATACATCGCGTAGCGTCCGCCTTCGTAAGGGAGTTCCACCAGCTGGCATCCGTTGTATTCAGCATAATTCATATATGCCTTACGCGCCATCATATCCACATCCGAAACAGACTTTGAGCCGTGGAATTTTGCAGACGAAGTCATATGTTCATCGAAAGGATTGAGCCAAGGGGCCTTGAAATACAAGGCGTTCACAAGAACCATCACATCATTCGGGCTAAGTTCATCAATGATTTCTGTAATTTTACCATTGGTGTGCTCCGAACACCAGTTGTTGATGGCCTTCACAGTTGCCGGATCACTGAAGGATAGAGTTGTAACCAATGCATCAAAATCCTTCTGCATAAGACTCACATAACGGTTTCTTACACTGAAATTGTCATCAACCCACAATGAATTGACAGAATTGACTGTAATCTTGTCATTGCCACCGAGGTCTTCAGACTTGAACAGGCAGTCATTGAGAGCTTTGTTAAACTCGGCTTTTGTCTGTCCTTCGGCACCTTCTGCCAACATCGAGAGTGCGACACCTGCGCTGTATGGGGAAACCGCCAGATTAGCATCCTTGTCTTCAACAGCGACAACGCTTCTGATGAATGACATTGAATAATCTATTTCCGAACCAGGTTCTGAAACCGGTGCAACATACTTAGGACCGCACGATAAGAGTGCAGCAGCTCCTGCAAGCGCCATAAACGTCTTTTTCATAATTCTATTGTTTTTTACCATACTGAGGATCCACCTTCACCATCATTGTAACCGCTACTGTGACAAGACAGCAGAACATTACGAAACCGAAGAATAATGTGTATCCAAGCCATTCCTGAACATATCCTGCCACCATTCCGGGCAACATCATGCTCAAGGCCATGAATGCAGTGCACAGCGAATAATGTGCCGTTTTGAATTCTCCTTCCGAAAAATAGATCAGGTATAGCATATAGGCTGTAAAGCCAAATCCATAGCCGAACTGATCCAGAGCCACACAAGAACCTATGATCCAGAGACTTTCAGGCTGCCAGAGACTAAGGAAGACGAATGAAAGACAAGGAAGAGTCAAGGCCATGGCCATAGGCCATAAAGACTTCTTCAGTCCCCATTTTGCAGCAGCAATGCCTCCGAGTATGCCACCGACAGTCAGCGCTGCAATGCCTATCGTACCATAGACAAGGCCCACAGATTGAGTCGTAAGGCCAAGACCACCATTGTCAAGGGAATCGAGCAGGAACGGATTCATCATCTTTACAAGAAAGGCCTCCGGAAGACGGTATAGAAGCATGAACAGCATTGCTATCCATATACCTTTCTTACTGAAGAATGTAACGAATGTACGTCCAAAGTCCTTGATTATCTCTTTAGGTCCGGATGCGCTGCGCAAAGAATCGGATGTTGGAGAGGGAAGGCGGAATATATGCCACAATGTAAGAACTGCAAAAAGTGCCGATCCTATCAGAAGAGTGAGAGACCACGCCTTCGGAACATCTCCCAATCTCTGCTCCAGAATGCCGGCAACTACCACAAGAACACCTTGGCCGAAGATTGACGACAGACGGTAGAATGTACTTCTGATGCCGACAAAGAGCGACTGGGTGCCTGAATCAAGAGCAAGCATATAGAAACCGTCGGCAGCAATATCATGAGTGGCCGAAGCAAACGCAGTAATCCAGAATATCACCAGAGTCAACGAGAAAAGCGACACTGGAGTATTTCCGGAGGCTATTATTTCTGGAGAAGGGTGAGGCAGCGAGAGTGCTGTCATGGCAAATGCTGCTGACATTATAATCTGCATAGCCGTAACCCACCAGCGTTTTGTCCTGATGATGTCAACAAACGGACTCCAAAGGGGCTTGATGACCCACGGAAGATACAGAAGGGACGTGTACATCGCCATATCACCTTTCGACATTCCCATATTAGTGAACATTATAACCGATATAGTGTTCACTATGAAATAAGGGATTCCTTCCGCAAAGTACAGGGTAGGAATCCATCCCCATGGATTTATGTTTTGATTCTTTTTCATCTTCTATTCCTTTTCAACTGCTGCATCCGGATAATAATGTCCGAGAATCTGCCTGTAATCATACCCTTCGGTCGCCATTACAGCAGCTCCTATCTGACATAGTCCTGCTCCATGTCCCCAACCGGATCCGTGAAGAACGATTCGCGACCAATCTTCAGACGTATTGGTTCCGTCTGACGCGAGGTATTCCACCTCAAATGCAGAACTCTTGAGATGCGACTTTGAGAGTATACGCCTGATTTCCAATTCCTTTCCCACGATCAGTGTACGCTCGGAGCCGACTATCTTCAACTTGAATATCCTTCCTGAACGCCCTCTCTCCATAGGCTCCAGAGCCTTGAGCATGCCGATATCAACCCCGCTGCGCTCTGCAATCAGGGAAGAAAGAACTTCTCTATCATACGTCTCTTTCCATCTGTAGAAATCCGTTGTCTCCTGGTCATAATTGTTCAGTACCTTGGCAAGTATTTCCTTGTCGGATGTATCACAGAATGCCTTGAGTCCTTCCTTACAGTCTGGAGTATCCGGCAATGGCTGGAGATAGTCATAATCCTTATCCTCCCAACATACTGAGAACTGCTCCATCCTTCCGCCACAGCACTTCGAGAAACGCGCATCACATAATCGGCCATCATGCTTGAGGACTTCACCCCAGGTGGCATCGATTATTTTCCTGACCTTGCTGCCGACTGCTCTGGTCAAGCCCTGATATCTTTGGCAATGGTCATCAGCACACACATCGAACAGGTCGTGATCATCCTTATCATACCATTTCACATACTCCACGACATTTTCTGAACTTTCCGCCTCCTGCTTGTGCAGCATTCCGTCAAGATGCGAAACCAGGGCCGGAGTGCTGACTATTCCTTCAGGAATATCCGCCTTACGGACATCCTTGGCAGAAGAGAGCTGAGCCATGACCCAAGAACGGGATATTACCGCGTGGGCCTTGAGAAACTCCTCGTCGGCAGATGCACTCATTTCTGAAGATATGACACTGAGAAGATAGTCTTCAACCCCTATGACATTGATAGCCACAAGTTTACCTTTGGATACCATTATCTTCAACGCTCCGGCGAATTTCTGCACCTCCCGCCTTTCCCAATGGAAGTTCACCCCTATGGTTACGTCGTGCATGATGAAAGACGGTTCCGCAAACATCGTTGAAAGTGTTGGGGATCCGAAATAGAGTTCGTCATATAGAGCTCCGTCATATTCTATCTTTCCCTCACGCATGACAGCCTTGCGCACACCTGCGCCATCAGAAAGTATCTCGAATGTCAGTTCCTCTGCTGACATTATACCTACATTGATCACTTTCTGACCTCGTGTCAGCCTATCCAGCATCTTTTTCTCATCAGACCTGGATATAGTCACTTCCTCCACCATCTCTGACAGAAGTTCGGATGTAAGCTTGTCATATTCCTCGGGAACAGGGACTATGAATACTCCTCCCATGTCAGCACATCCGGGACTCATGGTGAGATGATCCGGGCCTTCTGAGAAATAGTGATGTGAACGATGGGAGCGTCTGAAGATTATGATTGAGCGGAATTCACCGTCTGCCCACCAGCTGAAGAGATTGAAAAGCGGCTCCGGCTCTCCTTCCGGCACGTCTGCGCAGTCCAGCAGTCTGTAGAACAGCTTGGCTGCAGACTTCGCAGTCTCGGCCCTAAGGACAAACACTCCGGTCGCGAATCTTTTGTAGTGGTACAGCCTTGCATCCTGAACAGATGTAAGGTATTCAAGTGCAGCAGCATCCTGGCTTATGCATGCATTAATGTCATTTTCCAATGGCATCAGACCTTTCGGTGCACCCTGAAAATGATGATGGTCGGGGGCAGAAGCACCGCTCTTGGGACCATTGTAGAAGAATGTATATCCGGAGTATTTTCTTGCAAGATCCAGCATATCTATATATCTATGCCAGATTGACTGATCTGTATGTCTGGACTTGGCAATCACCAGGTGATCCGGAAATATCGGATATGGATTTACAAGAATATCATATTTCTTACCTTTGCGGCCTTCGAATCTGAGCATTATCTGCTCAGGCGGACGATTCTCCCTGCAAAGGAAACATCTGCGCTTCGCAAGATCTTCCTTGCTGAGCTTGGCTGCGGAAGAAATCATTCTGGCAGGATTGAACTGAAGCTTGACTGTAAGGCCACCTACTTCCACTTCCCTGACCTTCACGTCTTTAAGGGCACGAAAATTACCGCAGGCAAGCGGCCACTGCGACAGCTGGTCCCCAACAAATTTATGTATTCTGTCTTGTCTCATGAAGTGTTCTAACTATCTCGTCTTTGCTTGAGATGAAATTCGAGCCATCAACTCCCAGGTACGGATCCTGTCTTTATAGAGGTTGTTTGCATTGACTCTTTCTATGTCGAGTGCCGCATCGGAGTTTCCATCCCATCTGCGACAGCAGTAAAGAACGTCGTAAATCCTTCCGATCTTGTATTCACGACAGATGCGAAGTCCCATTGCATAGTCTTCACCATAGCTTGTGTTCGGCAGATTGAGTTTACGAAGCAACGGCGTCCAGAATGCCCTCGGCGCGCCCAGACCATTGATTCTCAGTGCATTGTTCCTGCCATTTTCTTCTGTCCACTCTCTATGGTCTATGATTCCCGGAGGAATAGGGTTCATATTGAAATCGGTCATCTGATATGTTCCCACTACCATTGCACATTTCTGCTCACGGAATGCATTGACAATCTTAGTCAATGTATCCGGACCACTATAGACATCGTCGCTGTCAAGCTGCACGGCAAATTCTCCGCATTGTTCACTATGGACGGCAAGATTCCAGCATCCTCCGATTCCAAGATCATACTTAGCCGGGATGATGTGAACTACGCGACTGTCTCCAGCCGCCATCTCTGCAAGAAGTTCTGTCGTACCATCAGTGGAATGATTGTCTACGACAATGATATTGAAAGGAAAATCACAATCCTGAGCCAAAGCGCTTTCGACCGCATCCTTCACAGTCCTGACTCTATTGAATACAGGTATGATCACTGACGCGACAACAGGAAACCCGGCCTCGCCCTCATTCCGACCAAGAGAAATCTCCTTGAACACCGGAGGCAGCCAAGCCCCGATCCTCTTGAGATGCTCAGTGCACACCTGTTCCATTTCAATCTGCACCTCCCTGTTCTTCGGATCGACATAATCGAACTGCTTTTCACCGGACTTTCTATTATCAGTCTCAATTTCAGTGTAGAGATATTCATTGACATGCACGATCTTCTTCATCCTGAGGCGAAGATCGTATAATGCACCCCAACGATAATCCTCTGCCATTGCTCTGACAGCCCTTTTGAAAGAAGAAGCCCTGAACACAAGCACACTTCCGAAATCAAAGTCATCTCTGAGAGCTCCCGGCTGACATTCAATCAGAGGATGCTTCTTTCTGACCGGAGTGACATCAGGGCCTGCAACAAGCTGATAATGATCCGCATAAAGCATATCGGCCTTTGTATCCTCAGCAATGGAAAGGATACGGTCCAATGCGAACAGACCCATCTCAAGAGGATGTTCCTTAGTGTATATCAGAAGGAATTTCTGCGAGACGGCTTCGGCAATGGATCTGAGAGTTTCAGTTGATTTCAATGAAACACCAGAAAGGATTGTAACGCCTGAAAACGAATCACTTCTGCTGAAGGATTCTACGGTTACCGATATGTCCTCTCCGGACATTGACGGAACAAAACATTCGATGCTTGACATAATTACATTTGCTTTGGCATATCAAAGACAAATATAATCAATCTGCAGAATTATTCAAAGAAGGAAGGACCTTAGAGAAGGGCCAACAGATTCTTTTCTATCGCCTTGAACTCACTTTCGAAATTTGGAGTAAAGATGCCTTTGCCGGAATTTTCATTGACTTCCTCAACAGGCCACCAACGGCCTTCATCAACCTCGTCCAGGTCAGGCCTGAGGTCGAAGCTGCCTACTGCCGCAAAGACATTGACAAGTTCGCGCTCCACAGCTGACTCAAAGACGTAAGAGGTAAGGAAGACAGGATTGAATGCAGTAAGTCCCAACTCTTCTGACGCCTCCCGGAAAACAGCCTCCAGAAGAGTCTCGCCATAGGACACATGCCCACCGACTGCAGTATCCCACTTGCCGGGTTGAATATCTTTCTTCATAGATCTTTTCTGAAGATAGATGCGCCCGTAACGATCGATTATATGAATATGGATGACTGGATGCAGTGGCTTGCTGCCTCCATGGCAATACTGACGCGTAGAACGTCCTGTCACGATTCCTGTAGGCTCAACTATCGGAAACCACTCACTCACAGAACTCTGCTGCATCGAGGTCTCTGCAGTAGGAGTCGGAACAATGGGGGCTATATCATATGGATATACAAGGTCTATCATCAGAATATGAATTCTACGCAGAATGATGAAACATTTTCAACTTTTCCCTCCACAAAGACATGAAGGCCGTCTTCCATCTCAACCTCGACTCTATAGATCTTCACGATCTCACCGGCCTTTGTCTCATGATTGAAATTTATAGTAAGTTCCTTTACCGGTCTGGCAGATGCAAGCGAGTAATCGAGCGCATCCATTGCCCAATGCATATACATGGCATTGTTAGTGTGACCAAGCAGATCGACATCAGAGTATGTTACCGTGTGCTCCATCACTAACGTCGCCTCTTTGTCTTTAGGCATCTGGACTTTAGCTGCAGGTGCTTCGAGAACATTGTCACTGCAGGTTGTGCCTTCGTCCATCAGATGAGGGTCGCGGACAAGCCTTCTGGTGTCAAGGTTAAGGACAAGCCACGATGATGTAGCCTTAACACATTCATTGCCGTCTTTGTCAGTAAGGATGAAGTCCCTGAGAAAGAACAGACGCTCCAGGCCCTTATGCCATGTTATCAGAGTTACTTCATCTCTCCATAACGGAGCCTTGATGAAATGGATGTTGACCCTTGACAATATCCACGCTGTCCTGGACTGAATCAGATCATCATAACCGAATCCAAGGATTGCAGCATGGCTGTTGGCTGCCTCCTGGGCAAGATCCATGAAAGACGCCGGCTTCAATCTCCAGTTTGCATCAGTCTGATAACAAGGTATTACATGTTTCTGGATAAATTTGTTCATAGTACACGATTGATGATATCCAACTCGTCAGACGTATAGAGAATGCTGTCAAATAAGCCCGGTACTAATCGGGAGAGGACAACAAATAGAATCAACAATACTATTGAGACGGCCAACAGAATCCCTGCAGCAATCATACATTTCCGAAGAAATCCTGGCCTTTCGACATAATCATACTCCGGCGCAAACTCCAGCATCTGTGCCTCCTGCTGCTCAGGCTCCTCCATCAATTCTGGCTCCTCTATGTGTTCTGGCTCTGGTTCGATTACAGGTTCCTGCTCCTGCACAGGCTCGAAAGTCTCCTGCACAGGTTCTGTCAGTGATTCCTCCACAGTTTCAGCAGGTGACTCCTGGGTTTCTTCATGAACTGTTTCCACCGGCTGCTCAGGCTCAACTTCCGGCAATGTTTCCGGAAGCTCCTCCTGAACAGGTTCTGAGTCCTGCTGAGGTTCTGGTGTCGGCTCCGGTTCTACGGTAGCCTGCACTGGTTCAGGAACAGGTACTGCGACCGGCTCCTCATCAAGAATTGAACGAAGACCGACAACGGCTGCACTCACCTCCTGCTGAGTCTCCTGATGTGTCTTGAGAGAAATCGGCTCAAGACCAAATCCGGCCGGATAAATATCAAGATCCTCGTCGGCAATGAAGAATATATTGTTTTCCTTAGTAGCCCTGAGACGTCCAAGTCCCGGAAGAACAACAAGTTTCTTCGTAAAGATTATTGTTCTGAGTTCTGCGATGAAATCACCAAGAATCCTGCAGGCAACATCCTGCTCAAGACCATTTGATTCAGCATAGAAATTAACCAGACCGTCATCAGTATCAGGCTTTGATCTGAAATAAAGACGGCGATATGGAGGGTTTATGGTATATCCCTTATCAGAAAAGGCAGCAGGAACCATTTCAGCGACAAAACATCCTAGCCCAGGAAGGACTACCCTGTCATTATCAAGAATAAGTTCCTTGATCATTTTTGAGAAAAGATCGATATCCATAAAACCTGATTTTTAGGCAAAATGCCGTTTACTCCTATTAGACTTCGCAAAGATACTATTTTTTCAAAAAAGTTCACGAAAAAGTTTGGATGTAAAGAAAATTTGCATACCTTTGCAATCCCAAATGACAAAAGCGCCATTTGAGGCACCTAAATTCCCGAATAGCTCAGTTGGTTAGAGCATCTGACTGTTAATCAGAGGGTCCTTGGTTCAAGTCCAAGTTCGGGAGCAAGAGGATGGCTGAAAGTCATCCTTTTTCAAAAAACATAAATTCCCGAATAGCTCAGTTGGTTAGAGCATCTGACTGTTAATCAGAGGGTCCTTGGTTCAAGTCCAAGTTCGGGAGCCACTCAAAATCAAGCACTTACGAAGAAATTCGCAAGTGCTTTTTTTACAATATCAGCATATCTATCAAACAGGTAAATAAAAACCATCTACATCCGAATTACCGCTTCGGCGATTTAAATATGACCTCGAGGCCATCATATGCTGCGCACAATGGAGCAGGAAGGGCTGCATCCAGTTCGGACTGCGTTCCGTTCAGGGTTCTGGCAAGATGGGTCAGATAGACAGGCTGTCCGTCCTGCGGTACATAACGTCCGGTCTTTTGAAGAACCTTTACAGTCCTTTCCACATCGCCGACACTGGAATGTGTGTATATACGGAAATCCACATGGTGCTCAAGTCCCATCGTCGCTTCCATTATCAGACCTGTTATCGGTTTTCCTGACGGAACGTGCGCATCGATTCCAGCTAGTCTTGCAGCTACAGCAGATATGCCGGCCGTATCGGTCGCATACAGAACCCTTGCGCCATTCTTCTCAATCAGATAGATAAGAGCCTGTTCGAACATATTGGAAGTAGCATGATCTGCAGGCAATGGCGTAACTTTCAGACCAGCGACCTGCAATGGCTGCCCTATGAAAACCGGTACAATCTCAGGCATAGCCAAGCCTAGTTCTTTAGATGCAGCCTTGAAGTCACGCTGTGCCACATCAAACCAGGTGTTGCTCAGATACACTTTTCTGACACCGGCTTTAAGAGCCGTGAACGGATCGTAGTGATCTCCGTGAGAATGTGTATAGAATATCACATCAGGCTTGATTCCAGGAGGTATCATTTCGATGTTTCCTGCAGTCAGGTCCACAAAGACTTTGCGATCCACCAATATGCTGGATAATCGGCGAAGTTCTCCCCGGCTATCCCTCCCCTTCCAGTCTGCTGCTCCTGTTCCCAGAAAAATAACCCTCATATCTTCCGTAACCGATTCCGGAGACTTCGCAAAAACATTGACGGCAGCAGATTCAACGCCTGCGGCAGCAAGAGATGCAGCAGAGACTTTAAGAAATGATCTTCTATCCATATGATTGAATTTTAATAACTTTAAGTGCCATAAATATACTCGTTTTAATAAAAATATCATAAATTTGTTATTCCTATCCTGAATTTATAATCTCAACACATATTTCATTTATGAAAAGATCATTTATCATAGCAGCATTCTTGTTGATTACAGCAAGTGCGGTTGCTCAAGTCTCAGGTTCATCTGTTTATGTCGGTATAGCAATGCCAAGAAAAGCATCTTCAGCAGGACCGGTATTAGGTTACAAGTATCAGTATGACCTACCTGTTGCAGGATTAGGAGTCATCGGTTCAGTTGACTTCACATTATATGGAGCGGACAAGGATTTACGTAATGCCACCGATAAGGCATTTAATTTTTGGAAGGAGACTTTCAATTATGACGACGCTGACGCTAAGACAAGACATCGCGAACCTGTCAATTTCGCTGTCCCAATAAATTTTGGAGCAAACTACCACTATTCATTCGGCAGAATTGCACCATGGGCTGAAGCAGGAATAGGTTTTGCCCCGGTTTTCACATCAAAACAGGTATACAAGGGAGAGAAGTCAGAATCTGTCAGACATGAATCAACTAACTCTCATGGTCGCCCGGTAGTATCGCATGAGTCGGGAACAAGACATCGCTACGAGATAACAAAGTATAAGCCTACAGTAGCATTCTCATGGAGAATAGCATTGGGAGCAATTCTAGACGAGAAATATTCTGTCGCTCTGAGTGTGGATGGACTTGCAAAATATAATCAGAAGACCGTAAAGTCCGAGGACGTCAAGCCTTATTGGAATACAAGCAAAGACTCATACTCACGCGAAACCGAAGGTGAAAGAACAACCCCGGGACAGGCATATGTATCGATTCGCTTCGGATACCACTTCTAACGAGACCTAGCGCAGTTTTGCAGTAAAAATGCTCGCGGTCCCCTGAAAAAGAGGGGGACCGCGAGCATTTTCCATATGTTTTTGCACTAGGTGGGCAAAACCCACTGCATGCATGCAAAAAAGAAAAGGAGCCGCTGCAATCACTGCATTACGACTCCTAAACGTGTACTAAAACCTAAACCTGCTCTATAGATGCAAGGTACTTTGGTTTCGTTGCATATATTTTCAATTTTTTTTGAAAATTTTACATCATGCCACCCATTCCGCCTGCAGGCATTGCCGGAGCTGCTGCAGGTTCAGGAATATCGGCGATTGCGCACTCTGTTGTAAGGAACATTCCTGCTACAGAAGCTGCATTCTCAAGAGCTACGCGAGACACCTTTGTAGGGTCGATCACGCCGGCCTCGAACATATTCACATATTCGTCTGTACGCGCATTGTAACCGAAGTCACCCTTGCCCTCGCGAATCTTATTGATGATGACGCTTCCTTCAACACCTGCATTTGCAGCAATCTGTCGAAGAGGCTCCTCGATGGCACGTGCCACGATATGGATACCGGTTGTCTCGTCTTCATTGTCGCCCTTAAGTGACTTAAGGGCCTCTGAAGCACGGATGTATGCTACGCCACCACCTGGCACGATACCTTCCTCAACCGCTGCACGGGTTGCGCTGAGAGCATCTTCAACGCGATCTTTCTTCTCTTTCATCTCAACCTCAGTTGCCGCACCCACATAGAGGACAGCCACTCCGCCAGCGAGTTTGCCAAGGCGCTCCTGAAGTTTCTCGCGGTCATAGTCTGAATTTGTGGTCTCGATCTGCTTGCGGATAAGATCTGCACGTTCCCGAATAGCTCCAGGAAGACCGGCACCATTGACAACTGTAGTATTGTCTTTTGTCACAACCACCTTCTCTGCCCTTCCGAGCATATCGAGAGTGGTATTCTCAAGATAGAATCCTCTTTCTTCCGAAATGACTGCACCTCCTGTAAGGACTGCGATATCCTGAAGCATTTCCTTTCGACGGTCGCCAAAGCCTGGAGCTTTCACGGCAGCAATCTTAAGTGTACCGCGAAGCTTATTGAGAACAAGAGTAGTAAGCGCCTCTCCCTCAACGTCCTCAGCAATGATCAGAAGAGCCTTGCCTTCACGCGCGATAGGTTCAAGAACAGGAAGAAGATCCTTCATTGCTGAAATCTTCTTGTCTGTAAGGAGAACATATGGTGTATCAAGAACAGCTTCCATCTTGTCTCCGTTTGTCATGAAATATGGAGAGATGTATCCTCTGTCAAACTGCATTCCTTCAACAACCTTCACCTCTGTCTCAGTACCCTTTGCCTCCTCAACTGTGATGACACCGTCCTTCTTCACCTTAGACATAGCGTCAGCGATGAGTTTTCCGATATAGTTGTCATTGTTAGCGGAAATAGTTCCCACCTGCTCGATCTTGGCATAATCCTCGCCGACTTCCTGGCTCTGCTCACGAAGACTGGCTACAACTGCCTCGACAGCCTTGTCGATTCCCCTCTTGAGGTCCATCGGATTTGCACCTGCCGTCACATTCTTGAGACCGACATTAATGATTGCCTGTGCAAGAACAGTAGCTGTAGTAGTACCGTCACCTGCCTGATCATTTGTCTTCGATGCCACTTCCTTTACCATCTGGGCACCCATATTTGCAAAACGGTCCTCAAGTTCGATTTCCTTTGCCACAGTAACACCGTCCTTGGTCACATGTGGAGCACCGAACTTCTTCTCAATCACCACATTACGTCCTTTAGGACCGAGCGTCACCTTTACTGCATCTGCAAGTGCGTCCGCACCTTCCTTCATCTGGGCACGGGCATCCATATTGAATTTAATTTCCTTTGCCATAATTAGAGAATTGCTAAAATGTCTGACTGTTTCATGATGAGGTAATCCTTGCCTTCCACAGAAACCTCTGTACCTGCATACTTGCCGTAGATGACTACATCACCTACCTTTACTTCCATAGGCTCATCCTTCTTTCCAGGACCTGCCGCCACTACAGTACCCTGCTGAGGCTTTTCCTTTGCTGTGTCAGGAATATAAAGTCCTGATGCTGTCTGAGTTTCGGCAGCCTTCGGCTCGATTACTACTCTATCTGCTAATGGTCTGATCATAATATATTGTTTTTAATTATTAATTTCTGTCTATTCCCGATGAGATATTGCACGGTTGGACGGCAACCTTAAAAACAAAGAGAATGCCAGCCATAAATGACTGACATTTTGTCATATCTCCGGATCCAGGCTATTTTACCGCAAATCTGTAAATACAGGTGTGGGTATATTCTTCGCCCGGCTCAAGCAGTGTCGACGGGAAATGAGGATGGTTAGGAGTGTCCGGATATTTCTGGGTCTCCAGAGCAATTGACTCACGGTATGCGAGCGCCTTTCCATATTTTCCAGTTGTGCTGCCATCAAAGAAGTTTCCGCCATAGAACTGTAGCGCAGGCTGATCTGTCCACACCTCCATATATCTTCCTGATGCCGGTTCATATACAGATGCCGCAAGTTCCACTTCCTTGTCAGACTTTCTGTCCAGAACCCAATTATGGTCATACCCGGCGCCATTCTTCAGCTGTTCATTCTCAACGTCGACATCCTGGCCGATAGCCTTAGGCTGACGGAAATCAAATGGAGTGCCTGTCACATCTGCAATTTCTCCTGTCGGAATCAGCACCTCGTCAACCGGTGTTGTCTTTGATGCGTTGATATAAAGCACATGATCATTGATTGTGCCATTACCTTCACCTTTAAGGTTGAAGAATGAATGGTGAGATATGTTGACATGCGTAGCCTTATCCGTATGAGCAACATAATCCACCTTGAATTCATTGTCTGGTGTAAGGGTATATGTCATTACAATCTTGAGATTGCCAGGCATGCCATCCTGACCGTCCGGACGAACATATGATAATACAATGGCATTCTCCGAAACACTGTCCACATCCCAGACCACCATATCAAGGCCTTTAAGTCCGCCATGCAGGGTCTGACCGTTATTGTTCTGAGGGAAATTGTACGTTTCATCACCAATGGTATAGGTACCGCCTGCAATTCGATTGGCATATGGACCGACCACAGCACCAAGGAAACGCTCTCCCGGATTATTCACATACTTCTCTATATTATTGTAACCAAGCACAATATCCTCCATATTACCATTCTTGTCCGGAGCCCACAATGTCACGACACGGGCGCCGAAATTTGTAACCTGCATCATGAGGTCACCATTCTTCAATGTATAAAGGGACACCTGCTTTCCTTCATGCTCCATCGTAAAATCTTCCACAGGAATAAGAGCGACATCATTCTTCTGGGCACAGGATGAAGCAAGTACCCCGGCAATCGCTAAAGACATCATAATTCTTCTCATATAAGCTGTTGTTTTAGTAGATTGACAAAGTTAAATAAATTTTGTAGGTTTGCGATACTAAAACCTAGCAATATGAACATCTTAAGCTGCATCATTCTTTGTCTGGTGTTCTGCACAGCACCCGCAGGAGTCCTATGGCTCTGTAAAAAGGTCACTTTTTTAGGCAAGATCGGTCCTGTCCTGCTTTTATACATTATTGGAGTAATAATAGGCAATGCCGGCATCCGTCCTGAAGGAATGGGCACCATACAGGATGTCCTTTCAAGTGCAATGGTTCCCCTAGCCATCCCTATGATGCTTTTCGGGTGCACATTCAGATTCAGGGAGACAAAGCAGCAGCTGAAAGCCCTTCTTACAGGCACGGCAGCAGTGGCGATTGCTGTCATCGCCGGATACCTTATCTTCGGAAAGAACATTGAGGAAGGCACAAAGATAGGCGGAATGCTGACAGGAGTCTATACCGGAGGCACCATTAATCTGGCAGCACTCAAGACAATGCTAGGTGTAAAGAACGAAACATATATCCTCCTGAACTCATACGACATGCTTGTGAGTTTCCTCTACCTCACATTCCTTCTTACCATAGGAATAAAGCTGTTCAGAAAATTCCTCCCGTTCAATTCCAATGTTGTGGAAAACACCGATGGACAGAAGATGGAAATGCCCCAGGAAAGCGAAGGCAACTACAGACAGATGTTCACAAGAGACGGAATGAAGAATGTAGGCAAAGTGTTGGGAATCACAATATTGATATGTGCCATCTCTGGGGGCACC
The DNA here is from genome assembly GCA_045133255.1 of Candidatus Cryptobacteroides sp. Taxonomy (GTDB): domain Bacteria; phylum Bacteroidota; class Bacteroidia; order Bacteroidales; family UBA932; genus Cryptobacteroides. Next base: position 45,410 of record JBGUTV010000001.1, read on the forward strand.
GCACTGATCTTCCCTGAAAGTGCATTTATGGTGGTGTTCATCCTCATGCTCACGACACTCGGAATCGGATGCTCGTTCATTCGTCCTGTGCACAATCTGAAACACAGCTATGATCTGGGAATGTACTTCATCTATATATTCTGTATAGTAGTGGCATCCATGGCTGATCTGACCAGTCTTGACCTCGCAGGAGGCCTGAACCTGATGGGATATCTTCTTTTTGCGGTATTCGGGTCGCTGGCGATACAGGCAATCCTTGCAAGAATCTTCAAGATTGATGCTGACACCATGATCATAGCATCAGTAACCTTCATCAACTCACCGCCGTTCGTACCAATGATGGTTGCGGCTATGAAGAACAAGAGCGTACTTGTCACTGGACTTACGCTCGGAATCATCGGCTACGCCGTAGGAAACTATCTTGGTTATCTGATGAGCGAACTGCTCAAGCTGCTATAGGTGCAATCTGAAATGCCAGAGGACCACTCCCATGCTCACTGAGACATTCAGTGAATGCTTTGTTCCGTACTGCGGGATTTCAAGGGCAAAGTCCGATGCATCCACGACTTCCTGAGAGACACCTGCCACTTCGTTTCCGAATACGACAGCATATCTACGTCCCTTTTCCGGAACGAATGTATCCAGCATTACGGACTCCATTGTCTGCTCTGCACTCACTATAGTATATCCGTCCTCCTTCAGACGACGGATTGCTGCCATCGTATCATCCACGTGCTCCCAATCCACACTATCTTCTGCACCAAGAGCAGATTTGTGTATTTCCGCAGAAGGCGGAACCGCACAGATACCACAGAGCCATACCTTATCAATCTTAAAAGAGTCTGCCGTCCTGAATGCCGAACCCACATTATGTGCACTGCGGATATTGTCAAGCACAAGGACGATTCCGGATTCCGGAAGTTCCTTGTATTCCTCAGCCGACACACGGCCCAATTCTATATTCAGGAGCTTTCTGTTATGCATATGAAAAATTTTACAGGTACAAAGGTAACGCATTTCTTAAAAAAGAAAAAATTGAGTATTTTTGCACCTTATTCTAAACTAAGAGAAATGAAACAGGACCTTCAAATATTCAATCTGATCAGAAAGGAAGAGGACAGACAGACAGCAGGAATCGAGTTGATTGCATCGGAGAACTATGTAAGCGAACAAGTGCTTGAGGCACTTGGATCAATCTGCACAAACAAATATGCAGAAGGATACCCTGGAGCAAGATACTATGGTGGTTGTGAGGTGGTTGACCAGATTGAGCAGGTAGCCATCGACCGTCTCTGCGAGCTCTTCGAAGCTGAGTATGCAAACGTACAGCCACACTCAGGTGCCCAGGCAAATATGGCTGTACTCATGGCATGTCTTAAGCCGGGAGATACATTCATGGGACTTGATCTGGCACATGGTGGGCACCTTACTCATGGTTCACCGGTAAACATGTCCGGCATTCTCTATAATGCAGTAGCATACGGTCTGAACGAGCAGACAGGAATGATTGACTACGACCAGATGGAACAAAGGGCACTTGAATTCAAGCCGAAACTCATCATCGGAGGTGCATCGGCTTATTCAAGAGAATGGGACTACGCAAGAATGCGTGAGATCGCAGACAAGGTAGGAGCCCTGTTTATGGTGGACATGGCACACACTGCAGGACTCATCGCTGCAGGCTTGCTCAGCAACCCTGTAAGATATGCCCACATTGTCACATCCACTACTCATAAGACTCTTCGCGGCCCACGCGGAGGTATTATCCTTATGGGCAAGGACTTCGACAATCCTTGGGGACTCACAACTCCGAAGGGCGTGATAAAGAAGATGTCCCAGATTCTCAACTCAAGCGTATTCCCTGGCGTTCAGGGAGGTCCGCTCGAGCACTGCATCGCAGCAAAGGCAGTTTCTTTCTACGAAGCACTCCAGCCTGAATACAAAGACTACCAGAAGCAGGTGATTGCCAATGCATCTGCGATGGCGGAAGCGTTCTCTTCAAGAGGATACAAGATTGTGTCAGGAGGTACTGACAACCATCTTCTCCTCATTGACCTCCGCACCAAATTCCCTGAACTTACCGGAAAAGTTGCTGAAAAGGAACTCGTCAAGGCAGACATCACAGTAAACAAGAATATGGTTCCGTTCGATTCCCGCTCACCTTTCCAGACTTCAGGAATCCGTGTAGGAACTCCTGCAATCACATCTCGTGGATTCGTAGAGAAGGACATGGAGTTCATCGTAAACCTCATTGACCAGGTCCTTACAAACGCAGCTGCAAACCTTGACCTTATCGCAGGTAAGACAGAAGAAGGTCGAGAGGCATATGAGGCCGTCCTTGCAGAGGTACGCAAGGATGTCCGAATGAAGACAACCGGTATGCCGCTTAACCGTTGGTAATCACAGACATCATAACAGCAAGAGCGCACAGCCTCCCGGATTTCCAGGAGGCTGTGCGCTGCTTAATAAATCTTTAATTGTTTACTGGAGTAAGGATAAAGCGGAAGGTGTATTCGGCCGGACGGATGAGATGTTCCTCACGAGGCCATGCTCCCCAGCTGTTCACACAGGCAAGTCCCATCTGCTTGAGATCGAAATTGACCCAGGTACGTCCCTCTGAACGTTTATTCTCACATGCCTTAGTCTTCAGTTCAAGAGAGTGAGCCTGTCTGTTACCGATATAATGCACATCCATCTCCTTCCAATGGAAAGGAAGTGCTGAGGCCGAGAATTTCACATCGGAAGCAATCTCAAGACCTGTTCCATTATCATCCATCACTCTCATCCACTTGATTTGTGTCTTTGTTCCTGACTCCTGAGGGCGGACATATCCGTAATAGTACTGATCCTCAACACGCTGAGAGTACTTATCCATCAAAGCAGAACTATATCTGTCACAGTAGTTCTCGTGAGGGCCGAGACCAAAATACTCGATATTTGAGAACTCACCAGGCATAGCGAACTCCATTCCGAATCTAGGCATTATCCGAGCCTCAGAAAGCTTTCCTGCATCCTTGAGAGACTCCAAGCCTACAACTGTACCATCAGCATAAATCTCATACGCGACAGAAACATTGGCAGCCTCGCCAATAGGATCATAGAAGATTTCCACTCTATAGCAGCTGTCAGTTTTGGCAATCTCCATTCTGTCAGTATTCATCAATGCATCTCTCCACATTGAAGTCCTCTTCTGCTGACCGGCACCATTGTCATTCTCTGTGGCAGCTCTTCCAAAGCATGGAACAAGAGGAGAATCAAGCAGTTCCTTTCCAGCAAGCTCATATGAAACCAGAGAAGCGTTCCATGAATTGAAGACAATTTTCCAAGGAGATATTCTCTCGCCAGTTGCACCTGGATACGTCATATTGCCGCTGAAGATAATGAAATTACCATCCTGCCTGTATTCAGGAACACCTGAGGCATCTGAGAATACAGGAAGATCGGCTTCCCTGATGCAGATCTGATCATAAGCCACCTGTGTTCCGGCAGCGAGAAGTCCATCCGGCCTGCGAAGCATATATCTTACGTTAAGATATACATCAGCAGCTGAAAGATCGGAAATCCCTGCAGCCTCAAGAATATCATTCTCAGTGAAACCAAGAGAAACATCTTCACTCTTCTGAGGTTCGATGGCAGGAACATCCATGAATCCGGAAAGAACTGTTTCGCCATCAACCTCAATTTCCCACTGCATCACATAACGCGAAAGATCAATAAAGAAATTCTCGTTATATATCTTCAACTGACCGCAAGCAGGATTCTCAGAAGATGTATGTATAGAACGGTGCTGGTAGGCCACCTCATAGGCATGTGGATGAAGGGATCTGTCAGCAGCTATGATACCGTTGCAGCAGAATGAATTATCCGAAGGATCGTAATCATTGAAATCGCCACCGAACACGAATACATGGTCTGTACCATACTTGGACGGATCTACAGGCCAATACAATGCCTGATCAACGAAATCCCAGATAAAGCCTCCCTGATACTGTTCCCACTTACGGATAAGATCCCAATATTCCTTGAGGCCACCCATGGAGTTACCCATTGCATGAGCATATTCACACTGGATCAGCGGCTTTGCAGGCTTGCGTTCCAGGTATTTCTCACATTGGTCATATGGGAAATACATAGGGCAGGCAATGTCAGTACCTTCTCCACCTAGGGACCTTTCATACTGTACAGGACGAGACTGATCCATCTCCTTGATCATATTATATCCCTTTCTGAAATTCTCACCATAACCTGCCTCATTTCCCATACTCCAGACAATGATAGAAGGATGGTTGAAGTCTCTCCTTACCATTCTCTTCATTCTCTCAAGATGAGCATACTCAAAATCAGGATCATGTGCAAGAGAAGCTTCCTCATATCCCATTCCGTGAGATTCGATGTTCGCCTCATCCACGACATAGATGCCGTATCTGTCACATAGAGCATACCACAGAGGATCATTAGGATAGTGACAAGTTCTGACAGCATTGATATTGAGCTGCTTCATTATCTGGATATCACGGATCATATCTTCCTCTGAAACCACATAGCCCTTGTAAGGATTCATCTCATGCCTGTTGGCACCCTTTATAAGGATAGGCTTGCCATTCACAAGAAGAAGACCATCCTTGATGCATACGTCACGGAAGCCTATATTGATTGATGTCTTTTCAGTCTGTCCCTGCTTGTCAAAAGAAGCAACCTTCAGAGTGTAAAGCCATGGAGTTTCAGCTGACCACAGTTTAGGAGAAGCTACTTCAAGGACAGTATTGACATAAGGAAGTCCCCTATCAGAGCGATCGGAATTCTTCACCGCTACCACTTCTGAGGCCACTTCATTGCCTGCAGGATCAATGATAGAGAAAGCCACCGAAGAAATTCCCTTTGAAACTTCCGCATAAATCTCCGCCTTTCCTGAAGCGGAAGCAACTACGCGGATATCCTCAATACGTTTTTTCTCTCTTGAGAATATATAGGTATCACGTGCAAGTCCTGTAAGTCTCCAGAAATCCTGATCCTCCAGATAAGTACCGTCACACCAGCGGAATATCTCAAGAGCTATAAGATTGGTTCCTGTCTTTACATATGGTGTGATATCGAAACGGGCTTCCAGCTTGCTGTCTTCGCTATAACCGACCTCCTTTCCGTTAATCCATACGCGAACGTTAGAGGTAGCGGAACCTATATGAAGGAATATATCCTTTCCCATCCAGTCTTCACCTATCTCGAATGTCCTGCGATACTGTCCTGCATAATTATGCCAGTCTGCCGGAATCGGAGGATTATTCTTGTACTGGCCGCTCCATGCCCATCCTACATTCTTATAGACAGGATGTCCATATCCGTTGAGTTCCCACATTCCTGGGACAGGCATATCATCCCAGTTCCTGTCATCATAGCTTACATTAAAGAAATCCATCGAACGCGACGGAATGCTTTCATACCACTGGAATTTCCAGATTCCGTTCAACGACAATTTCAGGCCTTCCGTATCAAATGTAGAGGTCATCGGGATACGATTGCGTTCAACGACGTTCGGATTCTGCCAATCAGGAAGTTTTGCTGTATCAGATGCAGCAAAAGAAGCCGTACCGGTCATAAAGACAAGCAACAGCAGTAATACGTTTTTCATATCGGTTAATTTTAATGTCATTAAATCTTCTCAATATCAGATGACGGAATCCATCCCTGACGGCCATCAGCCAATTCTATATTGTTCCATGAACCTACGCTATCGATGACCTTGACCTTAGTGCCCTCATGAAGCACAAACAAGTCCTTGGCCGAATCATATGAAGGAGAACTTTTCACAGAAGAGACAGGACGCATGACGATTGCAGCATCAGCCTTCATATACTCATTCTTCTGCCATAGAGAGAAACTCAGAGCTGCAACCGCCAGCAGAAGCGAAACCACAGCTGAGAAGAATCCGAAACGCCTTCCTGCAAGGCTTGGAGAAAGAATGAACATAAGCACCATTGCAAGAGTCAGTGCGAAAAGCAAAAGGAAACATATAGCCCATGCATCAGAATCAAGCGTATGACTGATCTTCCTCATCCAGGTCTTGAGAATGAGTTCCGGTACAGGATCGATCCTGTCCTGAATCTGAGCATTAAGGAAATCAAGATTGAATCGCGCATCCTCATATGACGGATCCACTTTCAAAGCTCTCTCATAGCAGAGGATGGCCTTTGAAAGATTATTGGTCCTGTAATATGCATCACCGAGATTACACCACAAGGCAGCAGACTCCAATGAAGCACCGGCAATCATTTCATAACCATCGACAGCATCATCCCATCGTCCCTCAGCATAAGCCTGATTTGCAGCATTCCACAGAGAATCAGGATAATCCGCCTGAGCATTCACAGCGGCTGGCAAAGCCATAAGAGCAATTAAAGCCAGGACAGCGCCACGATTCGTATTCTTCTTTGTCTTCATATTGGAATCTATTGAAGATATGACATCCAATGCCGCATTATAATGAGCAGACATCGCATCATAACCCGCAGATGGTGAATATCTGGCAAACTCACATGCGTCGAGAAGGGAAATAAAGTCACCGATATGCTTATCCTCGACATTACCCTTCCTCATGGCATCTGCAATGTTCTCCTTCGAAAGTTCAGCCATAGGGAAGTTAAGCTTATCTGAAATGAATCCCAGAAGAGCCTTGTGAAGTTCCTCATAGAAAGCGGTATAAAGATTCTGCTTGAGGAATGTTCCTGCAAGATGCAGACGCTTCATAGCCATCTTGGTAGCCTTACGGTTCTTTGACCCCACAACATCAGCCCTTCTTGCAGCAAGCTTGCGAAGGGCCATCCAGCAGATTGCCGAGGCAAGAAGAATGAGAACGGCAATAAGCCAGAAAGCAAATGAGCCTACGAAGAAATGTCCTTTAGAGACGAGGTGGGAATCCTTTGTATTGATGAACCTGATATCACTTCCTAGATTCCTGACATCCTTCTGAGCGCTGCTGCTTATTACGGTTCCTGCATTATCAAAGTCCTTTCCTTTAGCCACATGGAACGAAAGCGAATCTGTCTCCATCGTAACATATCTGCCTGCATCAATATCATAATATGAGTATTTCACTGGAGCTATGGTAAAGTCTCCGTAGCTACGTGGAATGAAAGGATATTCATATGTCTTGCTTCCGTTACGTCCTCCCTTGTCAATCTTCTCTGATATCTTGGTATCATACAGTTCCATATCCGGCGAAAGAACCACCTTAGGGGCCTCAAGAAGGGAGATGTTGCCTGTTCCGGAAACCGTGATGGTCAGAGAAGCCGCCTCATGAGTCTTGAGGGAATCCTTGCTTATCTTTGCAGACATCGAGAACTTGCCGACACCACCTCCGAATGAAGCAGGAGCTCCTGCCGGAAGCGGAGACACCTTGACTGTCACCGGCTTTGTGGATACACGCTTCCTGATGGTAGTGTAATCATCAAAGAAACCGTCGAATATGCTGTTTCCACCTGATGACACCCTGATGTTGACCAGACACACGAGTTCGGCAGGCGAGATCGTAACAGTTCCTTCCTGCTGAGGAATAAGCACGAACTTGCGAAGAAGGGCCGAGTTGTAAATCTGTCCATCATATGTCTCACGTGTGAATTCAATGTTTGTCGGAGCCTCTACCTCCTGGCTCCAGAATCCATCGAAATCCGGAAACTCTGCACTTTCAAAACCTGCAATGTTCACTCTCTGCCAGAGTTTGATCGTTGCCACAATCGGCTCACCCACAACCACATTGGCACGACTGAGATTCAAAGTGAGGAATATGTCATTGTCTGCGACACCTGCACTCTGTCTCTGAGGCTGAGCCTGCTGAGGCTGGGCAGCCTGCTGAGAAGAACTAGAAGCTACTACCTCAATCGATACCGGTCTGGAAACGATCACATTATCCTTGACCTTAGCAGTAGCCTGAGGTATGGTAAACTTTCCGGTCTTCTGAGGACGCAGCAGATAGGAATATGTTGTCTGTACAGACTTGGTAGTCTTTCCGTTGATTATCTGCACGCTTGAGGAACGTCCTTGCTGAGGTCCCCACAGCAACTGAAAATCTTCACCTGGGCTCCATGTAAAATCAGAGACCTTGGATTCGCCTTCTATTATGAATGTCACATTGAAATGCTCATCGACCGCAACCACATTGTGCGTCTGCACCTGTATACTGGTCTGCGCATGAAGAGCTAAAGCTGAAATTGTAAGCAATACTGTCAAAAACAGTTTTCTCATATCCTTCCTCCTGTTACCAATTCTTTTCCTTCTGTCTGGAGTTCAAAGCCTTCGCCTTCTCCTTATTGACCTTTTCCTGAGTCTCCTTTTCCTTTGCCTGGATAGCCTGGAGCATCTGCTGGGCGGCCTGAGGTGTTATTTTAGGCTGCTGACCCTGCTGTTGCTGATTCTGGTTCTGATCATTCTGCTGATCATTATCATTGTTCTGGTTCTGGTCCTGATCCTGATTCTGGTCCTGGTTCTGGTCCTGATTCTGGTCCTGGTTTTGATCCTGGTTTTGATCCTGATTCTGGTTCTGATCCTGCTGGTTCTGCTGGTTCTGCTGATTTTGCTGATTTTCCAGCATCTTCTTGGCATAAATATAATTCTCCTTAGCCTCCAGGTCTCCAGGATTCCTCAGCAAAGACTGCTTCAGAGCGTCCACAGCAGCCTGCCAATCCTTCTTTCCTATGGCAACATCACCGACATTATAATAATAGTCGGCTGCATAATCAGATGCTGGAGCAACATCCTTGATTCTGTCCATTACCTTGGTTGCCTGATCCAGATCATTCTGTCGGAACAGATTGTTAGCCAGATTGTAGTTGGCAGCCATAGAAAGGGAATCCTTGACCAAAGCCTTGCGATACTCGATATCAGCCTCTCTGTAGTTTTCCTTCTTGAACTGCCTGTTACCCTTACGCACCTCACGACGGTCAATCTGAGCCGAAGCATCAGCTACAGAGACTGTCGCAAGAAGCACTAATATGTATAATATATTCTTCATAATTATCTTCTGAACAGATGGCGTTTTGAGCGACGGTCACCGATAAGCATCTCCAGGACGAAGAAGAAAAGTGCAATCGCCATGAAATACATAAACTGCTCGTCGAACTCTTCAAACACGATGGAATTATATTTCTCATCTTCCATCTTACGAATGTCATCAATAATCGGATTAAGTCCGAACTCGCTGTTGCCGGCTCTGACATAAGCTCCGTTTCCTGCTGATGCAACTTCCTGAAGCACAGCCTCATCCAGCCTGGTAACCACTATATTTCCTTCCTTATCCTTGAGGAGTTCTCCATCCATAGGAATAGGCTTTCCTTCCGGAGAACCGACTCCGATCGCAAAGACACGGATTCCCATTTCCGCAGCCTGCTTAGCTGCAGCAACCGGATCATCCTCATGATTTTCTCCATCAGTAATGACAATCACTGCGCGGCTTTTCTCGCTCTGAGCGCTGAAACTGCGGATCGCAGTATTGATGGCCTCACCGATTGCAGTTCCTTGGATAGGGACAGAGTCCGTCGATATCGAATTCAGGAACATTTTTGCAGACACATAGTCAGTCGTGATAGGAAGCTGAACGAAAGAGTTTCCGGCAAAGACTATCAGACCGATTCTGTCGTCTCTGAGCTTATCAACCAATCTTGTGATAGCAAGCTTTGCACGTTCAAGCCTATTGGGAGAATAGTCTTCTGCAAGCATGGAGTTGGAAACGTCAAGAGCAATCATGATTTCAGCTCCTTTGGTTTCATGCTCCTTTATCTTTGCCCCGATCTGAGGTCTTGACAGACCGATGACAAAGAAGAAGAATCCCAAAGCGAAGAAGGTCAACCTGACCCAGACCTTGCTTCTTGAATAAGACGGCATCAGCTGTCTCACAAGGTTCTCATCACCGAATTTTCTGATTCTGTTCCTTCTCAATTTCAGGACAAGAGCCTGAATCACAAAGAAGAACGGAATCAGCAATAAAAGTGCAAGAAACTGAGCCTGAGCAAAATTTATCATACGAACCTCCTTATTACAAACCAGTTAAGCACAAGTTCCAGAAGAATGGCAAGAAGAGCTAAAACAGCATATCTGCCGAAAAGTTCCCTATATATAGGGAAACTGTCGACAGTAGTCTTGGCCTTTTCCATCTTGTTGATTTCGGAGTAGATCTCAGCAAGCTTAGTATTGTCTGTCGCTCTGAAATAACGTCCTCCCGTAGACTCTGCAATCTCGGCGAGAAGTTTCTCATCGATCTCTACCTGCACATTGCGGACCTCTACTCCCCACGGGGTCATGACCGGATACGGAGCCGTTCCCTCCTTGCCGACACCGATTGTATATACCCTGACACCATACGTCTTGGCTATCTCGGCTGCCATTTGCGGAGATACTTCTCCCCTGTTATTGACACCGTCAGTAAGAAGTATCACAACACGGCTCTTGGCGTCAGAGTCCTTCATTCTTGCAATTGCTGTTGCAAGGCCATTTCCGATTGCCGTACCATCCTCGATAAGATCAGTCTGAACCTCCTTCATGAGATTGATGAGGGTTGCACGATCCGTAGTAAGCGGACACTGCGTGAAACTTTCTCCAGCAAAGACCACGATGCCCATCCTGTCCGAAGGACGCTGGGAGATGAACTCAATGGCAATGTCCTTAGAGGCATTGATACGGTCAGGAGTAAGGTCACGTGCAAGCATACTTGTTGACACGTCCATGGCAAGAACGATATCTATACCTTCAGTGTCAATCTTCTCCATATCCTCAGAAGATCTTGGTCTGGCTATAGCAACAACTATCAGGCAGAGGGCAGCTATCCTGAGAATGAAAGGTACATGGCGCAAAGAGCTTTTGAACCCGGTGCCCTTTACAAGCCATGGAACCGCTGTAGATACTCTAAAATGAGGATGTCTTTCAGCAAGTTCAAGATATAGGTAATGGAGAACCAGCAATGCCGGTATCACCATCAGCCACAATAGTTTAGGATACTCAAAGAACATCATTCACCTCCTTTTTCTCTTCAGACTGAGCTTCTTCCTCGACATCAGTCTGATAGGTAGAAGTAACAAAGCGCACAGCCACCGGAAGGGCAGATGCATTATCCTCCTCCGACGCAGTAAACTTGGCAAATTTGACAAAATCAGCTCTTTCGAAAAGATCCTTCATTTCGGTCAGAAGATCCTCAGGAGCATCCGTCTGCTTCATATCCTTGAAAATCTCGGATGTAGTCATCTCCATTGCACTGATTCCGTATCTTGCGGCCATATACTCTCTGAGAGCATCAGTGATGCCCGAGTAGAATGCCTTCTGTTTCTCTGGAGCCCACATCTTGTTTCCACGAAACTTGTCAAGCTTTCTCAATGCAATGATGTGAGGAGGGTCCTTCTTTATGTACTCAGGATTGTGGCGTCTACGGTATCTGATGATCAACCATACTATCAAAGAGATGAGGGCTGCCAATGCAAGAGAGCCGGCAATCCAAGGAAGAAGTTCCCTGAAAGTTACCGGATAGAGAATCTGGCCCTTGATGTCGTGAGGCTTGAATGTAGCCGTATCAACCGGCATTGTCATCACCTCAAGCTTCTGAGGATCAAAGACAAGGGTATCCAAGACACCATCCTTTGAAAGTCTCTGCACAGCAAGAGGCGGAAGGACATATACACCTTCATCAAAGGTAGTGACAGTGAGTCCTCCTTTAAGATTCAGGCTTGCCGGACCTCCCTTCTTCCCTTTGATGGTCTTCAGTGTGTCCATTCTCCATGGCTGCACTATCTCTATTCCAGTCATAAGTGTATCCTTGACGGAAGGAAAAGCAAACTGAGTACCTTCTTCGACACCATTCAATTCGAATCCATAGAATACCTGGTCTGCAATCAGTACGGAATCCCTGACCTGAAGAGGCTCAAGAAACGCACCTTCCATCCGGATCAGCTTGCCGGGAAGGGGTTGCCCGGAAAGCTGAGAATCAGTCTGCGCACCAAGCGAGACTGACACCATAAGAAAAACGATATACGCAAATGCCTTACGCATAAATGATATTATCTGTTTTGGAACAGGGTCATCAGACCTTTGACATAATCGTCGTCAACGGCAATGCTGACCTTGTCTACATTATATTTCATAAAGAGTTTCGAAGAGATCTGTTCTACGTTCCTGAACCAGTCTTCATAAGCCTTCCTCATCTTCCTGTCTGAGGTATCCACCCAAGCAGATCTGCCTGACTCAGAATCCTTTATATGCACCAGTCCGACATCTGGAATGGACCTTTCGCGAGGATCATACACTTCTATGACAGACAGATCGTGTCTGTTGACCGCCACCTTCAACGCCTCTTCATATCGTGGACTTCCGTCTTCCCGGACATCTAACATATCCGAAAGCAGAAATGCCGTACACTTCTTCTTAATGGCGTTTGTCAGATACCTGAGAGCTTCAGAAATGTCTGTGCCATCAGTAGTCGGCTCAAACTCGATGATTTCACGAATGATGTGAAGCAGATGACTTCTTCCCTTCTTCGGAGGTATGAACTTCTCCACCTTATCGCTGAAGAACAGGGCACCGACCTTGTCATTGTTGATTATGGCCGAGAATGACAGCACGGCAGCAATCTCAGCAAGAACATCCTTCCTGCTTGCACCGGCCGTACCGAAAAGACGTGATCGGCTTACGTCGACAAGCAGAACGACCGTCAGTTCCCTCTCCTCTTCGAAAACCTTGACATAAGGGCTGCAGAGGCGGGCTGTGACATTCCAGTCCATATTACGGACGTCATCGCCGTATTGGTATTCACGCACCTCGCTGAACGCCATACCACGACCTTTGAAAGCCGAATGATATTCACCGGCAAAGATCTGGTGCGAAAGCGCCCTTGTCTTGATCTCTATCTTCCTGACCTTCTTCAAAAGGTCGTTTGCGGATAATGTACTCACTATTAAGGAACTTCTACAGCATTGATGATTTCAGAAATGATCTGGTCTGTGGTCATGTTCTCAGCCTCTGCCTCATATGTAAGGCCGATACGATGGCGAAGGACCTCGTAACATACGGTACGCACATCTTCCGGAATGACATAACCTCTTCTCTTGATGAATGCATATGCCTTGGATGCCATCGCAAGAGAGATGCTTGCACGTGGAGATGCACCATATGAAATGAAATTGGCAATCTTCTCCAGACCATATTCCTTTGGTGTACGGGTCGCGTATACGATATCAACGATATATCTTTCAATCTTCTCATCCATATATACGTCTCTCACTACCTCTCGCGCCCTGACGATATCCTCCGGCTTCAACACAGGCTGAGCCTTAGGGAATTCGCCGGTATTGTTCATCCTGATGATCTGACGCTCCTCCTCCTTCTTAGGATAGGACACCACAACCTTGAGCATGAAACGGTCGAGCTGCGCTTCCGGAAGCGGATATGTTCCCTCCTGCTCGATAGGGTTCTGTGTCGCCATCACAAGGAAAGGCTCAGGAAGTTTGAAAGTCTCGTCACCGATAGTCACCTGACGCTCCTGCATCGCCTCCAGAAGAGCAGACTGCACCTTTGCAGGTGAACGGTTGATCTCATCGGCAAGAACGAAATTAGCGAAGATCGGACCCTTCTTGATCTGGAACTGCTCTGTCTTCTGCGAGTAGATGAGCGTACCGATGACATCGGCAGGAAGAAGGTCCGGAGTAAACTGGATACGGCTGAACTTTGAATCCACCGCATTTGACAACGTATTGATTGCTAACGTCTTAGCCAAACCTGGAACACCTTCAAGAAGAATATGTCCGTTGGCAAGAAGACCGATGAGGAGATTTTCCACAAGATGCTTCTGTCCGACAATGACCTTGTTCATCTCCATTGTCAGGATATCAACAAAAGAACTTTCCCTCTGGATACGGTCGTTCAATTCTTTGATGTTTATGCTTTCCATTATATACGATTTTTGATATTTTTGCACTTTATAACTTACAAAGTTACTGATATTTTTTGAATATGCGATACATCATCAGACTCTCCTACAACGGAGGCAGACTTTGCGGATGGCAGATACAGCCAAACGGAGCCACCGTGCAGGGGGAAATCGAAAAGGCATTGCAGACCCTTCTCGGAATGCCCGTTTCCGTCACTGGAGCCGGACGCACCGATTCCGGTGTGAATGCCGTAAACTACATCGCCCACTTCGAATTGCCAGATGAAAAGTCATTCGATGCGGCGCAGATTCACTACAAATTAAATGCCATCCTGCCACGCGAGATAGCGGTCCACGAAATATCGGAAACATCCGATTCATTCCATGCAAGATTTGACGCAAAAGCCCGCGAATACCATTACTTCATCCATTTCAGAAAAGACCCGTTCTGCGAAGGATTTTCCTACAGGATGAGACATCATCTGGATATGGACAAGATGAATGAGGCTGCCTCTCACCTGCTTGGAACACACGATTTCAGCTGTTTTGAGAAAGTCGGGGGCAACAATGCGACTTCCATCTGCACAATCACAGAAGCGCGCTGGATGCCGTACACTCCTAATCACGTGGAAATGCTTGGATACCCCTGCCAGGAAGGCGACTACATAGTATTCAGAATCAAGGCGGACAGGTTCCTCAGGAACATGGTGAGAGCCATTGTCGGGTCCATGATCGAGGTCGGAAGCGGCAAGAAGAATCCGGAATGGATGGCCTCTCTCATAGCATCCGGAACACGCTCAGACGCCGGTGCATCAGTACCTGGAAACGCATTATTCTTCAGTGGCGCAGAATATGCCGGAGAATGCGCTGAAACCGAGAAATAAATTTTAGAATTCGCGATTTTTTGACTACTTTTGTGCGATTATGCAATTTAACATTACGACTATGCTTTTTAACCTACTTCAAGCAGCAATAGACACTACTGCACTTGCACCTGCAACACCTGTTGCAGAGGAGAACACATTCTCTCTGATTGAAATGGCAGTCAAGGGAGGCTGGCTTATGCTCGTCCTTCTTCTCCTTTCAATCGTAGCTATCTACATCTTCGGAAACAAGTGGTGGATGATCCGCAAGGCCGGTCAGATCGACAAGAACTTCATGAAGGACATTCACGATCAGATTCACGACGGAAAGATCAAGTCTGCAATTGCACTTTGCCAGAGATATGACTCACCTGTTGCAAGACTTGTCGAGAAGGGAATCGAAAGAATCGGAAGACCTCTTCAGGACATTCAGGCTGCAGTCGAGAACATGGGTAACGTAGAGGTAGCAAGACTCGAAAAGGGTCTCCCAATGCTTGCGACCATCGCAGGTGGTGCGCCTATGATCGGATTCCTCGGAACCGTAACAGGTATGATCCGTGCGTTCTTCGAAATGGCAAATGCAGGCAACAACATTGACATCACCCTTCTTTCAGGTGGTATCTATGAAGCAATGGTCACTACTGTAGGCGGTCTGTTCGTCGGTATCATCGCATACTTCGGATACAACTTCCTGACATCGCAGATTTCAAATCTCGTGTTCAAGATGGAGAATACGACCATCGAGTTCATCGACATGCTTCACGAACCATCATCAATGGAGTAAAGATATGGCCATCAAAAGATCAACAAAAGTAGATTCAGGATTCTCGATGTCATCAATGACCGACATCGTATTCCTGCTTCTCATCTTCTTTCTGGTGACGTCAACGCTCATCAACCCTAACGCTTTGAAGCTCCTTCTTCCGAAGAGCACAGGACAGGTTTCCGCAAAAGCGACAGTGAGCGTTTCCATCAAGCACTGGCATGAAGATGACACATTCTCATACCACATCAACGGCGATGAGACACCTGTAAGGTTCGACATGATCGAGGACGGCCTCATTGAACTTCTCCAGAACGAAGAGGATCCTACATTCTCAATCTATGCAGACGAGACAGTTCCTATCAAGGAGGTTGTGGCAGTGATGAACATTGCCAAGAGAAACCACTACAAGGTGATTATGGCGACTTCGCCGGAATAAGCCAAAAGAAAACGGTATGGCAGACAGACAGTATATACGCGAACGTGACAGGCAGCACAGGAATTCCAGGGCGACAGGTGTCGTCCTGACCGTGTCTATTCACGCCTGCATGGTTGCCTGCTGCTTCTTCGCGGGATTCACATATCTTGATCCTCCGCCACCGGAAAAGGAACAGATATTGATTGAGTTTGACGAGGTGGAAATCAAGAAGCCGAAGCAGACATGGAACGGAACAAAGCCGAGAGCGGAAGTGCCTAGCAAGGACATAAATCTCGTGCAGCATTCGGAAGCCCAGCATAAGGGGACGAAGGCAAACGAAGCGCCAGAGGCCACTGTCGGCGATCAGGGAGATGTAGAGGTTCCTGAGCCACCACGTGAAAAGCCAATCGACAGAAGGGCCCTGTTCGCAGCAGCGGACAACAAGACTGACAAAGATACGCTTGCCGCACAGACAGCACGAGAAGTGACCGATGCACTGAAGGCAGGGCATGCTCTTGGAAACACCACAACAGGTGAAACAAGAGGAGAGCCTAAGGCCAAGCTCGCCGGAAGAACGGTAAACGGCACGTTGCCGAGACCATCATTCGGTGTTCAGGCAGAAGGAATAGTGGTTGTGGACATTTGGGTTGACAATTACGGACAGGTGCAGAAGGCGGTAGCCGGAGCTCAGGGAACAAACGTAACAAACACAGACCTGTGGCAGGCAGCAAGAAAGGCAGCACTCGGAGCACACTTCAACATGAGCGCAGATGCTCCGGCCCTGCAGAAGGGAACGATAACATACATATTCAAACTGAAAAGATAAAACAGTTGGCGTGAGCCAATATATATTAACACTTTAAATGCCGGGAAGGCACAATACAATGGAAGACAACAGAAGAGGCGGCATGGGCCGCAGCAAGAGACCTAGGATTTCAAGGTCAGAAAGCAGAAGCAACAGCGAAGGTTCAAGAAACTTTGGCGGTGAAAGAAAATCATTCGGTGGTGACAGACCACGCAGATCATTCGGTGAGAACTCTGAAAGACGCAGCTACGGAGAGGGAGCTAGAAGCTTTGGCGGTGAGAGAAAGTCATTCAGTGGCGAAAGAAAGTCATTCGGAAGCGACAGACCACGCAGATCATTCGGTGAGAACTCTGAAAGACGCAGCTACGGAGAGGGAGCTAGAAGCTTCAGCGGAGAAAGAAGATCATTTGACGGAGAGAAGAGATCATTCAACGGCGACAGAAAGCCTTTCGGAAGAAAGCCTGCCGCAGGAAGAGGCGGATTCAACTCAGGAAAGAAGAGCTTCACAAAGAAGGATTTCAACTATTTCCGCAACGAGGAGGAGAGCGGAATAAACAAGATGATCGAGAGAAGACCTCAGCTCAATGCTGATCTCTACTCTGACAACGATATGGTGAACATTCCTATCAAGGAAGAAGTTCGTCTTAACAAGTACATCGCAAACTCAGGAATCTGCTCAAGAAGAGAGGCAGACAACTTCATTCTTGCAGGTGTAGTGACAGTCAACGGAGAGGTTGTCACAGAGCTCGGCACAAAGCTCAACATCAACACAGACGATGTCAGATTCAACGGCGAGAGGCTCAAGGGCGAAGCTAAGGTATACATCGTCATGAACAAGCCTAAGGGATTCGTGACCACTGCAAGTGATCCACACGCAGACAAGACTGTCATGGACCTTCTCAAGAACTGTCCTTCAAGAGTATTCCCTGTAGGAAGACTTGACAAGAACACTACAGGTGTACTCATGTTCACTAACGACGGCGAGATTGCAGAAAAGCTTACACATCCATCATACGACAAGAAGAAGATCTATCAGGTATCTCTCGACAACAAGCTCAAGAGAGAGGACTTCGATCAGATTCTTCAGGGTGTAGAGCTTTCTGACGGAATGATAGCAGCAGACGAGCTCGAGTACATCGAGGAAGACGATCACCGCAAGCTCGGCATCGAGATCCACTCAGGAAAGAACCGTATCGTAAGAAGAATCTTCGAATCACTCGGTTATGAGGTAAAGGCTCTCGACAGGGTTTATTTCGCTGGCCTTACAAAGAAGGGTCTGAAGAGAGGAGAGTGGAGATACCTTACAGAGGGTGAGATCAACCTGCTCAGAATGGGTGCATACCTTTAATATATAATATGAGCGAGACCAATAAGAAACATCACGCTGGATTTGTCAACATCATCGGTAATCCGAATGTTGGCAAATCTACGCTTATGAATGCTCTTGTCGGAGAGAAACTGTCAATCGTCACAGCAAAGGCACAGACAACCCGACACAGGATCATGGGCATCGTGAACGGAGAAGACTATCAGATCGTCTACTCTGACACTCCGGGCATCCTGAAGCCTAACTACAGGCTGCAGAAAAGCATGATGAACTTCGTAGACACTGCAATCGGAGATGCTGACATCATTCTTTATGTGACCGATACCGTTGAGAAGGGAGACAAGAACGACGAATACATCGCCAAGCTTCAGAAGATCAACTGTCCTGTCATACTTGTAATCAACAAGATAGACATCAGTTCTCAGGAGCAGGTACTGGAGCTCATGAACTGGTGGAAGGAGCAGATTCCGAATGCCATCATCTTCCCGGCCTCAGCTCAGGAGAAATTCAATCTCGACAACATCTTTGACGCGATTGTGGCAAACCTGCCTGAGGCGCCGGCATGGTACGACAAGGATGTGTTCACAGACAAGAATCTCCGCTTCTTTGCATCGGAGATTGTGAGAGAAAAGATCTTCCTCAACTACAAGGAAGAGATTCCATACAGCTGCGAGGTTGAAATCGAAGAGTTCAAGGAAGGAGCGGAAAGATATGACATCAGCGCTGTGATTTACGTGATGCGCGACACACAGAAAGGCATCATAATCGGAAAGGGAGGACAGTCCCTCAAGAAGGTCGGCACTCAGGCGCGCATTGAAATGGAAGATTTCTTCCAGAAGAAGGTATTCCTCCGACTTTTCGTCAAGGTTGACGCAGACTGGAGGGAGAGCAAGAAGGAACTTAGAAGATTCGGTTACGAATATTAACAGAAAAAAGATATGAGCATTGAGGAAATCGATCTCCCGGAAGAGGGATTGAACGAGGAGACAGAAAATCAGGAGATAACAGAAGAAGCTACAGTTGAGACTGCACCGGGAAAGTTTGACAGACTGCTGGGAGAACATAGCAGAAAATTCAAGCTTTCAGGTATGTTCAAGGACTGGTTCCTTGACTATTCTTCATACGTCATTCTGTACAGAGCCGTCCCGCACATTGTAGACGGTATGAAACCTGTGCAGAGACGTGTGCTGCATGCCATGTGGCGCATCGATGACGGCAGATACACCAAGGTAGCCAACATCGTGGGACAGGCAATGCAGTTCCATCCTCACGGAGACCAGTCTATCCTAGGAGCCCTCGTGCAGCTGGGTCAGAAGAACTATCTTGTTGACTGCCAGGGTAACTGGGGTAATATTCTTACCGGAGACTCTAATGCAGCTCCCCGTTACATCGAGGCTCGTCTCAGCAAGTTTGCAAAAGAGGTAGTATTCAATCCAAAGACGACTAACTGGATGACCTCATACGACGGTCGTAACCAGGAGCCTGTGGAGCTTCCTATCAAATTCCCTCTTCTCCTTGCACAGGGAACAGAAGGTATTGCCGTGGGTCTTGCATCAAAGATTCTTCCTCACAACTTCAACGAACTCATCGACGCATCCATCGCCATACTTCAGGGCAAGGATTTCGAGATATATCCGGACTTCCCTACCGGAGGTTACGCAGACTGCTCAAAATACATGAAGGGCCAGAGAGGCGGAGTGGTCAAAGTACGTGCAAAGATCGAGAAGATCGACAAGAACACATTGGCAATCACGGAGATTCCTTATGGAAAGACAACTCATGTGATTATCGACTCTATCCTCAAGGCAAAGGACAAGGGAAAGATCAAGATCAAGAAGATCGAAGACCTGACCACCAAGACTGCGAATATTCTCATCCACCTTCCTAATGACGTGTCGCCGGACAAAACAATCGACGCGCTGTATGCATTCACAGACTGCGAGGTTTCCATTTCACCGAACACTTGCGTGATTGTAGACCACAAGCCTCAGTTCCTCAGTGTAGATGACGTCCTGACCTACAGCACAGAACATACAAAGTCACTTCTTGGACAGGAACTCCAGATCAGACTTGATGAACTGGAGAATGACTGGCACTACAGCTCTCTCGAAAAGATTTTCTTTGAGAACAAGGTATATAAGATTCTCGAGGGTGACGCAAAGAGCTGGGAGGAACAGTTGAAGGCCGTGTTTGCAGAAATGCTCACATACCAGAATCTCCTCAAGAGAGCCATCGTAATGGATGACATCCACAAGCTGGTAGAGAAGCCTGTCAGGAAGATTTCCAAGTTCGATGTAAAGGCTGTAGAAGAAAAGTTGAGAGGAATCGAGGATGAGATGGAAGAGGTACAGAACCACCTTGCACACCTTACCGAGTTTACAATCAACTACTTCAAGAACCTGAAGAAAAAGTATGGCAAGGAATACCCTCGCCTCACTGAGCTCAGCAGCTTTGAGTCAATTGCAGTGACAAGGGTTGTGAACAACAACGCCAAGCTCTATGCCAACAAGACAGAGGGATTCGTGGGAATCAACCTCAAGAAAGAAGATAATGCTGAGTTCATCTGCGACTGCTCTGACCTTTCTGAGATTATCGTAATCCGCAAGGACGGAAAGTATCTCGTGACTAAGGTTTCCGAGAAGGCATTCTTTGGAAAGGACATCCTCTACGTCGGTCTTTTTGACAGAAACGACCAGAGGACAGTATACAACGTAATCTACCGTGAGGGTAAGACTTCACTCAGCTATGCAAAGAGATTTGCGGTTACAAGCGTCACACGTGACAAGGAGTATGATATAACCCAGGGAACACCTGGATCGACAATCCTCTGGTTCACCGTGAACCACAACGCTGAAGCTGAGACAGTCAAGATATACTACAGACAGCGTCCTAAGCTGAAGAAACTTATTGACGAGTACGACTTCTCGCAGCTTCTTATCAAGGGACGTGCTTCGCGTGGTAACCTTGTATCAAAGAATTCGATCCAGAAGATTCAGCTCAAGTCAAAGGGTATATCAACCATCGGAGGCAAGGACATCTGGTTCGATGAAGACATCCAGAGACTCAATGAGGATGAACGTGGTCTGCACCTTGGCCAGTTCAACACCGGCGACCACATCCTTGCAATATTCAAGGACGGTACATACTACACGACTTCATTCGATCTCAGCAACAGATATCAGGGTGACCTCCTTAAGATTGAGAAACTTGATGTAAACAAAACCTATACAGCCCTCTACTATGACAAGGGAGTCGGTTCATTCTATGTCAAGAGATTCTCGTTTGACGTAAGCGACAACACTCCTGTAAGCTTCATATCCGACTCTAAAGGTTCTTATCTCGTTGCACTCAGCGATGACAAGCACCCTCAGTTCGAGATCACTTTCGGAGGAAAGCATGAACACAGAGAAGTTGAAGCTGTTGATGCAGAAGAGTTCATTGCCAAGAAGGGCCTTCAGGCCAAGGGTAAGAAGGTCAGCGCGATGGATGTAAAGAGCGTCAAGTTTATCGAGCCCCTGCACAAACCTGAGGACGATGTGATTCCTTCTGAGGAAGAAGTTGTCGATCAGGCTGGAGAAAATCAGGCAGGAGAAATAGATAATACAGACGTTGAAGAAGTTATCGATCTGGAACTTCCTGATGACGGACAGTTAAGCTTGTTCTAATGATAATAACATTGACAGGATTTATGGGATGCGGCAAGAGCAGTGTCGGGAGATGTCTCTCGGAGCTGCTCTGCTGTCCTTTCATAGACCTTGATGAGGCAATATGCGACAGAGCCGGCAAGAGCATACCGGAAATTTTTGCCTCAGAGGGAGAGACGGAATTCCGAAAACTGGAAGCAGAAACCCTCCGCTCCATCCTGACACCATCCGATGCTGTAAGGACGGAGAAACAATCCCTCCCATTGCAAGCGATGGGCCCCTCCCTCTGCGGCCAGAGGGGCAGCACGGTTTCTCCGTCCTTACAGCACCGGATGGTGATTGCATTAGGAGGAGGTACCGTAATGACACCGGAATGTTCTGAGATTGTGAAGGAGAGATCGGTATGCATATACCTGAAAGCGTCGATTGACACACTTGTCAGA
>JBGUTV010000002.1:0-53779 GCA_045133255.1 Candidatus Cryptobacteroides sp.
GGGTTGTAAGAGCCGATCTGCTCGATGAAACGACCATCGCGAGGTGCGCGTGAGTCAGCCACAACAATGTGGAAGAATGCGAAATTCTTCTTTCCGTGGCGCTGAAGACGAATTTTAACAGCCATTGTGAATCTGTTTTAATAATTAATAAAAATTTACCTATGTTTTCCTACTCGAGGAAAATCGCGCAAAAGTATGAAATAATTCCTATATTTGCAACCGCACATTAAAAATTCTTAGAAATGAATAGACTGATACTCATAGTCTTTGTCCTTTTTGCTTATATTTCATCAGTTTCTGCCCAGGATGATCCGAATCTTTCGCCGGAAAGCATTCTTGGCGAGTATGAACTCCTGCATCAGGGTGAGTATGCCAAGGTAAGGATATCCCACGACACAGACAGTACATATATGGCACAGATATTCTGGATGGACGATATGTATGACAGACATGGAAATTTGCGTCGTGATTTCAGAAATCCGGACAAGAGCCTCCGTCAGGTTCCTTGTAATGAGATTGTGCTTATGAAAGGCCTCAAGTATGATTACGAAAAGAAAAGATGGAGCGGAACAGAAATTTATGACCCGATCAGAGGCCTCAGTTCAAATGTTACATGTGAGTTCAAGGCAGAGAAGGGACTCCGTGTCAGGATATTTTTCCTCTGTTTTGCGCAGACTTGCTGGTGGAAAAAGCTTGATTAGGCAGTTTTAACGGGAATTTTTGAACAAAATTCAACTTTTTTGAAGAAAAATATCGAAAAAGTTTGCAGTTGTAAAAATTGTGCGTATATTTGCAATCCCAAAACAAAGCGGTGGTGGTGAAATGGTAGACACGCTACTTTGAGGGGGTAGTGGGAGCAATCCTGTGCGAGTTCGAGTCTCGCCCACCGCACTCCATTTCACAAGAGGAAATTTCGAAAGAAATTTCCTCTTTTTTCTTTTATAGCTCTCAAGGTTTTGGCGCTTAGAATCTCATCAGCCTTACGGCTCCTTTGATTCGGTATCTTGTCGATCTCACGAACAGCAGCCATTGTGCCAGGTAGTATGACACGAGTACCAGATAATTCCTGTAAGGTACCGGTTCCACAAATCTGTTCCACGCCAATATGAAATCCGAGAATACGAACAGCACTGCCCCAAGAGCATAGAGGCTGCTTCTCTGAAGAAGACCAAGTGTCAGCATTGTGCAGATGATTACAGCATAACAGCTCGCTCCGATTTTTTCAATTCCTGCTGGGGCTCCAGGCAGCACTTTCATGAATGTAACGCAGAGCAGAGCCGCTGCGCAGAAGAATACCATTGCCATGTAGCCTTTGGCTTTGCTTGTAAGCTTTCCGTCTGGCTCTACCTTATTTATATACCTTTTTATAAAGTATATTATAATCCATACGTGTGCGAGCGCAAAGAATCCCATCTGTCCGATGAAATTACCGCACGATCCCATGTAGTCACCCAATGCTGAAAAAAGCATGGCAAGAGCCATCTGCCATGGAATGAGCCATAGTCCGGCAACAAATAGTGTGAACACCGGCAAAGCCAGCTTGTGGGGGATGTTGACCGGCAGGAAGAAAATCACTGCCAACGCTAAAAATGATCCGGATGTAATGAATACAAGAGGCTTGATCTTCTTTTCGTTTAGTCTGAATGTGGCCATAAGTGTAAAGTTTTCGCTAAGATAGTAATTTTTGACCTATTTATATATGAGGTTTCTTTCGTCATATTATTTAATGTGTCGCTGTTGAGGTGCTGCTTGTGCGGTATCTGTAATGAATATTTATTTCTATATAGGTTTTAAATATTAAACGTATTGCGATAATTGCTTACAATTTGTAATTGATTTCTTTTGTCTTTTGAAAATGATGTCATTTTTGAAAACTTAAATGCGTGATATTGAGCACTAAATATATCTTGCAGAAAGTTTGGATATTAAAATTTAATGTTCTAACTTAGCACTTTCGCGTTTCATTAAACTGTCGTTTGGTGGCGCATTAAAGGAAGTGTAGTGTATTATACACCCTATTTCAACTAATGTTTAACAACTAAAATCAACACTATGAAAAGAAACTTATTGTTGATGTTCGCCTTACTTTTAGCGAGTATAGGCATCGCTTCGGCCCAGCAGACTATTACCGTTACAGGTACAGTCGTTGCCGAAAGTGACGGACAGCCCGTTGCCGGTGCATATGTTCTGGTAAACGGTACGACTATCGGTACGATTACCGATGCAGAGGGTAGATTTGGAATCAAGGCGGTTCCAGCAGATGCCAAGGAAATCATTGTTACATTCCTCGGAATGAGCACTGCTTCTGCAAAGGTGTCTACTGAGCCACTCCATATCGTGATGCACGAGGACGCCAGTGTTCTTGAAGGCGTAGTCGTGACAGGTATGCAGAAGATGGACAAACGACTCTTTACAGGTTCGACTGCAAAGGTTGATGCAGAAAAGGCAAAGCTTGATGGTGTGCCTGAAATCAGCCGTGCACTCGAAGGCCGTGCATCAGGAGTCTCAGTCCAGAACGTATCAGGTACATTCGGTACCGCTCCAAAGATCCGCGTCCGCGGTGCTACCTCTATCTATGGTAGCTCTAAGCCTCTCTGGGTTGTGGACGGAGTAATCATGGAAGACGTTGTCGAGGTTGACGCTGACCAGCTCTCATCAGGAGACGCTACAACTCTTATCAGCTCGGCTATCGCAGGTCTCAACTCTGATGACATCGAGAGCTTCCAGATCCTCAAGGACGGTTCTGCAACATCTATCTATGGTGCACGCGCGATGGCAGGTGTGATCGTTGTAACCACAAAGAAGGGTTCAGCAGGTCGCAGCCGCATCAGCTACACCGGTGAGTTCACAACTCGTCTCGTTCCTTCTTATGCTCAGTTCAACATCATGAACTCTCAGGAGCAGATGAGCATCTACCGTGAGCTCGAGCAGAAGGGATGGCTCAACTATTCAAGCGTTCCAAACTCTAGCCAGAGCGGTATCTACGGTAAGATGTATGACCTCATTACTGCAGGTAAGCTTGCAAACACTGAGGCTGCGCGTAATGCTTACCTCCGTCAGGCTGAGTATCGTAACACTGACTGGTTCGACCTCCTCTTCAGCAACGCACTCTCACAGAACCACTCTGTCAGCCTTTCTTCAGGTACAGACCGTTCACAGTACTATGCTTCAATCTCAGCAATGCTCGATCCAGGTTGGGCTAAGCAGAGCGGCGTTAACCGTTACACTGCAAACCTTAACGCTAACTACAATATCTTCAAGAAGCTCTCTTTCAATATGATCGCAAATGCATCATATCGTAAGCAGAAGGCTCCAGGAACACTTGCTTCAGGTACTGACGTTGTACGTGGTGAGGTTACCCGTGACTTCGATATCAACCCATACTCTTATGCGTTGAACACTTCTCGAGTTCTCGATCCTAACGAGTTCTACAAGAGAAACTACACTGACTTCAACATCATGCACGAGCTTGACAACAACTACATGGACTTCGACGTAGTTGACCTCAAGTTCCAGGGTGAGTTCAAGCTTAAGCCAATCGAGGGTCTTGAGTTCTCGGCTCTCGGTTCAGTGAAGTATTCTTCAACTGCTCAGCAGCACACTATCACTGACTATTCTAACCAGGCAATGGCTTATAGAGCAATGCCTACTACAACTATCCGTGACAACAACCCATTCCTTTACACTGATCCGGACAATCCGTATGCAGTTCCTGTAACTGTTCTTCCTGACGGTGGTATCTATGAGAGAACTGACTTCAGCATGCTTTCATATGACTTCCGTGCGACCGGTCAGTACAACAAGGAGTTCAATGGCGGTCACATCATGAATGTATTCGCCGGTATGGAGCTCAACCAGGTTCAGCGTCGTCAGACTTGGTTCCGCGGCTGGGGTCTCCAGTACTCTATGGGTGAGATTCCAAGATATGCATACGAGGTGTTCAAGAAGGGTGCTGAGGAGAATACACAGTACTATTCAATGCTGAATGCACTCACTCGCAGTGTCGCTTTCTTCGCAAACGGTACCTATTCATATAAGGGACGTTATACAGTAAACGGTACTATCCGTTATGAGGGTACTAACCGTCTCGGTAAGACTACTTCAGCTCGTTGGCTCCCTACATGGAACGTAGCAGGTGCTTGGAACATGCATGAGGAAGAGTGGCTCAAGAACGCTTGGCCTTATCTCTCATTCCTCTCACTCAAGGCTTCTTACTCACTTACAGCTGACCGCGGTCCAGCTAGCGTAACCAACTCACGCGTTGTCATCAGAGCAACTAACCCATGGCGTCCAGTTGCAGGTGACGGTGAATCAGCACTCTACGTTTCTGACCTTGAGAACGCTGAGCTCACTTATGAGAAGAAGCACGAGCTTAACATCGGTGCAGCATTCGGATTCTTCGACAACAGAATCAACATCGAGGCTGACTGGTACAAGCGTAACAACTATGACCTCATAGGTCCTGTAACTACTCAGGGTATCGGTGGTCAGGTGACTAAGCTCGGTAACGTCGCTTCAATGCAGTCTTCAGGTGTTGAGCTCACACTCTCTACCGTGAACATCAACAAGAAGAACTTCAAGTGGACAACCGACTTCATCTACTCACACGCTGAGAACAGAGTAACTTCACTCGAGAACCAGCAGCGCGTAATCGACCTCGTTGCAGGTACAGGTTTCGCACTCGAGGGTTATCCGGTACGTTCGGTATTCTCAATCCCTTACAGAGGTCTTAACTCAGAGGGTATCCCTACATTCCTCGACCAGAGCGGAAATGTTACCACTACAGGTATCTACTTCCAGGAGCGTGACAACATCGACTTCCTCGAGTACTCAGGTACAGCAGATCCTACTGACTTCGGTTCATTCGGTAACACATTCTCATTCTATGGCTTCAAGGTGAACGTATTCTTCACTTACTCATTCGGTAACGTAGTACGTATGGACCCTGTATTCAAGAGCTCTTACAGCGACCTCACAGCTATGCCTAAGGAGTTCAAGAACCGTTGGGTTGTTCCTGGAGACGAGAAGGTAACCGACATTCCTGTAATTTCTTCAAGAATGCAGAACTATCTTGATGGTAACCTTTCTTATGCTTACAACGCATACAACTACTCATCAGCACGTATCGCTAAGGGTGACTTCATCCGCCTCAAGGAGGTTTCACTCAGCTACGACTTCCCACAGAAATGGGTGAAGGCTATGAAGATGAACTCCCTCTCACTCAAGGTTCAGGGAACAAATCTCGCCCTCCTCTATGCTGACAAGAAGCTGAACGGTCAGGATCCTGAGTTCTTCAACACCGGTGGTGTTGCAACTCCACTTCCTAAGCAGTTCACTGTTACATTGAGAATTGGTCTGTAACCATATAAAATCTGGAAATTATGAAAATTAAGAATATAACCCTTTTGATGCTGTCTTTCGCGTTTGCGCTGACATCCTGCAACGAATGGCTGGATGTTATGCCAGATAACCGCGCGGAAGTAGACACCGAGGAAAAGGTTGAGAAGCTTCTCGTGAGCGCTTATCCCGAGAACCCATATATCGTGATGGCAGAGCTTTCTTCAGACAATGTCGATGATTTCGGAGAAGACTCACCTTATACTGAAAGAATCTACACTCAGCTCTATCAGTGGACAGATGTGACAGAGTCTGACAATGAGGACCCTAAGTCAGTTTGGGGAGCACTCTATGGTGCTATCACCAATGCAAACCAGGCTATTGTTGCCATTAAGGAAATGGGTGCTGACACTCCAAGACTTAAGGCTGCTCTCGGTGAGGCTCTCCTCGCAAGAGCTTACAACCACTTCATGCTTGCAAGCCTCTTCTGTCAGGCATACAACCCTGCTACTGCAAATACTGATCTCGGTATTCCTTATATGGATGGTCCTGAGACTGAGCTCAACCCTAAGTACGAGCGTGGTACAGTAGCTGAAGTATATGCGGCTATCGAAAAGGACCTCCAGGAAGGTCTTCCACTCGTGAGCGATGCATTCTATTCAGTTCCTAAGTATCACTTCAATGAGAAGGCTGCCTACACTTTCGCTTCACGTTTCTACCTTAACTACGGTAAGTGGGATGAGTGTATCGAGTGCGCTAACAAGGTTCTCGGAACAGCTCCAGCTGAACTTCTCAGAGACATCACTTCACTCAAGGCTCTTCCAAGAGACCTTGACGTCGTTGGCCCTCAGTATAACAGCACTGCAGCAAAGAACAACTTCCTTCTCCAGACAGGATACTCTGCTCTTGGTCTTCTCTTTGGTCCATATTACTATGAGTCAAGAATCACTGGCGGTAACATGTTGATGCAGACAGAGCTCCTTAACAACGCTCCTTGGGGTGGATATGCTCCTGCTGTTGGAAGCTATAACTATAGCAATATGTACAAGCTTAAGCCATATGTTTACGTTGCTACAGGATTCGACAAGACTGTCTTCCCACGTCTTAACTACCTCTTCGAGTATTCTGACCCAGTTGCACAAATCGGTTACCACCGTACAGTCTATGCAGCTTTCACAGCTGAGGAGGCTCTCCTTAACAGAGCTGAGGCTTATATCATGAAGGAGATGTATACAGAGGCTCTTGCAGACATGAACCTCTGGACTGCAAACAATCTTAATGCTTCTTACTGTGCTAATGTTACTCTTACTGAGGAGGTCATCACAACATGGGCAAACAGCATGGAGTACTACTCAGATGATGCACCTACTCCAAAGAAGGCTCTCAACCCAATCCTTGTTTCCTTCCCAGAGAACAGCAACATGGAGGCTTTCGTACATGCAATTCTTTACATGCGTCGCGTAGAGTTCTACATGATGGGTATGAGATGGTTCGACGTTAAGCGTTACGGAATCGAGATTACAAGAAGAAAGCTTGGTACTACTCTTCAGGTTCTTGAGACTTATGACAGGCTTGCCAAGGATGACCCAAGACGTGCTCTCCAGCTTCCTAAGGACGTAATCACTGCAGGTCTTACACCTAACCCTAGATAATGGACCAGTTAAATTGAATTTATATGAAAAAGTATATAAAATATTTGGCAATCGCTGCTTTTGCAGTCTTCGCGGCATCATGCCAGGAGAAGCCATTGGATCCAGATAGCCAGATCCTTGATTCTAAGGTAGAGCAGAACGAATTCGACCAGTGGCTGGTTACTAACTACATTGATACATACAACATCATGTTCAAGTATCGTATGGAGAAGAATGAGTCTGACTTCAACTATTGGCTCGTTCCTGCAACATACGAGAACTCAATCAAGATGGCTAAGCTTATGAAATTCCTCTGCCTTGAGCCTTATGACGAGATCACAGGCAGCAAGGAGTTCATCAAGAGCTACTATCCTAAGATGATCCACCTCGTGGGTTCAGGTGCTTACCGTAACAACGGTACATTCGTCCTCGGTACAGCTGAGGGTGGTCTTAAGATCACTATGTATTTCGTAAACGAGATGCAGCTCGATCCTGATTACCTCAATGAGTACTACTTCAAGACTATGCACCATGAGTTTGCTCACATCCTCAACCAGACTAAGCCTTACTCTACTGACTTCAACGCTATCTCTGGTTCTGAGTATGTAACTGACACTTGGAGCGACGCTTGGGCAAGTGACGCTGAGGCTCAGCAGAACGGATTCATCAGCCAGTATGCTTCTTCGGAGCCAGGTGAGGATTTCGTAGAGCTTCTCTCTATCTACGTTACAAACCCAGCTTCTTACTGGAACAACATCATCAAGAAGGCTGGTGCAGGTGCTGACATCATCAATGCGAAGTTTGAGATTGTTTACAATTACATGCTCACCTCATGGAACATCGACCTCAACGAGCTTAGAGATGTAATCCAGGAGCGTCAGGCACAGATTGGAACACTTGATTTGGAAACTCTTAACTAAAACGAGGAATCATTATGAAAAAGATATATTTAGTCCTGCTTGCTGTCCTGGGAATGACTGTTACGTCATGTCTCATGGAAGAGAAGGAGCTCTTTGACAAGACTCCGGCAGAAAGAATGGAGGCTTATCTTGACGAATATCATGAGCTTCTTGCATCTTCAGAGGGTGGTTGGCTTCTCCAGTACTATGCTGAGGAGAATCAGTCATATGGAGGTTATGCATATGTTTTGAAGTTCACAACAGCTGACGTGACTGCATGGTTCCAGCTTGCTTCTGATGTTGCAACTTCAGTGACCAGTCTCTATAAGATGACTCCGGATGATGGTCCGGTACTCGCTTTCGATATGTATAATGAGTATCTTCATTATTTTGCTACACCTGACGTGAGCAACTATGAGGCTCTTCATGGCGATTATGAGTTCCGCATTATAGGAAAGTCTGAAGATAATTCTGAGATTTATCTGAAGGGTAGAAGATCTGGTAACGCACTTAAGCTTGTTAAGTTCTCAGGTGATCCTGTAGAGTATCTTAACGGTTGTAATGCGGTTATGTCTGGAATGGCTTCTCCTGCTTACAAGATTGTTGTTAACGGAGTTGAGGGCAGTTGCTCACTTTCTTCAAATACCTTTACTTTCAACTATAATGTTACCGTAGGTGAAGGTGAGGAAGCAACTACAGAGTCTTTTGCTGGTTCTGCAGCAATGTGTTATACACCAGAAGGTGCTGTGTTCTACACTCCTGTAACAATTGATGGTGTTGAGTATGCAAATCTTGTATACAATCCTGCTGATCTTACTCTTTCAACAGAGGATGGTAAGGTTGTCATCTATCAGGTGATTCCACCGCTTAACGAGCAGTTTCTCAATGGTAACTGGTTCATCAAGTATAGCACACTCGGTCCTGAAGGTCAGTATTATTTTGATGCGATGAAGAAGCAGATGGATGCACTTCAAGAGGAACTTCAGTATGCATTCATCGGTTCTATGCTCTATCCAGGCAACTTCGGATTCCAGTTTATTTCTAGCGGATACGGCGGATCACTTAATTTCGCTTATCAGCTTGAGGGTGAGGATGTAATTACTCTTCAATTCGCTATGGCCGGTGCCGGAAACGGTGTGTGGTACCACAATAATGCTGGTTTCCACTATGCGCTTCGCCCATTCGGATATGATAAAGCAAGAACATTCAAGCTTACTGCTGATGACATCAAGTCTCCAACTCAGATTACAATGGCTGAGGTTGATAACGAGGCAAACAATACAATCACTCTGTTT
The DNA here is from genome assembly GCA_045133255.1 of Candidatus Cryptobacteroides sp. GTDB lineage: Bacteria > Bacteroidota > Bacteroidia > Bacteroidales > UBA932 > Cryptobacteroides. The sequence continues at coordinate 9,163 of JBGUTV010000002.1, forward strand.
GCTGCTGAGATTGCTTATCCATATAACAACTAGTAGATTCTAGTTCAAGATAATTTCAATTTCCGCATCTTTCTTCGCGAAAGGTGCGGATTTTGTTTTTGGGCGTTTCCGTAGTGTAGTTAATAATTATTAAAGGAAACGTCTATGAAAACAGGCAGAGTCTTTTGGGCTGTCTTGTGTCTGCTGCTGTCTTTTCCGGCATTTGCCCGACAGATTACAGTGACAGGCGAGATCAAGGATGCTGCGGATGGTAGCGGAATACCGTTTGCAGCCGTTCACATCAAGGGCACAATGATTGGTGTCAGTGCCGATACTTATGGTAAATATTCTATTTCAGCCCCATCTGACGGGGTTCTTGTGTTTTCTTCTCTTGGCTATCTGTCTCAGGAAATACTTGTTGATGGACGGATGTCTATATCTGTTTCATTGCAGCCTGACAGTGAAATGCTTGACGAGACAATTGTAGTGGCTTTCGGAACATCCACGAAAGAGTCTTTTACAGGTTCCGCGGCTGTTGTCGGTGCCTCAGAGATTGCACGCGTGCAGTCTTCTGATGTCACAAGGGCCTTGGACGGAGTGGTTGCAGGTGTTCAGATGACGACTTCTACAGGAAGTCTGGGCTCTTCTCCTTCAATCCGTATCAGAGGCATCGGAACTATTTCGAACTCGGTAGAGAAGGAGCCGCTTTATATAGTCGATGGAGTCCCATATTCAGGTGATCTTAACAATCTCAATCCTGCTGACATTGAGTCGATGACGGTGCTTAAGGATGCGGCTTCCAATGCTCTTTATGGTGCGCGCGGTGCAAACGGTGTGATCATGATCACAACAAAGAAGGCCCGTGGCAGCGTGGCAACAGTTACCTTGGATGCAAAGATTGGATGGAATACAAAGGCCCTTCAGAGTTATGAGACTATCTCAGATCCTGCAGAATATTATGAGATGCATTACATGGCTCTGTATAATTACTATGTGGACAAGCAGGGCCTGGCATCTCAGGACGCACATTCGCTTGCTGCAGAGAGGGTTGCGGGTCCGGTGCGCGATGGCGGCCTCGGTTATCAGGTCTTTTCTGTCCCGCAAGGCCAGCCTTTCATCGGTTCTGACGGAAGGGTCAATCCTTCCGCGGTTCTGGGTAATATGGTGAATTACAATGGCGGTGAATACCTTCTTATGCCTGATGACTGGATGAAGGAGGCCTATCGTCAGTCTATGAGACAGGAGTACAATGTCAGTGTTGCAGGTGGGGTAGACAAGGCTTCCTTTCTTGCGTCTTTCGGATACCTTAATAATAAAGGTATAATTGAAGGTGCCGATATGTATCGCTATACGGCCAGGATCAAGGCGGATTTCCAGGCCAAGGATTGGCTTAAGGTGGGAGCCAACGTGTCTTATACCAATTATAATTATAATAACGGCAACAGTGACGAGGGCAGTGCCGGTTCTGTCGGCAATGTCTTTGGCTTTGCTGCTTCAATGGCTCCGATCTATCCGGTCTATATCAGAGACGGGGCTGGAAATGTCATGAAAGACAGCAGGGGACTTCAGATGTATGATTTCGGCGACGGCAAGAATGCAGGAATGGTGCGTCCGAATGCGCCTAATGCCAATCCTCTCAGACTGATGACCCTTGACAGGAATATCTCGGAGGGAAATGCTTTCACTGGTACCGCTTTCGCTGAAGTAAGGTTCCTGCAGGATTTCAAGTTTACGTTCAATGTGGGTACTGGAGTGGACGGACGCAGGCATACTTCCATGAACAATATGTATTATGGACAGTTTGCAACCAATGGCGGAACCCTCTACAAAGAGCACGAACAGAAATTCTATGTTAATCTGCAGCAGCTTCTCAGCTATGACAGGACTTTTGCAGATGTGCATAATCTGGGGCTTCTTCTCGGTCATGAGACTTACAGGATGAACAATGTAAGTGTGTCCGGCTATAAGACCAATATGTTTTCGATTGATAATCTGGAACTTGGTGGAGCCGTGATTGATGGTCAGCAGGCTGCGTCGTCAAGGTCGGAGTACAATAATGAAGGCTTTTTCTTTCGTGCTCAATATGACTATGCCGACAGAATATTCCTGAGCGGCTCGTACAGGCTTGATGCTTCTTCAAGATTCCATAAGGACCGCAGGTGGGGAAGCTTCTGGTCGTTCGGAGCCGGATGGCTCATAAACCACGAATCCTGGTTCGATGCCTATTGGGTGGATATGCTTAAGCTGAAGGCTTCTGCTGGTTCTCAGGGAAATGACGGAATACCGGACTATCTCTATGTCGACACCTATGAGATCTCCAACAATGAGGGAGAGGTTGCTGTTGCGTTCCGCACAAAGGGTAATCCTGACATCACCTGGGAAAAGAACTTCAACTTCAATGCAGGAGTGGATTTCGAGCTCTTCAGCGGCTGTCTCGGGGGATCGGTGGAGTATTTCTACAGGAAGACGTCAGATATGCTGTTCTTCTTCAATGTTCCTCTGTCTTTGGGATACACGGGCTACTACGATAATATAGGAGATATGAGGAACTCGGGAATCGAAGTTGCGTTTGATGCTGTCCTGCATAAGAGCAGCAGTGTCGAGTGGAGAGTGAATGCCAATCTCACCCATTACACCAATAAGATCACCATGCTTCCCGATGAACATAAAAGGATGGAAGCAGATGGACATTCCGGCTATCAGAGCGGAGGCAGGTATTATGGAGAAGGCTTGCCTATATATACCTTCTATATGCCGAAATATGCTGGAATCGAGGTCGATACAGGTCTGCCTATGTGGTATGCTGAAAAGGATGGTCAGACAGTTGTGACCACAGCATACTCAGAGGCTTCGAATTATCTTTGCGGAGATCCTACGCCGGATGTCTACGGAGGATTCGGCACGTCTATGGTGCTGGGTGCGTTCGACATCTCGATGCAGTTCAGTTATTCCGTGGGAGGACTTGTGTATGATTCGGGTTATGCTTCGCTGATGTCGCCGCCGGGAACTTCAACAGGAACCAATATTCACAGGAATATGCTGTTTGCCTGGACCCCTGAGAACAAGGAGGCTCCGATCCCGCGTTTCCAGTATCTGGATGAGAATATTGCGGCACAGTCGGACCGCTTCCTTACTGATGCAAGTTTTCTGAATTTCCAGAGTGCCCAGATCGGATATACTTTGCCGCGCAGTCTTACCGAAAGATTCAATGTCAGCAGGATGAGGATATATGTCCTGTGCGACAATATTCACTATTGGTCGGCGCGAAAGGGTCTTGATCCGCGCTACAGTTTTACTGGAACAACGAATTATGCTGTGAATTCTCCGGTCAGGACCCTCTCGGGAGGCCTCAGCATCACTTTTTAGCGGGAGGATGAATTATGAAAAGAATATATATTGTAATGGTGTTTATGGCTTTGGCTGCAGCAGGATGCGTCAGCGAAAGTCTGCCTCAGGGAAATGTCCAGACGCAGGACCAGGTGTCTGAGTCTGAATCAGCACTCAAAGCTATGGCAAATGCCATCCCGGCATCCATGATGACCTCGGATGTTCTTGGATGGGTGGATGCCTATGGCGATCATACGGATTTCGGTATAGCCGGCATTCATCTCAGGACTGATTTCATGCTGGAAGACATGGTGACATCCGGAGACAATCCGTACTACAACCGCTTCTATGCCTATGTGATGAACCGGAGCCAGGGTGAACGATATATTTCCTGTGCATATTTCTGGCAGTGCTACTATAAATGGATAAAGGCGGCCAATGATATCATTTCATTGGTGGATCCCGAAGATGCGGCTCCTGAGGCTGTCGGTTATCTTGCTGCTGCATATGCATACAGAGCCATGTTCTATCTTGATCTTGCCCGTCTTTATGAACCGAAGGTAAATTCCTACACGGATGTGTCTTCAGTTCTTGGCCTGACAGTGCCGATTGTCACTGAGAATACCACTGAGCAGCAGGCCAAGAACAATCCCAGGGTTCCGAGGGAAAGGATGTATGAGTTCATTCTCTCAGACCTCGCTGCAGCAGAGAGGCTTATGGATCCGTCAGTCAGGAATTACACCTCGCCGACACTCGCTGCTGTCTACGGACTGTATGCAAGAGCTTGGCTTGAAATGGGTTATTGGAATGACGGGGACAGCCGAGCCGCATTCGCTAATGCGGCTGAATATGCGCGCAAGGCTATAGTGCAGAGCGGTAAGACACCTCTGACCCAGGCTCAATGGGAAGATCCCGTAAACGGGTTTAACAATGGCGCTGCTTGTGACTCATGGATATGGGGTCTTACAACTTCCAGCGAGAATACCATAAACATCATCACATTCACCGCTCACATTTCTTCTGAGGGGACATGGGGATATGCGCCGTTGTCGCAGATATGCGCATCAAAGAAATTCTACGATGCTGTCGCAGAAGGCGATTTCAGGAGAAATTCCTGGTTGGATCCACAATATCTTGCTGATCCGGAATCTGAAATCCCATATGCGTACAAGTTCTCCGGCAGCGATGCGGACAAAGTGAATTTTCTGAGAGGAACTGAAATGAATCCTCCTGCCGTGCCTTACCAGAACATAAAGTTCAGGCCTTATCAGGGGGAGTGCAGCGACTATGCTGTCGGCAATTGCGCCGATCATCCGCTGATGCGTGTGGAAGAAATGCAATTCATTGAAATGGAGGCAGTGGCACAAGTTGATCTTGGGGCAGCAAAGGCTCTGCTCGAAGGATTCATGGATAGCAGAGTCACTGATGGAAGTTATGCCTGCCAGGCGGATGATCTTCCGTCTTTCATTGATGAGATGCTGTTTCAGAAGAGAGTCGAATTCTGGGGTGAAGGCATTGTGTTCTACGATTACAAGCGTCTTGGAAAGGGCATTATAAGAGGATATTCCGGGACTAATGAGGCTGCTGTGTATGCATTCAACAGTGACGGACGTTCTCCGCAGTGGAACATTGTCGTGACCAATGGTGAATTTCAGTACAATGCCGGAATTGATTCGTCGACAAATAATCCTGATCCGTCGGGTAAACTTGTCCTCTGGAACGGACAGTAATCCATTGAAATATCGACAGAAAATCGTAACTTTACCTCCCCGAACTATGCTTTGGGGAGGTGTGGTGTGCATAATTCTCTGGGTGTCAGAGAGTTATGACATCTGCCATGGTGTATTGAATACGCATAAGTAATTTATTAACAACATAAACGACCAATGAAAAAAATGAAATTTTTTCTTGCGGTATTGATGGCTCTGATCTCAAATCTGGCTATTGCCCAGAATCTGACTGTGACGGGTACTGTCAAGGATTCTTCGACTGGAGAGCCGGTTCCGTTTGCGGCGATCCAGCTTAAAGGTACAATGACAGGAGGAATGACGGATGGAGACGGAATCTATGCCATTGATGTTCCTGCTGACGGAGTGCTGATCTTCTCATCAGTGGGTTACAAGGATCTTGAGGTAGAGGTTGCCGGAAAGGCAATCCATGATGTTATGATGGATCCGGACACAGAGACTATCGAGGAGACGATCGTCGTTGCCTTCGGTACGGCTACAAAGGAATCATTTACCGGTTCTGCAACTGTGGTCAAGTCGTCGGACATCCAGAAGACCCAGTCCTCTGATGTCACAAGAGCGCTTGAGGGTATGGTTGCCGGTGTGCAGATGACTACACCATCAGGATCACTCGGAAGCTCTCCTTCCATCATGATCCGTGGTATCAGTTCCATCACAGCCGGTACGGCGCCTCTCTACGTTGTGGACGGTGTCCCTTATTCAGGAGATATGAATAACCTCAATGCTGCCGACATCGAGTCAATGACTGTCCTGAAGGATGCGGCTTCTAATGCCCTCTATGGTGCGCGAGGTGCAAACGGTGTCATCATGATCACCACCAAGAAGGCTAAGCTCGGTGAGGCGAAGATCAATGTCGACGCTAAGTGGGGTATCAATACAAAGGCTCTTGAAAGCTATGATTATATCACTGATCCGGGTCTGTACTACCAGACTCATTACAATGCCCTCTACAATTACTATTGCTATGAGCAGGGTATGAGTCCGGAAGAGGCCAATATAAAGGCGGCCACCAATCTTACAGGTCCTGCCACTGACGGCGGTCTCGGCTATCTGACCTTTACGGTTCCTGAAGGCCAGAGACTCATCGGTACTAACGGCAAGCTCAATCCGTATGCAACTCCGGGTCGAATTGTAAACTATAAGGGCGAGAAATATCTTCTTCAGCCGGACGACTGGATGAAGGAGGCTTACAAGACATCTCTCAGACAGGAGTATAATGTAAGCGTAGCCGGAACTACAGGAAATGCACAGATCTTCGCATCTTTCGGATATCTCAACAACAAGGGTATCATCGACGGTGAAGATATGCAGCGTTATACTGCCCGTATCAGGACTGACTATCAGGCGAAGGAATGGTTCAAGATCGGTATGAACGCCGGATACACCAACTTTACATGGAATAACGGTAACGGTGATGCATCCGGAAATATCTTCAGCTACGCGACTTCAGTGGCTCCTATCTACCCTGTATATGTCAGAAATGCTGACGGTAGTGTCAAGATCGATTCAAACGGTCTGGAGATGTATGACTTCGGAGATGGTATGAATGCCGGTCTGTCACGTCCTATCAACGGTAACATGAATGCCTTGAGAACCGTTACTCTCGACACAAACAATTCGGAAGGTAATGCTATCAACGGTACAGGATATGCGGAAGTGAAGTTCCTTCAGGACTTCAAGTTCACTTTCAATGCCGGTATTGGTGTGGATGAGACCAGAAGTACGACGATAAGCAACATGTACTACGGTCAGTTTGCAGCAAATGGCGGTATCATAGGAAAGAGTCACGGACGTTCTTTCTACCTTAACCTCCAGCAGCTCCTTAACTGGGACAAGACCTTCGACTTCAAGCATCATGTGACAGTCCTCCTCGGACACGAGTGGTACAAGTCCACAGGTGTAAGTCTGGGTGCCCAGAAGAGCAAGATGTTCTCTCTTGAGAATACTGAGCTCGGTGGTGCCGTGATCGACATGCAGTCAGCGTCATCAGGTTACAGCGAATACAACAACGAAGGTTATTTCCTCAGGGCACAGTACGACTATGAGAACAGGATATTTGCAAGTGCCTCTTTCCGTAGAGATGCATCTTCAAGATTCCATCCTGATCATCGCTGGGGTAATTTCTGGTCTGTCGGCGGAGGCTGGCTTATCAATTCAGAGCCATGGTTCAGTGTTCCATGGGTGAACCTCCTCAAGCTTAAGGCTTCGGTCGGATCACAGGGTAATGATAATATTTCTGACCTTCTTTATACCGATATGTATGCCATTACAAACAGCGACGGCGAGATCGGTATCAAGAGAGGTTCCATCGGTAACCCTGACATCACATGGGAGACAAATACTAACTTCAATGCAGGTTTTGACTTCGAACTTCTCAGAGGTCGCCTTTCAGGTTCGGCTGAGTATTTCTACCGTCTGACTTCGGATATGCTCTATTTCGTGACCATTCCTATTTCTTACGGTTTCAGCGGTTACTATGACAATATCGGCGATATGAGAAACTCAGGTATCGAGTTCGCCATAAACGGTCTGGTAATGGAGAGAAAGAACTTCAACTGGAACGCCTATCTGAACCTGACGCATTATACAAATAAGGTGATAATGCTCCCGGATACCCACAAGAACCGTGATATTGAAGGATATAAGGGTTATGCATCAGGCAATAAATATGTAGGTGAGGGACTTCCTCTCAATACATTCCTTATGCCTAAGTATGCTGGAATCGACAAGACAAACGGTCTTCCTCTTTATTACAAGGACGTACTTGACGAGAGCGGAAACGTAATCGGAAAGACTCTTACATCTGAGTATTCTGAAGCTACAGATTATCTCTGCGACGATCCTACTCCAAAGCTTTACGGAGGTTTCGGTACATCGTTCTCTTTCCATGGATTTGACATTTCTGCCTCATTCACATATTCTATCGGAGGTCTTTCCTATGATTCCGGTTATGCAAACTTCCTTGAGGCACCGGGCGGAACAGTGGGTAAGAACTTCCATAAGGATGTCCTGAATGCATGGACTCCGGAGAATAAGGATTCCGATCATCCACGTTTCTTCTACGGAGACACTGACCTCAGCATCAATGGATCTTCAGACAGATTCCTTGTTGACGCAAGCTATCTCAACTTCCAGAATGCTCAGATCGGATACACTTTCCCTTCAACTCTCACAAGCAAGCTTAAGGTTGACAAGATCAGAGTCTACGCAACCTGTGACAACATCGTATACTGGTCTCGCAGACACGGATTCGATCCTCGTACAAGCTTCTCGGGAGGTACAAGCTACGAGGGTAACTCACCTGTAAGAACTATATCCTTTGGTGTGAACCTTATGTTCTAAATAGATGAATCGGATATGAAAAGAATAATTAAATATATAATTCTGACTGTTGCGGCAGCTGTCTCGCTCTCTTGCATTGAGGAGACTGTGCCTGTCGGTGGATCTGTGACTCAGGAACAGGTGTCGGCATCAAAGTCGGCTCTAAAGTCCATGATCAACTCCATCCCTGCCACTCTGTATGTTTCCGGTGCAGCAGGATATGCAGGCTCATACGGTGATCACACTGATTTCGGTATCCCTGGTGTCCACCTGAGGCTGGAGCATATGCTGGAGGATATCGCTACAATGTCTGATAACCCTTATTATAATAGATTCTATGCATATGACATGAATATGGCTCAGGGTTCTGAGTATACATATTGTGCGTATTTCTGGGATTATTACTACACACTTATCAGACTCGCAAATGATGTGATCGCTTCCATGAAGCCTATCATCAATGAGACTGGTTCTGAACCGGAGGACGTTGAGTTCAGACACATCATCGGACAGGCTTATGCGTACAGAGCATGGTTCTATCTTGATCTTGCCAGACTTTTCGAGCCAAAGCTCAATAAGTATACTGATGTCAAGCATCTGCTTGGTCTTACAGTTCCGATTGTGGATGAGTATACCACTATTGATGATACGAAGAACAATCCTAGAGTCTCAAGAGAGGAAATCTATAAGTTCATCTTTGATGATCTTGCCAGAGCTGAGAAATATCTCGACAAGAGCAAGACTGCATTTACAGCGCCTACAATGATGGCTGTCTATGGTCTTTATGCCAGAGCGTATATTGAACTTGGTGCAGCATACAAGGAGAACAAGGGAGTCAATCCTAATCCTGACATTCTTCCTCTTACTCAGGAGGAGGCTTATCAGAAGGCTGCTGAGTATGCACGCAAGGTCATCAACGAGAGCGGAAAGTCTCCTCTTACCCAGTCTCAGTGGGAGGATCCTGTAAACGGCTTCAACAACGGTACCTCAAACAATGCGTGGATATGGGGTATTACAGTTTCTGCGGAGAATCTCAACAACCTTCTGACATTCATTTCACACATGTCAGCAGAGGCTGCATGGGGATACGGAAGATATGCTCAGTTCGGTGCGGCGAGTGCTCTCTATGATCAGATTCCTGATACAGACTTCCGCAAGCACTCATGGCTCGATCCAAAGAGAACCGAATATTATAATTACAAGTTCGCCGGTACAGAGGCAGACAGGAATGACTTCCTCAACGGTAGTCAGGCTGCGAAGTCTTATGTGGCTCTGAAGTTCCGTCCGGCACAGGGTGAGTGCAACGATTTCAATATCGGAAATGCCGGTGACTACTGCCTCATGAGAATCGAGGAGATGTACTTCATTGAAATGGAGGCGAAGGCAAATCTTGATCTGAATGAGGGTATCAAGCTTCTTAAGAACTTCATGAAGGAGTATCGTAACAGCCAGTATGACCGCAGTCCTGCAAGCTGGGATGATTTCAAGAAGGAGTACATGCTTCAGAAGCGTGTTGAATTCTGGGGCGAAGGAATTGTCTTCTTCGATTACAAGAGACTTGATGTCGGAATCAACAGAGCTTTTGCAGGATCGAATCATCCGTCTGTATTCAGACTTGGTGCTACCGACGGACGTTCTCCACAGTGGAATATCGTCGTTACGCGTGCGGAATTCCAGTCGAATACTGCGATTGATGATAAGACCAATAATCCGGATCCATCCAACAAGATCCCAATGGCTGCCGAATAAAAAGATAAATGACCTATTGATATGAAGAGGTATTTCATATATTTCATGACAGCATTGCTGTCGCTAGCGTTTACATCCTGCCAGGATGAACTGACGTATCAGCCTGGTGAGAAAGATGCGGAGGGCTGCTACGGAGTTTATTTTCCGCTTCAGGCAGGCACCGGTGATATCCAGATCGAGCCAGGTGACCCTACCTATATGACCTATACAGTGAGACGTGCGAACACTGAGGGTGAGCTTCATATTCCTGTGAAGATTACCGATGACCAGAGAGTATTCTCTGCTTCGGAGATTGTCTTCAAGGATGAGGAGCCGACAGCAGAACTTGTGGTGTATTTCCCGTCTATCGAGAGAGGTGTGACATATGACTGTACCATCGAGATTGATGACGAGCAGTATGTGTCCAAGTACTCAAAGAACAGCACTTCGCTCCGTTTCTCCGTTACCATGATTCAGTGGAACGACCTCAAGGGTCCTAACGGAGAGACAACCGGTAAATATCGTGATGCCGTGTTCCAGGACTGGTTCTCCGTGACCAACAAGAACTGTGAGCGTGACATCGCAATCCAGGAGAGGGATGATATGCCGGGATATTACAGAATGTTCGACGTCTACAACAATGCATTCATGTCGGCAATGTTCGGAGGAAACATGTCGTCCAACTGTATATATCAGTCATATACATATGTGGACGCTACCGATCCGGATAAGGTGTGGATCCCTACGTTCAAGTGCGGTCTCATCCTTCATGCGGATTACGGTGAGATGTCGATCGGTTCTTATGTGGCTGATAATGCTGCTGATTTCGGATCTTCCATCACTTCCGTTTATGGCAAGCTTAGAGATGGTGTCATTGAATTCCCTTCCGGAGCCCTCCAGATGAAGCTTGAGATGATGGGATGGTATTCAGCGAACAGTTCTGGAAATCATAGAATCATCCTTCCTGGATACAGAGCGAAGGAATACGAGGTGGAGCTGAATGTCGGTATTTCCGATAATAAGGGACTTTTACCTGTGGATGTTGATTTCGGTAGAGACATCGCTCAGGTGTGGATGGCAGCGTTTGAAGGTACCCTGACTGAGACTGCAGCAGCAGCGAAGGCTCAGGAGATTGCTGCAGGAACCGTTTCAGCTGATGTGAAGAAACTTAAAAAGGAAAGCTCATTCAACCTTTCTTTTGAGAAGACCGGCATATATACAGTCGTTGCAGTGGGATTCGATCAGTCCGGCGCGATCAAGACATATGAAAATGCAAGTTTCGGATACCTCAATGCAGAGGATGCTGTAAGCAATAGAAATGAAGTTATTCTTTCATGTGGACTTACCGCTTCAGACAAGTATGCCCCTGAAGGACTTACTGCAAAGAATTCATTGGAACTTTACATCAACGGTAAGGATATCCAGCGTATTCACGTAGGTATTTACGAGAAGAGCCAGTGGGACAGCAATCCTGAGGCTGTGCTTTCGGAGATACGCGGCTATCAGATGAATAAGGCGAGTCTCGATCTCGTCAACGGTGCCGGACTCTCCATGAGACAGGGTTATCTTGTGCCGGGAACAGAGTATGCTCTTGTGGTTGAGGCTTATAACGGCTATCGTGAGAAGATATTTGTGGCTACAAGATCTACAGAAGGTAAGTGGGATCCACGTCTTGCGCAGTACGATATGGGAGACATAAACCATGATCTGGTACCGGCTAACCTTGATGGCTATTACGGCAATTACCGCTATTATGCTATCCAGAATGGTATGTATTCAAGAGAATATCTTGGTGATGTAAGCATCACATCCGGCACTGGCAGCATGGCGGGATATAATTATGCTACAATTACAGGTCTCTTCCCATATGCCAGAAAGAACTACAATATGAAGGACGACAGGATGACATTCGTCTACCTTGACGGTTTCCTCTATAACTTCGAGCAGGCTTTCGATCATTTTGTATATGAGGGATCCTTCTACTATCCTATGGCTCTCCTGTACACCGCATCAGGATCTGCATACGGCGGTAGAGTCGGACTCATCGGTGGTTATGTAAGTGACGGCATTTTCGCTCTTGTGGATTCAGGACAGTATGCGAGCTACGGTGAGGTTTGTGAGGGATTTGCCCTCATTGCATATGCCGATCCGGCTCATACGGTAAATACAGGATTCCTCGGAATGGTGACGGATATGCTGTTTGTAAGACCGGACGTCGATGACAGGCTTATTGCCGAGAACGGTGCTCTTGGTTCTGAGACAGGTAATGATGCTGGCGAGACGGTAACAATGGGACAGGTAAGCAGCTTCAGAGACATTATTGTAAGAGGACCTATGAATAATGTGGAGTCTTTTGACGGTTTCATCAGGTCGGCTGCTGAGCAGATCCGTTCCGGCAGCTATGTGAGAAATCTTCTGGATGTTGATTCCATACCTCAGACTGATGGCGGCTTTGCCTTCGAACTTCAGTCAACAGCATTTGAAGCTATAGAACGATAAAGGATTAGAATTGCAATATGAAATATTTGTCTAAAATAACTTTTAGTGCATTGTGTGCGGCCTCCATTCTTGCTTCTGCCTGTGCAGAACTCAATGATCCTGTACAGTTTGTAGACGGTAAGGAAGTGTCCGTAGCCTATGCTGCCAAGGTTGTAAACTCAGAGGAAGACGCCGACAGAACTTCTCTGCTTCTCTTCCTTGCTGATGAAGCCGCTTCTCAGATGAGTCAGGGCATGTCGATTCCTGCTCTGGATGAAGTCTGTGAAAGTGTCGGAGTAAAGTCTGTAGAGAGACTCTTTGTTTCAAACAGTGATATGGCCCGTTCGAGGGGAATGCACAGGTGGTATCTGGTCTCTTTTGACGATCAGGTGAACCCATTCGAGATGGCTGAGCTGTTCAGCTCTCTGTCATGTGTCGATAAGGTTCAGTACAATACTGTCGTTTCTCGTGATTATGGCAGTGAGGGAACTCCTTACAGCTATGCGCCTAAGGCTTATGGTGAGTTTGCTCTTCCATATAATGACCCATTGCTCCCGGATCAGTGGCACTATGTCAACAATCTGGATATCAGTGTGGCAGAGACATCAAGGTCAGGTGCCGACATCAATGTGAAGAACGCATGGAAACTTTGCGCCGGTGACCCTATGGTGATCGTGGCTGTATGCGACGAAGGTGTCAAGTATAATCATCCTGACCTTATTGACAATATGTGGGTGAATGAGGATGAGATTCCTGGTAACGGCATTGATGATGACAACAATGGCTATGTGGATGATATTCACGGATGGAACTTCCTCAGTACAACGGATTACCCTAAGACCATCAGCTGGTCAGAGGATGGAGATAAGGGTCACGGAACACACGTTGCCGGAACAGTGGCTGCAGTAAACCATAACGGCATCGGTGTAGGTGGTGTAGCAGGTGGATCAGGCAAAGGCGACGGTGTCAAGATCATGTCTTGTCAGGTGTTCTCCGGCAACTCTTCCGCAACCGTTGCAGCCCGTGCGAAGGCATATGAGTATGCTGCGAACAATGGTGCATGCATTCTTCAGTGTTCATTCGGTCTCTCTGGCGGTATGGTTACCTCAGACGGTGCTTTTGATATGTCATATGGTGTTGAAAGAGCAGGTCTTGACTACTTCTTCAATTACAGGCAGCCTTATTCTCCTGTTGACAAGAATTTTGCAATCTTCGCATCGGGAAATGACGGATATCATCTGGCCGGCTATCCTGCAGCACACAGAGACTATATAGCAGTCTCTGCAATCGGTCCGGATTATCTGCCTGCATTCTATACCAACTATGGTCCAGGTTCAAACATTGCTGCCCCTGGTGGTGATGCTTCAATCAACAGAACAGCTGAGTCAAACAGAGCACAGGTCCTCTCGACAGTTCCAAGTGAGTGTCCTGAGTACAGAACAGATTATGGCTATATGCAGGGTACATCAATGGCTTGTCCTCATGTTTCAGGAGTTGTTGCCCTTGGCTTGTCATATGCACGTAAACTCGGAAAGGAGTACTCGTACGATGACTTCCTTGCCATGATCTATACTTCAGTAAACAATCTCGACTACTATATTGAGACATGTTCAAAGGTTTCGAACGGCATTAACTTCGACCTCACTCCTTACTGGCAGCAGATGGGTACTGGTCTTATCGATACCTGGAGATTGTTCATGCAGATTGAGGGTACTCCTAGCCTTGTTGCGAAGACAGGTGAAAGTGTAAAGCTTTCTCTCAATGAGTATATGGGTGGCGCTGCGGCTAACATTACATATCTCGCTGTTGAGGCGGATGAGGATGCATATGAGTCTCTTGGTCTTGAGGAAGCTCCATATGTAAAGAACGGCAAGTTGAACATCCGTTGTACAAAGGATGGCTCTGCCAAGATCCGTATCCGTGCGATTGCCGGTGGCCCGGTACTCGGCACAGATGGTGTCATGGGTGGAACAGAGTTCTCTAAGGAGATTTCCATTCTGTCGCGTGAGGCAGGAATGGCCAAGAACGGTGGTTGGTTATAAAATATTTCGGATATGAAAGGAATTGTAAATAAGATAATGCTTGCTGTAGCTGCAGTTCTTGCCTTTGCCTCGTGTGTAAAGTCTGAGGATGCAGTCGTCAAGGAACTTGCAGGTGACTGGTATTATGAGACTGTCGAGGCTGATACTCCGGTACAGGTGTACGTTTCATTTGCCAAGGATATGACATTTGAACTTTATCAGAAGGTTGGTGAGGGTGCTTTCAGAAAGTATTCAGGTACATATACCTTTGATGGAACTCTTCTTGATGGCGTCTATTCTGACAAGGCTCCTTGGAAGGAAGCGAAGACCGTTACAATTGACGGCGACAGTCTTACTGCTGTCGGTGTGAAAACAGGTGAGACTATCACATATGTCAGGAAACTTGTTCCTGCGACAGTAAGATATCATTACTCAGATGCGTTGAAGTCAATGCCGGTTTCTGCCGAGCCTTGGCTATAACATATTACGCGAGCGCCCTCGCATTCTATAGATCCTCCCCACTTAGTCTTTTCGGGAGCCAATGTCTATAGAATGCGAGGGCGCTCGCGTAATTTGGGGCAATGACTATCTGCTGCGTCTGAGTTCCTCTACGTAGAGATCGATCTTGCGGATCTCGCCAGGAATGCTGATGTGCTGTGGACACTTAGCAACGCATATTCCGCAGGAAATGCATCTGTCTGCCTGTCTTAACTTTGGTAATGCTCTGTCATAGCCTATGAGATATGCTCTTCTGTCCTTTCTGTACTCGCTGTCTTCTTTGTCATCATTGATCAGGCCCTCGTTCACGCACTTGTTGTAGTGGCTGAATATGGTAGGGATGTCAAGTCCATAAGGGCAAGGCATGCAGTACTGACACTGCGTGCAAGGGATTTCCGGGTATTCCGACCTCAATCTTGCAATCTCTTCGAGGAAAGCCTTTTCCTCGTCAGTCAGAGTTACAAGAGGAGAGTATGTCTTTATGTTGTCCTGAAGATGATCCATATATGTCATTCCGCTCAGGACAGTGAGGACACCGTCATGACTTCCGGCAAATCTGAATGCCCATGAAGCGATGCTTCCCTCTGGAGTCATTTCCTTAAGACGGTCCGCTATGTGGTCCGGTGCATCTGCAAGTCTTCCTCCCAGAAGCGGCTCCATGATTATTGACGGAATGCCTCTCTTGTCAAGTTCTGCCTGAAGATAAGACGCATTGGTGTTTCTGCGTCCGGCGTGGTTCCAGTCCATATAGTTGAGCTGGATCTGCACGAAATCCCAATGATATTTTTCGTGCAGAGACATCAGTTCGTCAAATCCCTCCTTGCTGCCGTGGAATGAGAATCCGAGATTCCTGATGCGGCCGGCCTTCCTTTCTT
Source organism: Candidatus Cryptobacteroides sp. (assembly GCA_045133255.1). Taxonomy (GTDB): domain Bacteria; phylum Bacteroidota; class Bacteroidia; order Bacteroidales; family UBA932; genus Cryptobacteroides. The sequence goes on from JBGUTV010000002.1 coordinate 25,138, forward strand.
CCATAAGGAAATCGATAAGACCATTGTCGACAAATCTCTTGGTGAATGTAGCGGCATTCTTGATGCTGTGAAGAAGATAATAATCGAGATAGTCAGTGCGGAACGCTTCGAGTGAAGCCTTATACATTCTGATGCCCTCTGCTCTGGATGCATCGTTGAAGTTCGAAAGCTTGGTCGCAACGAAGTAGCTTTCTCTCGGATGTCTGCTGAGTGCTTCTCCAGTTGCAGCTTCACATTGTCCCTGAAGGTAGACTGGAGCTGCGTCAAAATAGTTCACGCCTTTCTCAAGAGCATAGTCTATCAGCTCGTTGACCTTTTCCTGATCTATGATGTCCTTGCCCTCTTCGTTCTTCTTCATAGGCCATCTCATGCAGCCGTATCCGAGGATGCTTACTTTGTCATTCTTGGCTTCGTTGATTCTGTAAGTCATCTCTCCGGCCTTCTGAGGCTCAGACCCAGGTGCCTTTGTCCTGCTTCCACATCCGGAAAGGAATCCAATCGGGCTGATTGCCAGAGCTGTCACTCCGGCGGTCTTTATGAAATCTCTTCTGTCTATAGTGTTTTTCATAGCCTATTTCAATTTATGTGTTTCAAAACCCTCAATGTGGATTGCCGCCAAAGGTCTTGCCGGACAGACATTTTCGCATGCGCCGCAACCGATACACCTGTTTTCATTTACAGTAGGAATCCTCAGCCAGTTATCGCTGTCAGGTTCTTTCCTCACCATTCTGATCGCATTGGCAGGACAATGTTTAGAACAGTTGCCGCAGTGTACTCCATCTGTATTTACGATACAGTTGTCGAGGTTGATGACAGCTATACCTATCTGGATTGATGATTTTTCAACTCTGTTTACAGGTCTGATTGCTCCTGCAGGACATACCTGAGAACATAATGTGCATTCAGGACGGCAGTAGCCTCTCTCGAATCCCATCTCAGGCATCATGAGCGTGTCAAGCGATGTGGACGGTCTTAGAACCTGATTAGGACATGCGCTTACACAAAGCTGGCATGCTGTACAGTGGTCTGTGAAATTCTTCAGACTTTCGGATCCGGCCGGTACGACAGGGGTGTTTCTTTCCGGCTTCAGTGATCTGGAAACAGGTGCGAGGCCGCCGTCTCCCTTGATCTGGGCTTTTGCACCTGCTGCAGCAGTCATTGCAATCGCGCTTGACGCAATGAAGGCTCTACGGCTCTTGTCCGGGGTGTCGTTCTTCGTTTCAGCCATTCCTGCCTTTCCGGATGATTTTCTTCTTACATAATGGATGGCGCCATCCTTGCATGCGTCGAGGCAATCCATGCATGCAACGCAGCGGCTGAGGTCGATCTCATGCTCCTTCATGTTGATGCATGCAGATTTGCATTGCTTTCCGCACATGCCACAATTGCGGCATTTATCGGTATCGATGGCAGGAGCGAAGAAACTGAATCGTGAAAGGAAGCCAAGAACTGTTCCTACCGGGCAGATTGTATTGCACCATGTCCTGCCGTTTCTCCATGCAAGTATGAAGATGATGACAAAGGTTACGGCTGCAATTATGAATGTAGGCAGAGATTTAAGCCATACCTCTGTGCTGTAGAATGCATAGCTGTCTGCTCTTTCTGCCATCCATGCGAAGAGGTTGTTCGCCCACTGGTAGATCGGTGCAAACAGGTTGGCCGCAATTCTTCCGTATGCACTGTATGGAGCTATGAGAATTGCTATTGAGTGCGCTCCAAGAAGAAGCCCCGCGATGAATAGGACGAGGAATCCATATCTTAGAATGTTCCTGGCCGGAGAGTAGCTGAAGCGGAATCTGTTTTTCTTCTTTGTCTTTCCGTGAATCCATGAGATTATGTCCTGCATCACTCCAAGCGGACAGATGATAGAGCAATATACTCTTCCGAACAGGAGAGTCATGATAATGAGTGCGGCAATTACACCGAAATTCAATGCAAGTGCTGCAGGCAGGAACTGGATCTTTGCCATCCATCCCAGCCATGTGTGAAGTGTTCCCGTAAAGTCTAGAAAAAGCAAGGTTATGCCTGTGAAGAACACTGCTGCAAGAATGATTCTGATTTTTCTTAGCATGGTTATGTTCAGTTGTTTTTTGTTTCGTATCTGTCAAGGGCCGCTTTCATAAGTTCCCGGCCTGCCTCTGAAATCTCACGTGCCCTTGCGTAGTCGCTGATCTGGTCAAATGCATCGAAAGGCATCTTGACAAGGATGTCAGGATTGTAGCGCTCTGCAGAGGCTTTTGCAAGAGCATGATTCATGATGGAAAATGTCCTGGAAAGAATGCTGTAGTAGTTGTCCTCAAATATTTCCATATTGGGCTCATGCTCTTCCGCGTTGAGGTGATGGGCAATGATCTTGTGCCCCTGTGCTCCTGCAATCCTGATCTTTTCCATCAGTGTCAGCGTGTCATTATATCTGACGGCATCCAGTACTGTCTTTGTCTCCAGATTCAGTTCGCGCTCCTTTTCTGCCCGTTCTTCCTGTTCTTTGGCCTCTGTAATGATTGAATTCCTGATTCCTTCCACATCGATGTCGTTGACATCGAATGCTATCAGTATGTCACCACTGTGTCTCTTTACCTTGTCAATAGGCATGGTGTTGACTATGCCTCCGTCAACAAGCGTCCTGAATCCGAACTTGACAGGTCTGAAAAGGGATGGAATGGATATGGATGCCCTTACAGCGTCGAAGAGAGGACCTCTGTCGAAGACAACTTCTTCTCCGGTATAGAGATCTGCTGCTACAGCACAGTATGGAATATCCAGATCTTCAATGTTGACATCAGGAACGATTTCCTTCAATGCGGAAATCACCTTGTCACCTTTTACGAGATGGTTTCTGCTGAGGGAAATATCCATAAGTGAGAAAACTTTCCATGCATCCAGAGTGAAAAGCCAATCCTTCACTTCTTCCATCTTTCCTGCAGCGTAGATGCCTCCGATCAGGGAGCCTATGGATGTTCCGGCGACAGAGGTTATCCTGTAACCTCTGCTGACAAGCTCTTCAATGGCTCCTATGTATGCCCATCCACGCGGACCACCGCTGGAGAGAACAAGTGCAACATCCTTCTTCATGCAGGCAAAGATAACAAAAAAAGAGCCCGGTAAGGCTCTTTTGATGTCAATTCATTATTGCGCAGTCAAAATATTCCTTGAAGAGTGCAAGGGCTCGGTCCAATTGCTCCGGCGTGTTTGTCGCAGTACCTTTGAGCATATATTCCTGACCCATTGTCTCGTATTTGTGGACTCCGAGAGTATGGTAGGGAAGTATCTCTACTCTCTGCAGCATCCTGTAGTCCTTGAAATGCTCTCCAAGGGTTCTGATGTCTTCCTCAAAGTCGCTGACTCCGGGAACCAGAACGTATCTGAGCCAGAACGGACGTGAATTCTCTTCAAGCCACTTTGCTGTCTCCAGAGTCTGTGAGTTGCTCCTTCCTGTAAGACTTTCATGTCTTTCCGGATTCATCTGCTTCACATCAAGAAGTACAAGGTCAACAAGTCCGAGGAGTTCTTCAACATGTGAATTCCATATTCCTCCGTTTGTGTCAATACAGACATGGATTCCTTCTTCCTTGAGACCCTTGACAAGAGGAATGAGCTCCTTTGCCTGAACAGTAGGCTCTCCTCCGGAAAAGGTCACGCCTCCGCGTCTTCCGAAGAATGGCTTCTGGTTTATGGCCATCTTTATGATGTGGTCAGGTTCTGTCGGAGTCCCGCCGTCGAAAGCTATAGTGTCTGGGTTTGCACAATAGAGGCAGCGGAAAGGGCATCCCTGCAGAAAAACGACGAGCCTTAATCCTGGCCCGTCGTATGTTCCCATTGATTCGTAAGAATGTATCTTTATCATTAGAGACCTTCGTGGAATGTACGTGAAATCACCTCAAGCTGATGCTCACGGCTGAGCTTTGTGAAGTTCACAGCATAACCTGAAACACGGATTGTAAGCTGAGGATATTTCTCAGGATGCTCCATTGCGTCCTCAAGCATCTCTCTGTTAAGGACGTTCACGTTGAGGTGATGAGCACCCTTGGTGAAGTATCCGTCCATCATGGTGATGAGATTGTCGATCTTGTCCTCCTCTGTAGGACCGAGAGACTTAGGTACGATAGAGAAGGTGTTTGAAATACCGTCCTTTGAATCGTAGTAGTCAAGCTTTGCTACAGATGAGAGTGATGCGATTGCTCCGTGAGTGTCGCGTCCGTGCATTGGGTTTGCACCTGGTGCGAATGCAACACCTTTCTCTCTTCCGTCAGGAGTAGCTCCTGTCTTCTTTCCGTACATCACGTTTGAGGTGATGGTGAGGAGTGAGAGGGTAGGCTGTGCGTTCTTGTATACAGGAAGCTTGTTGAGCTCCTCGCTGAAGAAGTGAACGAGCTCGCGTGCAAGTGTGTCCACCTGATCGTCATCGTTTCCGAACTTAGGGAAATCTCCGTCGATCTCGAATCCGTCAGTAAGTCCCTCTGCATTGCGGTGAGCAGTCACCTTGGCATACTTGATTGCTGAAAGAGAGTCCGCTGCAATCGAAAGACCTGCTACTCCGTAAGCGAGGTTGATTGTCGGATTTGTATCGATGAACGCCATCTGTGACTTTTCATAGTCATACTTGTCGTGCATGTAGTGGATGATGTTCATTGTCTCGTTGTAGACTCTTGCAACTTCATGGAGAACCTTCTTGTAGTTTTCCATTACTTCATTGTAGTCAAGCACATCGCTGCTGAGCGGCTTGATTCCCTCGACCATAAGGGTGCCTGTATTCTCGCAACGTCCGCCGTTGAGGGCGAGAAGGAGTGCCTTTGCAAGGTTTGCACGTGCTCCGAAGAACTGGATTGCCTTTCCGATTGCCTGATAAGATACGCAGCATGCGATACCATAGTCATCGCAGCCTCTTACCTTACGCATGAGCGAGTCGTTCTCGTACTGGACAGAACTTGTGTCGATAGAAACCTTCGCACAGAAATTCTTGAATCCTTCAGGGAGCTGCGGATGCCAGAGTACGGTCATGTTCGGCTCTGGTGCAGGTCCGAGGTTATAGAGAGTCTGGAGGAAACGGAAAGAAGTCTTGGTTACCTTATGCTTTCCGCCAGTGAAGCGGCCTCCGATTGACTCTGTGATCCAGGTAGGGTCTCCTGCGAAGAGGTCATTGTAAGAACCCATTCTGAGGTGACGTACCATTCTGAGCTTCATCACGAACTGGTCGATAAGCTCCTGAGCGAAAGTCTCGTCGATGATGTTGTTGTCCAGGTCGTACTGGATGAAGATGTCAAGGAATGAAGAAACGTTTCCGAGAGACATGGCTGCACCGTCCTGCTCCTTGACAGATGCAAGGTATGCCATATATACCCACTGCACTGCCTCCTGAGCGTTGGTTGCAGGTCTGCTGAGGTCGAGTCCGTAGTATTGGCCCATGATCTTGATCTCGTTGAGAGCCTTGATCTGGTCAGAAACCTCCTCACGAAGTCTTACGCGAGCCTCTGTCATAGGGCCTACGAGATTCTTGAGGTCTTCCTTCTTTGCCTCGATGAGTCTGTCGATTCCGTAAAGGGCAAGTCTTCTGTAGTCTCCGATGATACGTCCTCTTGAGTAGTTGTCAGGAAGACCTGTAAGGAAACCGAGGGACCTGTATCTTCTTATTTCTTCAGTATATACATCGAATACACCGTCGTTGTGTGTCTTGCGGTAATGGGTGAAGATCTTCTTCACTTCAGGGTCAAGTTCGATGCCGTTCTCCTGGCAAGCCTTGTCAACAACCTTCCATCCTCCGAAAGGCTTGATTGCTCTTCTGAGAAGCTCGTCAGTCTGAAGACCTACGATAAGCTCGTTCTCTCTGTCGATGTAACCTGCTGCGTGTGATGTGATTGTCGAGATTGTCTTTGCGTCGATCGAGCGTACGCCACCGTTCTGTCTTTCCTCTTCCAGTGCCTCTATACACTTGTCCCAGAGCTTCTTTGTGCGCTCTGTAGGGCCTGCAAGGAAAGATGCATCTCCATCGTATGGAGTAATGTTGCAGTATACAAAATCCGCAACGTCAATTCTATGGCTCCATCTGCCATCGTTGAATTTCTTCGTCATATTTTTCTCTATACTATTTCGGGCGCAAAGATAGTTTCAAAATGGAAAATAATCAATGCCTTGACGAAGGTTTTTGATAAAATATACGATGGGGTACGGCAATGTCTGTAATGCTTTGAGACATAAGGAAATGCGGTGCCGGTTCCTGATGGCCTCCGGCACCTTTCTGCGCACTTTCCTGTTATTATTGATTGTTGACGTTGTCTTCAGTGACGAACCGTACTTTATTCGCAAGAACTTCAAAGAAATATTTGTCGGTTCCGTCAGCTGCCGTATACTTGGTGGACCTCATTCTTCCGCATACGTAAAGTGGTGTGCCGACAGTGATCCTTGACAGGTCCGGCATGTCCTTTCCGCTCCATGCGACGACGTTGTGCCAGGTGGTCTCCGATACGCCTCCGCCTTCTCTGTTCTTATAGAGGAGGTCTGTAGCCAGGGAGAAGTTGGCGACCACCGATCCGTTCACGGTATTGGTCCTTATTGTGCCGACTCGCCCCTGAAGTTCAATCCTGTTGATGTTTTCCATAAGATTTTCTCCATTTATAAATTAAATTTTCCTGTTCCCCACATCTTATGCGCGCACTGTAGGTTGAAGGCAAAGTAATATAAAAACATTCATAGAAAACAGCTTTGAGATCCCTTCAGAGCGATGTTTTTCTCTTTTTTATAGCTTTTCAATCTTTTTTTATGATGCCAAAATTTATCTTATGATGCCAAGATTAATTTTATAGTCCGGCTGATTATAAAAAAGAGAAAAATCCATACCAAGAAAAAGAAAAACCTTTTCTCGGGCCTTGCACAGGAACGGTCTTCCGATGAAATTTGCCTGTAAAAACATTGCGTATGGACTATCCAAAGATTGCGAGACAGATGCCGGTCTGTCTGGAGTGCGGACATAAGATCAGATACGGGAGGGCTGATAAGAAATTCTGCTGCGACAAGTGCAGGAATAAGCATAATAACGCCCAGGTCAAGGCGGGGCGAGCCTATAAAAGAAGGGTATTGAAGGCATTGTCCGGGAATTATGACATTCTTGACAGGCTGGTGAAGGCAGGTGTGACTTCGATGGATGCCTTTGAACTTGTCCATCTAGGCTTCTCTCTGGATGCGGTGACATCGCACAGGAGGGTGCGTCATCACGATGAATATGCATGTTTTGACATAAAATATATAATGACCCCCAGCAGAATCAGCGGCATAACGAAAATTTCATTAAATTTGCAGGTTAGTACGAAAGTGAAATAACTAATTTTCGATTATGATAAAGAAACTGATTCTTGCAGGCGCCATGCTTGCATTCATTACAAGCTGTAAAATGGAAAATCCTTTACTTACCGAGTCTAAGGCGCCGTTCGGAGCGCCTGAGTTTGATAAGATCAAGACAGAGCATTATCTTCCTGCATTCGAGGAAGGCATCAAGGAAGGCAAGGCTGAGATTGATGCAATTGTCGCCAATCCTGATGAGCCGACATTCGAGAATACCATCGAGGCTATGGAGCACGCAGGCTCTAAGCTGAACAAGGTTGCGGGTATATTCTATAACCTGATGGAAGCTCACACAAGCGACGAGATGCAGGCTATTGCAGAGCAGGTGGCCCCTATGCTTACCGAATACTCGATGTATTCTTCTCTCAATGCGCCTCTTTTCGAGAGAGTCAAGGCTGTCTATGAGAAGAGAAATGAGCTTGGTCTTGACAAGGACCAGATGATTCTCCTTGAGGACAACTACAAGGGATTCGTACGTGGCGGTGCAAACCTTTCCGAGGAGGACAAGGCTGTGTACAGCAAGCTGGCAGAGGAACTTTCTCTTGCCACTCTTCAGTTCAGCAAGAACGTTCTCGCCGCAACAAATGCATATACACTCCATCTTACCGACAGCGCGGACCTCGCAGGTCTTCCTGAATATGCAAAGGTCATGGGTGCTGAGACAGCAAAGGAAAAAGGCCTTGAGGGCTGGGCATTCACTCTTGACTACCCAAGCTATGGACCGTTCATGAAGTACAGTACAGTAAGACACCTTCGTGAGGATATGTGGAAGGCTTACAATTCAAGGGCTCTCGGTGGAGAGTTCGATAACTCCGATGTAGTGAAGAAGATCGTGGATCTCCGTATCAAGACAGCGAATATCCTTGGTTACGAGACTTGGGCTGACTATCAGCTTGAGGAGAGAATGGCAAAGGACAGAAACACCGTGAACGAGTTCATCAGCCAGCTTCTTGAGCCATCTATGGAGTTTGCGAAAAAGGATGTTGAGTCTGTTTTCAATTATGCTAAGAAGAACGGCTTCGATGGTGACAGACTTATGCCTTGGGACTTCTCTTTCTGGTCGGAGCGCTATCAGGAAGCTGAGTATTCTCTTAATGCAGAGGAACTCAAGCCGTATTTCAGACTTGAGAACTGCATCGATGCTGTGTTCAGCCTTGCAAACAGACTTTACGGCCTGGAGTTCGTTGAGCTTGACAATGTGCCTGTATATCATGAGGATGTGAAGGTTTATGAGGTCAAGGATGCTGACGGAAGGCATATGGCTCTCTTCTATGCTGACTTCTTCCCAAGAGCAAGCAAGAGAGGCGGAGCATGGATGACTGAGTTCCGCGGCCAGAGCATCAAGAATGGTGTGGAGTACAGACCGTTCATCAGCACTGTGATGAATTTCACAAAGCCTACAGCTGACACTCCTTCCCTGATTACTCATGATGAGTTCACTACATTCCTCCATGAGTTCGGCCATGCCCTTCACGGAATCCTTGCAGAGGGACGCTACGAGTCTCTTACAGGAACAAATGTTCCACGTGACTTCGTCGAGCTCCCTTCTCAGATTCTTGAGAACTGGGGTTATGAGCCGGAATATCTCAACTCGTTCGCGAAGCATTATGAGACAGGCGAACCTATCCCTGCAGAGCTTATTGAGAAGATTGTTGCTGCCAAGAACTATCTTGCAGGCTATGGTCAGGTACGTCAGCTCCATTTCGGATACCTTGACATGAACTGGCATTCTCTCACTTCAGTTCCTGAAATGTCTGTGATTGACTTCGAACAGAGTGTCCTCGCGCCTTATGAGACACTCCCTGCAGTAGCGGATACAGGATTCTCAACATCATTCTCACATATCTTCTCTGGCGGATATTCGGCAGGATACTATTCATATAAGTGGGCAGAGGTGCTTGAGGCAGACGCATTCTCTCTCTTCAAGGAGAAGGGAATCTTCAATCAGGAGGTCGCAAAGTCATTTAGAGATAATGTGCTTTCAAAGGGCGGCACAGAAGAGGCTTCTGAACTTTACCGCAATTTCCGCGGCCATGATCCTCAGCCACAGGCTCTTATGGAGAAACTTGGACTTGTGAGAAAATAATCGGAAACATATAACGCTATGGCTATTATTAACAAAGACGGCAAATACAAGTGGGAATTCGACACCATAGGTGGCGCGACCCGCGTAAAAATTACCTCAGGCAAGGATATCGCTCATCTTGCTGAGCTCGATCCTAAGATGTGGACTGTTCTTTCGTGTCCGGTAAAGGGCCTTGAAATCGATGAGAAGAGTCTTGCGTACGTTGATTGCGACGGTGACGGAAAGATCCGTGTCAACGATGTCGTGGCTACTTCAAAGTGGCTTACCGGACTTGTCAAGGATGCTGATGTCATCCTTAACGGACAGGATTCATTCGATATTGAACAGTTCAATCAGGAGAATCCTGACGGCCTGAAGCTTTACAATTCTGCCAAGCAGATTCTTGTCAACCTCGGAAAGACTGACAACGTCATTTCTATCGCCGATGCGGCAGATATCGCTGCCATCTTCGCTCAGACACGTTTCAACGGTGACGGAATCATCACTGAGGCATCAACTGACGATGCTGATGAAAAGGCAGCGATTGCGGCTGCTGTGGCTTCATTCGGCGGAGTTGCGGACAGGAGCGGTGCTGTTGGCGTAAACGCTGACATCATCGAGAAGTTCTATGCTGCCGTTGCTGCATACATTGCTTGGAATGAGGCTGCGGTCGAGGCTCCTTTCGGAGATGCTACAGACGGCGTCATCGCTGCATACAATGCTCTGGATGCCAAGGTCAAGGACTTCTTCATGCGTTCAAGACTCGCTGCTTTCTCACCGGACAGTACTGCTGCTCTTGATGTGCAGACATCACGTATCGAGGCTATCAGTGCAGATAATCTTACCGCTAAGGCTCAGGAGATTGCAGAATATCCTATTGCCCGCGTGACCGGTAAGGCGGAGATTGACCTTACAGCTCCGGTAAACCCTGCCTGGGCAGCGCAGTTCAACACTGTGATTGCAGCAGCAGCTCCTGACAAGAAGGTCCTTACAGAGGAGGACTGGAATGCTATCGGTGCAAAGTTTACAGCATACACAGGTTGGAAGGGAGCAAAGGCAGGTGCAGAGGTTGAGGCTTTAGGTCTTGATGCACTCAAGAACTTTGCAGAGCAGAACAAGAAGGATGCACTTCTTGCTCTTGTGGCTCAGGATGCTGCTCTCGCTGAGGAGGCAGGCAACATCGAGTCAGTGAGCAAGTTCCTTTATGTGCTCCGTGATTTCTACAGACTTCTCAGAAACTTCGTCACCTTCCAGGACTTCTACAAGAAGGAAAAGAACGTTGCTGCCATCTTCCAGTCAGGCCGACTCATCATTGACCAGCGTGAATGCCGTTTCTGCATGAACGTAGCAGATATGGGCAAGCATAATGCTTCAGCTGCTACCAGCGGAATGTTCCTTGTTTACTGCGACTGTACTACAAAGTCGAAGCCTGGCAAGATATCCATCGTCGCTGCCGTTACAGTAGGTGATATCGGGGACCTCATCGTTGGAAAGAATGCAATCTACTATGATAATGCCGGTGTAGAGTGGGATGCGGTAATCACAAAGGTAATCGATAATCCAATCAGCATCGCTCAGTCTTTCTGGTCTCCTTACCGCAGAATGGCTAAGGCTGTCGAGAATCTGATCACAAAGAGCGCAGCTGACAAGGATGCCAAGATGATGGCAGATGCTACAGCGAAGATCAATGCTGCTCCTGCAGCAGTTCCTGCTGCTGACGGTAAGCCGGCTGCGGCTCCGCCGTTCGATATCGCCAAGTTTGCCGGTATCTTTGCTGCCATCGGTATGGCCTTCGGTATGATCGGTACAGCGCTTTCCGGCCTGGTTGATTCAATGAAGGGCATGGGATGGAAACTCATCCTTGTGTTCATCGGCATCATCCTCGTGATCTCAGGTCCTGCAATGATTCTTGCATGGCTCAAGCTTCGCCGCCGCAATATCGCACCGCTCCTCAATGCAAACGGATGGGCTGTCAATGCAGCGTCAAAGATCAGCATTCCTTTCGGTGAGACTCTTACAGATGCTGCTAAATTCCCTAAGCTCAAGATCAAGGATCCATATGCACGCAAGGGTATTGCACCTTGGAAGAAATGGGTGATTTCGCTCTCTGCAGTAGTTGTCGTGGCTGCGGGTCTCTGGCTCGGCAATCTTCTTGATTGGGCCGGTTACACCTCACCGCTCCCTCGCTTCAACAAGACTGAGGTCGTAGTTGAAGAAGTTGCAGCAGATACTCTTGCAACAGAAGCAGCTGTGGCTGTTGAGGAGGTTGCTCCAGAAGCAGCTCCGGCAGAATAAACGGTAATAGATAATAGTATGGCCTGCATCCTGATTTCAAGGGTGCAGGCCATATTTTTTGAATAGTACACTGGAGTTTCAGGTTGTTATTGTTCTTCGACCAGAGTGACAGGTCCTATGAGTCCTGACTTCTGGAGAGGTTCCGTGCCGTTGTAGAAATCAAATGATACGTATGAAGACCTCTGTTGCGGTTCCTTGGCAGCGTCTCCGATGAGGTGGTTTACCCATAGATTTGTAACCTTGATTTCCAGGTCGACGGTCTTGCGGCCTTTAGCGTAATCTGTGATGTCCACTTTGAATGGAGCTTTCCATAGAGTCTCTACAGGCTTGCCATCGATGATGACCTGAGCGAGATTATATACTTCACCAAGATCAAGAAGCAGTCTGCCGCTGTATTCAGGAATCTCAACCGCACAGCTGTATCTGCGGGTTCCAGAGAAATGTCTTGTCTCGGGATTCTCTGTCCAGCAACCGAGACCATTGATATCCAGTTGCTTCACTATAGCAGATTTCTTTTTAGGAAGTTGGAAGGATGTCTCGTCAGTCTTTTCCCTCAGTACGATGAAGAATGCATCATTTGGCTCAAAGTCGAGGCTTACGATGGTCCTGCCTTCATCAAACCTGTATGAAAGGTCGGATACCTCGCCGTTCATAGGGTCCCATTTCTGAGGCTTCAGACCGCAGGCTCTAAGTGAAACCTCCACTGATTGGGATTCTGAGACAGGGGAGTTCACCCAATAGATTTCTCCCTCCTGCAATGTTCTGTGCACGCTTCTGATATCCCGTCCTCTCAAGACCTTCAAGTCAGGAGAGATGCCTGAGGTCAGCATCACTTCATCAAGCCATGTGCCTCCGAAGACATTCTCTCTGCCCGAAAACCAGATGTCCTTGACAATTGCTTCAAACTCAGTCCTGGAGTCATACATGCTTGCGGGAACAGAAGGCACCTGTCCGCATATGATTACGCCTCTGCTTGCCAGCAGAGCAATCTTCTTAAGGACTTCGAGCGACATCCTTGTGCAGTTTCTGTCCAGGCAGATGACTTTGTATTCTTTGCCGCTTCCTGTAACTGCCTTGCCCCCTTTGACTGAAATCTCAGACAGAAGTGCGTCAGGATTTATGAAGTCGAAATCATATCCTTCAGGAATCTCAGGGAAGGAATGACTGTATAGACCTGTGATGTTGTTGTCTTCTCCGTAGTACCAGAGGATGTCACTGACGTGCTCTCCCTGCCGGAGCATCCAGCTGCTTCTTGCGAGATAGTCTATCCATGGACCTGCAAGTTCGGCCCATGTGTCGTGTCTGTTGAACCACTGGCCATATACGCCTAGCCCAAGTCCCGGCTTGAGGTCGTCCAACGGCTGATGTGCACTGTCATGAATCACAAAGTGGTTAAGGCCGTTTGCCATTTCTGTGTCTGCTGTCCATTTGATGTTGGCAGGGTGGAACCTGTAAGCTTCACCTCCTGCGCCTGTAGCAGTGAATGACTCGGCTGCAACGATCTCTTTGCCATAGATGTGGGCCACGGATGATGATTCCCTGATGTCGGAGATTCCTTCCTGGACTCTGTTCTGGGTTCCTACTTTGCCCTGAACCCAGATTTCCGACATAGGTAAGTCGCAATGGCTCTTCATTGACATGCCGTCAGCGATGAAGGCCCTTCCGTTGCCGTGAGATTCTACATAGCAGCCCTTCATTCCATATTCTTCCTTTATAAGATTGTCAAGGACTGCAAAATTCTCTTCAAATAATTCTCCGATAGTCTTTCTCCAATCCCAAAGGAATCGCTCACTCTGCTCCGGACTCTGGAGAATCTGTCCTGTCAGGACGGGATACCATAGAATAGGGTCATATCCTCTTCTTTGGGTGAATTCTTCGCGAAGTCGTGGTGTCCAGTTCTGGTGAGCCGCCTCGTAGCTGTCTACCAGCATATAGCTGATGCCTTCCTGTCCGAGCTTTCCTTTCACGGCCGACTTGTTCATGTCAATATAATTGCGGAAGTGGCGCACCCATGCCTCCTTGTCAAGTTTGTCGACCTCAAGGCCTGTGGCTTCCGGAGATGCAGGGTGGTTCTGTTTTCCTGTAAGAGATGCTCCCATACGATATATTCTCCATCTTCCTTCCGGGGCCCTCCATGTAAGCTTTCCATTTCTGACCTTGTCTGTAAGGTCAATAACCATGCGGCAGATGGCATCGTCAGCATAAGGGGTAGGGTTGAGCTCAATGTCGTGCGCTGAACCGAAGCCGGCCTTTTCTTCAACATGATTTACCCTTGTTTCGGGATATATCACGAATTCTGCGATTTCGGAATATTCAGGATCCGGAAGCCTTTCCTTCATTGTGTAGTGATAGGCGCTGACCGGGTTCCTGTGCTTCAGACGGAAATGTCTTGCCGTCAGTGGTTCGAACGAGATTGTCTGGCGGAGGGCATCTCCGACAGGGATGCCGAATGCCGTAGTGAAATTGACCCCGTCGTCGCTGATCTGAAGTGAGTCTTCGCAATGCGCCGGCAGCGAATGCCTTTCATTGCGGACAATGTCGTTGATCACGGCAAGTGATCTGATGGTCTGTGGTTTAGGGAAACTGTATTGTATCCATGAATATCCTTCTTCTCCTGCAGGTAGCCTGCCAGTGTCGGAAAGGTCTCCGTTTGTGAGCTGTTCAAGCGTGAATGAACCTCCGCTTGATGAGACGGTGGCTCCCAGTTCCGAAAGTGTCCTGTAATCATCCGGAAGTCTGACTGCAATCACTGCGATGTCTGAGTAGGATTCTCCGATGACTTCTCCGGAGTCCACCACTGAAGGTCCCTTCTTCATCCCATAATTCTGGAATTTTCCGGTAATTGTGTATGGATCAGGAAGCGAGGTCTTGATCTTGCGGCCACCTTTCACCATCATCTCCCTCCATACGATCTTCTTCATTGCCTCCTCAGGCTTTACCCATGGACCACCTGTGGAACTGAATCCAGGTGAGCTCGGAATGGTTACATCAAGCCCCAATGAGTCGGCGAGGTCAATGGCATATCTGAATGCATCCTGCCATTGCTCTGTCATATAGACAAGCCGCTCCTCCACAACCTGAGGTGTGGAGAAGCTGGCGTCAAATACGTGAAAACCTCCAAGACCGATCCGCTTGAACCATTCGATATCCTTACGGATGCCGTCTTTTGTGATGTTTCCGTTCATCCAATGCCACCATATCTGAGGGCGGACGTGGGATGGCGGATTCTCGAATCCTTGTTTAAGTGCATCATTGTTATCCTGGCCCAGCAATGTGAAGCTGATGAATCCTGTCAGAATGGCAATGGTGAGTCGTCTCATCGGTCTTGTGGTCTAAGGTTGCTATTTAAGGATTTCAGGAAGGAATGAGCTGAGGATCAGCACAGCAATTCCTGAAACCAGAACTATGATTGTCTTTCTGGAACATCCTTTCCACTCCTTAAGTATGATTCCCCATACATTTGAGAAAGTGACATTAAGGGCCATCAATATGCAGAATGCGAGGGTGTCCATTGCGCTTCCTGCCTCGAAGAAACTGCGTCCGAGTGACAGTCCGAAGAACTGGCTGTACCAGAGAAGTCCTGCGAGTGCGCAGAAGAGAAGGTTGGAAGCCCACACGCTGCCGTTCTTGTAGTCTGAGAAGGTCTTGTTGCGACCGTTCTGATAAAGACAGTAGACTGCGTTAGTGATGAATCCTCCGATTGTCACAAGAAGGGTGGCAGGCAATGTACGGAACATTGGATCGGTAAGTTCACCGAAGTTGATATCCTTTCCGAACTCAAGTCCTACATTGAAGCATCCGCTCATGAAACCTGCAAGCAGGGCGATTGCAAGGCCCTTCGGGAAATTGAAGTCCTTGACAGCCTCCTTTTTCTCTTCTTCCGACAATGATGCCGACTTCATGCCACCGGCAACTCCGATGATGGCGATTCCGATGAGTGTGACGACCACGCCGATGATTACAGCTGATGTCAGCGACTGGAGGGCATTGAGTTCAGGGAAAAACACGTTCAGGAGTACAGGACCCATGATTGTTCCAAGTCCTGCGCAGGTTCCCAATGCGATCGACTGGCCGAGGGCCACGCCGAGATATCGCATTGAAAGTCCGAAGGTCAGGCCTCCGACACCCCAGAGGACTCCGAAGAACATTGTCAACAGAGACTCTTTGGGTGCGGATGTATAAAGGTCGATGAGGCCATGGCCCTGCGGCACGGCGAGCAAAGCGCCGAGAACCGGAAATATAAGCCAGGCGAAAACGCCCTGTACGAGCCAGTAGCTCTCCCAGCTCCATTTCCTTATCTTGTTTATCGGCACATAGCTGCTTGACTGGCAGAATGCTCCGATAGCTATGATAATCAAGCCTATAAGGGTATTCATCAGAATGCGATATTATAAAGTTTCTCAATGTCTTCCACTGATGTCGGACGAGGGTTTCCTCCTGTGCAGACATCGTTGAAAGCAGCCACTGCGAGGTCGTGAAGGTCTTCCTTCTTCACTCCGATCTCGTGGAGCTTCTGAGGAATGTTCACGCTGATTGAAAGGTCGCGTACAGCCTTGATGGCAGCGGCTACGCCTTCATCCACGCTCATTCCTTCGGTGTCTGTTCCCATAGCCTTGGCGATTCCGAGATATTTCTCTCGTGCAGGAGAATCTGCGTTATATTCCATCACATATGGAAGGAGAAGTGCGTTTGCAACTCCATGAGGTGTGTCGTAGAATGCTCCGAGAGGGTGAGCCATAGAGTGTACGATTCCGAGACCGACGTTCGAAAATCCCATACCTGCGATGTACTGTGCCTCTGCCATTCCTTCACGTGCCTTCACGTCGTTTCCGTCCTGAACAGCATTGTAAAGGTGCTGGTGGATCAGTTCGATTGCCTTGTATTCGAACATGTCGCTCATTGTCCATGCGCCCGGAGTGATATAGCTCTCGATTGCGTGGGTGAGGGCATCAAGACCAGTAGATGCAGTGAGACCCTTTGGCATGCTCATCATCAGTTCGCAGTCGATTACAGCGCATACAGGGATGTCATTAGGGTCAACGCATACCATCTTCTTGCGGTTCTCTTCATCTGTTATCACGTAGTTGATGGTCACCTCGGCAGCTGTACCTGCGGTAGTCGGTACTGCGAATGTAGGCACTGCCTTGTTCTTGGTAGGAGCAACTCCCTCAAGAGAACGTACGTCAGCAAATTCCGGGTTGTTGTTGATGATTCCGATTGCTTTGGCAGTGTCGATAGATGAGCCTCCTCCGAGAGCCACCATGCAGTCTGCACCTGATGCCTTGAATGCTGCAAGTCCGTCGAGGACGTTCTTGATGGTCGGGTTCGGCTTGATTTCGCTGTAGATCTCGTATGGGATGTCCGCATTCTTCAGTACTTCCTCGATCTTTGCGGCAACTCCAAACTTGATGAGGTCTTTGTCGGTCACGAGAAGAACCTTGCTGAAGCCTCTCTTCTTGATTTCGTCTGCAATGGCTGTGCGGCAGCCTGCGCCATAATATGATGTCTCGTTGAGTATTATTCTGTTCATGGTCTTATGGTTTATCTGTTAGCAAGAACTGTCTTCTCGTATTCCTTGATTGCTCCGATGATGTCGTTTCCTACTGGAACGTTGTTGCGTACGCAGAATTCGTCGTAGACGGCATTCCAAGGCATTGTCTTGCCTTCCTCGATCAACTGGAGGACTTCGAATGTCTCTCCTGCGAGCTCGTGGCCGCTGATGATGCCTCTTGGCTCAAGAAGGGCCTTGGTCATGCATTTCTGTGCGGAACGTGAGCCGATGACATATGCACCGATACGGTTGATCGATCCGTCGAAGAAGTCGAGGCCGTAATGAACTTTCTCGAGTGCGTCAGCGCGTACAATTTCAGCGAAGAGCTCCTGAGTGGTGTCGTCCATGATTGTCACGTGGTCTGAGTCCCAACGTACCGGGCGGCTGACATGGAGCATCAGCTCAGGGATGAACTGCAGAAGGGCAGAGACCTTGTCAGCAGGAGATTCTGTAGGATGATAATGGCCGGTGTCGATGGTCATCATCATATTGTTCTTTGCTGCATATGCTGTGTAGAAATCCTGTGAGCCTACTGTAAAGCTCTCGAGACCCATACCGAAGATCTTTCCTTCGATGCAGTCCTTCATCCAGTCCTTCTTTTCAGCGAAGATCTCGTCAAGAGACTTCTTGAGGGTTTCGCGATAGAGATAGTGGTTTACAGACACGTCCTTGCAGCCGTCGTGCACCCAAGTGTTCATGATGCAAGGGTCGTTCTGTGCCTTACCCATGGCGTCTGCGATCTCTCTGCAGCGCTTTGAGTGCTCAACCCAGAACTTGCGGATGCCCTCGTCAGGATTTGAGAGTGAGAGGCTGCCGCTCTTAGGATGCGAGAATGAAGTAGAGTTGAAGTCAAGCGGAGTCTTGTTCTCCTTACCCCATTCGATCCAGCTCTTGAAATGGTCTACTGTCACTTCATCGCGGTCAACAACCTTGCCCTGGAAGTCTCCGTAGATTTCATGAAGGTTGAGTCTGTGGTTTCCAGGGATGAGGCTCTTTGCCTTGAGGATGTCTGCGCGAAGTTCGTCGATGTTGCGCGCTGCTCCAGGGAAGTTACCTGTCACTGCGATACCTCCGTCCAATGAACCTGCCTGTACTTCGAAACCTTTTACGTCGTCTGCCTGCCAGCAGTGCATGCTGAGGTGGAAATTCTGAAGCTGCTCGAGAACCTTCTCTGTGTCGATTCCGAGTTCTGCATAACGTTCTTTGGCGATCTCATACGCCTGGTGGATTAGTGTCTCTTTCATAATATTGTGGTTTTATATCGTTCGTATTCTGTGTTCCATTTTTCTGCATCTTCAGGAAGATAAGTCACCAGGTCTACTGATGCCCCTGATATCTCCCTCATTCGTGTCAGTGTGTCGACTGCTCCGGATGCCTTGAGCTGCATAAGCACGTTGCCCAGGGCTGTTCCTTCTACCGGACCGCATATCACGGGCATGTTCAGCGCGTTTGCCGCATACTGCATGAGGTATCTGTTCTGTGAGCCGCCTCCGATGACGTGAAGCTTGCGGATCGGGAAGCTGCACATTCCTCCAAGAATCTCCACAACCTGACGGTAACGGAAAGCAAGGCTTCTGAATATGCATCTGCAATAATCTGCCGGTGTCTCAGGAGCAGGCTGTCCGGTGCGGCTGCAATATTCGCGTATGGCAGCTGTCATTGAAGGAGGGTTTGCAAAAGACGGATCATCAGGGAAAATCAGACCCTCGTATGACGATTCTTCGCACAGAGCGACAAGTTCGCCGACAGATGATGGCGCATCCTTGAATTTCTTCCTGCTCTGCTCGAAAAGCCACAGGCCGCAGATATTCTTCAGGAAACGGGTTGTGCCTTCGATACCGCCTTCATTGGTGAAGTTCTCGCGGAAACTGTCTTCTGTGATGATGGCAGTCTCGGATTCGATTCCCAGGAGCGACCAGGTGCCGCAGCTGAGATAGGCGTATTCCTTATCCTTGGCAGGTACTGCGGCAACAGCCGAGCCGGTGTCGTGTCCTGCAACGGCTATTACAGGAACAGCTCCCAGTCCGGTCGCCTCCTGAACCTGCTCTGTAAGGGTGCCGGCAACCGTTCCGGGCTGAGTCATTACTCCGAATTTCTCACGTGGTATGCCTAATGCTTCCAGTATCTCGGCATCAAGGTCTCCTGTCATAGGGTTGAGCATCTGGGATGTGGAAGCGACGGTGTATTCACAGATTGCCTTGCCTGTGAGCATATATATCAAGGCATCAGGGATGAACAGTATCTTGTCAGCGTGCTCCAATGCCTGTCCGCCATTGCGTTTGATCGTGTCAAGCTGGAAGAGGGAATTGAAGTTCATGAACTGGATTCCGGTGCGCTGGTAGACATCCTTTGCCGGCATCTTTTCGAAGAACTTCTCCTGAGCTCCGTCTGTGTGCTGGTCGCGGTAGCAGTGCGGCATTCCGAGGAGCTGTCCGTCCTTGCCGAAAAAGGCAAAATCGCATCCCCAGGTGTCGATGCCGATGGATTTGATGGCAATGCCCTCGTCGGCTACTGACTTGAGCCCCTTCAGGATCTCATTGTAAAGGCCTGCAATGTCCCAGAACAGATGTCCTCCGAGTGGTATCATCGGATTTGCAAATCTGGTGACTTCATTCATTGTGACCTTCTTTCCGTCATATGTGGCGAGGATTGTTCGGCCGCTGGTGGCTCCCAGGTCAACGGCGAAATAGTGTTCTAGTGTCATAAACTTGGTTTTTTGCTCCAGTGTTACTTGCCATGAATGTGGCTTTATTTGACTTATGGATGCTAAGTTAACGAAAGAATATGACGAATGACTTTGAAAAATGATTTTATGACTCTACTTTATAGAGCCTGATCTTGATTGATTCCTTGGGTAAATGCCCGGTACTGCATCGGTGTCATGCCGGCTACCTTCCTGAATGCAGTGAAAAAATAGTCCTTATTTTCGTAGCCTAGTTCGAGTGAGATCTCCTTGATAGGAAGGTGCGTGTTGGTGAGCATCTCTTTTGCCATATTGATCCTTACCTGCTGGATGTACTGTGACGGCGAGAAACCTGTATATTCCTTGAATATCTTTCTGAATCTTGAGTAGCTCATGCATGACATTGCAGCCAAGGCTTCTGGAGTGATTGAGCTGATGTTTTCGTGTATGGCGATCTTTGCAGTATTGATGCTGCTTCCTACGGAACTGTTGAATGACAGATTTCGGCTCAGGTAGACCACCATACCAAGCAGGTTGCCTACGATTCCGGCAAGTGCCTGCTGATAATTTGCTTCCTGGGCTTCAGCAATGATTCTTGCCCTCTTGTAGAGAGATATGATTTCCTCATTCAGTCCGACGTTGTAGACTGGATTTTCCTTGGAAAAGAAGCCGTTGTCTACCCATTGGCGGATTATGTCTCCCTCGAATCCTATCCAGTATTCGTTCCATCCGGTTTCAGGATCCGGGTGATAATTGTGCCATTCCCCTGGGAACAGCATGAACATCTGGCCCTCCTTGATGTTCTGGGATCCTCCACTTTCGCTTACGAACCTGCCGCTGCCGCGGGTTATGTAAAGCAGCTGATATTCATTCAGCACGCGACCTTTCTCTGTATTGAACAGATAACGTGTAGGATGCAGCTGTGGGGGGTACACTTCATTCTTTCCTATCAACTGCTGACCGACCGAATTTATGGAGAGTCCCCATAAATGGTCGGTAGCGTTGGTAGTGATATACTTTCTATGAAAGTTTGTGCTCATGTAAGGGTTTCAGAGCAATCTGTAAGTTTATCTAAGGTACTTGCTGAAGAATTTCCATATCTCTTCGCATGTGTCCATGTCCTCAAGACCCCATTTGTGCTTTCCTTCAACAATCTCGTAGAGACGAACCTCTACTTCAGGGCCGCCCTTCCAAGCTGGTGCTCCACCCATGTGGCGGTGAAGAATCACCTGATTGCGCTTCTTAGGAAGCTCAGTCTTCTCGGTGTGTGTACATCTTGCCTTTGCAGCCCATACGCCGACCGCCATAGGAACAGAGATGTATTCGCCCCATCCGCCCTCGTTCTTGAGGTCACCGTGCCAGTTTGAAGTCTTATCCATTGTTCCGTGTACTTCCATCAAAGGAACAGCCTTCTTATGAGGATTCTTCTTGTATGACCACTCCATTGTAAGGCCTGCGATAGGTGCGTATGCCGCGAATGCGTCAGGACGCTGAGCTGCCATCTGGTAGCACATCTCACCACCGTTAGACATACCTGTAAGGAAGGTGTTCTGCTTCTTGAAGCCGTATTTTTTCTGAAGATACTTCGCAAGGTAGCAGAGGAAATCCACGTCGTCGGTCTTGTAGTCTTTCTGGAATGAATATCCTACGTTCCAGCAGTTTTTGCCTTTTCCGTCTTTTGCACCCTGAGGGTAGCACACTGCGAAACCGTGCCTTCTTGCCGTTTCAAGCATTTCTGGTCTGTAACCTTCTGCCTTTCCTCCGTATCCGTGGAGTACAAACACGAGCGGTGCATCAGGTCTGAGGGTCTCCGGGATGTAGAGCCAGTAGGTTCTTTCCATGCCCTGATGTCTGATTTCATGCTTCTTTGTCTGCAGCTGATGCTTTTGAGCTGCTGCATTGAATGATCCTACGCTCAATACGGCGATAAGGACTACGAATAAAAACTTTTTCATCTGCTGATATGTTTGTTGTTTTCTTTCAATGGAACCTGGATGCAGGCCTGCGTGAACAAAGATAGAAATTAAATTTTGTATCTTTGTATGCTCAAGCCTTTTTGAAGGTCTGTTATGAAAAGATTTTTCCTTGTCTCATACATATTGCTGATGTCTTTCCCTGCTTTTTCTCAAGGTTGGGAATTCAATTATGGCATAAGTTCAGTAACGGCAGCCGGTAATTCCGTTCTTCTGCCTTTCTGGGCAAGGACGGTCCAGGGCGGATATATGCCGGATGTCGCTTCGACGATTATTACAGGTGGGGGAGATGTCCTGTATACGGCAAGGAACGGAATATATTTCGGTGCCGGTGCCAATCTTGCGGGAGGTGTCCTGGCGGGAAACATGAGGGCAAACGCGAAAGTTTCAGGACTCGTGGACAGACTTTACATATCTGCCGGATGGCGCTTTCTGCATGCAGATATAGGTATGAAGCCTCGGCAGAGGGAATTATGTGATCTCTCGCTTACAGGAGGCGACATCATCATGTCGGGATATGCAAGGAATCTTCCGGGAGTGAATCTCTGGTCTGACTGGATATATTTTGAAAAAGGTCATTGGGTCGGAATAAAGGGTAACTGGGCTCAATACAAGATGACTGACAATCGATATGTGCCAGGTACGATGGTGCACAACAAATCGATTGCATTCAAGCTTGCATTGGGACGTAAGGTGGACCTTGAGGCTGGTCTTGACCATTGGGTTCAGTGGGGTGGAATGTCTCCGGAATATGGTCGTCTGCCGATGTCATGGAAAGATTATGGCAGGGTTATCTTTGCCCGCAAGGGAGGGGAGGATGCTCCTGAAGGTGACAGGCAGAATGCATTGGGCAATCATCTCGGAAGAGAATTCGTGCGTGTGAGATGGAGGGCGGAGAAATTTACAATGACGGCACAGTATGATATGCCTTTCGAGGACGGAAGGGGTACCATAAAGATACAGAATGCTCCGGATGGAGTATATTCACTGGTGTTCAATCTTAAGGACAGGCGAGGATTCGTCACGGATGTCCTCTATGAATTTGCACATACGACATGGCAGTCCGGCGAAGTTCATGACAGACCTGCTACTGAGGAGGAAATGACAAAGGTTTATCCGGATAATGTTGATGCATACTGGCAGAGGCCGGATGACTTCTATTACGGAAGGATAGTCTATGGAGGAATGGATACCTACTTCAACAGTCTGGACTACAAGTCAGGGTGGACATTCCACGGAAAGGTTCTCGGCCTTCCTCTGATGACTCCTGAGCCTGCAGATGCGTCAGGGATGGTACTCGGTGTTGCAAATAACCGCCTGCGTGCCCATCATGTCGGTGTGAAAGGAAATATGGGAAATATGCCATATGGCTTCAAGGCCACATATTCATCAAACTGGGGTAACTTCGGAATGGCTGGAAATTCAATCTATCATTCACGTCCATGGCAGCTTTCTCTTGCTCTTGAACTGGAATTCGGCCGCGCTGTCACGAATCTGCCGGTATCTCTTTCTGTCGGTGCATACGGAGACATCGGTAAATTATATCAGAACTGTTTCGGATTGACGCTCAAGGTATCTTATTCCTCTAGTCTCCGATAAGTAACTCTACGACTTTATCCTTGACATTGAATGGCTTAAGGTCGTCCAGCCCCATCGATATGACGGCTGCCTGCATTATGTCCTGTTCGGAGACATCAGTCGGGCGTTGCTGTCTCTCAAGAAAATATAGTCCTGCTTCGAGCATGGTGCGTTTAGGGACGAGACCGATTATTTCTGTTCCTGTCACCTGAAGACCTCGGGCTTGTGCCGCTCTGCAGACCTCCTCGAATGCAATGTGGAGCGGGGTGGTGTTGATGTCCGTGATGTTCATCGACACCTGTGCAATGCCATATTCATCAATGAACCATCCGATAGCCTTGCATCCCTTGAGAGTGCCGGGAATCATCACGGTCTTTCCGTCTACTGTCACAGGACGACCTTTTTCGCGTACCTCAAATGCGATGGCATTCGCCTCACTGACTGATGTTGTGTTAAGGTTGAAGTTGACGGCTATGAGGAAGTCACGGGCACCGACATTTGTAGCACCTGTCCGGGCTGCACGTTCCGTGAACTCTCCCGGACTGAAATCCGGTCTGCGGACAGGGTCTTTCATTCTCTCGGGAAGTGCTTCATATTCACCTGCACGGCAGACCGCCAGGTTCTTGCGCTCCGGCTTGAATGCTGCCGCCTCGTAACAATAGCATGGTATGCCGAGCTCCGTGTATATGCGCTCAGCAAGTTTCCTTGCAAGTTCTGCACATTCTTCAACTGTGATTCCGGAAACAGGAACGAGAGGAAGGACATCCGTCGCACCTAAGCGGGGATGTGCTCCGTGGTGCTGTCTCATGTCGATCATCTCGCCAGCCTTCTTTACTCCCTGGAAAGCTGCCTCCACCACGCTCTCTGGGCTTCCTGCAAAGGTTATTACCGTTCTGTTGGTCGCTGCACCAGGATCGATATTCAGCACCTTGACTCCTCCTGCTTCTTCGATTGAATCTGCGATCGAATCTATCACTTCCATGTTGCGCCCTTCGCTGAAGTTCGGCACGCACTCGATGATCTGTCTCATACTCTCTATATTATTCTACCCGGATTCTTCCGTCCTTTGCTGCGGTGATCTGACCGTTGTTCTGTGCTGCAAGATGACGGAAATATGCAGTGTAATAGTCCCAGACATAGATGCTGTAGTCCATTCTGGAGAGATGGTTCGCAAAATATGATTCGGTGTTGACCAGATAATTGAGGGTTGCAATAGTGTATGTCTGACTGTCGACAATTGCTTTGCCGTTGATTGTCAGTGACTTTACTTTCTTGTTGCTTATGACGAGCCTTACTCCGCCGTTTATCGGCATTCCACCATAGGAAGCGACTGTGTTGAAGAATTTCTTGAGTTCACTTCCTTTCATGGTAATCACAGAAAGCACATTGTCGAACGGATAAAGTGTAAACACGTCGCCTACGGTAAGGTTGCCTTTGGCAATTGTGCTTCTGATGCCACCACTGTTATAGACGCTGACATCTGCGTCCACATTGTGGAATTCCTTGGCTGCCCAGATGAGTCCGTCTGCAGTCAGGTTGCTCAATGGACTCTCCGGATTGCCCTTGGACATGGCAGAAGGACAATATCCTATCACTTCATCCATCTTCTTTGCGACATCTGTGGTGTATGAGTCGATTTTGGCAGCAAATGTCTGGTCCACCTTGCTGTCAAGATGGCTTTTCACAGGGATGAGCTTGTAGGTGAATGAAGGTTTCCCGTTGCTGTCAATCTTTATCTTTGCGTATCCAAGGCAGATTCCCTTGCTTCCTGTCTGCACGACAGGGACTTTTTCTCCATCAAGGTTGGTGACATAGTCGGGATAGTTGATGAAAGTGTGCGAATGGCCGCCGATTATCATGTCGATGTTACGGGTCTTCATGGCCACGCCTCTGTCCATATAATATATGTCGTTGTTCTTTTCATAGCCCAGGTGTGATATGGCTATGACCATGTCTGCTCCCTGCTCACGCAATTCTGCAGCCTCTGCGTCTGCTACGTTGATTGCATTCTGCCATTTGACACCCTCGCATGATGTCGGGTCGACAAGACCTTCAAGCATCACTCCCAGACCGATGAATCCGATCTTGAGCTTGCCTGCATTGATGATTTTTGATGGCTGTACATAATGAGCCAAAGCAGTGTTGCTGAAATCGTAGTTTGTGCTCACTACCGGTACCTTGCTCATTGCGAACATCTCTCCCAGTCCTACCATCTTCTTGTCGAACTCATGGTTTCCTACGGTGCGGACATCATAGCCCAGTTCATCGAGAATCATCATTTCCACAACTCCATTGAGCAGACTGAAATAATATGTGCCCTGCACCAGGTCTCCGGCGTCTGCCAGCAGGACGTGCGGTTCAGCTGTGCGTACGCTGTCGATCAGAGCCTTGAGTCTTTTGGCTCCTCCGCGGTCTGCATTGTAGTCAAGGTTCTTGTCGGTCGGCTCGATCTGGCTGTGAAAATCGTTGGTGAAAAGTATTACGAATTCGTCGTTGTCCGGTTCCTCCTTGTCTTCTTCCTTGTCGTTTTCGTCAGGATTCCCTGTGTCCGGATCGGTGGTTTCCTGTTTCTGGCTGTCATCGGGCCTGTTCTGCTCGAGAGGGTCGCATGATGTGAAATATATTCCTGCGAGAACGATCATCAAAGCTGAAAGGATGTTTCTTGTCGTCATTGTCATACCTTTTTATAGGCCGTAAAGGTAACTATTTTGAATATAAATCTTTTGCTGTTTTTCTCAAAATAATTCCTACCTTAGCGTTTGAATAAACACATGAAGACAAATGAAAGCATTATTCTCTACTATTTTCGCACTTGCTCTGGCATTTTCTCTTTCTGCTTGTGATGATAAGAGCGGCACAGAGCCGGAACCTCAGAATCCTTCAGGCAAACCCTCTGCCGGAACCCCGGACAGAACCCTTATCAGAATCATGTCATTCAACATCCGCACAGGTACCAGTGACAAGAATACAGCCAATGCTTGGGATAAGAGAAAGGTTGGAGTTTATGAGATGATAAACGTTGAGAATCCTCTTATCGTAGGGCTTCAGGAGTGCCGCATGTTCCAGAGAGATGATCTCGAGGACAATTGTCCGGGCTACAAGGGATTCGGAGTCGTGAGGGACAACCCGAAGGCAAAGACCGGGGAGACTTGCTCTATAATCTATGATGAGGCTCAGTGCTCTATCGAGAAATGGGGCTCGTTCTGGCTTAATGAGAAGAATCCTGATGAGGTGCACACAGGCTGGGATGCAGAGTATAACAGAATCGCTACTTGGGCTGTCGTAAAGGTCAAGGCCAACGGCAAGAGGTTCTTCTTCATCAATACTCATCTCGATAATTCAGGAGCAGTGGCGCGCAGAGAAGGCCTGAATCTCGTCATGGCTAAGTTCAAGGAACTCAATACAGAGAATCTTCCTCAGGTTCTGACAGGAGACTTCAATGTAACGAAGCCAAGTGATGTGTTCACTGTCTGCGAGCAGACCATGAAGGATGTCCGTGACAATGCTCCTACAACTGATAAGATCGGAACCTTCAACAACTGGGGTTCAAGCTCTAAGGTTATAGACTATATTTTCGAATCAGGCTTCAAACTGCTTGAGTACCGTACCATAAACGACACCTGGAAAGGTGTGAAATATATCTCAGATCATTATCCGATCTGTGCCCTTATGAGATTTGAAAAGTAATCTGCAAGTATAGTAAAATCAAAAGCGGCTGATCAATGCATTGATCAGCCGCTTTTATCTTGATGTTCTGATTAGAACATTTCTGGTTCGTTGTTCTGCTCGTGTGACTCTGCAGGACGCTCACGACGTGGACCGCGTGGGCCTCTGTCATCGCGGCGTGGACCACGGTTGTCGTCACGACGTGGACCGCGGTTGTCGCGACGGTCGTTCTCACGGCGTGGACCCCTGTCTCCGCGTGGCTTGCGCTCAGGCTCAACGTATCCCTCAGGCTTCTCGATGAGGGCCTTGCGTGAAAGTCTCATCTTGCCGGTCTTTGCGTCGATCTCAAGGAGCTTCACGTCAACCTCGTCACCGATGTTGAGGACGTCCTCTACCTTCTCGGTCTTGTTCCAGTCGATCTCAGAGATGTGGAGAAGGCCTTCCTTACCAGGGAGGATCTCTACGAATGCACCGAACTCAAGGATAGATACTACCTTTCCGTGGTACACTGTATCAACTTCAGGAACAGCAGTGATGCCGTTGATCCATGCGATAGCGTTGTCCATTGACTCCTTGTCAAGACCGAAGATGTCAACAACTCCCTTCTGAACACCGTCAATCTGCTGCTCTGTGATAGTGATTGTTGTACCAGTCTCGCGCTGGATCTTCTGGATTGTCTCGCCACCCTTTCCGATGATTGCGCCGATGAACTCGCCGTCAACGATGAGCTGTACCATACGTGGAACGAACTCCTTGTACTCAGCACGTGGCTCGCTGATGGTCTTCATCATCTCACCCATGATGTGGAGACGGCCCTGACGTGCCTGCTCGAGTGCTCTTTCGAGAACGTCGTATGAAAGGCCGTCAACCTTGATGTCCATCTGAGTTGCTGTGATACCGTCCTTTGTACCGGTCACCTTGAAGTCCATGTCTCCGAGGTGGTCCTCGTCGCCGAGGATATCGGTAAGGATTGCATATCTTTCGTTAGGATTGTACTTGTCGGTGATAAGACCCATTGCTACACCTGCAACAGGCTTCTTGATCTTCACACCAGCATCCATAAGTGCGAGGCAGCCTGCACATACGGTAGCCATTGATGATGAACCGTTAGACTCAAGGATGTCTGAAACCACGCGAACTGCGTATGGATTCTCTGGAGCCATAGGGATCATAGGCTTGAGTGCTCTGTAAGCGAGGTTACCGTGACCGATCTCACGACGGCCTATGCCACGCTGAGGACGAGCCTCACCTGTTGAGAATGGTGGGAAGTTGTAGTGGAGAACGAACTGGTCGGTGTCCTGGATGAGAACCTCATCACGCTCCTTCATATCGAGCTTTGTACCGAGAGTTACAGTCGAAAGTGACTGAGTCTCTCCACGTGTGAAGATTGCTGATCCGTGTGCGCAAGGGAGGTAGTCAGTCTCGCACCAGATAGGGCGTACTGTTGTTGTGTCACGTCCGTCAAGACGGATTCCCTCGTCGAGGATCATGTTTCTCAT
>JBGUTV010000003.1:0-31596 GCA_045133255.1 Candidatus Cryptobacteroides sp.
GGCAGCAACCTGTGCATCAGCAGCCTGGCAGTCGTCAGCGAACTTTACAGGTGCTCCGAGGAGCTCCTCTACGCGACCGAGGATGTGCTTGAGAGAGAATTTCTCAGTAACGCCCTTCGGACGACCTAGGTGTGACATAACGATCACAGCACCACCCTTCTCAATTACCTTCTTGAGTGTAGGGATGGCAGCACGGATACGTGTGTCATCAGTAATCTCCATCTTCTCGTTGAGTGGAACGTTGAAGTCAACGCGGACGATAGCCTTCTTGCCGGCGAAATCGTAAGAATCAATAAACTGTTGCATAATCGTATAATTGTTTTGTTATAAAATTTCATTATTCAGATCCCCGATCAAGTCGGGGATGACGTCATTGCCAAAGATGCCTCCGCTCGGGAACGACGTCATTGCCGGCCTTGACCGGCAATCACTAAAACCGAGCAAATTTAGCAATTTTCAGCGAAATACAAGAATTTAGATATCTTTGCTGATGAAAAGAGCCGAATTTACAACCCCTTCAGGAAACAAAACACTTATGGACAGCATCCGAATAAAACTGACGATTGCGCTGATACTTGCAGTTTCTTCTGCCACATGTGCCACTGCATCTCCATTGAAAGAGCTGCGCAGGGCCTTTGTCGAGGCTTCTGCAGTCACATATGCTCCAAATGACGAGGTGACCGAGCGTTTTATCCGTTATTCCGACAATGGAAGGGCTAACGATGTGCTTCTTCTGCAGCTATATATGTCCGTGCATCTACCTGATGCAGAGGTGGAAAGCCTGCTTGCAGCCTTCGACCGCGAGGCAGGATGCTGGAGAGATATAGACTATGCTGACATGAACCGGGGACGTTGGCCTTCTACCCTGCATATCACAAGAATGTACTCGCTAGCCAAGCTTTACAAGGCAGGAAATGACAGGTGGAGAGGCTCTGCCGAGATATCCTCGCTGCTGCATTCCGCAATGGCGTGGTGGTACCATAACATGCCAAAGTGCCCGAACTGGTGGCACAACGACATCGGGGTACCGAAAAAGCTGACGGCAGTTCTTCTGATGATTCAGGACGAGCTTTCACCGGAAGAGATTGCCGGCGGACTTAAGGTTCTGGAGCGTTCGAAATTCGGCCGCACCGGACAGAACAAGGTCTGGCTTGCAGGAAACAATCTTATGAAAGGTCTTCTGACCGACGATGAAGCGCTGGTGATAAAGGCACGTGATTTCATCGCAGAAGAAATGTGCATGACCGATGAGGAAGGAATTCAGAAAGACTGGTCCTTCCATCAGCATGGTCCGCAGATCCAGTTCGGAAACTATGGACTCACATACGTAGAGACCATCTCGTTCTGGCTTAGGGTACTTGACGGCACCAGATATGATTTCTCTCCAGAGCAGAAGGAGATTGTCTGCAATCTGATGAAGGAAGGAATCTGCTGGAGTGTCTACGGCGGAGTGATGGATCCAAGCTACTGCGGAAGACAGAATTTCATTGACGGAGGCCCCGGAAAGGCATTCTCTCTTGCAGTGGCGGCTCAGAACATGGCAGCCGCCATCGAGTCTGAAAAGGATTTCTTCACAAATGTATCCAACGAGTGCCTTCTTCCTGAAAAGTACGGAAATTCCCTGACCGGATCACGCTTCTACTGGCGTTCGGACTGCGGAATCTACCGCACACCGGAATGGTACGCTTCCGTAAGGATGCATTCGGAAAGAACCATTGGCTTCGAGTTTACGAACAAGGAGAACACCTTGGCAAACTTCTCGGCCGACGGAGCTGTAATCCTGATGCAGGATGCAAAGGAATTTGAGAACATATTTGCCTATTGGGACTGGCGCAAGGTTCCAGGTGTCACAGCTTATGACGACGGCAGACCTATCAAGTGCGACGACAGCACAGAAGGAAAGAAGAACCATTCCGAGCACGTGGGTGGCCTTGTAAACGGAAAGACAATGGCCTCGACCATGGAGCTGAACCGCGACGGGCTTTACGCACTCAAGAGCAACTTCTTCTTTGAAGACTGCATCGTATGTCTTGGAACTGAGATCAAGGTTTCCGGAAAGTGCATGCACTCCGTAACAACTGCAGTTGACCAGATCCACCTTCAGGGAGAAGTAACATCCGGTAAAAAATGGCTGCACCATGCCGGCAGAGGATATGTAAGTCTTGATGGAGCACCTATCAGATACTCCACCGATCTTCAGAAAGGCAAATGGGACCTCATCGACCCGGCCTTCATTGACAAGTGGGACGAAGGCGAAGTGTTCAAATGCTGGTTTGAGCACCCTGTGGACGGTTCCTCTGGATCATACGCGTATGCAATGCTTCCTCAGGCAGCCACAAAGGAAATCAGGAAATTTGCAGAGAAAGCAGGCAAGGGAGGCAACAACACACCGGTAAAGGTTCTCCGTAATGATGCTCTCTGCCAGGCAGTAATGCACGGAAAGACTCTTTGCGCAGTCTTCCACAGAAGCGGAGAATACGTACTGAATGGTAAAAGGTTCCATGCAGAATACCCTTCAATCGTCATCTCCGGGGAGGATGAATCCGTAGTCCGATTGCCTGAGTTGAGAAGATAAAGGTGAACGCAGATTATAAATAAATGCATATCTTTGCGGTCTGAATCTAAAATTTAGAGGTATGATGACAATTGAAAGCCCAGGAACATTCTGGAAAGACTATGAACTCATTGACTCCGGCAACTTTGAGAAACTGGAGAGATTCGGTTCCTATATCATGGCGCGTCCGGAGCCTAAGGCTCTGTGGGACAAGTCATTGTCTGACGGGGAATGGAACAGGCTGATTCATACCAGATTCAAGACCGGAGCAGGTTTCGGAAAGGCAGGAAAGGAAGACAGCGGCACATGGGAGCGCAGGAAGAAGATGGATGACCAGTGGTACATCCGCTACAACGGCTCACAGGAGGGTCTGAACTTCTCACTTAGACTTGGACTCACATCCTTCAAGCACGTAGGCGTCTTCCCTGAGCAGTCTTCAAACTGGGAATATATCTATAGACAGACAAAGGCATTGGTTGAAAAAGCGGAGGCTGAAGGCAAGCCAAAGCCTAAGGTGCTGAACCTCTTTGCATACACAGGAGCGGCATCACTCGCGGCCAAGGCTGCAGGAGCAGACGTCACACACCTTGATTCTGTACGTCAGGTCGTTACATGGGCCCGTGGAAACATGGAGGCAAGCCGCCTGGACAACATCAGATGGATCGTCGAGGATGCTCTTAAATTCGCTCGTCGCGAAGCCAAAAGAGGAAACACATATCAGGGTATCATTCTTGACCCGCCTGCATACGGTCACGGCCCTGACGGTGAGAAATGGAAACTGGACGAGTGCCTCAACGAAATGCTGCAGTGCGTGGCTGCAATCCTTGCACCACAGGACAGCTTTATGGTCCTCAATCTTTATTCAAACGGATATTCAGCAGTACTTGGAGAAACCATCGTAAAGCAGGCATTCTGCCTCAAGACCGCATACAAGTCACTCGACTTCGGCGAACTCGTGCTGCGTGACAGTTACGGCAAGAATCTCCCCCTCAGCGTCTTTGTAAGACTGGCACGATAAGGCTATAGATAAACAGAATCCCGGATGTGTGCGAGCGAAGCATATACCTATGCTTCTGCGAAGCGAGCCACATCCGGGATTCTGTTTATTCAGAAACGCGCTTTATTCTTCTGTTTCCATAAGGGCTTCAAAGCGTGAATTGATACCATCAGCGAATTCCTTATCACCATGATGTTCTGCAAGATCAGCGAGATATTGAAGGTTGTTGTAGCAGGACTCAAACTCACGCTTGGCAAAATCATAGTACTGAAGGAAGAAGTACAGCGAATCAAAGAGCTGGTCAGAAAATCTCTCCGCAAGTTCAAGGGCCTTCTCTGGGGCACCGGCATCATAGTAGGTCTCGATCATATCCACTACCATATACTCATTGATAAAGCCAAGATAGGTGATATCCAGCGGGAAGTTGACCTCAGGAACGCACTCCTGACACATATCGAGCATCTCCACCGCCCTCTCCTTATCATTGATCTTAAGCATCTCCTTAGCCACATTGACAAAGAGCTGTCTCTGAGAAAGAACGCCACAGAATGTATAGAAATTCTGATAGTCCACGAAATAGTCAGTTCTCTTGAGAGCATCCCATGTGTAGACATTCTTCATCTTATTATATAGGTCCTCTGGATCCGCAAAGCCGATTGCCGTGCTTTTCATCTTATTCCTTATCGGTACGAACCTGTATGAGAAACCGTCATACATCAGATATTCCTTGAGACCGATGTTGATGTCTCCACCCATACTCAAGAGATTGATCGGGCGATCCCACTGATAAGTTGACAGAAGGTCGAGCATGAAGATCTCAGGCTTGGTCAGATAATCCTTGTCTTCAGGAATTGTCAGAACAATATATTCAGGAATCTGGTCCTCGTATTTCGCATCCAGAATGCCATACTTGATGACATTCTCCTTGTTTACAGGAACCACTAGCTGCCTTGACATGATGTAATCCACCTGACGGCCGCTTGTAAGAGGAATCTTAGCCTCAGGATGCTTGAACACCCTCATCACATCCGAAAGAAGGATTGCAGAGTTACGTGAATCATATATATATACGTACTCATTCGTTCCATAGAGATACTGCTTTGGCCCTACTGTAAGGTCTAAAGGAGCGGACTCATTCACAGCAAACTTCATCTGGTCGATATGCCAGTCTGTTCCAAGAAGCGAAGTATTGCAGATACGCACGTCAGGACGCACATTCTCTACCTCCTGGGCATACCAGAGAGGGAATGTATCATTGTCTCCGTGGGTCACGAGTATACCGTTCTCTCCTACTGAATTAAGATAGTTCTTTGCCATCTCGACAGCTGTGTACCTGTTGCTTCGGTCGTGGTCATCCCAGTTCTCCGCCGCCATAAGGGCAGGAACACCGAGAAGTGCTGCAGTCACTGCCGAAGCAGTGGCAACATCAGCCTTGCGGACCTTCTCCTGAATCCATGAGTAGACGGCCGCTACAGCAAGTCCGATCCAGATAGAGAACGAATAGAATGAGCCTGCATAAGCATAGTCACGCTCTCGAACCTGATATGGAGGCTGATTGAGGTAGATCACTACAGCGATTCCTGTCATGAAGAACATAAGGAATGTAAGCCATGATCCTCTCTTGTCGCGTGCGAACTGGAAGAATATTCCGAGGATTCCAAGAAGCAGAGGAAGCATATAATAATGGTTCTTGCCTTTGTTCTCCTTCAGATATGCTGGAGCGTCTGACTGGTCACCCAGACGCCAATGATCGATAAAGTCTATACCACATTCCCAGTTTCCGGTCAGAATCTCTCCTGGAGAAGGACTGTGGATGTCATTCTGACGTCCGGCAAAATTCCACATGAAGTAACGCCAGTACATCCAGTTCATCTGGTAATCGAAGAAGAATGCCAGATTCTGGAAGAAGGTCGGCTTCTTGTGATCGGCTCCGGCCACCTTTGTGCCTCCATTACCCATATATGACTGATAGAACTGGATATATTTCGAGTCGCTGCCGTTCCACATTCGTGGGAAAAGCATCTTGCCTGAAGATTCGTACTTGATGTCGCCAGGGCCGTCCGCCTTGATGTACTTGCCGTCCATCGGCGCCCAGTAGGTGGTCTTTTCAATATCATACGGAGCATCGAAGTACTGACCGTATACAAGCGGAGTGCTTCCGTACTGCTCACGGCTGAGATAACGGATGAGGGTGAAAGGATTGTCCGGCTGATACTCATTGGTCGGGGTCTTTGCACTCGAGCGGATGATGACGATCGAGAAGAGCGAGAATCCTATCACTATGGTGGTGAAGCACAGAAGGACAGTATTGGCAAACACCTGCTGCCTGTTCATTGTACGGTAGAGGCCGAAGAAACAGAGCGCGAGGAGCGCCACCATAAAGAAGGCCGCACCGCTGTTGAACGGAAGTCCGAGACCGTTCACGAAGAAAAGATCGAAATATGCAGCAAGCTTCGGAAGATATGGGATGATGCCGAAAAGAATGACTGCAAGAATAATTACAGACACGGCAAAAATCTTGACATATTCCCAAAGACTGTAGTGTCCGTTCTCCCTCTTCTTGTAATAGAACATGAAGACAAGGGCCGGAATCGCCAGCAGGTTAAGGAGATGGATTCCTATCGAAAGTCCCATCAGGAATGAAATGAGCACAATCCATCTGTTGGCATACGGGGTATCAGCCTGCTCATACCACTTTATCATAGCCCAGAAAACGAGAGCCGTAAAGAGAGAGGACATGGCGTACACTTCACCTTCAACAGCAGAGAACCAGAACGTGTCGCTGAAGCAGTATGCAAGAGCACCGACAGCTCCGGAACCGAAGATCGCGATTGCTTTTCCTACGGTATATGTGCCGTCATCAGAAGGATTGACAACCCTCTTTGCAAAGAACACAATGGTCAGATAAAGGAAGAATATGGTGAGCGCCGAGCAGATTGCATTCATTGCATTCACAGCCACTGCCGCGTGCATATTGTCGAAAAACATAGTGAAGAACCTCGCAAAAAGCTGGAAGACTGGGTTTCCTGGAGGGTGACCGACCTCAAGCTTATATGATGATGCGATGAACTCTCCGCAATCCCAGAAGGATGCTGTCGGCTCGATCGTTAGAAGGTAGGTAATCGCAGCAACCACAAAGACGGCGGCAGCAGCGAGCCTGTTCCATAATGTAAATTTCTTTTCTGACATATTATTAAAAACTGTTTATTCATACAGATCCTTCGCTTTGCTCCGGATAACAGGAAGATATCTTCCTATCAAACTGACAAATATACAACGATATTCGCTATATTTGCAAAAATTAATTCCTCGCAATGGCAGACAACGATTGGAAAAAAAGACTTGGAGTCGTGTTCTCCACAAATCCGGACTTCGCATACGAAGAAGAGGCGGCAGACGAGCCTGCAACTATTGAGCCATCAAGGCAGAACCTGATTGTGTCCATCGACAGAAAAGGTCGAGGCGGAAAACAGGTCACTCTTGTCACAGGTTTCGTCGGAACTTCTGAAGACCTTGCCGAGCTCGGACGTACCCTCAAGGTAAAATGTGGAGTCGGCGGCAGCGCAAAAGACGGAGAAATAACCATTCAGGGAGATTTCCGTGACAGAGTGACAGCCTTGCTTAAGGATATGGGATATAGAGCAAAGAGAGGCAACTGACATGAAATCACCTATCTGCGACATATCAGTTCTGCTCTCGCTCCTCGTAATCATCTGCATGCTCAGAAGGATTCTTGAGATATTCCCCTCTCTGCTGGCCAGCCTGATACGCTGGAAGGAAAGCGTCAACCTGTTCAACAGTGTAAAGTTAAGCAGAAGCATCAACATGACTGCCCTGTCGATGGTGGTCCCTTTCTGCCTTGCAGCATCTGCAAGCCGCATGTATTGCCCGT
This sequence comes from Candidatus Cryptobacteroides sp., assembly GCA_045133255.1. Taxonomy (GTDB): domain Bacteria; phylum Bacteroidota; class Bacteroidia; order Bacteroidales; family UBA932; genus Cryptobacteroides. The sequence continues at coordinate 7,444 of JBGUTV010000003.1, forward strand.
CATTCATGGAATCTATGGGCGACGATGCCAGATTCGGCATAACGCTGGGCGTATTCACTCTCTTCATCATGCTGCGGATGATTCTTGAAAGATTCTGCGCACCGAAAAGAAGAAATCAGCAGATGTACAGATGCGCCTGCAGATCATCATACATTTTCTTTACCCTGCTCACAATCCTTCTCTTAGTCCTTTGGGGCATTTTGTCCGTACTGAATGTCGATCCGGATTCCTCCAGAGATGCAATGCTTTGGCTATCAGGGGTCATTTATCTGATATTCATATTAAGAAAAACTCAAATTTTTACATCTTCTTGCTCTTTATTCACAGCTTTTTTGTACCTTTGCGCCCTCGAAATTTTACCCGTTGGAGCATTGGTCGCTTCAGCAGTGATTTTATAAGATAATGAGCGTACAGAAAATACTGATTTCACAGCAGCAGCCGACGACGGCTTCGCCTTACACCAGCATTTCAGAAAAATTTGGAGTAGAATTCGACTTCAAGCCGTTTTTCAAGATTGAACCCCTGAGTTCCAGGGAGTTCCGTTCACATAGAGTAAATATCCTTGATCATACAGCCATTGTTTTTTCCGCAAGAACCACTATTGATGCGTTCTTCCTTCTTTGCGAAGAGCTGCGAGTGAAAGTTCCGGAAACAATGAAGTATTTCTGTACCACAGAAGCTGTCGCCAACTACCTTCAGAAGCACATAGTATACAGAAAGAGAAAGATTTTCTTCGGTGACGGCAGACCAGAGTCCATCATCGGCCTGATCGGCACAAAGCACAAAGGAGAGAAGTTCCTGATTGCAACTGCAGAATCTACAAGCAAGGATGCGGTAACAAAAGCATTCGAAACACAGAAGCTCGACTTCGAGACTGCAGTATTCGTAAAGCCTGTTCCTCAGGACATCAAGGATGTAGACCTCCACGCATACGACATGATCGTGCTCTTCAATCCTGCAGACGTGAAGTCCCTCTATGAGAACCAGCCTGATTTCCAGCAGGGCGACATCAAGTTCGTATCATATGGAAGAACCGTCGTGACAGCAATGGAAGAGGCTGGTCTTAAGATTGAAATATCCGCACCAAGTCCTGAGGCCCCATCTGTCGCCAAGGCACTTGAAATCTATCTGTCAAAGAACAACTGATCCGTCTGATGGACGAAATCCGTCATACTCTTCCTAAAAAAGAAAGATTATGCGGCAAGACAGCTATCTCGATGCTTCTTGCCAAGGGCCGGCACGGAAAGGTTACCGGATTGCGCTACTGCTTCAGACCTGATTCCGGAGCAGAAGATAACCGCATAATGGTATCCGTTCCGAAAAAGATGTTCAAGCGCGCGGTGAAGCGAAACCTTCTCAAAAGAAGAATCCGCGAAAGCTGGCGCAGGCAGAAGCACACCCTTGAAGGGCTCACTGGCTACGACATCCTCTTCACATACTCACAGAAAGATGTGCTGAGCTATGAAGAAATCTATGAAGCTGTAGGCAAAGTGATCGAGAAAGTACGTCACAGCGCCGAACCAAAAGAGGCAGAAGCAAATGTCACAGCAGAGTAACAGATTTCCGGAGCTGCTGAAAAAGGCAGCCATCTTCCCATTCATCGTACTCATCCGATTCTATCAGGTCTGCATCTCTCCGCTCAAGCAGCCCTGCTGCCGCTTCACACCCACATGTTCACAATACGCTCTGGAAGCTTTCAGAAAACATGGTCCGTTCAAAGGACTGTACCTGAGCGTACGGCGCATCCTCAGATGTCATCCTTGGGGAGGACACGGATATGACCCTGTCCCATAAAAGCCGCATAGAACAACGTCAGACAGCTAAAACAACAGCTAAAACAACAACATCGACAACCACACAAAAGAAAAACCGAGCGATCTTTGCACCCGGTTAAGAATCTTATTCGTCTCTTTCCGCAGGATTCATTTCTAAGAAAAATGTGTGCAATTCCTATAGGATTCTGCAGGAAAGAACCTCGACAAAGAGGTATATAAAAAGGGAAGCCGTGACGGTTTCCCTTTTTATGTTTTATGTTTTATTTGTGATTACTGACTAATCCAGTTTCAGAACTGCCATGAAGGCACTCTGCGGAACCTCAACCGTTCCGATCTGCCTCATTCGCTTCTTTCCCTGCTTCTGCTTTTCAAGAAGCTTTCTCTTACGCGAGATATCACCACCATAACATTTTGCGGTCACATCCTTACGCACCGCCTTCACTGTTTCACGAGCAATGATCTTTGCACCGACCGCAGCCTGGATCGCTATGTCAAACTGCTGTCTTGGGATAAGTTCCTTGAGCTTCTCACACATCTTGCGTCCGAAATCATATGCATGATCGGCATGGATCAGAGAAGACAAGGCGTCTGCAGGGTCACCATTCAAAAGTATGTCGAGTTTCACCAGTTTGGCATCCTTGAAGCCTATCACATGGTAATCAAATGACGCATATCCCTTTGATATTGACTTGAGTTTGTCATAGAAATCAAAGACAATCTCAGAAAGAGGCATTTCATAAGTAAGCTCAAGTCTGTCAGCAGTAAGATAGTGCTGATTGATCAGGATACCGCGCTTGTCGAGGCAAAGCTTCATGATAGGGCCATAGTAGTCAGACCTTGAAATCACCTGAGCCCTGATGTACGGTTCCTCGATCCTGTCGATGAGGGTCGCAGGCGGAAGTCCCGACGGATTATGAACATCGAGACACTCTCCCTGAGTCGTATAAACCTTATATGAAACGTTAGGGACAGTAGTTATGACATCCATATTGAACTCCCTGAAAAGACGCTCCTGTACAATTTCGAGATGGAGAAGGCCAAGGAATCCGCATCTGAAACCGAATCCCAGAGCCAATGATGATTCAGGTTCGAACACAAGCGATGCATCATTGAGCTGGAATTTCTCAAGAGAAGCACGAAGCTCCTCATACTGGTCCGTCTCCACCGGATACATTCCGGCAAAGACCATAGGCTTGACTTCCTCAAATCCTGCAATAGCCTCCTGACAAGGACGGCTGACATGTGTGATGGTATCACCCACCTTCACCTCAGAAGCGGCCTTGATTCCGGAAATGATATATCCTACACTTCCGCAAGGGATTTCCTGACGAGGGTGCATCTTCATCTTCAGGACTCCGATCTCATCTGCGTCGTATTCCTTGCCTGTGCTGACGAATTTCACCTTGTCTCCTGGCTTGATGGAGCCGTTGACAACCTTGAAATATGCGATGATTCCTCGGAATGAATTGAATACTGAGTCAAAGATAAGCGCCTGAAGAGGTGCATCAGGGTCACCTGACGGTGCCGGAATCCTTTCAACGATAGCATCAAGGACCTCCTTCACACCCTGTCCTGTCTTGCCTGAGGCAAGAAGGATATCCTCCGGCTTGCAGCCCAGAAGGTCCACAACCTGGTCTGTAACGACATCCACCATTGCCGACTCCATGTCGATCTTATTGAGGACCGGGATGATTTCGAGATCGTGCTCAATGGCAAGGTAAAGATTTGATATGGTCTGAGCCTGAATACCCTGAGTTGCATCAACAATAAGCAGAGCTCCTTCACATGATGCTATGGCTCTTGAAACTTCATACGAGAAGTCAACATGACCGGGAGTGTCAATGAGGTTGAGAACGTAGTTTTCTCCTTTATATTTATAGTCCATCTGGATCGCATGGCTCTTGATGGTGATACCCTTCTCTTTCTCAAGATCCATCGAGTCCAGAACCTGATTCTCCATATCACGCGCAGTCAGGGTATTTGTAATCTCGAGCATACGGTCTGCAAGAGTACTCTTACCGTGATCGATGTGCGCAATTATGCAAAAATTTCTAGTCTTCTTCATCATTATCAACAATCAAATCATTGCAAAGATAACGCATTTTTTTGTACTTTTGTAAAATTCTGAAAATCTATAAAATAATGGCTAATATCAATGAACTCCAGCGCATCTCGACTCAGCTGAGAAGAGATATTGTCAGAATGGTGACAAACGCGAAATCCGGCCACCCAGGCGGATCCATGAGTAGTGCCGACTTCCTTACAGCACTATATTTCGAAGTAATGAAACATGACCCTGCAACATGGACAAGAAGCGGAAAAGACCAGGACGTCTTTATCCTTTCTGCAGGCCATCTCACCCCAATCTACTATTCTCTTCTTGCAAGAACTGGATACTTCCCTGTATCAGAGCTTGCAACATTCAGACAGTTCGGATCAAGACTTCAGGGACACCCTTCCATCGCTAAGGGTCTTCCGGGAGTATTCCAGCCATCCGGCTCACTCGGCCAGGGTCTCTCGCTTGCAGCAGGAATCGCTGTAGCCAAGAAGATGGACAACGAAGCCAACAAGGTATATGTCATGATGGGTGACGGAGAGTGTGAGGAAGGACAGATCTGGGAGGCGGCCATGTTCGCAGCTCACCATAAGCTCGACAACCTCGTCGGAATGGTTGACTGGAACGGACAGCAGATCGACGGAAAGGTTGATGAAGTCGGCGGAGTCGGCGACCTTGAGGCTAAATTCAATGCATTCGGCTGGGAGGTCATCGTTGCAGACGGCCATGATTTCGAGGAAATACTCAAGGCATATGCTAAGGCTGACGAGGCATGCGGCAACGGAAAGCCTGTAATGATTCTCTTCAAGAGCGACATGGGACACGGAGTGGACTTCATGGCAGGTACTCACGCATGGCACGGAAAGGCACCTTCTGCAGAGCAGTGCGCAAACGCCCTTGCTCAGCTCGAGGAAACGCTTGGAGACTTTTAACCGTTTATAACACAGAAGATTATGGCAAAGAAATATATTGACAGCGGAAAGAAAGACACCCGCAGCGGCTTTGGAGCAGGTCTCTATGAAGCAGGAAAGAAGGACCAGAGAGTCGTGGCTATGACAGCCGACCTTATCGGTTCTGTAAAGATGGACGCATTCGTTAAGGATTTCCCTGAGAGATTCGTACAGTGCGGTATTGCTGAGGCCAACATGGTCGGTGCAGCTGCCGGCATCGCGCTTACAGGAAAGGTTCCGTTCATCGGATCGTTTGCAGAATTCGTTACAGGACGAGTATATGATCAGATCCGTCAGGAAGTAGCTTACGGACATACAAACGTGAAGATAGCTTCATCTCACGCCGGCATCACCCTTGGAGAAGACGGCGCCACACACCAGACAATGGAGGACATCGCTCTTATGAGAGCCCTCCCGGGAATGGTAGTTATCAACCCTTGCGACTTCAATCAGACAAAGGCTGCGACAATCGCTGCAGCAGAATACGATGGTCCTGTATATCTCCGCTTCGGCCGTCCTGCAGTTCCGAACTTCACTCCGGAGGACCAGAAGTTCGAGATCGGAAAGGCAATCTGCATGAATGAAGGAACAGATGTAACAATCTTTGCAACAGGCCATCTTGTATGGGAAGCCATAAATGCGGCAGAGACACTTGAGGCAGAGGGCATTTCAGCTGAGGTAATCGACATCGCTACAATCAAGCCGCTTGACGAGGAGGCTGTAATTGCATCAGCTAAGAAGACAGGTGCTGTGGTATGTGCAGAGGAGCACAACACATGCGGCGGTCTCGGAGAACTCGTGGCAGGTGTCCTTGCTGCAAATGCTCCTACTCCGATGGAGTTCATCAACGGTGCTGACAGATTCGGCCAGAGCGGTACTCCGGCTGAACTGATGAAGGTTTATGGTCTTGATGCCGCCCACATCGTTGAGGCTGCAAAGAAGGCTGTTGCCAGAAAATAGGACCAACGATTAAACCTTGCGGGACGCTTCGTGTCTTACAGATTATATGACAGACCGAGAAATCATAGATCTGTACCTTAGCGGAAGTCAGGAAGCGGCATTCAACCAGATAGTCAACACCTATACGGAAAGACTTTACTGGCACATTCGCCGGTTCCTGTGTTCTCACGAAGACTCGAACGACCTGCTTCAGGATATATTCATAAAGGTATGGGCTGCGCTTCCCTCATTCAGAAGGGATGCGCAGCTTTATACTTGGATATACAGGATAGCTACCAACGAGGTACTGAATCACCTGCGCCGCCAGAAGGTCAGGGCCATGATTTCACTCGATTCCGCATCTGGAATTCTTGCGCGCAAGATAGATGAAGACCCCTATTTCAACGGAGACAAACTGCAGCGTGAACTCCACAAGGCTATGGCCAGACTTCCGGAAAAGCAGCGCATCGTGTTCGGACTCAGGTACTTTGACGAGATGAAGTACGAAGAAATCTCACAGATAACCGGAACATCCGTCGGAGCACTGAAGGCATCTTACCACCATGCCTACAATAAAATAAAGCACGAAATCGAGAACTGCCTGTAAACCTTTTGCATAACAACTTGTCTAATATAGCGCTATGAAAATTGATGGTAACGACATATTGAAGACTCCGGAGCTCAAAGAATGTCCATTCTCTGTGCCGGAAGGATATTTCACAACCTTCAAGAAGGATATGCTTGCAGCTGAAAGGCAGAAGAGCGGCATTGAGTGGAGGAGACTCGGAGCAGGTATTGCCGTGGCAGCATCGCTTGCCCTGCTCGTAACCGCCGGCCTTCAGACATCAAGGAGAGAAGACCCACAAGAAATGATCGACAGCATAGACCTTATGGTATTCTCAGACATGAGCACAGAAAGCTATTACGACCTTGTTGCAATATACGACGAGGAAGACCTTACCGAAGAAGACATAATCGAGTATCTGATAAACTCGGAAACATCATTGGAAAACATTGCATCATACGAATAACTGATATTATATGAAGACCTCAAGATTTTTATCACTACTAGCTATAGCTGTTCTCCTGATTTCAGGAACCGCTATCAGCGCTTCAGCACAGAAGAATGAGGATTGGAAGCACAAGATCATGCAGGAAAAGATTGCGTTCTTCACAACAGAAATGAATCTTACTCAGGAAGAGGCTCAAAACTTCTGGCCTGTGTACAATCAGTTCTGCAAAGAGGAATACGAAGCTCAGAAGCTCATTATGACGACTTACAAAGACCTGAACGATGCGATAGAATCAGGAAAGTCCGAAAAGGAGATTTCTGCCTGCCTGAACAGGTATCTCAAAGCTCGCGAAGAGAAAAGAGACCTAAATACAGCTGCAGCCGACCGATTCAAAAAGATTCTTTCTGATGAAAAGGTAGCGAGGTTGTATATTACGGAGGAAAAGTTCAGAAGAGATCAAATCCGAAAACTTCACAACAATCACGGGCCAAAAAAATAAACCGGCACCGCTACTCAACCTAAGCAAACAGATAAAAATCTCTAGTGAGGGCAAGATACTCATCCGTGTATCTTCCCTCACTTTGTATTATAAGGGTTTCATCTGACGGAGACGGGCAACGTTCGAAAGAGAATTCGGCGATGATGCGGATCGGTTGCTTCCGAGGCACAGTCCGTACACGTACGATCCTGAAGAGATGAAGGCCGCACATGCGCGCATGGCGGGTCAGTGGAGTTTCTGTTTCTGCAGGAAGCACCAGGGAAATCCTGCCGTTTTCCGTCAGCCGTTCTTTGGCGAAGTCAAGAAGTTCCCTGTATGAGAGACCTGTGGATGTGTGTCTGGAATCATTGCGTCTCTGCTCCGGAGCCTGTAAGGAATCCTCAAAATACGGAGGATTGGAAAATATATGGTCGAAACGTACTTCTGATGATAAAGCTGAAGAGTATTCATCCAGTGAGGTCCACTCAGCAGAAAGACTATCTGACCATGGAGAGTTCCTGAAATTCTCAGCAGCCTCTGTGACTGATGCCTCATCCAAGTCTATTGCATGAACAGAAAAATCGGCCGGCAAGGAGTCCTGTTCCACGTTCCAAGGCTGGCCATGGCTTCCAATCAGCTCGGAAAGGCGCTGGGAAGCCATCAGAGCGATAGTACCGGTACCTGTACCGACATCAAGGAGGCGCCTGTCCGATGACTTTATCGTCATGGACGCACCCAACAGCACTCCGTCGGTATTGACCTTCATGGCGCTGCGCTCATTGACTACGTTGAATCTCTTGAATCTGAACACTCCCATTGGAGATGCACTTTATCTGATTATAAGTATAATACAAGGGGATCAAAGCGCTAGACAAAAACACCGTCCACCATATAGAGGGACCTGTCACACATCTTTGCAAGGTCCGGATCATGAGTCACGATGACGATCGTCTGTCCGTATTTGTCCCTCAGGTCAAAGAACAATCTATGGAGTTCATCCTTGGTCTTGGAATCCAGATTGCCGGATGGCTCGTCCGCAAAAAGGACAGCGGGATTGTTTACAAGGGCTCGCGCGATTGCCACTCTCTGCTGTTCGCCTCCTGAAAGCTGAGACGGCTTATGCTCAAGACGCTCGGAAAGGCCAAGGTCTGAAAGCAGTGCCCTGGCAGCCTGCTCTGCATCTTTTCTGGAGCGGCCTGCAATGAAGGCAGGAATCATCACATTCTCAAGTGCGGTAAATTCAGGAAGAAGATGATGGAACTGAAAGACAAAGCCGATACGTCTGTTTCGGAATTCCGAAAGAGCGTCACCTCTAAGCTTGAGCACATCAGTCCCGTCAATGACGAGAGAGCCGGAATCGGGTGTTGAAAGAGTGCCCAGAATCTGGAGAAGCGTTGACTTTCCTGCTCCAGAAGCACCCATGATGGATACCACCTCTGACTTGGCCACACTGAAATCCAATCCTTTCAGCACCTTGAGATCTCCGAATGACTTTTCTATTCCTTTTGCATGTATCATAATGCTTCCAATTCAATTATCCCTGTCCACAAAATGCCCTTATCATGGACAAGTCAAAGATATACAAAAAAAAAGCAACTATCAATCGATAGCTGCTTTTTGAAGTCGGGGTACTGTGACTCGAACACAGGACCCTCTGGTCCCAAACCAGATGCGCTAGCCAACTGCGCCACACCCCGATTATTGGTTTCCCTCATTTGGGACTGCAAATATAGGGACAAAAAATAAAAGTGCAAAACTTTTTTGAAAAATTTTGCACTTTTTTATTGAAACTCCCGAAGAAAGCCGGGAGTAGAACCTTATTAGAGATTTGGATTAAGCTCCTTCCACTCTGAAACTGGCGGGATGATGCCGAGAGAGATGATCTCATCACGCATAACCTGGAGGTGTGCGTAAGATGCATCGAGAGCAGCGAGCTCCTCAGGAGTACCTGTAACCTCTCCGAAGTGAACACCAGTTGCATCGATAGTTGTAGGCATTGCCATGAGAACATTCTGATACTTCTCGTTGTTCACATAGCATCCTGCAGGCCAGTTGAACTCAGCGCCACCCATTGCAGCCTGGATCATGAGAACAGACTGATAAGATGGGCTCTGGAATGAAGAGCGGCCACGAAGCTTGATGATGTTTGAACCACCCTGGATAGTAGCGTGCTTGATCTCTGCCCACTTGTCCTCAGGAATGTTGTACTCTGCAAGCGGCTTGCCGTCAACTGTAATCTTTGAAGCGAATACTGCCATTGCCTCACCGTGGCCACCATAAGTACGGGCATTCTCCACCTTGTACTGTGGAACGCCGAGCTCCTTAGCGATTGCTGACTGAAGACGAGTTGAGTCGAGAGCAGCAAGTGAAGTGAGCTGGCTTGGCTTGAGACCTGAGCGGATGAGAGCTGTAAGTGCAGTAACGTCAGCTGGGTTGAAGATTACAACCACATGATTTACATCCGGGCAGTACTTCTTGATGTTGTCACCGAACTCGGCAGCGATCTGGCAGTTACCCTTAAGGAGATCCTCACGGGTCATACCCTCCTTACGAGGAGCACCACCTGATGAGATGATGTACTTAGCTCCTGTGAAAGCAACCTCAGGATCAGTTGTCCAAGTGATGTTTGCACCCTCGAATGCACAGTGATACAATTCCTCTGCAACACCATTTACGCCTGGACCATAGATGTCATAAAGGCAGATGTTAGGAGTAAGGCCGAGCATAAGAGCAGTCTGAGCCATGTTAGAACCGATAGCGCCACCAGCACCTACGATTACAAGCTTGTCGTTAGTCAAAAAGTTCATAATAATTCTATAATGTTAACATTTAGTTTCAAATCTTGGCAAATATAATAAAACATCTCCTGTAAACGAGCACATTTTGCAATTATTTGCAATCTCCTCTTCAAGATGACATCAAATGTTCGTCACGCCGAAGATAATTTTTTGTATATCAAAAGTGTTTATTATCTTTGCGGCCTAATTACTAGATATTTAGACAAGTGGAACCTCCCAGTCCTATAGCTAACAGTCTCAGCATTATGGCGGATCAGACTTCTGACGATCCGTTGTCCACCAACGTATTTAAGGATATTTCAGTGTGTACAGGCTCTGTACGCACAGGATTGTCGTATATAGGCACACCGAGACAGACCCATTCGTAGAATATTGTTTTTATATGGCACTATATTTAAGAAAGAAACTGGACAACAAGGCAGAAATTGCCGTTTGGCATGTCACAGAAACAGAAGAAGAATTACTGAACATCACTTCGGTTCCGACAGATGAACTCGAAGAAATCTCGCTTTTCAGAAACGAGAGTCACAGAAAGCAGAAGCTTGCGGTAAGAGCACTCATCAATGAGATGTTCGAAGAGAAGATGTACCTCAATCATCATGACAACGGCAAGCCGTATCTTGAAAACTGCGCAACAAACATCAGCATCACCCACACCGACAGCTATGTTGCTGTAATCACTCACGAAGAGGAAGAGGTGGGAATCGACATCGAGTCGCTGGAGAGAGACTTCTCTGCTGTTGAAAAGAAAGCTCTGTCAGAGGAGGAGATCGACGACCTCGAAGACGAGAAGAAGAACGAGCAGCTTGCAATCTACTGGTGCGCAAAGGAGGCAATCTATAAGAGAATGTCCCAGAACAGAGTGGATTTTGCAGAGCAGATAGAGGTGGAGCAGTTCAAGCTGAGAAAGGAAGGAGAGCTCGAGGCGACCTTCATCCACAAGGACGAACATGAAGAGGAATTTGACCTTGAATACATGATGTTCGACCGCCACGTACTTGTGTGGCTTGTAGGATAGCACATATAACAAAAAAGTTAAGCAATTTGTAGTTTTTCTAAATTACACATCGTTATAAAACCCTGTTAGCTAAGTAGTTAACAGGGTTTTTATATATATGTTGATAACTTTTTATTGGACTTTATCCATATACTTATAGGATTTGGATTATCTTTGTTGACCCGGATGGTATGATTCTCCACCGGCACCTCCTTTTTTATAGATTTATAAAACTTAAGTTATGGTAAAGCACGTTGTAAAGCGCGACGGCAGGGTCGTGATATTTGACAAGAGAAAGATTGTTGACGCAGTCCTCAAGGCGATGGACGTAACAGAGGAAGGCGAGGACATCGTACTCGCAGCGGAGATCGCGTCTGCTGTATCAAAGATTGATGTTGAGAACATGAGTGTGGAGGACATTCAGGACCACGTTGAAATGGAACTGATGAACAGCCCACGCAAGGAAGTCGCAAAGAAGTACATCGCATACCGTAACCAGCGCAACCTTGCCCGCAAGGCAAAGTCACGCGAAATTTTCCAGGAAATCATCGATGCTCAGGCGACTGAGATCACCCGCGAGAACGCGAATATGAATGCCGACACGCCTGCCGGCATGATGATGAAGTTCGCTTCCGAGTCGACGAAGTCATATGTGGACGAGTGCATGCTTTCTGAGGAGGTAAAGGATGCAGTAAAGAACAACTACATCCACATTCACGACAAGGACTACTACCCTACCAAGAGCCTTACCTGCATCCAGCATCCTCTCGATAAGATTCTTGAGGACGGATTCTTTGCAGGTCACGGAGAATCACGTCCTGCAAAACGTATCGAGACTGCCAGCATACTCGGATGCATCTCCATGGAGACTGTTCAGAACGAGATGCACGGAGGCCAGGCCATTCCTGCATTCGACTTCTATATGGCCCCATTCGTGAGACGTTCGTTCCAGGAGGAGCTTGACAAGATCGGCGAGATCAACGGAGAGGATTATTCAAGACTTTACAACACACGCATCGACGATTATATCAGACGCGACCTTGTCGGAATCCAAGGCGACGACAGAGTGATCCAGCATGCAATCAACATGACTGTAAGCCGCGTGCATCAGTCAATGGAGGCATTCGTACACAACATGAACTCCATCCACTCGCGTGGAGGAAACCAGGTTGTGTTCAGCTCAATCAACTACGGTACAGACACATCAGCAGAAGGACGCTGCGTGATCCGTGAGATCCTCAACACAACTTATGAAGGTGTCGGCAACGGTTCTACTGCCATCTTCCCTATCCAGATCTGGAAGAAGAAGAGAGGCGTAAGCTACCTTCCTGAAGACCGCAACTATGACCTTTACAAATTTGCATGCAAGGTATCGGCAAGAAGATTCTTCCCTAACTTCGTGAACCTTGACGCACCGTTCAACCAGCACGAACTCTGGAAGGCTGACGATCCAAAGAGATATCAGTATGAAGTTGCAACCATGGGTTGCCGTACCCGAGTCTTTGAAAACAGATTCGGACCAAAGACATCCATCGGTAGAGGTAACCTCTCTTTCACTACAATCAATATCGTGAAGCTCGCTATCGAATGCATGAACATTCCGGATCAGGAAGACAGGATCCATGAGTTCTTCCACAAACTTGACTGGGCCCTTGACATTGCGGCAAAGCAGCTTAACGAAAGATTCAATTTCCAGAAGACCGCTCTCAAGAAGCAGTTCCCTCTTTTGATGGGTGCACTCTGGCTTGACAGTGAGAAGCTCGGCGAAAACGACACAATCGAGGCTGTCATCAACCATGGAACCCTCGGTATCGGCTTCATCGGACTTGCTGAGGCTTTGATAGCTCTCTGCGGAAAGCATCATGGAGAATCAACAGAAGCACAGCAGCTCGGACTTCGCATCGTTACATTCATGAAGGACAAGGTGGGTGAGTTCTGCGAAAAGTACAGACATAACTTCAGCGTACTTGCAACTCCTGCTGAGGGTCTTTCAGGAAGATTCACAAGAGGCGACCGCAAGAAGTTCGGCGTTCTCCCTGGAATTACAGACAAAGACTACTATACCAACTCTAACCACGTGCCTGTATACTACAAGTGTACGCCTAAGCACAAGGCTGAGATTGAGGCACCATACCATGCACTCACTGGCGGAGGACACATTTTCTATGTAGAGATTGACGGAGATGCGACCCACAATCCAGAGGCGATCATGGCAATCGTAGATCTGATGGACAAATATGACATCGGATACGGCTCAGTGAATCACAATCGTAACCGCTGTCTGGATTGCGGATACGAAAACGCACAGGCAGACCTTGAGAAATGTCCTCACTGCAAGAGTTCAAAAATCGACAAGCTTCAGAGAATCACCGGTTATCTCGTGGGCACGACAGGACGCTGGAACAGCGCAAAGCTAGCAGAGCTTCAGGATCGCGTGGTTCACAAATAAATATCAACAAAAAAAGCAGGAGGAAAACGAAAGAGTTTCTCCTGCTTTCTTTTTCCTCCTAAACTATAAATATTCGGACAACAAATTAGTCCTTGAGCGATCTTGCCACACGGAAACCAAGCTGATCCCACCAGATTTCACCGCCACCCATAGACATATCTGTCTTGACATGAGCACCAGCAATACGCCACTGTGTAATCATACATGTGCTTGAATAAGAATCCCAACATCCACCGCGAACGATTACATATCTTTCTTCAATATTACGGTATGTCTTAGGACCCCATGGATCTGTCTCTTCTGCATCTGACATGTAGTCAAGCGAGATATACCACTCACCAGTCCACTCCTCTGCATTACCTGCGAGGTCATAAATTCCAAGCGAATTTGGCTTCTTCAGACCTACAACGTGAATCTGCATAGGAAGCATCGGGCTTGGAGCTGAGTTCTCTTCCCACCATGCCACATCATTAAGATCGTCACCTCCCGGATAATGATAAGTGTAGTCAAGGTTATTCGGACCGCCCTTTGCTGCGTACTCCCATTCAGCATTTGTAGGGATTCTGTAACCGTTTGCACTCTTGTTAAAGTCAACCTCGGCCTCAAGAAGTTCACCGTTGTCATTACGTTTTTCCTCAGAGAATGTATAAACCGGTGTATAACCATTCTTCAAACTAAGCTTATTACAGTACTCCATTGCCTCATAAAGGGTAACCTTGTGCACAGGATAAAGGTCGCTGTCAACATTTGTAGATGGATTATAGCCCATTACCTCTAGGAACTCCCTCTGGGTTACCTCATACTTACCGATTTCAAAAGCTGAGATATTGACCTTATGAGTATTTGTCTTGTCGGCAAACTTTCCTGCCGGGTCGCGACCTATCATGAATGAACCAGCGCCTACTGTCACCATCTCGAAGTTCTTATAGATAGGATTTGTCTCTACTTCAACCTCACCACCGCCAGTTGCAACTGTTGTTACAACAGCATAGTACTTCTTTGAAATCTGTGTTGCTGTTTCAGTTACAGTGTACTCGATTACCTGTGTAAAATCCTGAGCCACTCCGCTTGCCGGATTGACTGTAGAGCCTTCAGATGTAAGGATTGTAGGAGCAAGAGCTGTAACATCAGTGCCCGCTGGAACCTTGACAGTAATTGTCGGATAAGATATCTGACACTCGATCATACCAGGAATAAGGAAATGAGTAATCTCAGGACCAGAAGGGATCGGCTGATCATTTCCACCTGGAGTCTGAGCTTCTGCAGCATCCTGCATCACTGTGATAGTGCAGTCACCCACAGGCTTACCATCAAGATCAGCAGTAACTACTATAGATGTCTGACGAGGGCTGTCTGCAGTATTCTTTGAAACAGTGAGAATGAGCCTGCTCTTATTACACGAGGCAACACACCAGATCTTGTCTTCAGCAGGGACCTTTGCCTTGAAAGTAATTCCACTGACATCCTGATTGTTTGCATCAGCAAATGTAAGGTCTCCTGTCATTGTACCCTGAGCCTTTACAGAAAGAATTCCAGAGGCCGCGTCAAAAACATTGACACCTTCTGGAGTGGAAGCAAGCACCGGCACTATATCGTATTCCGGAGTAACATCCGGAGCAGGCTTCTCTTCGCAAGAAGCAAAGAGAAGCGCTACAGCCAAAACTGCTATTGATGAAAATATTTTCTTCATAAGCTTAGATTATTTTACGTTTCTTACTACGCGGAAACCACATGACTGATAGTAATCAGGTTCAGTAGCTGACGCATATCTTGTATAATAAAGTTTGCCATAAGGAGAAGCTGTACTTGAATAACAACCGCCTCTTTTGATTTTGTTGTAGTTTGACTCAGCTGCAGGGGTACCTGCAAAGTCCTCAACAAGTTCAGTTGGCCATGTATATCCATAATAAGGTGCAGACCAATCATAGCACCACTCTTCAATATTTCCAGCCATATCATAAATTCCAAGCTGATTAGGCTGCTTTCCTGCAACCTCATGAAGAACAGCATCACCGCCTTCTGTCAAAGCAGCATTTTCCTTAACCCAAGCAACCTCATTATAGTCGTTGCTACCTGGATAGATAAAGAGACTCTTAACACCTTCTGAGCCACCCTTCGCCGCGTACTCCCATTCAACTGAGGTCGGAAGTCTGTAACCATTAGCAGCAGGATCCATAACATAGTTTGTCATTGTCTGCTCTGGTGACCATGAATCTGGCTTATAAGTAAGTTGTTCAGTTGTATACACCTTCTGAAGTCCTTCTCTCTCGCTGAGCTTGTTACAGAATTCGCAAGCATCAATCCACCTGATAGAGTGTACAGGGTATTTCGGACCCACATATTTATCCTTATAATCCGGCTTAAGATCCGCACCCATAACCTCTTCATAAAGAGCCTGAGTAACCTCTGTTGCAGACATGAAATAATCCTTGGTTATCTTTACATCGAAAAGATAAGTAGAAGCATTTGTACAGCAAAGACCATCTCCAAAGCTGAAAGTACCAGCCTTCACGTATGCCATATCCATTACATTGTCAGATTCTTCCTGACCTATATTAAGAGTAAGAGGAGCAACCTTACCTGCAGGGTCACATACAGAAACCTCAACTGTTACAGACGCTGTTCTTGTAGCTGCAAGACCAGTAATATCAGCCTCAACAGAAAGAACGCCATCAGCAAGCACAGCCTTGCACCAAGGCGCGCTAGATGTTACTGTATACGTCATATGGTCCTCATATCCTTCAGATTCAGTTACGGAAACAGCAAGATCGAATGAACCTCCCTCTGCATCAAACACATAGATTGGACCATCCTTTACTGTCACGCCTTCTGAGGTAAGAACATCACCGGCAACAACCTCTGCATCAATAGGCTGAGGCTCAGTAGTAGTCGCCTGCTCACAAGCAGCAAATG
Organism: Candidatus Cryptobacteroides sp.; assembly: GCA_045133255.1. Lineage (GTDB taxonomy): Bacteria > Bacteroidota > Bacteroidia > Bacteroidales > UBA932 > Cryptobacteroides. The sequence goes on from JBGUTV010000003.1 coordinate 23,812, forward strand.
CTGCACATGCCATAAACATGGCAAAAGTCTTGTTCGTTTTCATAATGTTATTGTTTTAATGATTGTTAGTTTTCCATCGGATAGTAAATCATCGATCTGCTCACCTTGAACCAGTTGTCCGGATCATTGACATCCTGGAATTTGATCCATTGAGGATCTTTGATGTCATCTGCTGTCAGATTAAACGTTTTCTTTACATCGTTTCCAAGAGGAGTCAGGAGAGCATTGAACTTAAAGTTCTCATAATATTCCTTACCGGACCAATCACCCTGCTCGCTGAACTGCAAAGAAAGCATTGTCTCTGAAAGAATTGTCAAATCGAGAGCAAGATAGCTATATCCGTTGCCGGCGTTCTTACAAAGGAATTTGAAGGCAAAGAATTCACCGAGGATATTGACCACGTTACCAAAATGACAGTGCACAAGTTCATCTCCGGCAGCATCCAGAAGCACGCGCACTTCATCCCAAAGTTTCTGGTTCTTAGGGCTGAGGTCACTGTATGAGAACCACCAGCTCTTGTCCATCACATACTCGCTTAATGAAGGGTAAGACGGACGGAATATGCCCTCTGAGTCATTGGTTGGGATAAAGGCAGCCTCATCACCCATCTGCGGGATGAGAACCAATCCCTCAATACTGTCATTTCCGACCTTGATCGGAGTATAGAACTTCATACCCTGTGAAGTGATGACAAATGGATAGTAAGAATTCACATATTTGCCTTCCTCATCCTTCTCCATTAGTGTAAGCATGCGCTCACTTATACGAGCCTCTACCTCGAGATCGTCACACACATATTTGAGACGGGTATACTCTCTAAGTTCATCTGCTTTTGCCCTTACAGCACGGAGATACTCATCCCACTTGATTGACTCTGAAACAGGAGTCATGGTCATGAAGTTTCCTGTCTTCCTACCTCTGAGCCTGATCACATCCTCAGAAGCCTCAAGAACCACGAACTCGAAGTCACCTTCGTAACCGTAACCAGCACCATATCCCACAGATGACTCTGGATCCGAAAAGAGGTGAATAACTTCATTGTGTGTATCAAATGACAACACGCAACCTGCACTATGGATAAGCGAATACTTACTTGTCGCCGTAGTCTGCACACCACTCAATTCACTTGCAGCAGTAACTGTGCGTCCTTCAGTAAACTTAAGCAGCATATTGAAACCGCCGAAATATAAGTCGGAAGCAGGATAATACTCTACTATCCATCCATTTGGAGAAGACATCAAGACTTCCTCCACATGTGCAATCTGCTGGTTCACTCTTTCGTCTGCACTTCCGTCAAAAATAGGATCGATCTTGGATACGCATGAAAGAGCAGATAGCGCCAGAGCTATTATTGTAATATATCTGAAAATCTGTTTCATATATCAAATCAGTTTAAATCAGTAAGGTTCAAAGTAGCGAGTTCTGATGAACGGCGCTGTACGACATCTCTCAGACCATCAAGGTCGATATTCCAGCTCTGGAGCAGCCAAGATCTGACAATTTCCATCTTCTTCTCCATCTTTGCCTTACCTTCTTCGCCAGAACTTGCAAGAAGCGACTCCCACCAGCCTTGTGGATTAGTGACATACTTTGCTATGATTTCCACAAAGTCCTCATCTGTACTTGATGAAGCATATGATGTCACAAAGCCCATCTGATGTGCCTGATCCTCCTCAAGGTTGACCCAGCTTGGTCCCTGGTAATCCTTAGAAATAAGGTTGAAGTCTGTCGAATAATTCTTTGTCTGATGAAGAATATGAGCGAACTCATGATGCATAGTGCCAAAGAACCACTCATTAAGGAAGCTGATGCTTGGGCTGGTGATATTGATAGCATTTACATTATAAAGCGTAATCTTCATACCACCCTCTGCTGTACCTACTACAACCGAACCCTGACTGTTATATGCCTTAGATCCTATGAGCTGGATCATTCTCGGACAATATGTCTTCATAAATTCCTCTCCCACAAGCTCATCATAAGCTCCGATCCAAAGATGCTTGATAAGCTTAGCCATAGCAATAGCCTTGCTTCTCTCTGCTGGAATAAGGTTATACTGGTTGTCAGACTCCCTGTCTACATATCTGTGATTGAACTGTATATTGTATGGCTCAACATAGTTCTGGAAAAGCCACACATCAAATGCTTCTGTGAGATCATCCCTATCCTGGAAAATGCTCTCATCATTTAGATCCTCCTTTCGGCATGCAGACAGACAAAGAGCTGCTGCGAGAATAGTCAATATATATCTTTTCATTTTCATTCCTCCTTAATTGTTTCTTGGATTAGGTTCAAGACCGGCAGAAATAACTTCCTGAGGGATCTGGACTGCCCTTCTTGGATCATCCTTGAGAAGATCTATAGGATCGCCTCCGCTGACAACATGCGAGAACTCGATACCATATCTCTTAAGGTCATTCCATCTGAGTCCTTCATGGACTGTAACAATTCTCCTGAGGTGAAGCAAGCAGTGAACAAGATTCTCAACTTCACCCTCTGCAACTTCAAATCCCTGTGGATTCAGGCGTTTCTTAGGTGTGCGCTGGCTATCATTCTTGATATGAAGAGGAGTATAATCCTGATTGTAGTAGTAATTTACGATTTCCTCCTTGGTCAGCTGGATGCCAGCCATTGAATTCAGAAGCACATTGATGTCCGCTACAGCAAGATCAACATCTGGATTATTCTTGAGAAGATGGGCCTCTGCACGACAAAGAAGTGTCTCATCTGTAGAGAAAGCCACATTGACAAGGTGAAGATAGCCGATACCTGCGGTCTTGTCTGTGTATTCGAAGTATCCATTGAGCTTTGGAAGAGACACCTTCTGCTCAAATCCCCAAATACCACTTCCCATGTAGAGCTTGCTGTAAGAGCCCCATGGACCAGGAAGAATCTCGTCCATAAGTATCTCCATTGAGTTACCATATCTGAGGCCGATACCATATGGTCCATGTACATACGGCCAAAGTGAATTCGCTGTAAGGAACAAGAGATTACATGGTTCATTTGTCGAAATATAGGTATTACATCTGAGCTCGAAGTCTGTCGCAAGGTCACCAAAGGCAGCCCAATTGCGAACAACACTTGAAGGATTCTCACCGAGAACAACATCAGCACATTCTATAACCTTCTCGAAATCATGGCAATAAAGATAGAAACGAGCTGCAAAAGCATAAGCCGCCTTTCTGTTGAAATGGTACTTTGGAACTGTATAAGCCTCATCGTTTATCAATTCAAGACCAGCTTCAATATCATCAGCAATCTTCTGATATGTATCAGCAAGAGTACCTCTTACTATACCCTCAGGCATCACCTCTGTCTCTGGCTTGAGTGTATATGGAATACCAAGAACGGTATGTGCTGTATTCTTGTCATACGGCATACAGAAAAGATTTGCAAGCTGAAAATGTGCAAATGCACGACAGATGAGGGCCTCACCCTTATAAGGAAGAAGGCTGTCATCATTCATGTTCTCAATAGCCTCAAGAGCCATATTGGCAGCAGCAATAGCATTATAATGCGCATCCCACACCATCTTAGGGGCATCTGTATCCTCCACTGTGACATCCTGCCACATATAGGCCTGCTGACAGACCTGTCCGTAAGTATCATACTGAGCACCATTATCCTTCGTATTATCAGAAGCAAGCTCGCTTATAAGAATAGGAGAGACAGTAGGATAAGCAGAGACGAGGATCTTGGCAACCTTTTCAGCAGAATTAATATCAATTCTGTCGTCAGTCGGAGTGTCAAGAAACTTTCCGCACGATGTTACTCCAAGGAGCAACATACTTATATATATAGTTAATCTTTTCATTTTATATATAATTAGATTCCAAGTTTAAGAGTAAAGGTAAACTGCTGCGGAATCGGCGAGGCAACTCCACCTGTATTGAAAAACTCAGGATCCTGACCATTAAGCTTCTTATCGCAGTAGATCAGGAACGGATTTGTTGCCTGAAGCTTCAATGAGAGGTCGCTGATCTTAAGTTTGCTTACAACTGTCTTAGGGAAATTGTATGCAAGCGATATCTCCTTCATTCTGATGAAATCACCCTTTGCAACTCTCTCAGTAGAATAGTTGTAGGCATTGTATGCGTAACTTAGATACGGATCCTTCTGATTTGCTCGTCTGTCTGCGATGACTGGCACAGTAGTGTACTTCTCGTCACCTCCTGTTGTCCAACGATTGATAAACTCTCGTGGCATTGCATCGAGGTCGCTGTAACGACTGCTGAACGCAGGGTCAAGACGAATTACGTTACCGAACGAATAGGTTATGAAGATGTTGAGAGTGAATCCCTTGTATTTAAAGACGTTACCAAAGCTACCGGTGATGGTAGGATCAGTTGGTCCTTCATATACAAGGTGTCCCTTGCGCATCTGTTCCTGGAAGTTGATATCGCTTACAGTAAGCTTGCCCTTTTCATTGATGAAGGTAGGATAGCCACTCTCGTTAAGTCCCTGGAAATTCAATGAGAACAAAGAGCGGACAGGATATCCCTCCATTGCAAAACCACTTCCACTGATCATGTTCATCACTGATGAATTTGATTCGAGGTCAGTCACAGTGTTCTCTGCATGAGAGAAGATGAAGTTGGTGTTCCAGGTAAAATCTTTTGTCTGGATGTTTTTTGTAGAGAGTGTGAACTCGATACCTGAAGACTTCATGCTTGCGACATTGGCAAGTTTTGTAATCTGTCCACCCACACCCTTGGTATTGATCACACCGATAAGGTCGAAGTTATTTCTGGTGTACCAGTCGACTGCAAGATTAATTCTATTGTCAACGAATCCGAGTTCTGCACCAATATTCAGCTCGTGCTTTTTCTCATATGTAAGTTCGCTGTTCTCAATATCATAGATAGTGAGTCCCGACTCCTGAGCCGAAGTGAAAGGTCTCCACGAATTGTAGCTATAGATAATTGCCTTTGAGTTACTTACACTTGCTGGACCACGATCGGCAGTCAATGAGTAAGAAGCCTTGAGAGACATATTTGAGAAGATATGTCTGAAAGACTGCCAGAACTCCTCATCATGGGCGTTCCATGCAGCTGAGACGTTCCATGTAGGAAGCCATCTTGCAGTACGGCTCTTGCCAAGCTTATTCGAACCTTCGTAGCGAACTGTTCCATTAAGAGTATACTTACCCATATATGAGTAGGTACCTGTTCCAAAGAACGCAACCTGACGCTGTCTTGTTCTTGTTACAGAATAATACTGAGCGTTTTCCTCATTTCCCTGCTTGAAATACTGATAATCGTATGAAGGGAGCATTCCGAGGTCATACTGCATACCGACACCATTGAACCATGTCTTCTCCCTATCAACAGCGTTAAGCTCCATACCGCCGAAAAGATTGAGGATATGGTTGGATGCATATGTATCATTGTAGCTCGCTGTTGCTCTGAAGTCGTAGCTTTCCATGCTGTACTTAGTCTCACGATAGAAACCTCCGACAGGAAGCACTGACACAGGAAGTGAGTTTGCATTATCAGGATCTGTATAGAGCCATGGGTTAGACGCTCTCATAGTAGCATCATCCATTGCTCTGAATGCCCAAGCCTGATTCGAATAATCTGAAATGGTATGACTCTGAACAGTACTAGAGGTTTTGTATGCACCCAATGCAGAAAGTTCCACCTTCTTTATCGGCTTCCACTTCAACTCACCCTGAAATCTCAGGTCAGTTACACTTAGATCGATATAGTTGTTGTTCAACTCGTGAAGGATATTGAACGGCGCATAGTTTCTTACATAATATTCATTAGGATCGAGGGTTCTGGAAGTATTCAGAGCAAATGAATAAGGGTTGATATCGAAATCACGACGCACCTCACCACTGACTGGATCCACATTCGAACTGAGTGTTCCTGGAGCCTTTTGCTTTCTATATGAAGCGTTTGCAATAAGGTTGAAGGAAAGGCTCTTAAAAATACGATATAGAGCATTCAGGTTTGCAGTATAACGCTTTACATTACTCTGAAGAGTCCAACCCGGATCATCCATTATACTTAATGAAGTATAGTAAGACGCCTTTTCTGTACCACTAGAAAAACTTACAGCGTGGTTCATTGATATACTATTCTTGAAAAGAACATCAAACCAGTCTGTGTTGCGGTACTCAGCCTCTCTCAAATATGCATTTCGTGCTTCTGTTGTATTCATCAGAGCATAACTACCTGTCTTAGGATCGTACGTATTAATCAGATGATACATCTTACCATAAACACCGCTATTTGATGCTCTGTAAACATCCGCAAGGTTCAGATAACCGGCATTTTCAAGTTCCCTATAAACACCCATCTGCTCCTGCGAATTCATGATATTGAAGTTCCTGTAACTTGGCTTGAGACGTGTAGAGAATTCTCCCGTATATGCAAGACGATTTGTACCAGACTTACCCTTCTTGGTGGTAACCACAATCACTCCGGCCATAGCACGTGCACCATAAATAGATGTTGCAGAACCGTCCTTAAGAATCTGGAAGCTCTCGATATCGTCTGAGTTAAGACCTGCGATTGCAGAACTGATCAAGGTTTCAGCATCACCGCTGGAGAGATTATCAGCATCTACTTCTGCAACATCTTCCATTATCACACCATCAACAACCCAAAGCGGCTTTGAGCTACCATAAATAGAAGTAGCACCTCTGACTCTGATCTTTGGAGATGTTCCGAATGTACCTGACACGTTCTGTACAGAAACACCAGCTGCACGACCTTCAAGAGCACGGCTAATCTCTGGCACTCCATCCATTTTCACATCCTCAGCACTCAATCTACTTGTCGCACCAGTAAAGAGACGCTTATCCATCTGCTGCATACCGGTGACCACAACTTCCTGAAGCATCTGCGCATCAGACTCCATTGTCACATTCATATCGGAAGCTGCTGTCAGCTCAACCATCTTCATTCCAAAGCAAGTGAATTGAAGAATTGTTCCGACCGGGACATTATCGATAGCAAAACATCCGTCGACATCTGTAACAGTTCCCGTACCTGTTCCTTTGAGCATTACAGCTGCTCCAATGACTGGCAGCCCATCCTCCTTTGAAATCACCACACCGGAAGTCCTTAATTTCTTCGGCTGTGACTGCTCTGTTTGCGCCACAGCTTCATTTATGGCACAAAATGCTTCCGATGGACAAAGCACCATCAGAAACAAGAGCAATAATTCAAATTTTCGTTTCATATCATTATAACTATTTGATTATAAACAACAAAAAAAGAAATCCCGAAGCTCTGCCACAAGCTCCGGAAAAGCACAAAAAGTTGGCAACGCGTCTTGCATTACCAACTTTTACTATTTAATAAGTGGAGTGTTCTGGTTCAGTATCCTCCTCCTGAAAATTTTCAATAAGTGACATAGTTTTCATGTTTGTTAAGTTCTATTTGGGGAATAGCCTAACAAAGTTACAAACTATTTTGAAGAATGCAAATGAATAATACATTGATTTGAGCTGCCACGGAAAGGGAGGTCGGTGTCGCGGAGTTCGGCGACGAATGGGCCATCTACCAGAACATCCAGATATGGCAGCATCTGGCTCAGACGGTCATCAGCTAGGATTTCCTCATATCTAAAACCGGTATAACACCATATGGTCTTGCCTGTTTCTTCCTTGATGCGGCGTGCCAGCTCAGTGAATGCTTCGACTTGATAGAACGGGTCGCCTCCGGAAAAAGTCACATTGGCAAACTCATCATCCTTGACTATATCAAGCAGCTGCTGGACTGTCATCTCCTGACCTCCGGTGAAATCCCAGGACTGAGGATTGTGACATCC
>JBGUTV010000004.1:0-16123 GCA_045133255.1 Candidatus Cryptobacteroides sp.
GAGAATGGTCGGAAACAATGTTTCCCATTCTAAGAGACGCACAAAGCGTATCTTCGCCCTCAATCTCAAGACCAAGAAGTTCTGGTCAGAGGAGGAGCAGAGATTCATCACCCTTAAGGTGTCTTGCAAAGGTATGAGAACCATCGAGAAGAATGGTCTCGACGCAACAATCAAAGACGCTCAGAAGAAAGGATTTATTAACCTTGTTTAATTTTTCGGATTATGGCAAAGAAAGCTAAAGGTAACAGGGTGCAGGTCATCCTTGAGTGCACTGAGCAGAGAGAAAGCGGTGTACCAGGTATCTCAAGATACATCACTACAAAGAATAAGAAGAACACAACTCAGCGTCTGGAGCGTAGGAAGTATAACCCGTTCCTTAAGAAGGTAACCCTTCATCGCGAGATCAAATAATTAAGGAGGAATAGAAAATGGCAAAGAAAGCAGTCGCAACCTTCAAGGCCGGTACACTCAAGAAGATGGTTAAGTGTATCCGTATGGACAAGTCTCCAAAGACAGGCGCTTATGTTTTCACTGAGCTTCTCGTTGAGGAAACTGAGGCAAAGGATTTCTTCGCAAAGAAATAATTCTTTCTTAGTGTGAAATGATGAGAGACAGGGACTCAAACGAGTCCCTGTCTTTTTGTTTTTTTGACCTATTTTGGTTAAATTTGCGGGTTAAACCGTAAGACTATGGGTATTTTTGATAAAGGTGTAAAGAAGACGAACAGAGGGTTCTTCGACAGACTCTCCAGGGCTATTGTAGGAAAGGCTCAGGTTGACGAGGATCTGCTCGATGCAATCGAAGAGGCTCTTCTTGCCACAGATATGGGTGTGGACACCACAATGAAGATTATTGAGAATCTTGAGGAGAGGGTTAGCAGGGACAAATATGTGTCTTTGGACGAACTTGTAGACATACTGCGTGATGAGATAGCTGAACTTCTTAATGTGAGAGAAGGAGAGGAATCCGATGATGAGGTGGTGCCTTTCGATTTCACGAAGAAGCCTTACGTGATAATGGTAGTTGGTGTTAATGGTGTAGGAAAGACGACTACGATCGGTAAGCTTGCAAGCAGCCTCAAGGCTAAGGGCAAGAAGGTCGTTCTTGGTGCAGCCGACACGTTTCGTGCTGCCGCCGTGGATCAGCTGACCATCTGGTCAGAGCGTGCAGGTGTTGATATTGTTAAGCAGGAGATGGGTTCTGATCCTGCATCAGTGGCGTTTGATACAGTCAAGTCAGCTGTTGCGAAGGATGCGGATGTGGTGATTGTTGATACTGCAGGACGTCTGCACAATAGGGTTGACCTTATGAATGAACTTACCAAGATCCGCAATGTGATGAGGAAGGTTGTTCCAGATGCACCACATGAGGTTCTTCTTGTTCTGGACGCTTCCACTGGTCAGAATGCCTTCCAGCAGGCCAAGGAGTTTGCCAAGGCGACTGATATCTCTGCCCTTGCCATCACAAAGCTTGATGGAACCGCAAAGGGTGGCGTTGTCATTGGAGTTGTCGACCAGTTCCACGTGCCGGTGAAGTTTATCGGTATCGGAGAGGGAATAGATGACCTGAAGGTCTTCAATAAAAGGGAGTTCGTGGGTTCTCTCTTTTCTAAGGATGATTTAGTATAAAAAGTTAATATATATGAAGATTTCGTACAATTGGCTCAAGGATTATCTTGAGTGTGACTTAGCTCCGGAAGCAGTAGCAGAGGCTCTGACTTCCATCGGACTGGAAGTAGATTCATTGGAACAGGTGGAAGAGATTCCAGGCGGTCTTGCCGGAGTTATTGTGGCTGAAGTAGTAGAGTGTGTTGAACATCCTGATTCAGACCATCTGCATATCACAAAACTCAACACAGGTGCCCCTGAGCTTCTTCAGGTTGTGTGTGGCGCCCCAAATGTTGCCGCAGGCCAGAAGGTTCTCCTTGCAACTGTAGGTACAGTCCTTGGTGAGGATTTCAAGATCAAGAAGTCAAAGATCCGTGGTGTGGAGTCATTCGGTATGATCTGCGCTGAGGATGAACTTGGAATCGGACAGTCACATGACGGTATCATGGTCCTAGACCCAGAGGCTGTGGTTGGTACTCCAGCCAAGGATTATCTCGGACTTGCAACAGATGCGGTAATCGAGATCGGTCTTACTGCAAACCGAGTGGATGCTGCTTCACACATTGGTGTGGCTCGTGACCTTTATGCATATCTCAAGCACAATGGAGTTCCTTGCAAGCTTAATATTCCAGACGTTTCTGCATTTGCAGAGGGCGAAGGTGAGGCTATCCCGGTAGAGGTGACCGCAGCTGATGGTGCTCCAAGATATACCGGAACCACAATCAAGGGAGTTAAGGTTGCTGCTTCGCCTGAGTGGCTTCAGAAGAAGCTTCTTTCCATTGGTCTCAGACCTATCAACAATATTGTGGATATCACAAACTATGTTCTCCATGAGGTTGGTCAGCCGCTCCATGCTTTTGATGCAGCAAAGATCACAGGAAACAAGGTCATTGTACGTAGAGCTGAGGAAGGAGAGAAGTTCGTTACACTTGACGGCGTAGAGCGCACACTCAGTGCTGCAGACCTTATGATTGCGAACACTGAGAAGTCAATGTGTCTTGCAGGTGTCTTCGGCGGTGAGGAGTCTGGTGTTACAGAGAACACAGTTGATGTATTCCTTGAGAGTGCATATTTCAATCCTGTATCAATCAGAAAGAGTTCGAAGAGACATACCCTCAAGACAGATGCTTCGTTCAGATATGAGCGTGGTGCTGATCCGCTTGTTGTAGAATATGCTGCCAAGCGTGCTGCTCTTCTTATCCAGGAGCTTGCTGGAGGTAAGATCGTAGGAAAGGTTCAGGAATTCTATCCAGAGAAGATCGAGAAGAAGCAGGTGGAGCTTGACTATGACAGAATCGAGGCATTCGTAGGCAAGAAGATCGGTCACGATGTAATCGGGGGAATCCTTGAGGCTCTTGCATATGAATTCGTTGAGAAGAAGGATAACGGTGCTGTGGTTGCAGTGCCTTCATATATGGTGGATGTCTACAGAGAGTGTGATATCGTAGAGGAGATTCTCCGTATCTACGGCTACAACAATATTGAGCTTCCGCAGGCAATGCGCATGTCTGTGAATGCTCCTCAGAAGCCTGAGCCTGAGCAGGTAAGGACAACAGTTTCCAACTTCCTTGCAGCCAACGGCTTCGTTGAGACCATGAACAACTCTCTTACAAAGTCAGAGTATTACTCTAAGCTTAAGACTTTCCCTGAGGAAAGATGCGTAAGGATTATGAATCCTCTCAGCTCTGACCTTAACGTGATGAGGCAGACCCTTCTCCTCAATGGTCTTGAAGTAGTTGCCTACAATATCAACAGACAGATCACCAACATCAGGACATTCGAGTACGGTTCAGTATATTCATTCAATCCTGAGATGGACGGCAAGACCCTTGAGTCTTACGAGGAGCACACATGCTTCGCAATGTTTATCAGCGGTCAGCCGGAAAAGTCATGGAGAGTGGATCCTGGCAAGGGTAATTATTTCCAGCTCAAGGGTTATCTTGAACTTCTTCTGAAGCGTTTCGGATGTGATATCTATTCTCTTGAGACTGAGGCGGCTCCGGCAGACCTCTTCTCTGAGGGACTTTCATACAGCCTTCCTGGCTCGCGCCAGCCACTTGCTGTGATGGGAACTATCTCTCCTGCAAGACTCAAGCAGTTCGGCATCAAGCAGCCTGTATTTGCAGCAGAAATCAGTTGGCCGGCCCTCTTTGAACTTGTGAAGAGAAATAAGATCCGCTACAAGGAACTTCCTAAGTTCCCTGAGGTAAGACGTGACCTTGCACTGCTTCTTGATGAGTCTGTGACATATGCAGATCTTAGGAAGAGCGCCCTCAGAGTGGGCAAGAAGCTTCTCAAGCAGGTAGGCCTCTTCGACGTGTACAGAGGTGACAAGATTGCTGAAGGAAAGAAGCAGTATGCACTTAGCTTTGTTCTCCAGGATCTCGAGAAGACCCTTACAGACAATGACGTTGAGCGCGTAATGAACAAGCTTCTCTCGACATTCCAGAATGAATTTGGCGCTTCGTTGAGATAATTATGAAAAAAGTATTCCTGCATATTTACGCTGTATCTGTGGCCGTGCTGCTTTGTCTTGCCTGTTCGGGGGACAAGCCGACAGTCATACCTCGTGGCAAACTGGCCAAGATCTATGCAGAAATGCTTATGATTGACCAGTGGGCCATTTCAGAAACGAGTCTCAGAAGGATTGCAGATACATGTCTGGTATATGAGCCGATATTTCAGAAGTACGGCTTTGATACCGAGGATTACGTGAAGAGTGTCGAGCATTATATGCACGATCCGGAGAGATACTCCAGAATCCTGAGAGAGACCTCTGAGATTATTGATGCAGAGATCGCGAAGGTGAATGAGCAGAAGAAGGCATACTTGAGGAAGGTGGAAATTGAAAGTTTCGTGACCGACTTCAATATAGGGGAGTTCTACCCGTACCTGTCGGATGAGCCATATGTTCACTACTATGACAGCCTTGCGGTTGAGCCGGATAGTGGTTCAGTCTATCGTCTTGTCCCTATCGAAAGAGCTGATACTCTTTATGACCGTCTCAGGATGATTATAAAGGTCAAGGCGACAGAGTCTGATACCCTTGAGGCCGATACGCTGGCAAGAGAGAAGGAGTCGCAAAAGGAGATTCCGATCGTCAAGGATGAGATCAAGGAGTTTGGCGGGGAAGATATGCCGTCGGATATCACTGAACTGAAGGTTGAAGAAAATATTCCGAAGAAGCCGACTAAATTCGAGGGGCCTACTAAACTCATCAGACACAGCAAGTTGGATTCATTGAAACTTAAATAGAATGGATATTAGAAGAATCGCTGCATCTTTTGTATATACTCTTGATGCTGATGAGCCGATAAAGAACGGATATGTTGAATATGACGCAGCTGATGGACGGATTGTAGCTGTGGGAGAGTGCGGACCGGATGATGAAGTCCTTTCCGGTGCCATTGTCCCTGGCTTCGTCAATTCGCATTGTCATATAGAACTTTCACATCTCCATGGTAAATTCCGCAAGGGAACAGGCATGGCAGGATTCATAGATCAGATCAATGCTCTCAGGGATTGGGCTGGTGCAGATGTAAAGGCCCGTCTTACCCAGGAGTGGATGGATAAGATGTGGACGGATGGAGTTTCTGCAATGTCTGATATCAGCAATGATGATTCTTCGTTTAAGGTAAAAAGTTCGCATAAGCTGTATACAAGGACTTTTCTGGAGGTGTTCGGCAGTGAACCGGAGATGTGTGAGGGGGTAATGGCAGACGTGACGGCGCTTAAGAGCGTAGCGGATGCCGAAGGCATAGATGCTGCTCCGACTCCGCATTCGTGCTATACGATGAGTCCTCAGCTTCTCTCTGCATCTTCAGCGGCTGGTCTTGAATCAGGATATCTTTCTTATCATTCCCAGGAAAGTCAGGAAGAGGAGGATCTTCTTATAAGCGGAAGCGGTGCAATGTATGAGAACAGAAAGCGTTCTGGCATGAGCACCCCTCCTGTGACCGGCGAATCCTCACTGAAATATTTTATAGACAGACTTGCGGCAGCCAAGCCGGCGCCTTATGATGAGCATATTCTTCTTGTGCACAATGTGTGTCTGAAGCAGGATGACATTGATGCTGCCAAGAAGGTGATGAATAATGTCTACTGGGCTATATGTCCGCTTTCCAATATATTCATTCATAATGCTTTGCCTCCAGTTCCCCTTATGAGGAGGAACGGCCTTGCCATAACAGTCGGTACTGATTCGCTTTCAAGCAATGATGATCTTGATATGGTAAAGGAACTTGTCTGCATCAGACAGAACTTCTCAGAGATTCCAATGAATGAGATTCTTGTTTGGGCATGTCTCAACGGTGCTCGTTTCCTTTCAAAGGAAAAGGCATTGGGAAGTCTTACTCCAGGCAAGACTCCAGGCATTGTGTTTGTCAGCAATGTGGACGAGAACGGATCATTTACATCAGATAGCAAGTCGGAAAGAGTGATTTAATGTATGCTGCATTTTGATGACATAGTCTTCGGGCCGATAAGGAGCCGTCGTCTAGGCTCATCGCTGGGGGTGAACATCCTGCCTTCCAAGGGCAAGTTGTGCAACTTTGATTGTGTCTATTGTGAGTGTGGCTGGAATAGGGATGGCGTATCTGACAGGAAGTTCCCGACACTGGCTGAGGTCGAGGAGGCGCTTGAATCAAAGATTTCGACTCTTGCGGCTGACGGTGTCCCGGTGGATTCGATAACATTCTCCGGTAATGGGGAGCCGACCGTAAATCCGGATTTCCCAGAAATAATTGATGTGGTGCTTCGTCTTCGTGACAGATTCTATCCTTCCGCTAAAGTCTCTGTTCTGTCGAATGCGACAATGCTGGATAGGAATGAGGTGTTTGAGGCCTTAAGAAAGGTCGATAATCCCATCCTGAAGATAGATGCTCCAAATGATGCGCTGGTAACTATGATAAACAAGCCACAAGGTTCATACAGTCTTGAGAATGTTGTGGCCCGTATGGCAGAGTTCAAGGGTGATTTTGTCCTCCAGACCATGTTTCTGCGTTCTCCTGACTTTGATCTCGGTCAAACAGTGGAAGACTGGAGGAATATTGTCAGAAGACTGAAGCCGAGAGAAACTATGGTTTATACTATCGATCGTGAAACTCCGGACAAGACTCTGCAGAAATACACGGTGGAACAGATGACTGAATTTGTCAAGCCGTTGCAGGATGAAGGTTATGTAATACAGATCAGAGGATAGACATATGAGGATAGTTGTACAGAGAGTCAGAAATGCTGAGGTCGCCGTTCCTGATCAGGGCTATAAGGCTCAGATCGGACACGGACTTCTGGTGCTTGCTGCATTCATTGATGAGGATACAGCAGAAGATCTGGAATGGACTGCGCGCAAGTTGGTTGCAATGCGTATATTCGATGATTCAGAGGGAGTCATGAATCTCTCGGTGAAGGATGTCGGAGGAGAAATTATGGTCGTCAGTCAATTTACTTTGTATGCATCCACTGTAAAAGGCAACAGGCCATCATATATTAAGGCAGCAAAACCGGATATTGCTGTGCCACTTTATGAAAAATTTGTATCTTTGGTGAATGAACATTTGGGGCAGGAGGTCAAGCGAGGTATCTTCGGTGCAGATATGAAGGTGTCATTGCTCAATGATGGTCCTGTAACTATAATAGTAGATTCAAAATTAAAATTCTGATATATGGTAGATTATCTTGGTAAATATGGCTATGCTCCGGATTCGGAGGCTATGGGAAGAGCATTGGAGATGGTGGCTGCAAATCTTGACAGCATCGCTTCAGAGCAGGTGTATAAGGAATGTTTCTCGATGATGGATCTGACAACCCTAAAGACTGATGATACTCCTGCGTCAGTCACTAAACTGGTAAATAAAGTCAATGATTTTCAGCTTAGCAGACCGGAATGGCCTTTGCCTGCATCTATATGCGTATATCCTAACTTTGCGTCAGTAGTCAAGGAGGCAAGAAAGACTGATTTCAATATTACAGTCGTTTCTGCATGTTTCCCTTCGTCTCAGAGCTTCCTCGAGGTCAAGCTGAGAGAATGTGAGATTGCTGTGGAGCAGGGAGCAGATGAAGTCGATATAGTTCTTGCTCTCAATGCATTCCTTGCCGGAGATTATGAGGCGGCTGCAGATGAGATCCGTCAGGTTCGTGCCTGCATCGATGCGGTTGCGGCAAAGCAGGGCCGTCAGGTTCATCTTAAGGTAATCCTCGAGACCGGTCTTCTCCGCACTCCGGAAGCAATAGCAAATGCTTCATTCCTTGCAATGGAGGCTGGTGCTGATTTTATCAAGACATCTACTGGCAAGGTTGATGTGAACGCTACACCGGCTGCTGCATATGTAATGTGCGAATGTATTGCAAAGTATTATGCAATGACCGGAAAGAAGATAGGTTTCAAGCCTGCCGGAGGTATTTCTACTGCAGCAGATGCCCTCTGTTATTATTCGATTGTTTCCACTGTTCTCGGAAAGGAGTGGCTTAATAAGGAACTCTTCCGTTTCGGTGTCAGCCGTGTTGCAAACAGCTTACTCGCTGCTGTTGAGCAGGTTACGGTCTCATATTTCTAAAAATTTGTTTCAATTTGCAACAAAATCAAACAAATTTCCGGTATAAAAAGTGCCTTACAGATGTCTGTAAGGCACTTTTTTGTAAATAAGCTCATACTTTTTCGGTAAGCGGATAATCCTCAATACTTTTGCCTCCGACTAAAATTTATTGCTATGGGAGGTAAAATTAGATTTGCGCTGCTGGCATTGGCAATAATGTCCTGCAGCAAGGAAAGCCTGGTGACTGAAGCAGGTCTGGACTATGAGTATGGACGTAACATCACTCACGGGCAGATTGTCTTAGGAAATCGTCTCGAGAATCCGTACAAGACAGAGAACATAACGAAGGCGCTTGCGTCGCTTTATCCTACAAAGGCAGGAAGAGTCGAGGTCGATCCGACAGACCTGTATGTCAGATTTCTTCCGAAGGATGACGAGCAATGCAGGCAGCTCAAGGCTACAGGTGTGACGCTGATCGACCATCCTCTTGATTATGCTATTGCTGTGGATGGAGACTGGTATCATGACCCGGAAGTTCCGGAAGGGGAACTTACCTGGCAGTATGCAGTGGTGCCGGCTGATTATCGTTTCCCGGACATTCCGTATCAGATCATCCATAAATGTTTCATAGCTGACAACAGCAGTACAAAATCTGACGGCATAGATTGGGCGGCAGTGGAAAGGGAGGCATATATCCTGACTGGCAATGAAGACAGACTTGATGATGCCCCGTTGACAAAAGCAGGCAAGTCTGCACCATCCGGACGCATAACAATCGTAGATGAAAGAGCCAATGGAGGAAAACCTTTCGGAGTGGCTGGAGTCTGTGTGGTGTGCAACTCCTTCGTCAAATTTTCATATGCCTATACAGACAGGGACGGATATTACCGGATGCCTAAGGAGTTCAATACGGAACTACGCTATAGGCTGGTATTCAACAACGAGAAAGGATTTTCCATTGGCTTCAATATGGTTCTGGTTCCGGCATCGGTGTCTACTTTGGGTAAATCAGGACCTGAAGGGGTAAATATGACCGTTACATCTTCTTCTGAGGAGAAACTTTTCCGCAGGTGTGTCGTGAATAATGCCGCTTATGACTATATCACAAGGTGCGGATCAGAAGATATGAATATAGCTCCTCCGCCGAAGGATCTCAGGATATGGCTGTTTCATTCAATGAAGGCAAGCAGTGCCGTAATGGTCCACCACGGCAGTGTGCTGGGTATGAACTTGTTGGATGAATTTCTGGGAGACTATTCTTCCATTCTCAGGTATTTCATGCCTGACATTACCTTAGGGATGAAGGATGGTCTCAATTATAGTTCCATTTACTCGGAGACCTGTCATGAACTGGCGCATGCAAGTCATTTTGCAAAGGTCGGCACCGGCTACTGGAACAAGTATATAAAGTACATTGTGGAAACATACCTGAAGTCCGGAGGCATGACATACGGCGATGGTACGGCGGAAGGATCCGGTTATTGTGAGATCGGTGAATGCTGGGCCTATTACCTGGAGAGTATGATGTACAAGGAACGATATGGTGGCAGCATCCCGACATTCGGTAACGGCAACTGGTTCTACCCTCAGATATTCCGCTATCTGGATGAAAGAGGAGTCACCAGATCTGATATCTTCTCCGTACTGGGTGAGAATGTGACTTCAAAGGATGCTTTGAAGAAAGCTCTGATGGAAGCTTATCCGGAGAAGAGAACTGCAGTAGAACAGGTTTTTGGAAGGTATGTCAACTAAGTCAATGCGTCTTGCAGTCTGTCTGATTCTATCAGTGCTGGTGTCGGCTACACTCAATGCGCAGAAGTTCAGCGTCTCAACTGATGTTCTGGATTATGCCTGCCTCGGGACACTGAATGCAGACTTTTCCTATGCGTTTTCGAGACATTGGAGCCTTGTCGCCGGAGCCAGATACAATCCGTTTACCTTTGGCAAGGATGGTTCTCAAAGCCAGTTTCAGCTTCGCCAGCAGTCATATGCGCTTGGTGCGAGGTTCTGGCCATGGCATATATGGTCAGGCTGGTGGTTTGCAGCAAAGATGAGATGGCAGGAGTATAATCAGGGAGGCATCCTGTCTTCGAGGACGGATGAGGGTGACCGTTATGGAGCGGGTCTGTATGCTGGCTACACTCATATGCTTGCGCCGCACCTTAACATAGAATTCGGCCTTGGACTATGGTCTGGTGCAGATGTGTATCGATCATATTCCTGCCCTTCATGCGGTCTGACTCTGGATCAGGGTACTCGTGTATTTCTGCTTCCTGATGATATAATGATTTCTTTGGCCTATGTGTTTTAAGACTAAGATAGGACTTGTGATTCTTCTGATTGCGGCTATATCATGCACATCTTACCGTAAGGTGCAGAAAATCCGCAGCGGCAAGGTTGAAATGGGGCTTGCCGTTGCGGATGAAAAGCCGCTTGAGGAAGAGGATGAGCCGGTCATAGACAGCATAAGGAACACATTGTCAGATGGCCCCTTGATCATGAATGCCATACGTGATGATGCAACGGGAGAGATGGTGGCGACGGACGTCATAAATGCTTCGCGAGTAGTCGCCAGGTTCAGGAATGTAGCTGAGCGTGCCGGGTATGTATCCATAGGGTTCGATGTCATAGTCCCGGAGGAACTGTATGATTCCAGATGGCAGCTGAGGATATTTCCATTCATGACCCTTAAGGACAGGAGGACGCCGCTGGATGCCATATATATAACGGGTCAGAAGTACAGGGCGGCGCAGATGAGGGGATATGAACGTTATCATAAGTTTCTGTCCAGCATAATCTCCGACACTACGGAATTCATAAGGATTCATCAGCTGGAGATATTCCTGAAGAGGAATTTCCCGGAGACATATGCGATGAAGACTGACTCGTCCCTGGTGTCTGAGCCTATGGCTGCAAACCTTTTCGGAGTGACTCAGATCGAAGCGCTGAGGCATTATACAGATGAGTTGAGGTTGAGACATAACGAGAGACGTAAGGCACGAAGCGACAGGATGTTCAGACGTTTTGTGAAAGATCCGATGGTCAGGGAGGGAATACGTCTTGATACAGTGATCCGTTCAGATGAAGGTTCCTTTACCTATAGGTATATCCATACTTTCCGTTCTGAACCAGGTCTCAGGAAAGCTGTAGTATCATTGGAAGGAGCTCTCTTTGAAGAGGGAGCATCTGTGGCTCCGATGCCTTTCCCTGAGGATATAACCTTCTATATCAGCTCCTTGTCAACCTTGGTAGATGACAGGCCGAAATACCGCCTGATCATTCTGGAAAGAAAGGTTTTCGATAATACGAAGGCACTGATTGACTTTGCTGTGGGGAGTTCAGTCGTCGACACGACCTTGGGGGACAATGCTTCAGAACTTGCGAGGGTCCGACGGTGCATTGAAGACATTTA
Organism: Candidatus Cryptobacteroides sp.; assembly: GCA_045133255.1. Lineage (GTDB taxonomy): Bacteria > Bacteroidota > Bacteroidia > Bacteroidales > UBA932 > Cryptobacteroides. Next base: position 11,553 of record JBGUTV010000004.1, read on the forward strand.
TGCAAGGACGGAGTATGAACTGGATTCACTTGTGATTGTGGCATCCTGTTCTCCCGAAGGAAGCTATGCCTCCAACAAGAGACTCTCAAGGGCCAGGTCTGAAGCTGTCAGAAACTACATTTCCGAGTTTGTTTATGATTCTTGGCGTGACAGCCTGAAGGTCTCTGAACTTCCGGAAAACTGGGACCAGTTGATCAGGCTTGTGCGTAACGATACTTTGATGGAGGACAAAGCAGTGAGGAAGATTCTGAGTCTTGCGGAAACCTCATCTGTCGATCCGGATAAGGCCGAAAGGGCGATATCTGCCTTGCCGCAGTACAGATACCTGAGGGAGAAGATATATCCGAAGCTTCGCAGTGTCCGCTTTGATTTTCATCTTCATCGAGTGGGAATGCAGAAGGATACCATTCATACTTCGGAACTTGACACTGTATATATGACTGGTATACAGGCTCTCAAGGATCTGGACTATAAGAAAGCTGTAGCTATTCTCAGACCATATGATGATTATAACGCGGCCTTGGCCTTTATGTCCGCCGATTATAATCATTCTGCCTTGGATGTGCTGGGACGTCTTGACGATACGCAACCAAAAGTGTGTTATCTGAAGGCGATGGTGCTGTCAAGACTTGGACTGATAGATGAGGCTTTGAAATATTTCTCTCTCAGTCTGGCATATGATCCAAGCTTGAAATACCGTGCTAATCTTGATCCGGAGATGTTCCGGGTCGTGAATGAATACAAATCTATTAATCCAAACAATGATGAATTCTAAAGTAATGATGATGGCTGCTCTTGCTGTTTGCGGATGCGCCAGGATGGAGGAAGGAACCGCACAGAGAGGTGGTGAGATGGTTGAACTGAATTTTAAGGTGCCTTGTCAGAAAACGACAAAGGTAATTGGCTCTGTTTCCGAAGATGCTGTGGATGATCTTCAGATATTTGTCTTTGGAGTTGACGGACAGATACATGCCTATGGACATTCTGAAGCTGATCAGCTTACTTTGACCTGCAGTACAGGTGACAAGAGGATTGCGGCGCTGGTGAATGCGCCTTTGGCCGATACAGTGTCTCATGAGTCATCTCTTAGGACACTTGTCTCAAAGTTCTCAGATAATGCGCTTGACAGATTTGTCATGTCCGGCATTAAAGATGAGACCATCGAGAGCACTGGAACCGTGACAGTCCCTGTAAGCAGGCTTGTTTCCAAGGTTGTTCTGAGCAGTGTCACTAATGAATTTGAGTTGGAGCAGCATCGTGAGATGGATTTCACAGTCAAGTCCGTATTCCTTACGAATGCAGCTGAAGACCGTCAGTACTTTGGCGCATATTCTCCTTCAAGGTGGTATAACAAAGGAGTATCCGATATGTCCCAGATCATTTCCAATGCAGGTGATATGATGTATCAGGCGTTGGATTCAGGCAAGATCGGATATGGAACAAGCTGGCAGCCGGGATGTTTCCTTTATTGCTACCCGAATCCGTTGAGTCCGGATGGTGCTGATCCTACCTATCTTGTTGTTGAGGCTACCATTGGAACGACTGTATATTATTATCCGGTGGATCTTCCTTCGATGGAGTCCAACAAATGCTATAATGTCAATCTGACTGTCTGTCGTCCAGGTTCGGCGACCCCTGATGTCCCAGTGGAGAAAAGTGATATCGTATTCAAGGTGGAGGTGCAGCCTTGGTCTGAAAATGTTGCTGTCGATGAGTTCATTTAGGCAGTGCATAGTAAGGTCTTTCTCCCTGTTCCTGGGCATGATGCTTTGTGCGGCCTGCATCAAGGAGGACAGGGAGGAGTGCCCTTGCCGTCTTATCGTTGACCTGACGGACGTGGATTCGACGCAGGTTGCATTTGTGGATATTCTGCTTGCAGATAATGACGGCCTTTTGTATGAGGGTGTCCGTTCTTCTGTGACTTACAAGTCAGATGAGGTTATCCTGATTCCCAGGGAAGATGTTTTTCTGAATGTGTGCAGCGGGGATGGAGAGATGATGGGCGAGGACGGTCTCGTTATCCCGGAAGGTATGGATTGTCCCCCTGTCTATATGTATTCGACTCTTGTGGAGGCCGAAGGACGTGAACTTGTCCGTAAGTCTGTACAGATGAGGAAGAATCATTGTGTGATGAAGATCTATCTTGAGGAAGATAGGGAAGGACTCCCGTTTAATATGGTGCTGAAAGGTAATGTATCTGGTTATGATGCGTCTGGGGCTCCAAGGCATGGTTTCTTCAGATGTACTCCAAAGCCGGCGGATGATTCGGTCTATACTGTCATCCTTCCTCGTCAGCTGGATTCATCTCTTCTTCTTGAGGTTGATGACGGTACGCAGGTCCTGAAGACGTTTGCTATCGGAGAATATGTGAGGGCCTGCGGATATGATTGGACGGAAGCGGATCTCAAGGATATTACTCTCGGCATTGATTATGCAAGAACTCAGCTTCTGATTGAAGTCAATGGCTGGGATGAAGTTTACGAGTTTGATATTGTTATTTGAAAAAATATTCATATCTTTGCCGGACTTAATCAAGCGCGTGTGGTGAAATGGTAGACACGCTCGTTTCAGGTGCGAGTGCTTCACGGCGTGTAGGTTCGACTCCTATCACGCGCACCAGAAAGCTCAGTTTCGACTGAGCTTTTTTCGTTTTGAGGTTTCATCGAAAAACGCTAAGTTTGCAGTATGAAGATAGTTTTTCTTGATGCGGCGACAATGGGCGATGTGTCCTTCGCGCCGCTGGAGCAGCTTGGCTCTCTGATATGTTATGACAGATCAACTCCTGAAGAGGCTCTTGAGAGGGTCTCCGATTGTGATGTTCTGATTGTCAATAAGGTTAAGGTAACTCCGGAACTGATAGATGCCGCAAAGAATCTCAAACTCATCTGCGAGTCGGCAACAGGCGTCAACAATATAGATGTCGAATATGCCGGTAAGAAGGGGATTCCTGTAAGGAATGCAGTCGGATATTCAACCCCTACTGTGGTTCAGGCTACATTCATGCACATTCTTTCATTGGTTGGACATGCTCCATATTACGATGCGGTTGTAAAAGATGGACGTTATTCTGTGTCGGGTATGTTTACGGATGTAAGCGTGACCTGGTGCGAACTTGTAGGCAAGACTATCGGTATCATCGGCATGGGAAACATCGGCCAGGGAGTTGCCAAGGTGGCACAGGCGTTCGGTATGAAGGTGTGCTATTACTCAACTTCAGGAACCTCGCATTGCAAGGACTATCCAAGTCTTCCTCTGGAGCAGCTTCTGGCAGAGTCGGACATCGTTTCCATACATGCGCCTTTGAATGACAAGACCAACGGACTGATAGGTGAAAAGGAACTTTCGATGATGAAGCCGTCTGCTTTCATCGTAAATATGGGACGAGGAGGAATCGTTGAGGAGGAAGCACTGGTGAAGGCTGTGGATGAAGGGGTGATTGCCGGTGCTGCACTTGATGTTTATTGCGTTGAGCCGCTTCCTGCAGACAGTTGCTTCCTTAAGGCGAAGCATCCGGAACGTTTCCGTCTTGCACCGCATGTGGCTTGGGCGAGTGAGGAGGCAAGGGAACGTCTGCTTGGTATGGTAGCTGATAACATTGCAAAAGGTTGGTAATTATGATGACATTATCCGAAAGACACAAGTATATTCTCGATCAGCTTGAGAAGAAAGGCTTTGTACGAGTCAATGATATATCTGAACAGTTGGGAGTTTCTGGCGCTACAATCAGAAAGGACCTCAGAATCCTAGAGAGCCAGCACCTTCTGTATAGGAATCACGGAAGTGCATCACTTATGACCCCCAAGGTTGTGGATCTTCCGGTACAGGAGAAGAGCAAGATCAATTCTGAGCAGAAACTCAAGATCGTCAGGATGGCTGACAGCCTTATCGAAGAGGATGATTCTCTGATTCTGACATCGGGATCTACAATAGAGGCCTTGGCTTTGAACATCACTCCACGCGGAAGGATGAATGTGGTCACTCCTTCTATCCGTGTCGGTGTATATCTCAGTGATAAGGAGAATATAGATGTCATGATGCTTGGAGGACGTCTGGTCGTGAAGTCTCTTTCTGTGCGCGATTCGTATACACAGGACGGCCTTAAATATGTCAACTGTTCGAAGATGTTCTGCAGTTGTGACGGACTTGATGTGGAGGCTGGCGTGACGACAGCTTTCGTTGAGGAGGCGAGGATTACAAATGCCATGATGGATGCCGCTTCTAAGGTCATCCTGCTGGTAGACTCATCGAAGATAGGCAAGTCGGGATATGGCAAGATATGCGATCTTTCCCGTATTGATGTCCTGATTACTGATGCAGGAATTCCTCAGTCTGTCAAGGAACGTATAGAGGAGGAAGGAGTACAGGTAATAGTAGCTGAGTAGTAATTGCTTAAAGATAATTGGCGGCCATCCTGGGATAGGGTGGCCGCCACATTGTACGCCCAGCATGGGCATGTTCTAACGGGTGAAAGTCCCCAATGCGCCCCAATGACGGGAAGCATATAGCCAAAGGCAAGGGTGTCCATCGTGAGGTGGAATCTGAAGGAAGCTGGCGGCAAAAGTCTGGCCTGA
>JBGUTV010000005.1:0-18572 GCA_045133255.1 Candidatus Cryptobacteroides sp.
GCGTCAACCTTCTGGCTGAGCTCTCCGAGAGGTCCTTTAACCTTTACAACGTTACCTGGAAGCAACTCTACAGTCACTCCGGCAGGAAGGTTTACAGGCAATTTACCAATTCTTGACATTATTCGTTCTGTTTTAGATTAATATACATAACATATAACCTCACCACCAACATTCAGCTCACGAGCCTCTTTGTCTGTGATGACACCCTTTGATGTAGAAAGGATTGCGATACCGAGTCCGTTAAGAACGCGTGGCATGTTCTCTACATCAGTATATCTACGGAGACCTGGCTTAGACACACGCTCAATCTTCTTGATTGCGGCAGTCTTGGTCTGCGGATGATACTTGAGAGCGATTTTGATTGTGTTGAAAGGAGCGCCTTCAACTACCTTGTAGCTGAGGATGTATCCCTTCTCGCAAAGGATCTTTGTGAGAGCAACCTTCATCTTTGATGATGGAATCTCAACGACCTTCTTTCCTGCAGCGTACGCGTTACGTACTCTGGTGAGGAAGTCTGCAATTGGATCAGTCATTTCTTTAATTGTTTTTGTTGAAATCGGTGCATTGCACCCGATATCCAAATTGTTAATAAATAATAATGTATTGTTTCCGTCGCACGACGGCTTTTTTCGGTTATATGTTACCAGCTTGCCTTCTTAACGCCTGGGATCAGACCGTTGCTTGCCATCTCACGGAACTGGATACGGCTGATGCCGAACATACGCATGTAACCCTTTGGACGTCCAGTGAGAGAACAGCGGTTGTGCATACGGCATGCAGCTGAGTTCTTAGGGAGCTTGTCGAGAGCAGCCCAGTCACCTGCTTCCTTGAGAGCCTGTCTCTTAGCGGCGTACTTTGCAACCAATTTCGCGCGTTTTACTTCGCGGGCTTTCATTGATTCTTTTGCCATCTTGTTCTCGTTTAATTAGTTGTTATTCTTTTTGAAAGGCAGACCGAATGCCTTGAGAAGCGCGTGAGCCTCTGCGTCGGTCTTAGCTGTAGTCACGAAAGTGATCTCCATTCCGAGGATCTTGCTGATCTTGTCGATATCGATCTCAGGGAAGATGATCTGCTCCTTGATACCGAGAGTGTAGTTACCCTTTCCGTCCATCTTCTCAGAGATACCGTTGAAGTCTCTGATTCGTGGAAGAGAAACACGGATAAGTCTCTCAAGGAACTCATACATCTTCACGTCGCGAAGTGTAACCTTTGTTCCGATAGGCATACCTCTACGAAGTTTGAAGTTAGAGATATCCTTTCTTGAGTGAGTTACCACTGCCTTCTGGCCAGTGATGATAGAAAGCTCCTGTGCTGCTGTCTCTACAAGCTTCTTGTCGCCAGTTGCATCGCCTACACCCTCGTTGATAGTGATCTTGACGAGCTTAGGGCACTGCATCACTGTAGTATAACCGAACTGCTTCATGAGCTCAGGAACGATCTGCTCCTTATATACGGTCTTAAGAGACGGTACGTATGTAGCAGGCACTGCCTGGGCTGCTGCTGTTGTATTCTTCTTTGCCATTACTTAATCTCCTCTCCAGATTTTTTAGCATAACGTACGAGCTTGCCATCTACCACCTTGCGGCCGATCTTTGTAGGAGCTCCTGTCTTAGGATCCACAACCTGAAGGTTTGAGATGTGAACGCCTGCTTCCTGTTTAACAATACCACCCTGAGGATGCTTAGGGCTTGGTTTAGTATGCTTGCTTACGATGTTTACTCCCTCAACGATAGCACGATCCTTTGATGGGATAACCTCAAGCACCTTACCGGTCTTTCCTTTGTCATTACCGGCGTTTACATAGACTGTGTCGCCTTTCTTGATATGTAACTTCTTCATGATGTCTGAAAATTAAAGGACCTCTGGTGCCAGTGAAACAATCTTCATGTAGTTCTCGCGAAGCTCTCTTGCAACAGGGCCGAAGATACGAGTACCTTTAACCTCACCTGCATTGTTGAGAAGTACGCAAGCATTGTCATCGAAGCGGATGTAAGATCCATCTGCGCGACGGATTTCCTTCTTAGTGCGGACTACGACAGCCTTTGATACTGAGCCCTTCTTAGCGTCACCGCCAGGGATAGCGCTCTTTACTGCAACGACGATCTTGTCGCCCACCCTTGCATAACGGCGGCGGGTACCACCCAGAACACGGATACAAAGGACTTCCTTTGCTCCACTGTTGTCTGCCACCTGTAAACGTGATTCCTGCTGTATCATTGTTACTTAACTTTTTCTACGATTTCTACTAATCTCCAGTTCTTAGTCTTGCTCAACGGACGAGTCTCCATGATGCGAACTGTATCGCCGATGCTGCACTCGTTCTTCTCATCGTGAGCTACGAACTTTGTGGTCTTCTTTACGAACTTGCCGTACATAGGGTGCTTCTCTTTTCTTTCAACCGCAACCACGATAGACTTCTCCATCTTGTTGCTGACCACAACACCTATTCTTTCCTTACGAAGATTTCTTTCCATTTGGATTCAATTTTTAGTTCTGTGACTCTTTCTCAGCAAGGATTGTCATCATGCGAGCGATGTCCTTTCTTGCCTTTGCAATCTTTGATGTATCCTCTAATGGAGAGATTGCGTGGTTAATCTTCATTGTATTGAGGTTAGCCTTCTCAATCTCGATGCGCTCACGCAGATCGCTGATTGACATTTCGCGTACTTCAGATGCTTTCATTTTTCTTCTCCATTAAATTATTCTACATAGTCTCTACGTACCACGAACTTCGTAGTCACAGGAAGTTTCTGAGCGCCAAGACGAAGTGCCTCTCTTGCAATCTCAAGTGACACACCCTCAGCCTCAATGAGGATACGGCCTGGAGTTACAGGGCATACGAATCCCTCCGGATTACCCTTTCCTTTACCCATTCGCACCTCGGCAGGTTTCTTAGTGTAAGGCTTATCAGGGAAGATTCTGATCCAAATCTTACCTTCACGCTTCATGTAACGTGATACAGCCTGACGGGCAGCCTCGATCTGACGGCCTGTAAGCCAGCAGTTTTCCAAGGTCTTGATACCGAAAGAGCCAAATGCAAGCTGGTTTCCTCTCTGAGAGAGACCTTTCATGCGGCCTTTCTGCTGCCTTCTGAATTTTGTTTTCTTTGGTTGTAACATTTCTCTATTACTTTAAAATAAAAATTTTCACAACATCCCTAACTAATTGAGTATCAGCTGGTTGGGCGGAGTGGTCCTCAATTATTGGGTTGCAAAGATACAAAAAAATTCTGAATTGCAAACATTTTTTACAAAAATCGACAACATTTTCGACCAGCATTTTTGAATGCTAAATCGCGCTTTTTCACATAGTTACGAGATGTGATAAAATTTTCTTTTCAGCATTTTCGACATCTCTGTTTCGGGTCAGTTTCGAGACCATTTCGAGGCAGTTCCGACCGCGCCACCCAAGGCTCTGGCCAGAACAACTTCTTGAAAACATACTCTTCCTTCCAGGAAGTTCCATCCGACTCCACTTCCGAATCAAAGAGAACAGCCTTTGTTGCGCTTACTGATTCCAAAGCAAAAGTCATATTGTCGGAGTAACTGCCAATCTTCACCGTTACTGTAAGCTTGCCCTCAACAAGAACCCATGTACATGGCGTAGAGTCTATATCCCCTTCATCGGAAGTTATCATAAAACCCGACCCATCCTCATTAAAATCAAAGACATAATAGTCATCTCCTGTATAATACCCAGATTCCTCATACACAACATTTCCGCCCTTGTCATACTCATAATACTTATATGACTCACTTTTCCATTTACCGACAAGTTTCTTCTCCTTTACTGAATCCTTAGAGCAAGACGAAAAAGAAAGAATCATAGCCACAGCAGCGCAGAATACCGCAAAAAATCTGAACAATGTTTTCATATGCGATAGTTTTTAATCTCACACAAAAACACCAACATCTCGAGAAATAAGCAAACGCAGCGAGCATAAGAGTTAAAAAAAGATTGAATCATTATAAAAAAAAGAAACATCTGCATGGCACGAGGGCTTAACTCTCGGAATTTCCTTCCGAATCAGCCATCTTTGGATCAGCGACCGGCGGAATCCCAGAAGACGCCCCCAGAAGGTTCGTCCATAAACAGAGCCGGCCTCATGGACAAAGAAGGGTTCCGAGGAGACTTATCCATGAAAAGAGCCAATTCCATGGACAAGGAGTACTTCAGGAGACAGTTGTCCATGAAAAGCACCAATTTCATGGACAAAGAAGGGTTCCGAGGGGATTTGTCCATGAAAAGAGCCAATTCTATGGACAGAGTAGAGGTTTTATTGACAAATAACATAAAATGACTATGAATAATGACAATAGTGCTTTGAGTTTTTCAGAGAAAGAGAGGATCTGTGAGGAAACATTCAGAAACAATGGCCCCTACTGGCACATATACACAGACGGCACACAGATGCAGAACATCTTCTGCAACGATGATGAATTCCGTACGGGGATGTGGGTGCTTGCCGGTTCTTGCTGTCTTGTCAGGGAGGTAGAGGTCCTGACATTCGAATTGATGAAGAACCATCTGCATATGATTATGGCAGGACCCAAAGAAGCATGCATACGATTCTTTGACACTACTGCATCAAAACTCAAACGTACATTCAGCAGAAAAGACAAAGCCATCGACTGGAACAAATTCAAAATGAACATCCTTCCCATAGAGACATTGCAGGCTTTGCGTAATGAGATAATATATGTCAACAGGAATGGATTTGTCGCAAATGCCTGCTACACGCCAGATTCATATCCTTGGGGTGGAGGATGCGCATATTTCAACGTATGGATGGAGCATCTTCAGACATCACCGATAAGCATATTGAGGATTGAAACTCAAAGAGAGATCCTGCACACCAGGGATGTAGCTCCGTTTTCCACACTAAAGGAGATCAACGGAATACCATTCATACCATCATTCTGCAACACCGCACTCGGAGAACAAATGTTCAGAGATGCCAGAAGCTATTTCAATTCCCTGACCAGGAATGCAGAGACCTTCAGCCAGATTGCAGCACGGCTCAAAGATGCCGTATTCATGACCGATGACGAGATCTACTCAGTGACAATCGCACATATAAATAAGGAGTATGCTGCAAAGGGTATCCAATTTCTAAGCGGACAACAGAAAATCGAAACAGCCCGCCATCTGCGCTTTAACTACAACGCCACAAACCAGCAACTCAGACGATTGCTGCGTCTGGATATTTCCGTTCTGGAAGAAATGTTTCCACAACAAGGATGACACTATTCTTGATGATTTGTCCATGTAAAGAGCCAATTCCATGGACAAGGAGCACTTCAGGGGACATTTGTCCATGAAAAGCACCAATTCCATGGACAAAGAAGGGTTCCGAGGAGGCTTGTCCATGAAAACACCTCTTTTTATGGACAAAGACGTCCTTGCTGAGGATTTGTCCACGAAAAGCATAGATTCCATGGACAAAGAGCATTTCAGAAGAAAGTTATCCATGAAAAGACCCGATTCCATGGACAAAGAAGGGTTCCGAGGAGGCTTATCCATGAAATCTCGACTTTCCATGGACAGAGAAGAAATGAGGTTGAGCATAATAGGGGGATGGGGACGGGATGAAGATTTTTTGTAGATTTGCGGCATGAAGAGGATTTTTACTATAGTCTTTCTGCTTACAATGGCCGCAACAATTGCCGCGGCACAGAAGAGAGGCATACACGTGTTTGCCCATAGAGGCTGCTGGAGCAGGAACGCGGCCAAAGAGTTCGTCATCCCGGAAAACAGCGTGGCAGCCGTGGCCGAAGCCAGGCGCAGAGGATATGAAGGCATCGAACTGGATGTAAGGAAAACCACGGACGGAGTCATGGTCATTCTGCATGACAAGACCCTGAACCGCACAGCCAGAAAGGCAGAAGACTATTCAAGACTCGAAACTCCGGTAAAACTGAAAAACCTTTCTTTCGAGGAACTCAGAAGAGACTATGTCCTTGAATCCGAAGACCCCGCTCTTCGCACACCCATCCCGACTCTTGCGGAAATCCTCGAAGAGTGCAGGAAGCAAGGCATAACTCCGATGCTGCATAGTTCCGTATGGGAATCATACGAGGTGGCCCAAAAGATGTTCGGTGACAACTGGGTCTGCTTCACGACAGATCTGGAAACACTGCAGAAAGTCCGCTCATTCTCAAACTGCACCATCCTGCTGTCAATCAAAGACGGCACAGCAGAGGAAACAATCAAGAAGCTTGAATCAATCGGGGGTAACTGCGGAATCTCGACAATGAACTTCAACCTGTACACCCCAGAGTTCTGCAAGGCACTCACAGATGCGGGCTACGAAGTCCAGGCGTCAATCTTCCCTCACGAATGGGAAAAGGCCGCAATCAGCAATGGCATAACCTACCTCCTCACCGACCGCATCCTCCCCACACGCAACTGGAAAAAGATCAGGACAAGACACTGACGGTCATCTGTTTTCCAAAACCAAGGAATTTGCATTAAATTTGCAGAGACAAGGCGCTGCTTGAAATGAAGAGAATCCCTTATATATATATGATAGTGACTTTGCTGGTTCTGCTGGCAGGATCGGGGGTGGAGTGCCGTGCTCAGAGGTTCTGGGAGAAGAAGGCGAAGACCACAAAGCAGAGGAAGGCGGCGGGGAGCATTCCGCTGGAGTCTGTGACCGCAGCGCCAAGGGACAGCAGCAACATTCTGGAATATATAGTCGAGGGAGGTGACACCATATACATAGACCAGATCAGGGCGGCAAAAGTGTGGTCCATGCTGCCGAGACAGAAGGGAAAGGACTGGAGACAGTACTATCGTCTGGTGCATAACTTCAGCAAGGCTTATCCCTACGCGCTTGTGGCAAGAAAGCTTGTCACCGAGGCTGACAGCGTGATAGCAGCCAGAAATCTCAAGGGCGTCAAGAGGGACAAATACATCACTGCAGCGCAGGAGGAACTTTTCGACGTATTCGAAGGACAGATGAAGAAACTGACCGTGAGTCAGGGCGCACTTATCATGAAACTTGTCGACAGGGAGGTAGGTAAGTCCTCATATGACATAATACGAGGATATAAGAACCGCATGGCGGCCGGCTTCTGGCAGGGCATCGCAAAGATGTTCGGTTCGGACCTGAAGAAGCCATACGACCCGGAGGGAGAGGATAAGGAGGTAGAGGAACTTGTCAAGCTATGGGAAGCAGACGAGTTCAGCATGCTCTATTGGTCACTTTTCTGGCAGGAGCCTCCAAAAGTCGACATTCCGGCAAAATATCTATAGAACCTTCAGATCAGTGCCGTCAAATACAATGTACGGAGATGAGTGAATCCAGTCCTTCAGGATAAGGAACTCAGCTCCGGAAGGAAGGGTCAGACGGACATCGTCGTGATAGTGTCCGAATATGAAATAATCTATCTTATTCTCTGCTGAATACTCCACAGCAAACTTGTAAAGAGGCTCGTCAGCACCTCCAAAAGAGTATTCCTTGTCATGTGAGAGCCTGTTGTTCTTAGACCAGTTATTGCCGAAACGAAAGGCCACCCATGGGTGCAGCATGCTGAAAAGCACCTGGAGAAGACGGCAATGGAAGATCGAGCGAAGGAAACGGTACCCGAAAGGAACAGGGCCAAGGCCGTCTCCATGACCGACACAGAACCTCTTTCCTGCAATCTCCACCAGACACGGCTGCTCCAGACGGATCATACCCAATTCTTCAAAATAGGAATATGTCCACACGTCGTGATTTCCTTGGAAGAAATACACTTTGACGCCTCTATCCATCAGGTCACAAAGGGCAGCAAAGACCTTGACATATCCCTTGGGAACCACATCACGGTATTCATACCAGAAATCCCAGATGTCACCGAGAAGATACAGCGCCTCCGTCTCCTCTGCCGGTATCCCGCGAAGGAATGAGACGAAACGGGCTTCACGACCGGCCGGATCCGCTACCTGCAGACCCAGATGGACGTCTGAGACGAAATATGTCAGGGGTTTTTGTTTCATATTGATTAGATTTCTCGACTCGGCCTTCGGCCTCGCTCGAAACAACAACATTCTTCGGGGCGACCGAAATGACCACGTCTATGCGAAAATGAATATTGACAGTGCTGCAAGAACGCAATAAAGGGCGAACCAGCTGAGCTTTGCCTTCTTGACGAGAGCAATCATCACCTTGCAGGCAAGGAGTCCCGACACAAATGCAGACAGGAAACCAAGAAGAAGAGGAAGAGCACCGACAGCAGACTCCGCAAAGCCTCCACCCACAGTCTCAAGAAAAGCTTCGCCCAGAATAGGAACAAGAACCATCAGGAATGAGAACTGAGCCATCACATCACGCCTTACACCACATATAAGTCCTGTGGAAATGGTTGTACCTGAGCGCGAAAGTCCCGGAGCCACAGCAAAAGCCTGGCCCAGGCCGACCGCAAGAGCCTGCCAATATGATATTCCATTCCTGTACTCCTTCGCAGGCTGGTCTGACTTCGTCTTGAGCGCGACGCCTTTGCCGGATGCCATGTCGGAGAAGAAAAGCAGCACGGCTGTAACAAGCAGAGCCACTCCAACTCCTGTGATGGAACCGAAAAGACTTTCCACATAATCCTTGAAGAACATTCCTACGACGAAAATAGGAATCATCGAAACACCGATCTTGAGAAGGTAGTCGGTCTGGTCATTGCACACAAGTGAAAAGGAACCGCCGACACGCTTCACCTTAAGAGCGCGAAGTCCACAGAAAAAGCCCTTGAGAAGGTCCCAGATCTGTTTTCTGAATACAACTATCGTACTGAGGACAGTTGCAGCATGGACAATGACTTCAAATGCAAGATCCTCAGAAGCCTCAACGCCCAACACTTCACGACCGATGACAAGATGGCCGCTGCTGCTTACCGGCAGGAATTCCGTCAGGCCCTGCACAAGGCCTAACAATATCGCTTCATACCATTCCATAGACATCAGTCTTTGAACACACGCATAATTGCGACAACTTCTATAACGATTCCAAGGATTATGACAACAGGAGCCGCCACAAGCCTGCGGAAATCGAACATAGCATAGTTGAACACTTCAGGATCATCACTTCCTCCACCCATCATAAGCAGATATCCGGAAGCCATGACTATCAATCCGATAAGAAGAAGCTTGAGGCCCCTTCTGGTAATCGGCATCTTTTCGTTGTTTTCCATATTGCAATCTGAAATTTTCTAATAATACAATTCATCCTTGCTCAAGGACAGGAGTTTGTTCACTACAAACCACGTGCTCGCAAGACATATCGCGACACCGCAGAAAAGCACAATACCCATGACTATCAGCAGCAGATCAAGACGGAAGATCTCGAAGAGCTGGGCAAACTCACTTCTCATGAAGAAAAGCATTCCGATAAGGATGATTATGGATATGAACGCAGCGAATACGCCCTGGAAGGTTGACTGCACAAGGAATGGAGCACGGATGAACGAACGGGTCGCACCTACGAGCTTCATTGTGTGGATGGTGAATCTGCGGGCAAAGACATTGAGACGCACCGTGTTGTTTATCAGCACGAAGGAGATGAACAGCAGCAGGGCAATGAAGACAGCTATCACGAGCGATATCTTGCTGAGATTGGCGTTTAGCGCATCGACGAGAGACCTCTGATAAACAACCTCATCCACCAACGGAGAAGCCGAAAGCCTTGTCTTAACCACCTCAAGACTGTCTGCTGAAACATAATCCGCGGCTAGAGTCACATCAATGGAAATCGGGATCGGAGAAGTGGTGAACACGTCCAGAAAATCATCTCCGAGCAGGTCGGCCATCTCTCTCTGACCCTGTTCACGCGAAACATAGACAGAACTGCGGATATACTCTTCCTTATCAAGATTCATCTTGAACTTAAGCGCATCCTCTTCGGCAACGGTCTGCTTCATGAGCACCGAAACCTGCATGTTTTCCTTGAAATAATCCGAAACTCCCTTGGCATTGACCAGAAGCATGCTCGCGATACCCACCAGCAGAAGAACAAGGCTGATGCTGATCACCGAAGAAAGGTAGGCGTTCATCAGCCTCCTGCGCATTATTTTATTGTCTGTTTTCCCCATACTGCAATCCCAATCGGGGCCAAAGATAGTGAAATATCAAAAAAAATACTTATCTTTGTAGAGATTTTGTCATTAAAAACCACCGGTATGGGAAATTCTGTCAAAAGGGTACTGTTCGTCAACTCGGAGATATATCCATATCTCCCGGAGTCGCCGATATCCAACATAGGAAGATACCTTCCTCAGGGAATTCAGGAAAGAAAGAAGGAAATCAGATCCTTCATGCCTCGCTATGGCTGCATCAACGAAAGAAAGAACCAGCTTCATGAGGTCATCCGTCTCTCTGGAATGAACATCATCATCAATGATGTGGACAGACCGCTTGTAATCAAGGTTGCATCCATTTCTGCTGCCAGAATGCAGGTGTACTTCATTGATAACGAGGACTATTTCCACAGAAAACAGGTATATCTTGACGAAAACGGAGAATTCTTCAAGGACAACAGCGAAAGAGCCATATTCTTCGCAAGGGGTGTCCTCGAGACAGTCAAGAAGCTCAGATGGGCACCTGACGTGATCCATTGCCAGGGCTGGATATCACAGGTACTTCCGCTTTACCTCAAGAAAGTCTATGTGGACGACCCTATATTCTCAAACAGCAAGATCGTGCTCTCAATGTATGACGACACGCCTGCAGAGTTCCCGGCAGATTTCAAGGACAAGATCCTCATCCCTGGCGTCACAGAAAAGGACGTCGAGATATTGACTGAGCCTTCAGGCATAAATCTTGCAAAACTCGCCGCGTCTTATTCAGACGGCATAATATACGGTTCTGCCGATGTTCCGGAAGAAATCAAGACATTCTGCAAGGATGCAGGACTTCCTGCCCTCGACTACAGACAGGAATCCTTCGAAGACGGCAGCTACATAGAAGATTATAATAGTTTTTACGACCAGTTGTAATGAATTTCAATTTTATCAGCAAAGTTTGTCGCTGGATGGCCATCGGTGCGATACTGTCAGGCCTTTCATCCTGCGTTGACATAAACGAAGAACTCGGAGAGAATTTCATTCCCACTGACCAGCAGTGGGATGTATTCATTGATTCAGAACCGCTCGAAGACATTGTCCTGAAGATGGCGGACAGCCTGTCTGCATACAGCAGCAAGAGATTCACTTTCGGAGCGATCAATGACGGCGTTCTCGGAACGACAAGCAAAGGTGCGAGCTTCACCCTCGTTCCTGTGATCAAGGATCTTGACCTCGGCGAAAACACAGTCGTACGCCAGTTCCACTTCAGCGCAGTACGCGACACCCTTTCAACCATGAACGACAACGAGCAGAAAATGCTCCAGAATGTATATGTGTACAGCCTGAAACAGCAGATCGACTCGACTCTCCTCTACACCAACGCCTTCGCACCTGGAATCAGATATGAAGGAGAATCAGAGGACAACAGAGACAGATTCATCGATTTCAGCCGATACATCACTGCCGGAATCCCGGTATACAGCGGCGGGGACTCACTCTCCTTCAACTTCAGCAACGCATATGCTGATGAGCTTGTCCAGGGAATCAAGAAATTCCAGAAAGAAAGGACCAAAGAGGAGCAGGATTCACTTAAATTCTACCTTGACTACGTTCCCGGCATCTATATGGAAACAGACAGCCCTGCAGGCATCGGAGGACGAATCAACATGTTCGACCTTCCTCTCGAGTTCGACGAGAATCTTTACGTTTCCGGCAACTATGCAGAGCTGAAGATCACTGCTGACTACAAGGACAGAAAGCAGGTCGACACATCATTCCTCTTCATTTATGGCCCTTCATCATTCGTAAAAGAGGGTGCATCGAGCTCGAATATGCCTAGCCAGTATGCTTTCAACACCAGCACACACGCCTCAACAGAACTCTATAAAGAGGGTGTGAAGGCAAGTGAGCAGATCATCATTGAAGGTGGCTCAGGAGTCAAGCCTGTAATCAAGGCATCTGACATAAAGGAGAAGCTCCATAAGATGATCGACAGGCAGAACATCATCAATCCTGATGAGATCGTGATCAACAAGGCAACCATCACTCTTCCGTACAACGTGAACGGAGAATGGGACAAGCTGGACAAATATCCTACTATCCTCAGCCCTACAGTACGTCTGAGAAGCAATGAGGACAGATTCGTGTCATATGCGGGACTTACCGATTCAAGCATCGAGAGCGAAAACCAGGGTAACATCAACAGATCCCTCTCACAGTATGCTCCAGACATAAGCCACCACGTTCAGGAGATTCTGAAACTCGAGAAGGAAGAAGGTGAAAGCGATGCCGACTATGAGAAAAGAATCGAGAAGTATGATATCTGGTTCCTCATCATGAGCACAGAAACAACATCATCTTCTTCATCAAGCAGCTACAATGATTACTACAATAACCTTCTGTACAACTCGTACTACAACAATATGATGTACGACCCGTACGGATATGGTTATGGCTACGGCGGTTATGGCGGATACGGCTATGGATACGGCTATGGTGGATATGGTTATGGCTATGACAGCTATGGATATGGCTACGGCAGCAACTATTACAACTATCTGACAATGGCGATGTACGCAAACCAGTACTCCAGCGGATCTTCAGAAGAAGTTTCAACAGGGCTTGACATCGACAGATATTACAGCGCAACCCTGAACGGCCCGATCAATACCGAGGAGGCAGGTGAAGTGTCAAAGGAGGAACTCAAGAACTACCCAAGACTTACAATCACATTTGCTGCACCAAAGACAGCTGAAGCAAACAAGTGATAAAGAATAATAAAAACAAGAAAAGGACCGGTCAGATGACTGGTCCTTTTCTGTTTGTTATTTCAGACAAAATTATTTTGCGTTTACCTTGTCCTCGATGTACTTAACAGCATCGCCGACAGTTGCAATCTTGTCACCTGCATCATCATCTGGAATCTCGATGTCGAACTTCTTCTCGAACTCCATGATAAGCTCTACGATATCAAGTGAATCTGCGCCGAGATCATTTGTAAAGCTAGCTGTCTCAGTTACCTCAGAAGCATCAACGCCCAACTTCTCGACGATGATTGCCTTTACGTCTTCTGCAATATTTGCCATAACGTTAAAATTTAAGTTAATAATTCAGTATCTAATACACGTAATATTCGCGCTAAATCACCGCAAATTAAGTAAAAAAAATCGGAATATAAAAATTTTGGCCATTAAAGTGACTATCTGCCTGAAGTCGAAGTCGATGCACTTATCCTGATCCACACACGCAAGCCATTCAGAGAGTTCAGGAGATAGAACACCCACATGATCACCATGACGCCGGAATGAGCCTCTCCTCTTGCCACGCATATGCTCCACATCACGACACTCACTACATTGGTAATTATCCATAAAGCCCATTGTTCCATAAATGCCAGAGCCATCAAAGCCTGAGCCACAATGCTCAATACTGTCGTCGTGGAGTCCTTGAAAGGCTGCGGATCACCCAGACGCTGCAGGATAAGCCCGAACAGAATGACTGCCACAGCACATCCGGCAGCAAGAATTGCACGTTGACTCCAATTGAACCTACGCGCCTTTACCTGCACACCCTTATCACCGGCCTCAGCCTGAGAAACTGCGGCACCACGCTTTCTCCACTGCCACCAGCCGATAAACTGCATCGGGAAATAATAGAGCGCATTGAGTGCGGCATCGCCATAAAGGTCTGCCTTGTATGAAATCCAGGCATACAAAGAAACATTTACTACACCGAAGATGTAATTCCAGATGCTGCCCTTTGCGACAAGTACGACACAAAGAACTCCGGCAACCGAAGCAACGGAACCGACAGCATCAAGGCTGCCTGTAAGAATGGAATAAATTATATTGGTCACGATGACTCCTACAATCAGGAACCAGTCGTAAATAGACAAGACCTTATTGTTCATAGTTGTTAAGTTGATTTAATATACGTTCCGCCAATGATTGTCCGACAAGTGCGGCCAAGTCTTCTGTTGAAGCCGATGCAATACGTGCAACACTACCGAAATGCAGAAGAAGGCGCTGCTCAGTCTTGTCTCCAACACCCTTGATGCCTCGCAGAGCGGACTCGATCTGAGTCTTGCTGCGAAGTTTCCTGTGGAAGGTGATGCCGAAACGGTGCGCCTCATCCCTTATCTGCTGAAGAACCTTGAGTGCCGGAGAATTCCTGTCGATGAACATAGGGTACGGATCGCCTACCCTATAGACTTCCTCCATCCTCTCAGCCAGGGCAATCACGGTAAGCTTATCTGTGAGGCCCAGTTCGGCAAGTGCCTCATATGCAAATGCCAGCTGTCCCTTGCCGCCGTCAATGACCACAAGCTGAGGAATATCATCCGGATTTTCTTCCAGCATACGGGAATAACGTCGGTTAACGACCTCCTTCATCGTTGCATAATCATTAGCACCGACTACTGTCTTGACCTTGAAATGCCTGTAGTCCTTCTTGCTGGGAACAGCATTACGGAACACTACGCAGGCTGAGACAGGATTGGTTCCCTGGATATTGGAGTTATCAAAGCATTCAATATGGACAGGCAATTCCTTCATTCCTATCTGCTTGCGAAGAGACTCCATCACCATATTCTTATATGCATCCGGATCGGTATGCTCCTGCTGCTTGAGCGCATTAAGACGCATCTCCTTGGCATTTCTGGCGCTGAGTTCAAGCAAAGAAAGCTTGTCACCCCTCACAGGAACCCTGAATTCTACACCGTCCATTTCCATATCCGGCTTGAACGGCACTATGACTTCCTTGGAAAGATCTCCGAACTTTGACTGTATTTCCGCGATGAATGCAGCCATAACAGCTTCCTGATCTTCCTCGATCATCATCCTGAAGCCTAGATTCAGCGACTGGACCACGGCTCCACCTCTTATCCTCATAAAGTTTCCGAAAGCCTCAGGAGCATCAACAATAAGAGAGAATACGTCTACATCTCCGACAGCAGCATTCATAATGACCGACTTGCTGTAGTGATTCTCCAGCGACTGCATTTTTTCCTTACAGACCTGAGCTCTCTCAAAATCCATATTCTGCGCAGCCTCAAGCATCAATGCCTTATAATGCTGGATAACCTCACGTCCACCACCTTTGAGCAGTGAAACGATTTCCTCTATGTTGTCATTATATTCCTTGCGGGAGATTGCCCCTATGCAGCATCCCTTGCATTTGCCTATATGAAAATTCAGGCAAGGGCGGAACTTTCTGTGCAGGATGGCTTCTGAGGTTATCTTCAGATTGCAGGTTCGCAGCGGATACGTACTATGGATGAACTCAACCAGATTTCTGGCATGCACGACGCTGCTGTATGGACCGAAATATCGGGAGCCGTCCTTGACGACACGTCTTGTAAGAAAGACTTTAGGAAAGTCGCCGGAAGACACGCATATCCACGGATATGTCTTGGAATCCTTGAGAAGGATGTTGTAGCGAGGCTTGAACTGCTTGATAAGATTGTTTTCCAAAAGCAGAGCATCGGACTCGGACTCTACGACGGTGTATTCCGCATCTGCAATCTTCGATACCATGACAGCGGTCTTGCGTGTCAGGCGCTCTGCCGGAACGAAATACTGAGCCACCCTCTTATGAAGATCCTTTGCCTTACCCACATAAATGACATTCCCCTCGGCGTCATAATACCTATAGACGCCCGGGGAATGCGGAAACAGTTTTATCTTATCCCTGATATCCATCAGAACTACTTTATTCCATACTTACGGAGAATCTTGAGAATCTTAGGAGATATGCTGTCAAGCATATATGTAAATCCCAAGTCCGTAGGATGTGAGCCGTCTGAGGTTGCAATATGTTCGTGACCAAGAAAATCATCTGAAGGCAGGAAATATATATGCTTGTCTGTCTTCATCCTTTCTCTGATCTCTTCCTCTGCCGCAGTCTGCTTACGAGCCTCGAAATCTTCTCTCCACGTGTCGAAGTTACGGGATTCACGACGCTCTGTCTGCATGAATATGAGAGGCACGTCGGGATGCGCAGCACGTATGATGTCCACAAAGGCATCAAACCTCTCGTGGATGATTTCTGCCGAAGGATTTGAGAACGCGTCAAATATGAATGCATCCGCCTCAATGTCAGCTAGATATTCAGCATATTCCTTCTGAAGCTTCGACATTCCGCTGAATCCCAGATTGAAGCAGTAGAATCCGTTGTCTCGACCGAACCTTGCCGCATAGCTCATTCCCGGACGGGAAGCGGCAAGACCGTGAGTTACACTGGAACCCTTAATCACGATACGATGGCGGAATGGATTATCCAGCGGCTCGATATATGAATTCTCATCAATTCCGATGAAAAGCGAGTCCAGACAATCGTAGAGAGGAAGATACAGGAGGCATTCCTTTCTTCCAGGAGCCATAGACTTCACAATTGTGCCCTTATGTGAAGCATATTCCGGCTCCTTTTCCATAACCGGCCTTCCGACACCGGCAAAGACCCATTCACCGTTCTGTCTTATATAAAGATCCAGACCTTTCTGGGCTATTGCCGTCATATTAGGGGCTGCATTCTTGCCTGAAGTCTGCCATTTTGCCTTTATGAACGGGCTGTCTGTGGCGAAGAGAACTGCCAAGCCTGTAGAATGGCAGGCATATTCTTCAATGACTGCATCATTGAACTTATAGGCAGCAGTGTCGATTCTTGTATAATCTTTGGACGTCGGGATAGCTTTGCCGATCACGTTCAACTGCGCGGCATCATAATACCGTGTCTGCTGAGCACTCATGGCCACAGACACGGACATTATGAAAAATGCGATGAGAACTTTCCTTATCACAGGAGTATATCTTTAGTGAAAAGACTATTTGATGTATTCAGCCACAGCTGCCTGGATGCCTTCAAGACCATGGAAGCCTCTCTTGAGGATGGTTCCGTCAGGACCTATAAGCATGAGATGAGGAATGCCCTCTACACCATAAATGTCTGTAGGCACGTTGCCACAGTTGTTGATATGGAGCCAATCCATACCGAGCTCACCGGCAGTCTCGATTGTATGTGACTGCGGCTTTCTCTCCCACACTGCAAGGCTGAGGACCTCAAGTCCCTTATCCTTATACTGCTCATATACTTCCTTGATGTTCGGAACCTCTCTGCGGCATGGTCCGCACCAAGGTGACCAGAAATCAACAAGAACGTATGTACCCTTGCCTACATAATCAGAGAACTTCACCTCTTTCTTGAGCGGCTGCGGATCGATGCTTCTATCATAACCGTAAACATGTTCTACTGTAAAATCAGTATACATCAGTCCTTCTGCAGTTGCCTTTCTTGCATCAAGACCCTTCTTGAGGTAAGCTACCTTTTCGTTCTCGAGCATTGACTCAGGCATCTTTGAAATGATCTCAGCAACCTGCTCGTCCTCGATCATGCCGCGAAGGTTCATAAGCACCTGTACAGCAACATCGTTGTCCGGATTCTCCTTTGCAGCCTCGAGATTGAAGGCAAGGTACTTCTCGACAAAGTCATTGTAGTATGCCTCAGCCTCTGCAGGATTTGCCGAGAGCGAATCCATTGTCTGCTTATATTCAGTCATCATAGCCTCGTGGGTTTCCTCGAATGCCTTGATCTTCTCCTCAACAGTCGGACCGCAAGAAGATACAAAAGCGACTGCAAAAGCCGCAAAAAGAATTGATTTGAGTTTCATATTGGTTTCCTTTATAAAAATTTCACATAGCCCTGTCGACAAACTCGAAGTTACAGATGTACTCGAGGGACAGGATTACAAATATACAAAAAAGGGATGACTTGTCAGTCATCCCTTTTCATAATATTGAGTGTCAAGTGAATTACTTGTTCTCTCTGCGGTTGTTGCGACCACCACGACGACGATCGTTGTTGCGTCCGCCACGGTTGTTGTTTGACTGCTGTGCCTGAGCTGCTACGCCTGCGTTTGGAGAAAGATCCTTCTTTCCATAAACCTCACCGTTGCAGATCCAAACCTTGATACCAAGAACACCAACCTTAGTGTGAGCCTCAGCAAGTGCATAGTCGATGTCAGCGCGGAATGTGTGGAGAGGTGTACGACCTTCCTTGATCATTTCGCTTCTTGCCATTTCAGCACCACCAAGACGACCGCTGATCTGAACCTTGATACCCTCAGCACCAACACGCATTGCAGTTGCAATAGCCATCTTGATAGCACGACGGTATGATACACGGCCCTCGATCTGACGAGCGATAGAGTCAGCTACGATGTGAGCGTCAACCTCTGGCTTCTTAACCTCGTAGATGTTGATCTGAACATCCTTCTTGGTTACCTTCTTGAGCTCCTCCTTAAGAAGATCAACTGCCTGGCCACCCTTACCGATGATAACACCTGGTCTTGCTGCGTGGATAGTTACAGTGATGAGCTTAAGAGTTCTCTCGATAACGATCTTTGAAAGAGATGCCTTTGCAAGACGGCTTGAGAGATACTTACGGATCTCGAAGTCCTCTGCGATCTTCTCTGCGTAGTTACCACCTACCCAGTTAGAGTCCCAACCACGGGTGATACCGATTCTGTTGCTTATAGGATTAGTTTTC
>JBGUTV010000006.1:0-65089 GCA_045133255.1 Candidatus Cryptobacteroides sp.
CATATTCTCCACAAGGAATGGGTTATTCCTTCTCTTGCGCTTCATCTCTGCGTGGAACATGTTGTACTTGACAAAAGGAGTTATCTCTTCGGATATCATATACTCGTAGTTCATCTCGCTGCCATATCCGGAGTCAGCGCATACAGTGGCGCTCTGCGTTCCGTAACGTTCCTTAAAGGACTCCAGGAACGGCTTCAGTGTGCCTTGATCAGTTGGACTGCTGTATAGTCCATAGTTCGTGATGAACTGGTTCTCTGTGGCAATCTGAACATTGTATCCGGGCTTGGTCTGACCGTTATTCATGGCTTCCTCCTTCATCCTCATGAACGTCGCGTCCTTGTCGGTCTTGCTGTAGCTGCCACGTTCTCCGACGATCTCCAGCTTTTCCTCGTATTCCTTCATCTTCGGAACAGATTCCTCCTTCACTTTGGTCACCTCCTTGCGTAACTTCTTGTCACTGATGCCCTTCTCGTCCATCTGAGCAAGGATGTCGTCAGTGCGTTTCTGCATTTCCTCTGCTGTCATGACATTGTCAGACTCATCCTTGAGCTCCATGTCGAGTACTCTTTCTGCTTCACGGAGGATAGACTTCACCTTTAGATCCAGCTTGTCCTGATTTGTCTTGGTCGCCTTCTTCCATACAAAGGTGTACTTGTTTGCATTGGCCTCGATCTTGGTGCCGTCGATATACTGAACCTCAAGGCTGACGAACTTTGCGTCAACAAGCATCTGCACGACCTGAGTGAAGATGTCATCCATGACATCAGCCAGACGGTTCTTTCTGAACAGGTTGATTGTATTGAAGTCGGGGCGCTGCATGCCGCTCAGCCACATGAAGTTCACATCGCGCTTGAGCAACGCTTCCATCTTGCGTCCGGAGTGGATGTTCTGGAGATATGCGTAAAGAATGACCTTCAACAGCATGCGTGGTGCAAAGCTGCTTGCTCCGCCACCTTTATATGTAGCTTCGATAGCGCTGATATCCAGATGCTCAACTATGGCATCAAGTACGCGTACTGGATCATTTTCAGGGATAAAGTCACCGATACAGTGAGGAAAAAGAAGAGAATCGTTCTGATTGTAAGATTTATATGTTACCTTTGCCATGTCAGTTAGAGTTAAGGTATTATTTTGATTTCGCACTTCAAATATAACAAAACTTCCTGACATTAACAATAGCTATTCCTTTGATTATCAAAAGAATAGCTATATTTTGTGTCTCATATTTAGCGGTGTGGCGGTAGCCCCAGGCGGCATTGGCTCCCGAAAAGGGAAGGGGCCCACGCAGTGGGAAGGACCGACAGGGGCTATCGCCACATCGCGATCCGTACATATAAATAGAAAAAGAGGCTAACCTCAAAGTCTAAATTGACTTTTTAGTCAGCCTCTTTTTTTTGACATGTGCTGTCAGTTTTTATGGAAAACAGAAACGGCACCCCGATTCGGGATGCCGTTATTTTTCAGACTGAAAGATTGACTTATTTTGCAGCCTCGTTAGAAGCCTTTCTAAAATCCTTCATAGCCTTCATAAGGTTAAGAGCTGCCTTACGTGCGCGTGCGCCAGCTGCCTTATTTCCTTTCTCTACCTGAGCGTCAGCGTTCTTTACGAATACTTCGTACTCAGCCTTGATCTGATCTACAAGTGTTTTCATTGTGTTCAAATTTTAGTGTTCGTTAAACATTAAGCATCAAAAACTTCCGCCAAGTTATGGAATATCGGTCACATTTCCAAATTTTGCCGGCGTTTTTATTTCAATATCAATGTTTTGATAATGAAAATCAGCGAAAAACAGCCTTTTTATTCGGCTTTTGGTTTGGTGTTGACCATATTCATTGCCCTGTCTGCTCCAATTGTTGCCCAGGCCTTGACGCCCTCAATCACCCTTTTGCTGATCTCCTCCATCTCCAGCAGTTCCTCCTTGCTCAACTCTCCAAGCACGTAGTTGACCTGCTGTCCTCTGCCGAACTCATTGCCGATGCCGACCCTGATCCTTGCATAATTCTGAGTGCCGATCATCTCATTGATGTTGGTGAGTCCGTTGTGTCCGCCGGCGCTTCCGTTCTTACGCAGACGCAAAGTGCCGAAAGGAATGTTGAGGTCATCTGAAATTACGAGAAGATTCTCCACAGGAATCTTGAGCTCGTTCATCCAGTAGCGGACAGCCTTTCCGCTGAGGTTCATATATGTCGAAGGCTTCAGAAGATAGAACTTCCTGCCCTTGAAAGGAACAACGGCCATATAGCCATATCTGCCAGACTCAAAAACAATATTGGATGCCTGAGCCCAGGCATCCAATACCATAA
Organism: Candidatus Cryptobacteroides sp.; assembly: GCA_045133255.1. Taxonomy (GTDB): domain Bacteria; phylum Bacteroidota; class Bacteroidia; order Bacteroidales; family UBA932; genus Cryptobacteroides. The sequence goes on from JBGUTV010000006.1 coordinate 2,305, forward strand.
ATCCCATATTGTGTCTGGTGTTGGCATATTCGACGCCGATGTTTCCTAGACCGACGACCAAATAATTCATACCAGATCGGATTACTTCTTCTTACCAGTAGCCTGCTGCTCCATCTTAGCCTGCTGAGTAGCACGGGTAGGACGAACTGAGCAGATGATTGTTGCTCTTGGAGAAACGATAGTAACGCCGTCGTAGTTGAGGTCACCTGCAACGATCTGCTTACCGATCATAAGGTGAGTTGAATCTACCTCAAGAACATCAGGAAGCTTGTCCATCATAGCGCTTACGCGGAGCTTGCGGCTTGAAACGAGGAGCTTACCACCCATCTTGACACCCTCTGAGTGACCGGTAACGATAACAGGAACCTCGATGGTAACTGGCTTGTCTTCGCATACTGCAAGGAAATCTACGTGGAGAGCCTCGTCAGTCACTGGGTGATACTGAACCTCGTGGAGCACTGCGAAGAACTTCTTGCCGTCGTTGAGCTCGAGGTTGATGATGTATGAGTTAGGAGTGTGAGTGATAGTCTTGAGATCCTGTGCGTCGATAGTGAAGAGCACGTTCTCCATTCCGAGACCATAAATGTTGCAAGGAACGTGTCCTGCTCTACGAACAGCCTTAACTGCTGCCTTGTTGCCAGCCTCACGGACCTGGCCTTTGAGTTCAATGTGTTTCATTGTTTTGTAAAAAATTAAAATGTGTTACTCAGTTCTTTCTTTAAAATTCCTAATCTTCTTCGTTGATCTTCACCTCTGAAATCCTCACAACCCAAAGGTTGCTCCGGTTTTCTCGGTTTGTTCGCCTTGAATCTGTCGGTTTTTAAAGAAAAAACCCCATTGCACCAAAAAGCACCCGCTTTTTAGCTCCCCTTCATTTTTAGGGGCGGCAAAGATAAAAATAAATTTAGAGAGATGCAAGACAATCAGTTACATTCTTTTCGATGCGTGCAAGGATGTCTGTTCCTTCAGCCTTCTGGAATGTCTCACCGGTGATGTTCTCGTAGAGCTCGATATATCTTTCAGTAATGCCGTTCACGATTTCTTCAGTCATCTCTGGAACCTGCTGTCCCTCCTGGCCCTGGAAGCCGTTTGCCATGAGCCACTCGCGTACGAACTCCTTCGAGAGCTGCTTCTGCTTCTCGCCTGTAGCCAGACGCTCTGCGTAACCCTCTGCATAGAAGTATCTTGAAGAGTCCGGAGTGTGGATCTCGTCCATGAGATAGATCTGTCCGTCCTTCTTTCCGAACTCGTACTTGGTGTCCACAAGGATGAGACCCATCTTGGCAGCGATCTCTGTTCCTCTCTGGAAGATGGCCTGAGTGTAGGCCTCGAGCTGCTCATAGTCCTCGCGGCTTACGATGCCCTGAGCAATGATATCCTCCTTTGAGATGTCCTCGTCATGACCCTCTGCAGCCTTTGTGGTAGGAGTGATGATAGGAGTAGGGAACTTCTGGTTCTCAACCATTCCCTCTGGCATCTCTACGCCGCAGATTGTGCGCTTTCCTGCCTTGTACTCTCTCCATGCGTGACCAGAAAGGTAACCGCGGATTACCATCTCGACCTTGAAAGGCTCGCACTTGTGACCTACTGTGACCATCGGGTCAGGGGTAGCGACCTTCCAGTTAGGGAGGATGTCGGCTGTTGCGTCAAGGAATTTCGCAGCAATCTGGTTGAGTACCTGTCCCTTGAAAGGAATGCCCTTAGGGAGGACTACGTCGAATGCGGAAATGCGGTCAGAAACCACCATTACGAGATACTCGTCATTGATGCTGTACACGTCGCGTACCTTTCCCACATAGTGGCCTGTCTGGCCCGGGAAGTTGAAGTCGGTTTTTACAATTGCTTCCATATATATATATAAGTGTTTATTGTTCTTAATGATATCGGGCGCGAAGATAGTAAATCTTATTAATATTCCGTCAGTTTAAGTCGGTATTTCCTGCTCCCAGGATTGCTGAATATCAGATTGCCTGCTGAGTCGGCTATTACGTTCAGATCTGACATGCCCGTTGACGGCTTGAGCGGTAATCTCCTGTATCCGCTGTCAATGTAGAATGTAACCGGCCCTTTCTCTCCGTCTAAAGAAAATCCAAGCTGTTCGTAGACCTTTCCTTCGGACCATTCGAGGTCGGCGTAGCTCATTATGTCGTCCGGATGGACGTCCTGGATGAAGGCTTTCAGGAGCTTGCCCATTCCTCCGCTTATTCGGAGCTCAGGAAGTGAGGCGTAGCGCGTCCATTCGTAGGAGCGGATGACCTTCTCGCCTTTGATCCATTTGCGGGCGTTGGAGAATGTTGCCACTGCCACAAGGGTGCCGGGAGCGTAGGCGGAAACTCTGTTTCCATTGGCGATGTGCCCGGTGTGGCGTTTGAGGTAGAGGCCGTAGCGGTAGCGGCAGGCAGCGTCGCCGTAGCTGTGGCAGGCACTCAGGAATGCTGCAGCTTCAGTCTTTTCTATGCGTCTTACTTCGCAGTTTCGGGCATAGATGGGGAAGAATATTTCAAGGTGGGAGAGCAGACGCTTCTGCATCATCTCTTTCTGCAGGACCCATCTGTCTTCTGTGATTATGAGTGGGTAGGAACCGTGCCTTCCGGTCAGGGCGCTGACTGCCTTCTGCAGCTCCAGCTGCTGAGTTTCAGCCTCGGACATGTCCTTTGCCATGATTCTGACCGGCAGGACTGCACGTGTCCGGCCGTCCTCAAGACATGCGGTAATGACTTCGAATGCTCCGGCGCTTTCCACGCTGCATCCGATGCCTTTCCCTTCCAGAAATCCGCATATGTCCTTACTGAGTTCCATCGCTGCAAATATACCATTAAAATTATTTATTTTTGCATCAGCAAGTATAGTGGAATAATGGAAGAAACAAACAAAGAACTGCCGGGAATGGCTCAGGACGGGATTCATGCCGGATTTCCGTCACCGGCTACCGATTACATGACTCAGGCCATCGACCTGAACAAGGAACTCGTAAGGCATCCTGCCGCCACATTCTACGGAAGGGTAGTGGGGGATTCCATGATCGATGCCGGAGTCGAGGAAGGTGATGTTCTGGTTATAGACAGGTCGCTGGAACCGCAGGACGGCGATATGGCAGTGTGTTTCGTGGATGGTGAATTCACTCTCAAGCGTCTCTGCTTCACTGACGGGGGATTGAAGCTCGTTCCGGCCAATCCGAATTATCCGGAGATAGAAATAACGGAGGGAGTGGAATTCATCATGTGGGGAGTGGTTACATATGTGATCAAAAAGGTGAGATAATGTACGCCCTTGTGGACTGCAATAATTTTTTCGTTTCGTGCGAACGTGTCTTCCAGCCTCAATTGGAGGGGAAGGCTGTTGTTGTGCTGTCCAATAATGACGGCTGTGTCGTTGCCAGGAGCAATGAGAGCAAGGCTATGGGCATCAAGATGGGTACCCCTTTCTTCAAGGTGAAGCATCTGGTCGACAGCGGTGCACTTCAGGTCCGTTCTTCCAATTATGCCTTGTATGGAGATCTCTCATCCAGGGTTATGTCCATCCTTTCCGATACTGTGCCGGGCATAGAGATATATTCGATAGACGAGGCATATCTTCATCTGGACGGCATCAGGCCGGAGGCGATTCCGGGACTCTGCCGCGATCTTGTGGCCAAGATACGCAGATGGGTGGGAATACCTGTGAGCATCGGGGTGGCTCCGACCAAGACGCTTGCCAAGATTGCGAGCCATTTTGCGAAGACATACAGCGGATACAAGGGCGTATGTATGATAGATTCGGATGCGAAGAGGCTCAAGGCACTGGAACTCACTCCGATTGAGGATGTCTGGGGAGTCGGAAGAAGGCTTGCTCCAAGACTGCAGAGTCTGGGTGTACGTACGGCTCTGGATTATGTGAACCGTCCCAAAGCATGGGTGAATGCCAATTTCAATCTTCCGGGAGTGAGGACTTGGGAGGAACTGAAGGGCAGAGCCTGCGTAGAGGATGAAAAGGATGAAAGAAGGAAGTCTATCTGTACTTCACGGTCATTTGCGGATATGATCTCGGATGAGGAGGAATTATGTCTGAGAATATCGGATTTTGCGGCAAGTTGCGCACATAAGTTGAGGGAAGAGGGATCGGCTGCAGGAGAGGTGACTGCATTTCTTTATACCAACCGTTTCCGTGAGGATATGAAGCAGTATTTTCCCTCAGCTACGGTCAGACTACCGGTCGCAGCCAACAGTACGCATGAGATTGTCGGGGCAGCGCTCAAGGCCCTCCGGACGATATACCGTCCGGAATATATGTACAAGAAGGCCGGGGTCATTGTTGGCGCAATAGTTCCTGCCGATGCTGTCCAGTCCTCTCTGTTTGACAACGATGAGGAGTTGCGCGAGAGACAGGGACGTCTTTCAAAGGTCATGGATGCTGTCAATTCCGGAGGAAATACTTTCCTCAGACTGGCCTCTCAGCGTGCCGGACATTATGCGGACGGAATCCGCAGTGAGTATCGTTCCCGCCTGTATTCCACATCATTAGACGATATTATAGAAATATATTGATTGCTCGTAAGTGAAAAATATCTATATTTGTCGGATATATGGATTGTAGACAATCTCGTAAGGAACAAATGATTAAAACGATATAAATTATGCTTAAAGTAAATTTGGGAGGCTGCAGCTCCTTTGTAAACGATGCAGAATACAAGACATATGTAGAGAAGGCCTTTGCTGCTTTCGATGTTCTTGAAAATGAGACAGGTGCAGGTAACGACTTCCTTGGCTGGAAGCATCTTCCGTCACAGACTCTCGCCGGTACTCTTGTTGATGAGTGCGAGGCTGTAAGAGATGCCTGGGCTGCCAAGAACGTTGACCTCGTGATCGTAATCGGAATCGGTGGTTCTTACCTTGGTTCAAAGTGCGCAATCGAGGCCCTTTCTCATCAGTTTGCAAAGCAGCTCAAGACTAAGTCTGAGGCTCCTGAGATCGTGTTCGCAGGACAGAACCTTTCAGAGGAGTACATGTGCGAGCTCATGGATCTCGTTCAGGAGAGAAATGCAGCTTGCGTGGTTATTTCAAAGTCAGGTACAACAACTGAACCTGCAGTTGCTTTCCGTCTTGTAAAGAAATATCTTGAGGATACTTATGGAAAGGCAGAGGCTGCTGAGCGTATCGTTGCCGTTACAGACAAGGCTCGCGGAGCTCTCAAGTCACTCTCTACTCAGGAAGGTTATAAGACATTCGTTATCGAGGATAACGTGGGTGGACGTTTCTCAGTCCTCACTCCGGTAGGTCTTCTCCCTATCGTTCTTGCAGGTTATGATGTAAGAGAGATGCTCAAGGGTGCTCTTGAGATGGAGGAGGCTTGCGCAAAGAGATGCGAGTGCAACCCTGCAATCCAGTATGCTGCAATGCGTAACCTCCTTTACGCAAACGGCAAGAAGATTGAAATCCTCGTTGCCTACAACCCTAAGCTTTCTTTCCTCGGTGAGTGGTGGAAGCAGCTTTACGGTGAGTCTGAGGGTAAGGACGGAAAGGGTATCTTCCCTGCATCAGTGAACTTCACTACAGACCTTCACTCTATGGGTCAGTACATCCAGGATGGTGAGCGTCACCTTATGGAGACTGTTGTAAGCGTTGAGAAGAGCAACCGCTCTATGCTCATTGAGAACGACCCTCAGAACCTTGACGGCCTTAATTTCCTCACTGGAAAGCATGTTGAGGAGTGCAACCTTATGGCTGAGCTCGGAACCAAGCTTGCTCACATCGACGGCGGCGTTCCGCAGATTGCAGTTTCTATCGAGCGTATCAACGAGTACAACCTCGGAGCTCTCTTCTATTTCTTCGAGAAGGCTTGCGGTATCAGCGGTTACATGATTGACGTTAACCCATTCAACCAGCCGGGCGTCGAGGCATACAAGAAGAATATGTTCGCTCTTCTCGGCAAGCCAGGCTATGAGGAGCAGGCTGCTGCCCTTCAGGCTCGTCTCTAAGATTCCCGATCAAGTCGGGAATGACGGACAGAATACAGAGGTGTGGAAAGAATTTCACTATTCTTTCCACACCTCATTCTTTTTTGAAAGATTAACGGATTTCAATTTCGCGTTTCTCTTCCTCTGTCTTAGGCTTCAGCATCTTCGGGATGCATACATGAAGCACGCCGTTTTCAGCCTTAGCGTGGATTCCGTCTCTTTCCGCATTCTCCGGAAGAAGAAGTGTCTGGCGGAACTTCGCATAAGAGAATTCGCGACGGATGTATCGTCTGTTCTTTCCCTCCTTGCATTCCTTGCCGTCACAGCATTCTTCCTTTTCCTTCTTCTCCATTTCGATCACAAGGTTTCCATCTCTGTTGACGTGTACTTTGAAGTCGTCCTTGGCCAAGCCCGGTGCAGCGACATCCAGACAGTATTTGTCATCATCTTCAATGACGTTGATTGCAGGTGCCTTCAGCACCCTGCCCTCCATGTTCACATTCTCAAACAGGTCGCCGAAGAAGTCCGGCATAAAGCTCTGTCCGAAAAATTTTCTTGCAGGTAACATATTCTTTACTCCTATATTTTTGTTTATACCATATCCGGTCTTTCCGGATTCCTTGCATGGGTGCAATGGCATACCATCATGGAATCTTGGCCGGATCACAGATTTGGTAAATATCAATATCCAGACCATCTGTCATGTCTTGAAAATAATTATATTTGCAGGTTGTATAAAAATTAAAAACTATGGAAAAGAAATTATATCCCTTGAAGTTCGTTCCTATCCCATCCAGAAGACCTTGGGGTGGAAGTGCTCTGGTCAAGGACCTCGGAAAGCATTTTGTCGAGTGCGATGAAGAAGGAAATGAGACGGTTCTTGGAGAAGATGTTCTGATCGGTGAAAGCTGGGAGCTTGCTGATATGGGCATTGAGGATTCTGTGGTAGAGAACGGCTGGCTCGCCGGCAATACCATCGGTGAACTTATGGAGACTTATCTTGAGAGGATTGTAGGTGAAAACGTATATAACTATTACGGCAGGCAGTTTCCTCTTCTTATAAAATTCCTTGATATCAACGAGAAGCTTTCAGTCCAGGTACATCCTGACGATCAGGTTGGTGCAGAGAGATATGACTCCCTTGGCAAGACTGAGATATGGTATGTGATGGATGCAAAGCCAGGTGCCAAGGTATATGCAGGATTCAATCGTCAGGTGTCTGCACAGGAGTTCTATGACAGGTGTCACAACGGTACTGTCGAGGAAATCATGAATGTAATCTACCCTAAGGCAGGTGATGCCATCTTCGTGACCCCGGGTACAGTACATGCCGCAGACGGAGGTATCCTGATTGCGGAGATCCAGGAGTCTTCAGACATGACATTCCGTCTCTATGACTGGGGCAGAGAGTTCAATCCTGCTACAGCCCGCAAGCTGCACCTTGAAGAGGCTATCGATCTTATCGATTATGACGCTTTCGATCAGGGACTTTACAGAAAGGGACCTCTCTGGGGAGAAGAAGCATCTGCTCATCCTTGCCACAAGGGCGAGTGCAACTGCGACGGACATGGACATGACGAGGAAGGAAAGGTTGTCGAAACTCTTGTAGAGTGCCCTCAGTTCAATGTTTCAAAACTTAAACTCTCAGACCCTCTTCACATCTATACAGAAAAGTTTGAAAGCTTCATTATATATATTTGTATTGAGGGAGCAGCTTCTATTCAGGTTCCTTCTGTGAATTCAAAAGGTGAGGAGTGCATGGAAAGCTATGAGTTCACCAAGGGTGAGACAATACTTGTCCCTGCAGAGATGCCGGACTTCTATCTCGTTCCTCGTGACAGATCCACAGTCCTTCTTGAAGCTGTGACACGTCCTGAAGAGGTGATGGATGAATATATTGATCCGGATACCGATGCATTCCTCGAAGATGAGGACTATGAAGGCCTCGAGGATGAAATGTAGATATGAGCGAAGTAAGGATAGATAAATATCTATGGTCAATCCGTGTCTACAAGACAAGGAGCGAAGCCACAGATGCCTGCAAAGGCGGAAAGGTAAAGGTGAACGGTTCAGACATCAAGCCATCCAAGGCTGTCAGACCAGGTGATATGATTGTGGCCCGTAAGGGTCCGGTTACCTATACCTATAGGGTGATTGAATTGATCGATAAGAGACAAGGCCCGAAACTGGTTCCGAATTATGCAGAGAACCTGACTCCTGAAGAAGAGATTGCAAAGCTCAGGACTCCGGTCGAGACCTTCTTCCTGAAGAGAGACAGAGGAACGGGAAGACCTACGAAGAAAGACCGTCGTCAGATGGATTCCCTTTGGGACGAACTCAGTTTCGATGTCCCGGATGACATCGCGGAGCGTTTTGCTTCTGATTTTGGCTTTGAAGAAGATACTGAAGATTAATCATTCATGTAAAATCAAAGAGCACGCAGACTTTTGCAGTTCTGCGTGCTCTTTTCGTGTATTAGGCTGGCCTACTTGAAATATCTGTTGAAGAGTCCCTGGAAGCCTGCACCGTGACGAGCCTCATCCTTACACATCTCGTGAACTGTGTCGTGGATTGCGTCAAGGTTCTGCTGCTTTGCGAGCTTGGCGATACGGAGCTTGTCCTCGCATGCACCCTGCTCAGCGAGCATTCTCTTTTCTACGTTAGTCTTGGTGTCCCATACAACCTCTCCGAGAAGTTCTGCGAACTTTGCTGCATGCTCAGCCTCTTCCCAAGCGTATCTTTTGAATGCCTCTGCTATCTCAGGATAACCCTCTCTGTCTGCCTGACGGCTCATTGCAAGGTACATACCCACCTCGCAGCACTCACCGTTGAAATGGTCACGGAGTCCCTTGAGGATTTCCGGATCTACATTCTTTGCTGTACCGAGCTTGTGCTCGTCTGCCCAGGTGAGCTCTCCCTCTGTCTCCTCAATCTCCTCAAAGTTCTCTGCTCCAACATGGCACAGTGGGCACTCTTCCGGTGCATTTTCTCCCTCATGAATGTAACCGCATACAAGACATCTGAATTTCTTTTCCATAATATTATCCGTTTAATGTTTATAAATTTGAATTATTCTAAATTGTTTCTGGTGCAAAGGTAAATATTTTTTCTTTATCTCCAAGCATTTTTGCAAATAAATTTTAAAAATTCTAAATTAATGATGCAGATGTGCTGTCTTTCGCAATATATCAGTTGTAAAGGAATATGACAGTATCGGATTCCTTTGCTTTCATTATTTATGATGTTTCCAACAAATTTAGCAATATTCTCTGAAAGCAGACCAAAGATTAATGATTATCTTTGCGCCCTAAAATAAAGATTGATCATGTGGCTGATACTGGCTTTTGTTTCCGCAGCTCTGCTCGGATTGTATGACACTTCAAAAAAGGCTTCTCTGAAGGATAACGCTGTCCTTCCGGTGCTGCTTCTCAATACGATATTCTCGACATTTCTCACACTGCCTTTTCTTGTGGACTACACAATGGGCACCTCCTGGTTTGCAGGTACCATATTCGATACCGCACCTTATGACCTTGCTTTGCTTGAGGATGCAGGCACTGCAGGAAATGCGCATGTCCTGGTGGTCATAAAGGCATTCCTCGTGCTTTCTTCGTGGATATTGGGCTATTTCGGTCTGAAACATCTACCGCTGACTCTTGTGGGTCCGATAAATGCAACCCGTCCTGTGATCGTGCTTGTGGGTGCTATGCTGATATTCGGGGAGAGGCTGAATGTCTGCCAATGGGTTGGAGTACTGCTGGCTATTCTGTCAATATGGCTTATGAGCCATGCAGGCAGGAAGGAGAATGTTCACTTCAGTACTAACAGGTGGGTGTGGTGCGTTGCAGGGGCGACTCTGCTCGGGGCTGCCAGCGGCTTGTATGACAAATATATCATGACATCCCTTAACCCGATGTTCGTGCAGAGCTGGTTCAATTTCTATCAGATGATCATTATGCTGCTCGTGTGCGGACTGCTCTGGTATCCTAAAAGACATCAGACTACTCCATTCCGATGGACATGGACTATCCCTCTGATTTCCATATTCATATGTATGGCGGACTTTGCATATTACACTTCTTTGAACCAGCCTGATTCTATGATTTCGGTGGTGTCTCTTGTGCGTCGCAGTTCTGTTATTGTTTCGTTCATATGTGCTGCAGTGCTCTTTAGGGAGAAGAATCTCCGGGCCAAGGCTCTGGATCTTCTCATCATCCTTATCGGTATGCTGTTCATCTGGATCGGAACAGCGGAGATGTGATAATTGCGTCAGTACGTATAAAAAATCCTGATTGTGCTGCAATTTGGCAATTAGTATTCCTATCTTTGCATAAGAAGACAGGAGATTATGATACCGTTTCTTAAACAGGTCACAGACCATTATTATAACAGAGGTGATATAGGGGAATGCTGCTTCGTTTTCCCTAACAGGAGATCCATGGTATTCTTCAGCAGGTTTCTGAGTGAAGCCGTGAAGAACGGTGGTGTGATGACGCGTCCCATTGTAGCTCCGGAGATGTTGACAATCAATGACTTCTTTCATAAGATGGGAGGAGTCCGTTCAATCGACAGGGTAAGACTTCTTATAGAGCTCTATGAATGTTACAGGGAGTGTAATCCCAAATGCGAGGCTCTGGATGAATTCATTTTCTGGGGAGACGTCATTCTTGCTGATTTCAATGATGTAGACAAGTATCAGGTCGATCCTAAGCAGCTTTTTGCAAATATTTCCGACCTTAAGAAGATTCAGGATACATATACCTATCTTACAGACACTCAGAGAAAGGCGATTGAGGCTTTCGTCAGCCATTTCAGCGACCTGTCCGGACGTCTGACAGTCAACCTGGATTCCGAGGATAAGGATGTGAAAGGCAAGTTCCTGATGATATGGAACATTCTGTATGACCTGTATGAGAAATTCAATTCAAGGTTGCAGGAGAAGGATATAGCTTATGAGGGTATGGTCTACAGACAGCTTGCAGAAAGACTCAAGGCAGAGGCTGTTGAAGATGTTCTTGGAGATGTCTGGAGAGGTGATGTGAAGTTTGTCTTTGTCGGCCTCAACGCCCTTAATGAATGCGAGAAGACTCTGTTGAGGAAGCTCCGGGATGCAGGAAGGGCAGAGTTCTGTTGGGATTATTCCGGAGAACTGATTTCCGATCCGAAGAACCGTTCCTCATTCTTCATGTCTGAGAATGTGGTTGAGTTTCCACAGGCTGCTGTATGGGATGTGGGTGGATTGAAGATGCCGGAGATAAATGTTGTCAGCGTACCGTCATCTACCGGCCAGGCAAAGAGGCTTCCTGAGGTGCTTCAGATGTCTGCGACCAAACTCACGGAATGTGCGATAATCCTTCCTGATGAGACTCTTCTGTCCTCTGTTCTGAATTCTATCCCTGACGAGGTCGAGGATATAAATGTCACTATGGGACTTCCGATGACCGGCAGCATTCTGTATTCGATGATGTCAGACATATCATCCATCCAGCTGCATGCTGTGAACAGGAAAGGGGAGTGGTATTTCTACCATAAGCAGGTCTGGGACCTGTTCGCGAACGACCTTTTCAGGAAGGCTGCCGATCCTCAGACCATGGAGATCGTATCGAAGGTCAAGGCTGAGGCATTCTACTACATATCCCGTAAGACGCTTTCAGGAACTCCACTTCTGGATGTGGTGTTCAATCCTGTCATAACGGATCCTAAGACTGCGTCAGTCGATCAGATCAAGGCTTTTGGGGATTATCAGAACAAGGTTCTCACAGCAGTGGCGTCAGCTGTTACTGCGGATTCCGGGCTGGATCTGGAACTTGAATATGCGAAGGAATATTACAAGTGTGTGAATGTTCTGAAGGAAATCAATCTGGAGGTCCTTCCAATGACTTATGCGAGACTTCTGAGCCAGCTTCTCGGTGCGGTATCCGTTCCGTTCAAGGGAGAACCGCTTAAGGGACTTCAGATAATGGGACCGCTCGAGACCAGAGCCTTGGATTTCAGGAATGTAGTGATACTCTCGGCAAATGAGGGTGTGTTCCCAAGACGTAACGTCAGTTCGTCTTTCGTTCCGCCTGAACTGAGAAAGGGATTCGGACTCCCGACATATGAGTATCAGGATGCCGTGTGGGCCTACTATTTCTATAGGATGATATCCCGTGCGGAAAGGGTGTGGATGTTTACCGACACTCGTACAGAGGGACTCAGGTCTGGTGAGGAAAGCAGGTATATAAAACAGCTTGAATATCATTTCAATATTCCTGTCAACAGATATGTGGTCCGTTTTGATAAGATGAAGACCGCTCAGGTAGAGGACATTATCAAGACTCCGGATGATGTGCAGAAGATCAAGTCAACTGTTCTGTCTGCGACCACACTTCAGAATTATCTTTCCTGTCCGGCAAAATTCTATTATGGTACGGTCAAGGAACTTAAGGCTGAAGAAGAGGTGGCTGAATCATTGGATTACGGAATGTTCGGAACGGTCTATCATGAGACCATGCGCTCGATCTACAATTCAGACAGGATGACCGGAAAGGATATAGAGTCGTGGCTTGGACGTCGGGAAGAAATCAAGGAACGGATAAAGTCATTGATAATCGAGGAACTCAATATTATGGAGGTCACAGGAAGGAACCTTGTTGTGACGGATGTGATCCTTAAATATGTGCTGAAGACGCTGCAGAGAGATCTGGAGCTGCTTAAGAAGGAGAACGTGGAATTCTTCGAGGTACTTGGAAGGGAGGTTCGTGTCAGCGGGGAGTTCAAGGGACAGAAACTCAAGGGTTTCATAGACAGGCTTGACAGTTTCCATCCAGGACAGGTCAGGGTTGTGGACTATAAGACAGGAAAGGTCCTTGATGACGATGAGAAGATTACCGATGACAATGCTGAGGCCATTGCGGAGGATATCTTTGCCGAGGATATAAAGGAGAGGCCGAAGATCGCACTGCAGTTCTTTATATACGATCTTCTTGTACAGGACCATCCTTTGGCAAAAGGCCGACAGATATTCAACTGTGTCTATTCGACTGCACGTCTTTTCAAGGAGCCGCCTCTGAACGTTCCCCGCAATGAGAAGTTCTTTGATGCAGTCTCGCGGAGACTTGAGGATACTCTTCAGGAAATGTATTCGCTTGAGGTGCCGTTCAGGCGTACAAAGGATGAAAAGGTGTGCGAGTACTGTGATTTCAAGATGATATGTGGACGATAAAAGCTTAGGTTATGCTGCAATTGATGAAGGCTTCCGCCGGTTCCGGCAAGACATACAGTCTGGCAAGACAATACATATCCCTTCTGCTTAAGAGCAATGACAGGTATGCCTACAGGCATATTCTCGCTGTGACCTTTACCAATAAGGCTACAGACGAGATGAAGAACCGCATATTGAAGGAACTCCATATAATGTCGACTCAGCCGTCTCGTTCCGGCTATAGGGACTGGTTCATTCCGTCTCTCTTTCCAGATGAGGCTTCGATGCAGGATAAGGCGGGAAAGGTACTGCAGGACATCCTGCACGATTACAGCGCATTTGCTGTAAGTACGATCGACCGTTTCTTCCAGCAGGCACTGAAGGCGTTCTCAAGGGAGATCGGACATTTTGCCTCCTATCAGGTGGAACTTGACAAGGATTCGCTTGTAGCAGAGAGTGTAGACCGTATATTGGACTCGCTGACTGAGGAAAATTCCGGGCTTCTGTCATGGCTTACGGACAATGTCCTTGAGCAGATTGAACAGGGCGGACGATATAATATGGATGCAAATCTTCTGGAGATGGCAAAGAGGCTCAAGTCTCCTCAGAGACAGGTTGCGATTGAGAAGACCGGAGTGAATCCTGAGACTGTTGCTTCGAAGGAGAATCTTATTGCAATAAGAGAGAGGTGCCGCGACATCAGATCGGCTTTCATAGAAAGCCTTCAGGATAAGGCAGGCAAGGCTCTGGAGGTCATGGAAACGGCAGGGGTGCATCCGGATGAGAGCTACAGGAAGTTCCTCAGTATTCTTTATGATTATCAGAATATCGATGAGGCGGAGGGGATAGTGCCTCCGAAGGATGGCTTCTTTGCAAGGGCAAAAGATCATGAGGCATGGTTCACAAAGACTAAGGCAAAGACGCTACTTCCGCTGGTATATCCGTTTCTGGAAGCTCCGTTGCAGGATTTCTGTGATATGTGGGGGCGTGAATATGCTGTCTATAACACAGCAAAGATCCTTGATGACCAGCTTTACGGTCTGGGAGTGGCTTCTGAACTTTCACGCACCTTCCAGGAACTCATGAAGGAGAAGAATGTTCTCTGCATCGATGACTCCAATGTTCTTCTCAAGAATATCATCGATGGGTCTGATGCTCCTTTCGTTTATGAGAAACTTGGCGTAAGGTTCGAACACTTTCTGCTGGATGAGTTCCAGGATACTTCTGAAGTGCAGTGGAAGAATTTCAGCCCGCTACTTAAGAACAGCGAATCACAGGGAGGTGAAAATCTTATTGTGGGAGATGTGAAGCAGAGCATTTACCGCTGGAGAGGGTCTGACTGGAAGCTTCTGGACGAGACTGTCCCTTCTGAATTTGATGGATATAAGGAAACAGTCCTTGATACAAATTTCCGAAGCCTGTCTGCAATAGTGGAATTCAATAATGATTTCTTCAATATTGCGGCAAAGGCGCTTGACAGGCTGGACGGGAAGGATGAGGATGGCCCGGTTTCACGCATTTATGCGGATGTGAGTCAGAAGGTTGCAAAGAAGAACATGCCGGGAGGAAGTGTCGAACTGACTTTCTGTAAACCCGAAGTGGAATTGGATCATGTTCTTATGGCTGTACATAAGGCGGTCGGCAACGGGGCTCGACTTTCGGATATTGCAGTCCTTGTCCGAAGCAATGCTACAGGAGAAACAGTGGCGACGCACCTGATTGAAAACGGCATTGCCGTAATTACGGACGATTCACTGAAGGTGAAGAATGCCCTTACCGTACGCCGTCTGGTTTCCCTTATGTCCAATGTGGATAATCCGGATGATACGGTTACCGGCTTCCTGGCTGATATGATGGATGTGGAGGTTCCGGACAGTGGGGCGTCCTTGGTTGATATGGCGGAAAGCCTTCTGCGTGATATCCAGGCAGGAGACGATAAGTCATGGCAGGGGGAACTGCTTCATGTGCAGTCATTTATGGACTGTATTCAGGATTATGTCTCAAAGAACGGCAACTCTCTCAGAGGCTTCCTCAAATACTGGGAAGGTGAGAATCCTTCAATCAGTTCTCCGTCTTCCGGCGAGAGTGTCCGCGTGATGACAATACATAAGTCCAAAGGACTGGATTTCCCATATGTCATCCTGCCGTTTGCAGAAAATATATCCCTTTTCAAGGCGGACAATCATTGGTGCCGTCCTGACATTGAGGGAACTTGTCTGGAGGATGTTGCGGACGGTGTCTATGATGTGAGGCTGTCAAAGTCTACAGAGAACTCATTGTTTGCGGAGGATTATCAGAAGGAGAATTTCCTGCAGCGTGTCGACAATATGAATACTCTGTATGTGGCGATGACCAGAGCTGCGCTGGGCATGCACATAATTGCCAAGACTCCGTCTGCAGACTGCAGGAAGGCGGTAGATGAAGGCAGACTCCCTGATTTTAAGGATTTTTCCCAGATGCTTTACTGGTATGTCTCGGGATTGAGTCTGACTGATGTAAGGATTGAGTCTGATGATGAACGTCAGATGTTTGGAATCGGAGAAATGGTGGATTTCAATGCCATGAGAAAGGAAGAACGTACCCATATACTCGCATTCCCGATTAAGGAAGGTTCTGAATATCCTTCTTTCCCTGTGCGTGGAAGGCTCAGGCTTTCAGAGGATGCTGCAGATTTCTTCAAGGATGAGGATGCCGGTGTCTCTGCATCAAACAGGCTCAGGGGAATTGTTCTGCATGATATACTCTCGCAGGTCAGCACAGCATCTGATCTGAAGAAGGCTATTGATTATGCGCTTATGTCGGGAGATCTTAATGCGGATGAGGCCAGGACGGCGTTCGGACTTC
Organism: Candidatus Cryptobacteroides sp.; assembly: GCA_045133255.1. Taxonomy (GTDB): domain Bacteria; phylum Bacteroidota; class Bacteroidia; order Bacteroidales; family UBA932; genus Cryptobacteroides. The sequence goes on from JBGUTV010000006.1 coordinate 18,264, forward strand.
TGGCCGGAGCACTGAAATCGGTTGAAGACAGAGGGTGGTTTGCTGATGATGTGCAGCTGATGTACAATGAAGCATCACTGATCGATACCGATGGAGAGATATATCGTCCTGACAGGGTGACAGTGCGTGGAGGAAAGGTCGTGATAGTGGATTACAAGTTCGGCGAACATCAGAGGAAATATGAGAAGCAGGTAAGGAAATATATGGATATATGGCGCAGGATGGGCTACGAGGATGTTTCTGGATTTCTCTGGTATGTTGATGCATTGACTGTCGTCGAAGTGTAGAAAATTTATTATCTTTGTCAGTTAGGAAAATTTGAATTTATGGATATCGAAAATAAAGAGATAGAGACCTGCAAACTCCTGTATAACACAGAGAGGGTAAGGTTGTATATTCCGGAATACGGACGTAATGTGCAGAAGATGGTCGATTATCTGAAGACCATTGAGGACAGGGATAAGAGGAATGAGCAGGCTAGAGCCATAATCAAGGTAATGGAGATAATAAATCCTGCAGTTCATCTCCAGGATAATTTCGAGCAGAAGCTGTGGGATCATCTGCATATCATTTCCAGCTTCGATCTGGATGTGGATTCTCCGTATCCGGCTCCTTCTCCAGAATGCCTTAATGATCGTCCGCAGCCGGTTCTCATAAACAAGAAACCTGTTAAGGCGACACATTACGGACGTAATATCGAAAGCATCATCGACCTCATTGCTGAAAAGGAAGATGGAGAGGAAAAGACAGCAATGATCCGTTCGCTCGCAATCTATATGCGTCAGCAGTATCTTATCTGGAACAAGGATACTGTTGCGGATGAGACTATATTTCAGGACATTGAGAGGCTGTCAGAGTATAGAATCCGTGTGCCGGAGGGACTCATGCTTACTAAGGTGAACGCGGATGGCGGTTTTGCAAAGCCTGGACATAATCAGTCAAAGCGTATGAACGGCAATCAGCGTCAGAGAAACGGAATGAAGAACAGGAAACAGAGAAAGTAATGGCATTGAAGAAAAAAACGGAAAAGAATTCGAGGAAGAAGAAATCTTCCTTCTGGAGCAGATTGTCAGATGACAGGAAGTCCAGTCTGCTGAAATATGCAGGATGGACAATGTCAGCTTTTGCTGTCATTTCCCTGATTTCAGTTCTGTCTTATCTTTTTACATGGCAGGCTGACCAGAGTCTGATGTCCAGACCTGACATGATGGATAAGGCTGTTGACGTGCAGAACTGGTGTGGAAAATTGGGATACCGGTGGAGCTCATTTCTTGTGACTGACTGTTTCGGTCTGGGAAGTTTTGCTCTTCTCTTTCTGTTCTGCGCCATCGCTTACCGTCTGTTTTACTGGAAGAAGAGCATCGGTCTGGTCAAGATGACATTCGTGTCAGTCCTGTCTACTTTTGTGTCTTCTCTTATTCTTGCGTTCTTCTCTGCAAGATTCGGTGCTGATACGTTCTTCGGCGGTGGTCTAGGCGGTTATGCCGGATCTGCAGTCGTGCAGATCATGGAGAATCTCTTAGGAGCAGTAGGTGCAGGATTGATCATTGTTCTTCTTACTGTAGCGCTTCTGCTTTTTGCCAGTGGAAGATTTGAGACTTGGTTTGCTGCTTTCGGTGAAGGAAGGCTTCAGGAGGAGACTGAAGCAGAGACAGAACCGGATACAAAGGACGATTCGGCGGATGAAATGTCGGACGCGATGTCTGAAAATGACCAGGAAGAGGAATCTGACGCAGAATCGGAGGACATTTCAGATGACATCATAGTCGTAAACGAAGAATCTTTTGAAGAAGATGACCATATAGAAGTTCTTCCTGTCGAAGATACTGTCAGTCAGGAAGAATCAGAAATGGAAGTTATTGTCGGTGAGGAACTTTCAACCGATATCAAGGAAGAACTTCCTTGGATTGATGTCCGTGAGGAACTTGAGAGATTCCAGTTCCCTCCTCTCGATCTCCTGAATGATTATTCTGAGGGAAAGCGTGAGGTAAGCAAGGAGGAGCTTGAACTTAACAACAACAGGATACGTACGACTCTTCTTAACTATAAGATCAAGGTTGACAAGGTTTCAGCTGTGGTGGGTCCTACTGTGACTCTTTACAAGGTCGTTCCGGCGCCGGGAGTGAAGATTTCGGCAATCGAGAACCTGCGTAAGGAAATAGGACTTTCGCTTGGCGCCAAGGGAGTGCGTGTCGTTACCCTTGCCGACTCAGTTGGTATCGAAGTCGCAAACAATCATCCTTCGATCGTGCCTCTGAAGGCAATGCTCAATGACGATGCATTCCGTAACAGCAAGGCGGAACTTCCTGTTGCCATCGGTTATACCATTACCCAGAAGGTCAAGACCTTTGACCTGACAGATGCGCCGCACCTTCTTGTTGCCGGTGCTACCAAACAGGGAAAGTCTGTCGGATTGAATGTGATTATATCATCACTCCTTTACGCTAAACATCCTTCTGAACTCAAGTTTGTATTCATTGACCCTAAGATGGTCGAGTTTACGGCATATAACTCTCTTCTCAAGCATTATCTTGCTGTCCTTCCATTGGCTGCAAGTGAGGAGGATGAGAAGGAAAATGCCATCATCAAGCAGCCTAAGCAGGCGGAAAATGTCCTTAACTCCCTCTGTATTGAGATGGATGAGAGATATAAGCTTCTTGCTGCAGCAGGTGTCAATGACATCAAGCTCTATAATGCAAAGTACAAGGAAAGGCATCTTCTTCCGACAGAGGGACACAAGCATCTGCCTTATCTTGTGGTGGTCATCGATGAGTATGCAGATCTTACCATGGCAGGAGGAAGTGGCGGAGATGCAAGAAAGACATCGAAGAATATCAGCGACTATATTGTCCGCCTTGCACAGAAGGGTCGTGCAGCCGGTATCCATGTGATAATCGCTACCCAGCGTCCTTCCGTGAATGTCATCACCGGCCTCATCAAGACCAACTTCCCTACACGAATCGCATTCCGCGTGGTAGGACGAGTGGATTCCCAGACGATCCTTGATACGACAGGTGCCGAGAATCTTATCGGTAGGGGCGACATGCTTTACTATGCCGGAGTTGAGATGGAACGTGTGCAGTGTGCTTTGGTAAGCATGGCGGAGATCAATAAGATCACTGACTTCATCGGTGCTCAGACCGGTTTCAGACAATGCTACTCGACTCCATATTATCTTCCTGTTCCGGAATCGCAGGATGGTGAGACAAGCGGCGGTACGATAGATATGCAGAACATAGACCCTATGTTCGAGGATGCAGCCAGAATGGTCGTAACTTCGCAGAAGGGATCGACATCAGATCTTCAGAGACGACTTGGTATGGGATATGCAAGGGCTGGACGTGTAATGGATCAGCTTGAGGCTGCCGGAGTTGTGGGCCCTCAGGAAGGATCAAAGCCACGTCAGGTGCTCGTTACAACCTTCAATGAGCTGGATGAAATCCTGGCAGCATTTGTAAAGGATTAGAAATGAGAAAGATATCAATATTGATGATAGTGCTTCTGCATTCACTTGCAGGAGCACTTCATGCACAGGGGAATGCCGTGCTTAACTCTTTATATTCGAAGATGTCGGCTTCCTGCGTTTCGATGGATTATTCCTTCACTATGAATTCCTCTGATGTGAAAGTCGTGGGAAACGGTTCTGTAATGGTTCAGGATAGTGCCTATTCCATGACAGGAAACGGACTGCAGATCATTTGTGACGGCAAGACAGTGTGGATAATAGATGCTGAAAGTAAGGAGGTTATGATCGAGTCTCCTTCACAGGGAGATGAGGCTTATATGGATAATCCGGCACTTCTTTTTGTCAATCTTTCCGATGCGTTCAGCGTTGATGGAGTCAAGAAGAACGGTAGTGTAAGTACCTATGTGATGTCTCCTATGGTTTCTTGCGGCATCAAGGCAGCGACTCTTTCTGTTACTTCAGATCCGTCTCCTGTCATTTCGTCTGCGCATTTCATTCTTTCTGACGGTGCAGAGATGGATATAAAGATAAAGTCAATGACATTTTCCGAGAAAAAGCCATTGACCTCATTCTTTTATGATATTTCAGGACTTGATTCGTCCTGGGTGATTACCGATCTGAGATGATTACTGAGCGATAGTTGATGTTCTTACGCATCGCACTGATGCTCCAAATGCTTCCTTGTTACCTTTGCCGATCATAAGATGAGGCAGAGTGCTCATTACGTATCTGTAGTACGCAAGTCCTTCCTCGCCTTCAACTTCGTCTTCTGTCCAGAATACTGCATAGTCAAAGAGGCCTTCAAACTTTGCTTCAGGATATACGCTTGACTTTACGGCTGGTGTAAGTCCCAGATTTGCGTATCCTGTAGGGATGAATGCGAGGCCACTGTTGTTTGCCGGGTCTCCCACTGCTGGCGAGTAAGGCCACATCTTCTCGCTGTTGAAGCTTCCGTCAGCCATGAGCTGAGCGGCAAGGGTAGGGGTGCCGTTTACTTCCTTATCCCAATAGATGTTGCTGTACTCTTTGATCTCTGGTGCATTTTCATTGTCTCCTACGAGATGTCTCACGAGTTTGATCCATTCGTTCTCAGTAGGGAGACGCCATTCATCTCCTACTTCCAGGCATGCCTGTTTGGCTTCCTCGTAGTTGTAGTAGCGTCCGAATACACCGGACATTGCGCTTGCATTTCTGAAAGGTGTTCCGATATTGGTGTTTTCGTAAATGTTCGTGTTGACCCAGTCTGTATCGCCGATTGTGACGTAAAAATAAGGTCTGCTCTCTACTTCTCCGGCAGTTCCGTCATATACTCCTGTACCTGTGATCGAACCGTTCGGGCCGCTCTTCACTACTGTGGTGTATGCTATCTTGGATGAACTTGAGTATCCAGGCGCGAAAGCATAGCAGTACACTGTATATGTCGTAAGGGAATCCTTGAGGACATATTCGAAAGAACCGTCAGAAGGCTTTCCGCTCTTGTCCAGGCCGTTGGCGTATCTGGTTGTGTCATATTTCTCCATAAGAGGACTGACCTTCCAGCAGTATCCCAATTCTCCTCCTTCCGGATGGCTTGCTCCTGTAGGCTTCAGCTTCAATGTTCTTGTCTTCTCAGAGGAGGCATCCATAAAATCCTCAAGTCCTATGATTGAAACGCTGCCGTCCAATACAGGGAGGGCAGTAGTCTCTTCGTCTTTCTTGCAGGCAATGGCAGCAAGAACAGATAATGTCAAAAGTGCAGTTGTTTTGAGAGTCTTAAATCTCATTGTATTTAATTTAGTGATACAAACGTGCAAATATGCGCATTTTCTTTTGAAAAACCGCTATCTTTGTACAAATACTTTGCCTATCTTCCTTATGTGTAAGATTATTTTCAGGATTTTATCTGCTGTTCTTGCTCTTTCACTTTTTGCTTCCTGTGCAGAAAAGAACCATTATGTGACTTTTTCCGGCTATGCTCAGGGTGGTACCTATGCCGTAAAGGCGAATCTCAAGGGTGTCGATGCCCATCCTGACGAAATAGCTGCCCGCATAGAGTCTATTCTGAAGAATATTGACGGATCACTTTCCGGTTACAACAGGAATTCCATTCTAAGCAGATTCAATGCTGGAGAAAATGTGATTCCGGACAGTCTGTTCATTGACATATATTCAAGAGCCTGCAACCTGTATGATGTTACCGGCGGGTGTGTGGATCCGGCATCGGCTCCGTTGTTCGACATGTGGGGATTCGGATTTGCGTCAGAAGAATTCCCTTCGGAAGAGGCTGTCAAGGATGCTCTTGCGCGTTGTGGAATGCATAGACTCGTAAGAGATATGAAGGATGCCATTTCTGAAGACGGGGCACTTCTTCCTGCCGATATGTTGAAGGAATCGGGCCCGGCTCCGATGCTGAATTACAATGCGATCGCACAGGGATACAGTTGTGATGTGGTTGCCAGGTATCTGTACTCTATAGGCGTAAAGGATATGATGGTTGACATCGGCGAGATCTTCTGTGACGGTGTCAATCCTTCCGGAAGACCATGGACCATAGGAATTGACAGGCCGGTGGATGGGAACAATAGTCCCGGAGCGGACCTTCAGGAAATCTTTCATGTCCCTGCCGGTCCTCATGGAGTCGTGACTTCAGGAAACTATAGGAAGTTCTATGTCAGGGACGGCCAGAAGTTTTCGCATTCAATCGATCCGCGTACCGGCTATCCCGTTCGGCATAACCTCCTTAGTGCCACTGTGACGGCTCCTGATGCCACCATGGCTGACGCTTATGCGACATATTGTATGGTCATAGGTCTGGAGGAGTCCAAGGTATTCATTTCTTCAATGCCGGAACTCGAGGCATGTCTGATTTATGACGAGGACGGACATATGAAGTCCTGGTGTTCCGATGGCTTCATGCTTGTCAAGATGCAGAACTGAGGATAAGGAGCGTTTACATCAGAGATATAGTTGTCAGGATATGGATGAGGCAGGATGCTGTCTTTTCGCAGGCCTCTGTCAGGATTGCCGGACAGAGGCCTGCTGCATTCAGCGCCACGGTGAGAATGGATATGGGGATCAGGATGCCTGTGAGAGGTAGGGCAAGGAGGTTGGTCAGCAGGAAATATGTGGGAAATGTATTGAAATATAGCCAGGCCAGAGGGGCGGTTGTCAGCTGGCAACTTATCGTCAAGGCTGCGCTGTCCCATGTCTTTTTCATTATCGGCCAGGATTCTCCTTCTGGCCATAGACTTTTCAGATGAGGGTATATCCAGGCAATACCTGCTATTGCGGCATAAGAGAGCTGAAAACCGACTTCAAGTATGGAGTGAGGACTGATTACCAGGTGGATAAGCAGGCATTTACGTATGAGGTCCTTCAATGTTACCGGTCTGCCAAGGACGATCCCGGTCTCCCTGAGAATGATGAACAGTAATGCCCTGATGATTGATGCGGATGCTCCTGTTGCCAGACTATAGGATGTGCATAACCCGATTTTGAAGACCGAGCGGTGAACTCTTGATTTCGGAGAATTGCCGAAAACGGAACTGATCCTGTCGGTAATGGCGTAGATTATTCCCAGGTGAAGGCCTGAAAGGGCGAGTATGTGAGAGCCTCCGGCCGACCGGAAGGCTCCTGTAATCCTGTCTGGAAGATCGTTCCTGTCTCCACTCAGCAGAGCTTTCAGGAGTGCGTTGGTGTCTCGGCTCATGAATGGGATGTCATCTATTGCTGATTGCAACGCTTTACCCAGGGGTTGCAACGCTTCGGTAAGAAGATTTGCATTGTCCGTAGTCAGAGAGATGATTCTGCCGTTGAGTCCGCAATATATTCCTGCTGTAATGGCCGTTCCATAAAGAATGATTGCTGATGTTTTCTGACCGGGCTGTACTGATGTACAGATGAGTGCGGATGAGAGCCCTATGGTGATCAGTTGAAATGACGAAGCTGCGTTGTAGATCTGTGAAAATGCCAATGATGCATAGGATGCTGCAAGCACTCCTAAGATGAATAATGATTCAAACCCTGCATAACCTTTCCCCACTTTCATATTCCTTCCGATTTTTTGCTAATGTAGCGATAATTTTTGTAACTTTGCAAGGATTGGCTAATAACGGAATAAATTCATTAAATTATGATAATCTTAGTTCTGAATTGCGGAAGCTCTTCCCTTAAGTATCAGCTTCTGGATATGAAAAACGAGGAGGTTTATGACCTTCTTGCAAAGGGTCTTGTCGAAAGGATAGGAATGGAAGTCGGATGTCTCAAGCATCAGGCTACAGGCAAGGAGAAATTTGAAAAGGAAATGCCTATCGAGGATCATACCGTCGGTATAAAGGCTGTCCTTGATGCTCTTCTCGACAAGGAGTACGGTGTGCTTTCGACCTTGGAGGATATCGAGGCTGTGGGTCATCGCGTCGTGCATGGCGCAGAAGAGTTTGTGTGCAGTCAGCTTATTACTGATGCTGTTGTTGCGCAGCTTGAGAAGTGCTCGGTTTTCGCTCCTCTCCATAATCCTGCCAACATTCTTGGCATCAAGGCTGTCACTGCTGTGCTTCCTACAGTGCCTCAGGTCGGTGTGTTCGACACAGCTTTCCATCAGACTATGCCTGCGTACGCATATATGTATGCTCTTCCTCATGAGTATTACGACAAGTACCGTATCCGTCGCTACGGATTCCATGGTACAAGCCACAAATATGTTTCAGCCAAGGGTGCAAAGTTCGCAGGTCTGGAACTCGGATATTCGAAGATCATTACCTGCCACCTTGGAAACGGAAGTTCCATTGCGGCAGTCGTAAACGGAAAGTCAATCGACACAACCATGGGATTCACGCCGCTTGAAGGTCTCATCATGGGAACACGCTGCGGTAATGTCGATCCTGATGTGGTTACATACATTCAGGAGAAGGAAGGTCTTACTCCTGCAGAGATGAGCAAAGTGCTCAATAAGAAGAGCGGCTTCCTCGGACTTTCTGGCGTTTCTTCGGACGCGCGCGACCTCAATGCTGCCGCAAACGATGGAAATGCTCTTGCTAAGCTCACCCTCAAGAAACTGACATACGATATCACTAAGTTCATCGGAGCCTATGCTGCTGCAATGAATGGTGTAGACCTTATCGTATTCACTGGCGGTATCGGAGAGAACAACAGCCGTCTTCGCCGCAGAGTCTGTGAGAACCTTACATATCTGGGTGTGAAGTTCGACTATGATGCAAATACAGTCAGGGGTGAGGATGCAATGCTTACTCTGCCTGACTCTAAGGTGAAGGTTGCTCTCATCACGACTAACGAGGAACTCATGATTGCTCGCGATACTATGGAGATAGTTCTTAACGAAGAGCAGCTTTAATGTATATGTTGACAGGATTTGATCAGATATTTGAAGAACTTCGAGGCAGGGGCTCCAGAAAGAGGATGGTTGCTGCCTGGGGAGTGGATGGCCATACAGTGGCGGCTGCAGGAAAGGCAGTCGAGGCTGGAATCGTGGATGTGACACTTGTCGGAGATGAGGCTATGATTGCCAAAGCCTGCAATGAAGAAGGGATTGATGTCGCTTCCTTCACCATCGTGCAGAATCCGGATGAGATGTCTTCTGTGGCTCAGGCTGTGCAGATGGTCCGTGAGGGACAGGGTGATTTTCTGATGAAGGGACTCTGCTCTACAGACAAGTTCCTTCGTGCGATTCTTAACAAGGAAACCGGTCTGCTTCCTCCTAAAGGAACACTTTCACATTGTACCGTACTTGAGATACCTCAGTACCATAAGCTTCTTTTTGTGGGTGATGTGGCTGTGATTCCGGCTCCTGACTTCAAGCAGAAGCAGGTGATTCTGGATTATATCGTCAGGACAGCCAAGGCTGTGGGCGTGGATAAGCCAAAGGTGGCGGTCATTGCTGCAACCGAGCAGGTGCTTCCGAGCCAGCCTGCAACAATTGAGGCTGCAATGCTGGCCAAGATGGCAGACAGGGGCCAGATAAAGGGCTGTATTGTGGATGGCCCTCTTGCCCTTGATGTGGCCATTGACAAAGAGTCGGTAGAGATTAAGGGACTGGTAAGCCCGGTTGCAGGTGATGCGGACTGTCTTCTTTTCCCTAACATCGAATCCGGAAATGTCTTCTATAAATCAAACTCCAAGCTTGTTCCTGGAGTCAGACAGGCAGGTATACTTGTCGGAGCAAAGGTACCTTGCGTACTTTCTTCGCGTGCCGACAGCATTGATACTAAACTTAACTCCATTGCAATTGCTGCAATGTCAGCAAGATAAGATATGAAAGGCAGAATACTGGTAATCAATACAGGCTCAACTTCCACAAAGATCGGTTTTTATGATGCCGGTGAGAAACTCTTTGAGCAGAATCTCACCCATTCTGCAGAGGAAGTTGCAAAGTATGAATCCGTAATGGATCAGACCGGCATGCGACGCGATGCCATCATCAATTTCCTCAAGGAAAAAGGTATTGCTCTCGAAGGAATCGACATTGCAATGGCTCGAGGCGGTCTCATTACTCCTATCCGTACAGGTGTGTATGTGGTGAATCAGGAGATGAGGGATGCCCTCATGGCCGGCAGGGAAGGTGTCCATGCCTGCAATCTGAGCGCTCTGCTTGCGGATGATATCGCGGCTCTTGTAAATGATGCCCGTGAATCTATGGATCAGATGGAAAGGCTTCGTAAAGGATACTCTGCAAAATGTCAGGCATTCATCGCTGATCCTCCGATGGCGGATGAAATGCTGCCTGAGGTGAAGGTTGGAGGTGTTCCTGAGTTCCCTCGCAGGACTCTTTTTCATGCCCTCAATTCGCGCGCCATGGTCCGCAGATATGCACGCAGCGTCGGTAAGACAAATAAGGAAGTGACAGTAGTCGTTGCTCATATGGGTGGCGGCTCCTCTGTTTCTCTCCATAGGAACGGTCTTGTCATAGATGTGAATGATTCACTTGGCGGCGACGGTCCGATCAGTCCTGAACGTGCAGGCAGTGTCCCTGGATTCCAGCTTGTTGAGAAATGCTTCAGCGGCCAGTGGACCAAGGACCAGATCAAGAAGAGGCTTGTCGGCAGAGGTGGTGCGGTTGCATATTTCGGCACAAACGATTTTCGTGAGCTTGTAGACAGGGCAAAGGCCGGAGACAAGGAGTGCGAGACCTTCATCAAAGGTTACTGCATATCATTCGCAAAGTACATAGCAGCTGTATCTGCAGTCGTATGCGGCAAGGTGGATGCCATCATTCTTACTGGTGGCATCGCTTACAGCGACTACATAACATCTGATATCAAGGAGCGTGTGAGCTTCATTGCTCCGGTACATGTGTATCCGGGGGAAAACGAGCTTGAATCGCTTGCTGAAAACGGATATGGAATCCTCGCGGGTGAGTTTGAGATAAAGGAATATAGTTCTAAAGTTATATAAACAAAATGTCTAAGGAATACGATGTAATCATTGTCGGCGGAGGTGCTACCGGAGCCGGTACGGCGAGAGACTGTGCCATGAGAGGCTTGAAGACCCTTCTGCTTGAGCGCCACGATTTCTCGGCAGGCGCAACAGGACGAAATCACGGACTGCTTCATAGTGGTGCCCGTTATGCGGTGACCGATCAGGAGTCCGCTGAGGAATGTATCAGGGAGAATATGATTCTCCGCAAGGTTGCACGCCATTGCGTAGAGGAGACAGACGGTCTCTTCATTACTCTTCCTGAGGATGATCTTGGCTTCCAGTCAACCTTCGTGGATGCTTGTCTTCGTGCAGGCATCAATGCTGAGGCTATTGACCCTAAGGAGGCGATCAGACTGGAACCATCTGTGAATAAGAGCCTGATCGGAGCTGTAAAGGTTCCGGATGGTGCTGTGGATCCATTCAGACTTACTATGGCCAATGTTCTTGATGCACGTCTTCACGGAGCGGACGTCCTTACTTATCATGAGGTCACAGCTGTCGTGAAGGAGGGAGACAGAGTTGTAGGAGTTGAGGTATACGACGTACATGCAAAGGAAAAGAAGACTCTTCGAAGCCGTCTGGTCATCAACGCCGGAGGTATCTGGGGTCATCATATTGCGCAGCTGGCTGGTGCTACTGTCAATATGTTCCCGGCAAAGGGCGCTCTCCTCATCTTCGGCCATAGAGTCAACAATCTCGTGATCAACAGATGCCGCAAGCCTGCAGATGCTGATATCCTCGTCCCTGGTGACACAATCTGTCTGATCGGAACGACATCAAGCCGTCTTCCTTATGACCAGATCGATGATATGAAGGTTACTGCGGATGAGGTCGATCTTCTTCTTCGTGAGGGTGAGAAGCTTGCTCCTGAGCTTGCTTACACCAGAATACTTCGTGCCTATGCAGGTGTGCGTCCTCTCGTTGCAGCGGACAATGACCCTTCAGGCAGAAGCATCAGCCGAGGAATTGTCTGCCTCGACCATGAGACACGCGACGGTATTCCTGGATTCATCACCATCACAGGTGGTAAGCTGATGACATACAGACTTATGGCAGAATGGGCCACAGACCTTGCCTGCAAGAAGCTTGGAGTCGACAAGAAGTGCCAGACAGCAGATATTCCTCTTCCTGGTTCCGATATTTCAGAAGAAGACAGATATGCAGCAGGTTCTGATTTGGCAGGAAAGGCAGCCCGTGGACGTCACGGTTCACGTTCGGTTGAGATCAAGCCACAGAACCGCTATGACGAATCTCTCGTATGCGAGTGTGAGGGCGTTTCTGTAGCTGAGGTCAATTATGCAATCGAGACACTCGAGGCTAAGAACATCACCAATCTCCGTCGCAGGACAAGGCTTGGCATGGGAACCTGTCAGGGAGAACTCTGTGCTTGCCGTGCGGCAGGACTTCTCAGCAAGGCTAACGGTTGTGCGCGCAAGTCTGTTGAAGATCTCGCGACATTTATGAATGAAAGATGGAAAGGTATGTTCCCTGTTTCATGGGGTGATACATTGTCAGAGGCACAGTTTACTTCATGGATATATGAAGGAGTATGCGGACTTGACGCTTTCGATAAAAAAGAGGAATAGGCTATGAGATTTGATACAATAATTATAGGTGGAGGCCTCAGCGGTCTCGTTGCTGGAATCGAACTTGTACGTAAGGGCCAGAAATGTCTGGTGGTTTCATCCGGACAGAGTGCCCTTCATTTCTTCTCAGGTTCATTCGAACTTTACGGAAAGGATGAGAACCCATTGAAGGCAATCGCATCTCTTGATGCAGCGCATCCTTACTCAAAACTGGGAGTCGAGCGTGTTGAGGCTTTGGCTGCACGTGTGAAGCCGTTCTTTTCTGAACTTGGCCTTGAATTCAAGGGTGAAGCATCTGCAAACCATTGGAGACTTACTCCGCTTGGCGTGTTCAAGAAAGCTTGGCTTACCCTTGACGAATATGCTGCATTCGCTTCTGAGACTGAGATGCCTTGGAAGAAGGTCTGCCTTCTGAACATTGACGGATTCCTTGATTTCCATACAAGCTATATTGCAGCTGCTCTTGAGGCTAAGGGCGTAGAGGTTGCAGTTTCATCTTTGTCAGCTCCTCAGTTTGACAAACTCAGAGAGAGCCCGACTGAAATGCGTTCTACAAACATTTCCAAGACAATCATCGGAGACTTTGTGAATGAACTTGCAGCTCAGATCAATGAGAAGGCAGCTGGTGCAGATGCTGTGCTGATGCCTGCAGTGACAGGACTTTCGGGAACAGCAGAGGTTGACCGTCTGAAGAAGGCCGTGGAGCTTCCGCTTCATTTCCTTCCGACTCTTCCTCCATCAACACCGGGTATCCGCATTCAGATGATGCTCAAGAAATATTTCCAGAGCCTCGGAGGCGTCTATATGCTTGGCGATTCTGTCGTTGAAGGCACATTCGAGGATGGAAAGCTCAAGAGTATCAAGACAGTCAATAATGAAGCTACCGAGTTTGAGGCAGATAATTTCGTTCTCGCTACAGGAAGTTTCTTCAGCAAGGGTATCGTGGCATCGCAGAACGGTGTTGTAGAACCGGTCTTCGGACTAGATGTTGATGCTGATGCAGAGAGGACCAACTGGTACGAGCGTAATGTGTTTGAGGCGCAGCCGTATATGAAGTTCGGTGTTGCTGCGGATGAGAATTTCCGCGCAAAGAAGGATGGAAAGACTGTAGAGAACCTTTATGTGGTTGGCTCTGTCCTCAGTGGATTCAATGCAATCAAGGAGGGATGCGGCGCAGGTGTGTCCATCCTCACAGCCCTTAATGCAGCTGACCAGATCGTGAATCTATAAACGATAAATGATTCTAAGAAAATGAATAAGGAACATAATACAAACTCAGAAAGTTTTGAGCAGTGCCTCAAATGTACGGTGTGTACTGTCTATTGTCCGATGGTCGCTGTAAATCCGGATTATCCGGGTCCTAAGCAGGCTGGTCCGGACGGTGAGAGATACCGTCTCAAGAATCCGGTATTCTATGATGATGCACTCGACCTCTGTCTCAACTGCAAGAGATGTGAAGTGGCATGTCCTTCGAATGTGAAGATCGGAGACATCATTCAGAGCGCACGTCTCAAGTACAGCAGCAAGAAGCCTAAGCTCCGTGATTTCATTCTTGCCAACACAGACCTTATGGGAACTGTGGCTTCTACAATGGCCCCAGTGGTAAACTATACTCTCGGTCTCAAGCCTGTCAAGGCAGTCATGGATGGAGTGCTTGCGGTTGACCATCACAGAACATTCCCTAAATATACCGGACAGAAATTCGAGACATGGTTCAAGAGATATGCTCTCGAGAAGCAGAAGGACTATTCAAAGAAGGTAAGCTATTTCCATGGATGTTATGCAAACTATAATTTCCCTAAGCTTGCCAAGGATTTCGTGAAGATAATGAATGCCATCGGTTATGGCGTGAATCTTCTCGAAAAGGAGAAGTGCTGTGGTGTCGCTCTCATTTCAAACGGCTTCAAGAATCAGGCGGTCAAGCAGGCGGAACTCAACCTCGGCAGCATCAGAAAGGCGGTCGGAAGGGGAGAGCCGGTGCTTACCACAAGTTCTACATGTACCTTCACAATGCGTGATGAGTACGCTCACATTCTTGGGCTTGACAACTCTGATGTAAGAAGCAGCATCGCCCTTGCAACTAAGTTCATTTTTGAACTTGTTGATGCAGGCAAGGTTAAGCTTGTATTCAAGGATGACTATAGGAAGAAGGTAGCATATCATACTCCTTGTCATATGGAGAAGCTCGGCTGGGCGATATATTCAACATCCCTTTTGAGGATGATTCCTGGTGTAGACTTCCATATGCTTGATTCGCAGTGCTGCGGTATTGCAGGTACATACGGATTCAAGAAGGAGCACTACAACGATTCTCAGAAGATCGGTGAGCCTGTATTCCGTCAGATAGCTGATCTCCAGGTGGATATGGTGGCTACAGATTGTGAGACCTGCAAGTGGCAGATAGAGATGAGCGCGGGAGTTGAAGTTCAGAATCCTATTTCGATCATTGCAGACGCCCTTGACGTAGAGGCTACAGAGAAGGCGAATAGATAGACTGTTCTTCAAACAGATTGATTGCGGGGAGCTTTGCACTGTAAAGCTCCCTGCATTGTTTGAACAGGGCATCTGTATAGCGGGCCTGTCCGGGACCTTTCCATGTGCTTGAGTTTGTTATCAGTATCCAGCATTCGCCGTCAGGGAAGTATTTGACAAGTGCTGTCGTTCCGGATAATGTGCCTGTCCTGCTCCATCCTTTGGCCGGATGAGTGTCGTTCCATCCCAGAGAGAAGGTGTCCTTGTCGTAGTAGCCTGTCATCTGTTCAACAGCTTCCTTCGAAATTATATCCGGAACCTCATTCCTTCCATCGATTGAAGCCACAAGTCTGGCCAGTTCCGCCGGAGAACCGCACCAGGCTCCTGCGCCTGACAGCATAGGGATGTTGTTGCCTCCGTAGCATCTTTCG
Source organism: Candidatus Cryptobacteroides sp. (assembly GCA_045133255.1). Lineage (GTDB taxonomy): Bacteria > Bacteroidota > Bacteroidia > Bacteroidales > UBA932 > Cryptobacteroides. Next base: position 33,629 of record JBGUTV010000006.1, read on the forward strand.
ACTATCCTTCCGCTGTTGTTGTATTCTTCGATGAACTTTCCGTCTCCCTCGTGAGTGTAATATCTTACCTCGTTCTCCCTTTTATCATCATAGTATATACCTGCGATATGCATGTCATAGACTCCTGCAGGACGAAGTACATCCTCCTTGATGAAGTCTTCGTATGACTTTCCCGAGACCTCCTCAATTATTCTGGAAAGGAGGAGATAACCGAAATTAGAGTATCTCTGCCATTCTCCTGGCTGGAATCTCAGCCTTTTCGGAAGGACGAATCTGAAGTAGTCGTCGGCCTCCGGAGCGTGGTCAAGCTGCATGAGATGCATTATGTCTCTTGATGAGAATAAAGGGTCTCTGTAGAATCCTGCCTGATGTCTGAGCAGATGCTCGACTGTTATCTTGTGGCAGTTCTTGTCTTTGATCAAGGAATCGAGCTGCGTGCCTTGGAGAATGCCTGAAGGTCCGAAGACAGTGTCCTTTATGCTCAGCATACCCTTGTCCTGAAGCACCATGACGCCAACTGCTGTGATAAGCTTCGACACCGACGCCATTCTCATTATATGACCAGGCTCCATAGGTATTCCCTTTTCCTCTTCAGCCCATCCGTAACCTTTGGCATAGACTAAAGAGTCATTCCTCATTATGGCGAGCGAGCCTCCTTTGATGAACCATTTTCTCAGATAGTTCTTCATCTTCTTGTCAAGACCAGCGAGTTCCTGTACTTCGGACATCTCGTTGGTGAGCATCAGGTTCAGCTTAGGTGGAAGTGATGCAGTCGGCTTTGACTTTGGACTCTGCCTTATAAAAATGACAGATGCAGCAGTCACTATTATGGCTGCTGCAACCGCAATTATCGCTATGGCAGATCTGCGTGTCCTCATTCTATGCTTTTATATCTTTCCTCCCAGGACAGCAGGGTCGCCGCCATCCTTCAGGATGTTGAACTTTCTGAACAGGCGTCTCAACATATATGCGCTCAAAAGGAAGGAGAGCACATCGGATACCGGATAGCTGAGCCATATTCCTGGAGAGCCTAACCATAAAGGAAGAAGGTACAGCGCCGGAAGCAGGAATATGATCTGTCTGGAAAGAGAGAGTATGACCGATCTTCTAACCATTCCCAGCGACTGGAAGAAATTGGTCGTGATCATCTGGAATCCTACTGTCGGCAGTCCTATTCCAAGAATCTTGAGTCCTTTTTCAGCTATGTCAAGGAGTTCCTTGTCATGGGTAAAGATTCCTGTGGCAGCACGTGGGATGAATATGGATATGATGAAGCATATCATTGTCACAACTGTGGCAGCCATTGCGGTCTTCCAGAAAACCTGCTTTACTCTTGAGTACTGTCTTGCACCGTAATTGTAACCGGCGATAGGCTGCATTCCCTGGTTGAGACCCATGCAGATCATTATGAACATGAATATGATTCTGTTGCAGATTCCGTAGGCTCCGATGCCGAGGTCTCCGCTGTAGGTGCGCAGCTGCTGATTGATGAAAAGCGTCACGAGGCAGGCTGCTGCATTCATAAGGAAGGGACCTGCTCCTATGGCAAGCGATTCCTTTGCAATCTTGAAGTTGAGTCTCAGGATGCCTTTCTTGAAGTGTACAGCCCTTTCGTGATTGCTGAAATGCAGCATCACTATCACCAGCGATACAGACTGCGAGAGGACTGTCGCCCATGCTGCACCTGCGATGCCCATGTCCATGACGAAGATGAATATCGGGTCGAGGATTGCATTCAGTATAACCGTAAAGATTGTCAGTCCCATCGCCTTTTTCGGACTTCCTGTAGAGCGCATGGCTGCATTGAGGCCGAAATAAAGGTGGGTTATGACATTTCCGTAGAGGATTATCTTTATATACTCTTTTGCGTAAGGAAGGGTGTTCTCGCTCGCACCGAAGAAATACAGGATAGGGTCGATGAATGCAAGCGCAACAGCCATGAACAGCAATCCGATGATGATGTTGAGGCTGACAACATTGCTGAGAACCTTATTGCAGGCACTGTATTTCTTTCTTCCAAGGAAAATGGAGAGAATAGTAGCCGCTCCGGCACCGACTAAAGTTCCGAATGCGGTTGAGAGATTCATCAGAGGAAATGTGACTGCCAGACCTGAAATAGCCAGTGGACCGCATCCCTGTCCTATATAGATGCTGTCAATCATATTATATAGCGATGACGCCGTCATCGCTATGATTGCAGGAAATGCGTATTTCTTCAGGAGTTTACCGACGTCTTCTGTGCCGAGGTCTGTAGGGATGGCTGCATTCTGTTGTTCTTCCATCCTGCTACTCCTCCGGCTTGTCAACGAACTCTATTTCGAAGATCAGTGGAGCATATCCAGGAATGCTGGAACTGCCGGAATATCCGTATCCGAGTTCTGAGTAGAACATTCCGATTGCCTTGGATCCGCTTCTAAGCTTGCCCATCTGCTTGAGGGTCTTTGCAAATCCAGAGATGACCGTGCTTCCGTCAAGTGTGATCTCGTCAGCCTTCTCCGACCATTCTACTGAAGTCGGACCATATGTTCTTCCAGCTGTGTTGAGATAGTTGTCAAGGGCAACTCTTTCGATGTTTGTGTCGAATACGAGTCCGTTCAAGAGTTTTCCGGTATAGTTGATATAGATTGTAGTGTCTGTTGAGAATTCCTCTTCAGCCTTCACTTCCACGAGGGGCTTGTACAACATTCCGTATGCAACTCCTACAGTGTCTTCAAGAGATGTTCCGCAGAAGCGTCCATCATAGAAATCGAGATCGTTGCATGTTCTGACCATCTGGACGAACTGCCACTCATTGATGTCCTTTGTATAATCGGTGATCTTTACGTTAAAGATACTGTTGGAAAAGTCTGTTGACTCGGCAAGGTACTCCTCTTCTGTACTGTAGTTTTCGTAAGACATGAGCCATGAAGGGACAATGAACTTCTTGGTTTCTCCTGTCTTCATTCCGAGGATGCCGTCAAGGAGACCGGCACGGATGGTTTCAGCCGTTGTCGTCCAGACTTCCGGTCCGTAGTATGCACTCTTTGAGTATGCTCCGAGCTGCTTTGCTGTTTCAGCATCTGTGTAATCGGTAATGTTGCCTTCCAGATCGGTTGTGGTATACTCTACAATGGCATAGCCGTCTGCAGCGACTTTCGCTCCATATTCAACCTTTGTCTCCTCAAGGACATATATTCCTCTTCCTGCTTTCTGGGATTCAGAAATGTTGTTTACCTTGAGCCATGCATTGAAATATCTCTGATTTGCTTCGTTTGCTCCCTGCGGGATGGTTCTGGCGCAGCTTGCCGGAATTATTGCCGCAGCTGCGAAAAAGATGTATTTGAAAATATTCTTCATTGTCAGTTTATGTGAAACAACCTGCAAATATATAAAATATATTCCTATATCTCTAGTCATTTGAGATGCTTTCCACCCAAATCTTGTAGACGAGCGCCGAGTTTGCAGGAATGATGCCGAAGGCTTTGTTCCCGAAACCATATTTTCCGGTAAATAGAATCTGGCATTCTTCTCCTCCCTTCACGCCTGTCAGTCCACTCTTGAGACCAGGTAGAAGTTTGTAGTCGTTCATGTTGATTGACAATGCTTTAGCATCTTCTTCCGTCAATGTCCAACCTGCCTGTGTCGCGGTCTGCTGATGGTTGGTAGAGAAGAGGTTTGAATTGCTGATGCTTCCGCTGAAGGTGTAGCCTGCATAGTAGAATGCAATGTTGCCGTCAGCGGACAGTTCCGGGCCATTTCCTTCTTTTGTCACAAGACGTGACGCGCCTCCGTTGTACACTACACGCAGGGTGTCCGTTCCCGAGATCCTGTTTTTCTCGATATATTGGTCTATTCTGTTTTCCTGTGAATTGTATGTGCTTTCCAGCTTCTGCTTCACGCAGGAAACGGATGCTATGCACATAAAGACAAGTGCAAGGTTTCTAAGCTTCATTTTCTTCTGTCATAAAAATATGTGTGTGCCTTTCGATGTATTCCGGGGCTTCCTTTATGCTGTTTATGTCTCCCGGTATGTTCAGCCTGCCGCCTGCTGCGTTTTCGTGTCCTCCTCCGTTGAAGTGAAGTCTTGAACATCTGTTTGCCGAAGTTCCCTTCTTTGATCTGATGGATACGCGGACTCTGTCGGTGTCCTCCTTGACCAGTATGCTCATCCTGACACCGTCAATTGTCAGAGGCATGTTTACAAATCCTTCTGTATCACCTTCTTCAATATGGTAGCTATTCAGGGTCTCCTTGTCAATCACTACATAGGCAACTCCGTCTTTTGTTATTGTGAGGAGATCCTTGAGTATGTGTCCTAGAAGCCTTAGCCTGTTCTCCCCGTAGCGGTTGTATATGTTGAGAATGATCTGGTCCCTGTCAACTCCGATTCCTATGAGTTCGGAGGCCATCTGGAGTGTTGACGGATATGTCGAATTAGCAAAGTTGTTGGTGTCTGTCGTCATTCCTGTCATCAGGGATTCTGCCGCTTCGAATGGAAGCATCTCCGGCTTGCCCTGGCACTGTGGACTGGTCTTCAGTATGTGGTACAGGAGTTCTGATGCGGAAGATATGTCCTGATAAGAGAATACAAGATCGAATGCTTCATGGTCCGGGTTGAGATGATGGTCGATGAGTATCTTGTATGCCTTTGATGCGCTCAGCGCGGGCTCAAGCCGGTCTGTCCGTTGGAATGAGTTGAAATCCAGGGCTACTATATGGTCGGCTTCCTTTATGGCCATCAGAGCCTCTTCCTGATTGTCGTCATATGAGAGTATATCTTTTTCAGTCTCGGGACTTACCATGAAGGCTATGCTTTGAGGATATCTGTCATTAAGGACAAGCTTCACGTCGCTGCAGAAGAACTGCCTGATGAAGCCGTACATTGCCAATGAACTTCCCATAGCATCGCCGTCAGGCTTGAAATGAGTAGTAATGACAATCTTTTCCGCTGTTTCAAGTTCAGAAAAAAGTCTGTTTATGTCAGATTGGTTGAATGATAGCATTCCTTATAATTGTTTTTCGGGGCAAAATTACAAATTATATTGCATTTCATAAATCAATTTTCTAACTTTGTCCGGCATTTTGGAAAAATTAAACATCAAGATATGAACTCAATTCTTAAAAAGGTACTGACCTATCTTATTCTTCCTGCAATCATCGTAGGACTCGTTTATCTTATCGTCCAGAGCATTATGGAGCCTGTAGAATTCAACAAGCAGAAGGCTTTCCGTGAAAGCGTTGCTGTTCAGAGACTTAAGGATATCCGTGATCTTCAGGTAGCGTATAAGAACGTAAATGGTAAGTATTCATCGACTCTCGATTCACTCAAGCTTTTCTACAATGAGGGCAAGATCAAGGTCGTTATGCAGATCGGTTCAAAGGATGACTCTCTTGCAATGATCAATACAACCAATCTCAAGAGACGTAATCCAAGAATCAAGCCTGAGCAGATGCTCGAGCTCTACAAGCAGGGTCAGAAGCTCGTGTTTGAGATTCAGAATGAGGTTGCCGTAAAGGATACCCTCTTCAATGGCCGTACAGATTTCAATGTTGACTCTCTTGCAATGATTCCGTTCTGCGGTGATTCAGTAATCATGGAGTCTACTGTCAAGATGGTGTCTGGTGTGAAGGTTCCTCTCTTCGAGGCTTCAATGCCATACAAGTCTCTCCTCAGAGGTCTTAACAATCAGTTGAGAATCAACCTTGATTCAGAGAGAAATGATCAGGGACGTTATCCTGGTCTCAAGGTCGGTAGCGTTACAGCGCCGAACAACAATGCAGGTAACTGGGAGTAATGACAGATTATCATAAAGACAGAATATCCATTCAAGTCGGCTTGAGTGGATATTCTTTTAAGATAGAAACCGGTGATACGGTCCGCTCATCCGAATGGTTGAGTGCGGATCGTATCTTTACTTCTTCGGAGTTCCAGAGGCGCTATGACCAGGTAGATGTCTCTGTCTTTACTCCGAAATGCTCTCTGGTTCCGCGCCAGTTTCATCATCCGGGTGAGTCCAGACAGCTGCTGTCGGGAGTGAGCCCTGTTACAGAATCAGACTATGTGGAGTATGTTGATGTCCCTCAGTTTGCTTCTGTCCTTGTCTTCTCGAATTCAATAGGAGAGTCTCTTTCCAGAGTGATTTCTGATATGGTCCTCAAGACAGACGGAGACAAAGCGCGCCCTCTTCCTGAACTGTATCATATGCTTATGGCATTGGAACAGATCCAGGACTATAACAAGATATTGGCATCCTACAATGATGGATATCTTTATCTGGTTATCGCTCAGGGACGTACTCTGCTTTTGTGCAATGCCTTTCAGGCTCAGGACTTTACGACAGCTGAGTATTTCATATTCCATGCGATGAAGAAGCTTCAGCTGAATGTGGAGATGTCGACAATACATTTCAGGACTTCCTTGACCGAGGATGAGGAAATTTCATTGTATCGTTATTTCAAGAATGTAGAGCAGCTCTGATATGAGAATCATCGGTGGTCGTTTGAAAGGTAAGACTATTGAGCCTCCACAAGGCTATAAGGCAAGACCTACGACGGACTTTGCCAAGGAGGGACTGTTTAATGTCCTTAATAACGAATATGAACTGGAAGGACTTCAGGTCCTGGATCTTTTTGGAGGTACCGGAGCTATTTCTTTTGAGTTTGCATCCCGTGGGGCATCGATGGTTTATTGTGTCGAGATGCTTCCCCTGCATTCGAATTTCATTCGCTCGCAGGCGGCCCGCTTCGGTCTGAAGAACCTTACGGTTGTCAGACACAATGTGTTCGAGTTTCTGGAAATATGCCGTGAGAAGTTCGATATAATCTTTGCAGATCCGCCGTATGCACTCGAAGACCTGGCGACCTTGCCGGATAAGGTGTTTGCCAAGGACATTCTGCATCCTGGAGCATATTTCATTCTTGAGCATCCGGGGGATTATGAATTCAGCTCCCATCCGCGGTTTCTGAAGGAAAAGAAATACGGAAATGTACACTTCTCCTTCTTCGAAGCTCCCCAGATTGCTGAAAATCAATAAGGAAAATTAGTAGTAGTAAAATTATAGTGGTATGAACTTTAACCTGAAAGAAGTATTTCAGCCCAAACTTTTCGGGCTGTTCAAAAAAGGTGGCTATGACAAGCAGACCTTTATGTCTGATCTTATTGCCGGCATAATAGTCGGTATCATTGCTCTTCCGTTGGCAATTGCATTCGGTATTGCGAGTGGAGTGACCCCACAGCAGGGTCTTATCACGGCTATAGTTGCCGGATTCCTCATTTCGTTCTTTGGAGGATCGAATTTCCTCATTGGCGGTCCTACCGGCGCATTTATCGTCATTGTTGCCGGCATTGTAGCACAATATGGTATGCAGGGACTGATCATTGCGACCATTATGGCCGGAGTTTTCCTGATTGCCATGGGTCTGACCAAGATGGGAGCAATCTTCAAATTCATTCCATATCCGATAGTTGTGGGCTTTACAAGCGGTATCGCACTCACTATCTTTTCAACTCAGATGAAGGATTTCTTCGGTCTTCCTCTGGACCTGGCAGTTCCTGCCGGATTCATTCCACAATGGGGATGCTATTTCCAGAATATAGCTTCGATCAACTGGGTCGAGTTTGCCATGAGTATGGGCTGCCTGCTTATCTGCATATTCTGGGGAAAGGTAACCAAGAAGATTCCAGGATCTCTTATTGCATTGATTTTCGGTACTCTTGTTTCTGTACTGCTGAGCAAGTTTGCCGGTGTAGAGTTTGCAACCATCGGTTCCAAGTTCCCGGAACTTGCAAACGGACTTCCTATGCCTAAGCCGGTTGCTCCGGAGTTTGACTTCGAGACAATCAAGGGACTTGTTTCTCCTGCATTTACGATTGCAATCCTCTGTGCCATCGAGTCTCTTCTCGCAGCTATGGTTGCTGATGGTGCCACAGGTAAGAGACATAATTCAAACACTGAACTCATTGGACAGGGTATTGCAAACATCATTACTCCGATGTTCGGAGGTATTCCTGCCACTGGTGCTCTTGCAAGAACAATGGCGAGCATCAATAATGGCGGAAAGTCACCCGTTACAGGTCTGATACATGCAGTTGTACTCCTTCTCATATATCTCTTCCTCATGCCATATGCGGTCTATATTCCGCTTTCATGTCTTGCAGCCATCCTTGTAATGGTAGCTTACAATATGAGTGAGTGGAGGACATTCAAATATCTTCTTCGTGGAGACAAATCTGATGTTGCGGTACTTCTTCTGACATTCTTCCTCACTGTCATCGTTGACCTTACAGTAGCTATCGAGGTGGGTGTGGTACTTGCGATTGTACTTTTCGTGCGTCGTGTGATGCAGACTTCTACAATCTCAGTGCTTGAAGGAAATGAAGTCGCTGCAACAGAGGATATGGAGAAGGCTTCAATGGAGGATACAGACCGTCTTACCATTCCTGATGGAGTTGAGGTCTATGAGATCGATGGTCCGTTCTTCTTCGGACTTGCAAGCCGCTTTGAAGAGTTCGAGAGCCGTAAGGGTGGCAACACCAAGGTTCGCATCATCCGCATGAGAAAGGTCCCGTTTATGGATTCTACAGGTGTGAACAACTTGAGGAATCTTTGTGAGAGAACCCGTAAGAGAGGTGTGACTGTCATCCTTTCTGGCGTAACAGACGGTGTCAATAAGACTCTTGTGAAGTTTGGTGTAGATCAGGAGATAGGAAGCGAGAATATTTTCCCTCACATCATTCCTGCTTTGGCGAGAGCAACAGAACTTGCTTCAAAGTAAGGGCTACATAAGCCAATCCGACATATCCTGACCTTCAGCGATGCCTTCGCGGATGACTGTTGAGGATATGTCAACCAATTCAGCTTCAAGAATTTCAATTCGATAGGACGGGTCTTCTTTAAGGAGATTCGTCTTTATTGCATCTGTGTCAAATCCGCTGCGTGGGTATACAAGGACTCCGTACTCTGACAGTATGCGTCTGTAGTCCTTCCATCTTCGGATGTCTGCAAGGTTGTCGCTGCCTATGACGAGCGTGAATGTATCCGCAGGGTGTTGCTTCTTAAGCTCGTCGAGAGTGCGGATTGTGTAATGCGGCTCCGGCATGTTCAGTTCGATGTCGTCCACTGTCACCTTTCCGGATTCCGGGAAATGTCGCCCGACAGCTTCTTTGGCGGCATTGTAGCGTTCAGTTCCGGAACTGCTGCTGATGCTGTCCTTCAACGGGTTCTTAGGGGAAACGATAAGACGTACACAGTCATAGCCGCCTTTGCCTGTCAGATGCTTCATGATGGCAAGATGACCTATGTGCAGAGGGTTGAATGAACCGCTGTATACTGCTGTCCTCATGGTGATGTCGTTGGCTGTTTGACCGGCGGACTATTTTGAAAGGAAGTCTCCGATGACCTTTTCTGCTTCTGCCTTTGCGGTCTGGAGGTTATCGTTGATTAGGACGTAATCAAACTTTCCGTCAGCGAATTCCATCTCTGAAGCCGCCTTTGCGACTCTTCTTTCTATGGCTTCTTCTGTGTCGGTGCCTCTACTTACCAGCCTTTCGCGAAGTATTTCTACGGAAGGAGCCTGAATGAATACAGAAAGAGCCTTGTCACCGAAGAATTTCTTGAGGTTCACTCCTCCCTGGACATCGATGTCGAAGATTATGGTGTGACCTTTTGCCCAGATTCTGTCCACTTCGGATTTCAATGTTCCGTAGAAAGATCCGGCATATACTTCCTCATACTCAACAAAGCTGTCTTCTGCAATCAGCTGGCGGAACTCGTCTGTAGAGAAGAAATAGTATTCCACACCATGCTGCTCCTGTCCTCTAGGTGCTCTGGAGGTCGCTGAAATCGAGAATTCAAGCTCAGGATACTGGGCAAGGAGGTGATTGACGATTGTACTTTTGCCTGCTCCTGATGGAGCTGAGAAGATAATTACCTTGTTGTTCATAAATGTTGTAGGAATCTTTTTTAATTTTCGGCAAAATTAACTATTTTTGCGAGGATTTTGTGACAAGTAAACGATTTTTTAAAAATTATAGAATTATGATTTCTTACAAAGAACTTGGTCTTGTAAACACCAAAGAGATGTTTGCAAAGGCTATTGAGGGCGGTTACGCTATCCCAGCTTTCAACTTTAACAACATGGAGCAGCTCCAGGCTATCATTCAGGCAGCAGCAGAGACTAAGTCTCCAGTTATCCTTCAGGTTTCAAAGGGTGCTCGTCAGTATGCTAACCAGACCCTTCTCCGCTATATGGCAGAGGGTGCTGTTGAGTTCGCTAAGGAGCTTGGTTGGGAGAACCCACAGATCGTTCTTCACCTTGATCACGGTGACTCATTCGAGACTTGCAAGAGCTGTATCGACATGGGCTTCTCTTCAGTTATGATCGATGGTTCACACCTTGATTATGAGGAAAATATCGCTCTTACAAAGAAGGTAGTTGAGTATGCACACCAGTTCGACGTTACAGTTGAGGGTGAGCTCGGAGTACTCGCAGGTGTTGAGGATGAGGTAAGCTCAGACCACCACACTTACACTAAGCCAGAGGAAGTAGTTGACTTCGTTACCAGAACAGGTTGCGACTCACTTGCTATCTCTATCGGAACATCACACGGTGCATACAAGTTCACTCCAGAGCAGTGCACAGTTGATCCTGAGACTGGTCTTCTCGTACCTCCTATGCTCGCATTCGACGTTCTCGAGGGTGTTGAGAGAGAACTTCCAGGCTTCCCGATCGTTCTCCACGGTTCATCATCAGTTCCACAGGAGGAGGTTGAGACTATCAACAAGTACGGTGGAGCCCTCAAGGCTGCTATCGGTATTCCTGAGCCTTGGCTCCGTAAGGCTGCCGAGTCTGCAGTATGCAAGATCAACATCGACTCTGACTCACGTCTTGCAATGACAGCTGCTATCCGCGAGGTGTTCGCTACAAAGCCAGCTGAGTTCGATCCACGTAAGTATCTTGGTCCTGCTCGTGACAACATGAAGAAGCAGTACATGCACAAGATCGTTAACGTTCTTGGTTCAAACGGTAAGGCTTAATCGTCAACGACATAGCAAATTTAAGGAGGCTCGCTTAGAGCCTCCTTTTTTTGTGTAACTCATTGGAATGCTGTGCTAAATTACTTATCTTTGTACGATTTGAATATAACATTCGTATGAATATGAGAAATATTTTACTTTCTGTGGCAATCACTGCCGTTCTTGCTCTTTCATCTTGTGGCAATGACTCAAATGAAATCGTGGCTTTGAGACTTGATAAGACTGAGGTCGAACTTGTCAAAGGCTCAGAAATCCAATTGAAGGCGGTTACTGTACCAGCTGCTGATGTGTCTGAATTCGAGTGGTATTCTACCGCGCCTGAATACGTTTCTGTGACTGCAGATGGCGTGGTAAAGGCAGAGAAGCTTTACTATAAGAATGAAAATGATACAGAGACATCTCCTGTTTCCGTTTTCTGCAAGTATCAGGCTGGAGCTGCGGAGTGTAAGGTGACAGTCCTTCCTCTTGATGCAGAGGGCCTCGAAATCAAGGTTCTTGATTATGCTTCTGACGCGCTCATTATGAGCCCCGGTGAGGAGAAGACACTTCAGGTAGTGTTTTATCCTGCTGATGCAGATGTGGATACAAATGAGATTCAGTGGGCGACAACTGCTTTCGAATATGCAGTCGTTGCAGCTGATCCGGAAGATGGGGCAAAGGCGAAGGTTACCGCTCTTGAGCCAGGCAGTGCATCAATTAAGGCTGTCTATGGAAAGCATACAGCAATTATACATCTGATTGTTCGCCCAAACTAATCTGAAAGACTTATGAAAAGTATATTTCGTCTCATTGCTGTCGTCTCCTCAGTTATCATAGCTCTTGTTTCCTGTGGTGAAGATCAGCCTGTACAGACTGTTCTGCTTGAACTTGACAGGTCAAATATGAAGATGACTGTGGGACAGAGCCAGCAGTTGAATGCCGTGCTGAAAGGAAGTAATGAAGAGTGCATATGGAAAAGCGCCGATGCTTCAATTGCTGAGGTTGAGCAGAATGGTGTCGTGACTGCTGTATCGGCAGGCAAGACCGTCATTACTGTCAAGGCAGGTGAAGTTTCCGCTTCATGCAATCTTGAGGTTGTTGACTTCAAGGCAGATGCTCTAGATCTCAATGACGATATTAAGAATGGCCTTCTGATAGTAAATTCCGGAAATGAGTATCAGATCCAGCCTAAGTTCTATAAAGCAGGAGAAAAGGTTAATGAGCTGGCATATCCTGTTTTTGCAATAAGTGATTCGGTTCCGTCCAGAAATGGCGAAGAGGTTGCAACGATAGATCAGAATGGACTGGTCAAGGCGCTTGCACCGGGTAAGGTGACGGTTACTGTGTCAGGTGCCGGTCTTACAAAGTCGATTACTTTAATGGTAAAGGAATTCACTTTGGATAAGACTTCTGTAGATCTGTTCGTGCGTGAGACAGCAAGTGTGACAGCTTCGGTTCTCCCTTCGGATCTTCCTGAGTCTGAGACTATTGTTGAATGGTACTCATCTGATTCTGAGGCTGTTGCTGTCGACGCGCAGGGTGGACTCAGGGCACTGAAGGTTACTGCTGAACCAGTAGAGGTTTCTGCTGTGTGCGGTAATGCCTCTCTTGTGTGTCTGGTATCAGTATGTGAATTTGCTGCAAATTCCGTTGCATTTACCAATCTTGATGAGCAGGTCAAGAAGCACGACGGTAAGTATGAAATGTATGTAGGCGATGCATCAGCATCTCTTGCTGTTTCATTCAAGGATGCTGCAGGGGCTGATGTTTCAGATAAGGTGACAAATCTGTCATTCTCTTCTTCTGATCCGTCTGTTGCCACAATATCACAGTCAGGTGAACTTGCGCCTATATCTTCAGGCAAGACAGTTGTCAAGGTATCCGGTGCCGGTGTCGAAGCTTCTTTTGAACTGAATGTACTTCAGGGTGTAGAGGAACTTCAGATTAATCCTGCAGGAACAAAGATTGTCTACATAGGTGATGATTCATTCACTCTTTCAGCAACAGTATTCCCGGAGAATGCCAGCGTGAAGACTGTTACGTTCTCTTCAGATAAACCGGAAGTTGCATCTGTCGATCCTAAGACAGGAGTCGTAACAATCAATGCTGGTGGCGTCGCAAGGATTACAGCAGCCACTGACGGCTTCAAAAGGCCTGTAAAACTGTCTGACGGCACATATTCATATGAATCAATATCATCCTCACTTCTTCTTACGGTGCTTGACAAGTCTTCTACAGGCGGAGCTAAGGTGACAATCAGCGCGGACGGTATAGTTGACGGTACTCTGAAGATTCTCAAGGGTACTTCCGTTCAGCTTACTGCCGTTCCGGATCCTGCAGACTTTACAGGCTCGTACCAGTGGATGGTTACTGAGGACAATATCTCGGTTGATGATAAGGGAATGCTTTCGGCATTGTCAATAGGCTCTTCTGTAGTGGCAGTCGTTGCCAGCTCTTCGGAGTGGGGTGCGGCAATTGGCGAGCTCCCGGTAGTTGTGACAGGAATCGATCCTACTGCTATAGAAATAACAGCCGGTCCTAAGATCAGCACATCTGTTGCAGATGTTCCTATCGTGCTTGAGGCTAGGGCAACAGCACCGGCAAATGCCGATTTCGGCGGTGTCAACTGGTATTCGTCCAACGAGAGTGTGGTTAAGGTTGATTCAAATGGAAAACTCTCGTATGTGGGTGTCGGTACATCTGTAATCACAGCAAAGGCTAAGTCATGGGATGGTTCTGAGGAATTGTCAAATGTAACAGCTCAGATAGAGGTTACGGTTGCCAATTCTGCTATCAAGGATTTTGAGATCGTGCAGCAGGACGGCGGTATTTATCATGCCGGTGTGTGGTATGTGGAGGAGAATGCATCCATGAAGCTTGCTGTTTCAACTGTTCCTATGGGAGCGCAGCCTGAGTCTGTGGTATGGGAATCAAGTGCTATACAGTTTGCAACAGTATCTTCTGACGGAGTTGTAACCGGCGTGAAGACTGAAACAGATAAAGGTACTGAAGTGTTGATTACCTGTACCGTAGATGGATCAATCGAGCGTAACTTTGCAGTTGTTGTAGTCAAGCTCCAGCCTAAGGATATCGTTGCAACGGTTCCGGACAGACCTCTTAAGACAGGGGAAGCATGGAATCTCGCTCCTAAGGTAATACCGGAATCGCTCAATCTTCGTGCAATGCCGGCATTTGGTGTGCCTGTTTCAGATGCCGGAGTATTCCAGACAGGTACTCCTGGTACCTATTATGTAGGTTTCTATGTGAGTCCTACGCAGTCTGAGAGTATCTTGACTACGCTTCAGAGGACATTTACAGTCAATGTTCATCCTTATTGGGTTGAATCAGTCTCTTTGCCGCAGACATGTGAAATGGAGGTCGGAGGATCTGCTACGATCATTCCAGAGTTCACTTCTGATGTACCTGGCATGGATCCATATGACAAGACGCTGACCTGGACATCACAGGATGAGAATATTGTCAAGGTTGACCAGAACGGCAAGTTGACTGCTGTTTCTGCCGGAACAGTTGAGGTCACAGTGACTACATCAGGAGCTTGGAGTGTTCCAGAGACTTCTGCACACAAGTCTGCAACTTGTACGGTTACTGTGAAGCAGCCGGAAAGTGCAGTTTCTGTAGGAGACTACTTCTATAGTGATGGTACGATATCATCATCGCTGGAGAACGGAAAGACCGTGATAGGCGTTGTCATTGCCAGAGATAATGCCACTTCAACTGATAAATTGCTTCCTGCCGAATGTACGCATGGTCTTGTTATGGTATTGGGTGAGTCTTCCGGCAATTGGAGTTCAGAATATTCAGCAGGTTATGTGAATGACTGGGCTTTGTCAAATGGCTATCAGAATACAACAGGTACATACTATGATGGAGGTGCATGGTCTTATGTGAAGAATGAGTATGCCAAGCTTCTTCTGGGATATAATAACACTATGGCGCTTAAGGGATATATAGCTCATAACGCATATACTTCCGGAATTATTGAGGCGCTTACAGCTTATTCAATCCAGAAACCAGCATCGGTATCGGATCTTTACATTCCTTCCATCTCTGAGATGGAACTCATATATTCAAATGTAGGTGTCATCAATGCATCATTGCAGGCAGCGGGAGGTTCTGTATTGGAAAATGAAGCATATTGGACTGTGTCGGAGAATGAACTCTCAAAGGCAAATGCAGCTACAGTAAATCCAATGACAGGTTCACTTCAGGGAGGAAAACTGAAAAGTGCAACTGCCAGAGTCAGGTTTATATTCGCTTTCTAGTCAGAATGGCATCATAAAATAATAAGGGGCGTCTCTTCGAGATGCCCCTTATTATATATAGTAAATAAGTGTTCTTATTTTGCAGCAATGTAATCGTCGTAGTCTTCCATTGATCTGGTGATCACTTCCTTTGCTACTTCCGGACCATAGATGCTGATGAACTGCATTCGGCTTGTGTGTTCTCCAGGGATGTCCTTATAAGTGCTGAAATAATGAATAAGTCTGCGGATAATGTCAGCAGGAACCTGTTCGATGTCAGTCATCATGCCATAGACAGCGTCGCTTTTGAGAACAGCGATGATCTTGTCGTCAGCCTGGTTGTGGTCAAGAAGTCTGAGACCTCCGATAGGACGGGCATTCACAATGATGTCTCCATGTGTTACGTCCTTCTCTGTAAGGATACAGATATCAAGTGGGTCACCGTCGCCTTCCACATCGAATCTTACCAATGCCTTGTTGGTAAGTTCCGCCATTTTTGGACCGCAGTAGGTCTTTGGAAGGAAACCGTAGAGTGACGGTACTATATTTGAGAATTTCTGAGGACGGTCAAGCGAAAGATAGCCAGACTCCTTATCTACTTCATATTTTACTGTGTCAGTCGGCACAATCTCGATGAAGGCCCTTACTTCTTCCGGAACGTTCTTTCCAAGGCTGATTCCGTGCCATGGATGGGCTTTATGTGCTTTGCTGTAATCCATTTGAATAGTTTTATGTCCTACAAAGTTAAATATTTTTTATCTTTTCGCCTATGATTCTGGCAGAAATCCCTACCAATTCTTCGCATGGGCGTTTTTTATAGTATTCCGGAGTGCGGTCTGAAGGCTCTGGGGATTCAGGAATGCCGTGGACATCAGTTGAGCCTGACTGTTTCTGGGTGCATGATGAAAGCCCCAGGAGTTCGCGACATATGATGGAACCGTTGATTGCCTTGAATTCTGACGCAACTTCCTGTACCAATGCGTAATTTGCTGTTCTTGCTGCTTTATCTGCCGGGTTGTCGGCAGGGGAGATCAAGCCGCAGAGATACACCATTCCGCTTACGCTGCCGCATACTTCGCGCATGCGTCCCATTCCTCCTCCGAAACCTGATGCTATGCATGCAGCCGTCTTGTCGTCCAGACCGAATACGTCATTATATGCCAGAACCACGGCCTGACAGCAGTTGTAACCGTCTTCCTTGAAGAGTTTCTTTGCCTTTTCAACTCTTTCTTCGATGTTTATTTCCATTACATTCTATTTATTTTCAGTACGTTCTTCTTGTTTCGGATCATTGAGATGACCTTGTCCAGCTCAAGATTGCTTGGCACTGCAATCTTCATAGTTATGTCATATGTTCCCTGACGGTCATTTTCGCTGACGTTGAACATTCGGATAGATGCCCTGAATGAGTTTACAACGTCCATTATTTCGTTGATGACTGACGGCTCAAGTGCAGTTACGACTCTAAGACCTGTCTGGAAATTTCCGCTGCTAGGAGTCTCGCTCCATTTTACCTTCTGAATCCTGTATGGATACATCTCCAGAAGTCTTGCGGCATTAGGACATGACATTCTATGGATCTTTATGCCTTCAGTACGTGTTACAAAACCAAAGACGTCGTCTCCGAACACAGGGTTGCAGCATCGTGCCATTCGGTAGTCGATTCCCCTTACGTTCTTTGCGTCGATTACCAGGATGTCGTCATTTCCTTTGCTGGAGGTCATGCCTGATTTGACCTTTCCGTCCTGCACCGGAGTCTCAACAGTCTGGTTTGCCATTTCCTGGACAAAGGTCTTGACTGTAGCTACATCAAAGGTCTCATCTCCAATGGCTGCGTAGAAAGCATTAAGGGTCTTGAACTGATATTTCTTCAGCAATGCGGCCATTGTCTCGTCGTCGACTTCCATCTTCCAGTTCTTCAGCCTTCGGCTCAGGATCTCCTTGCCGTCTGCCGCTTTCTGGAACTCAGCCTCGCTCATCTTCTGTTTGATCTTGGTGCGGGCCTTATTGGTCACGACAAAGTTCAGCCAGTCTGCGGAAGGCTTCTGGTTCTTGCCGGACATGATCTCCACTATATCTCCGGTCTTGAGCTTCTCCTTGATAGGCACAGCCTTGCCGTTGATCTTGCCTCCGGTGCACTTGATTCCCAGACCGGAATGAATGTCGAAAGCGAAGTCAAGTACGGTGGCACCTGCAGGAAGTTTGCGGAGCTCTCCACTTGGAGTAAACACAAATACCTCTTTTGTCGGCATTTCCAGCAGATCGTCCTCGTAGTAAGCTGCCATTGGGTCGCCGTCTGATCCCAGCGGACTCTCGAGTGCCCTGCGTACTGCCGTAAGCCATTTGTCAAGGGTGGCTTCGTGTCGTATTCCCTTGTATGACCAATGCGAAGCAAGTCCGCTTTCGGCCATGTCGTCCATTCTCTTTGTTCTGATCTGCACCTCCAGATAACTTCCTTCACGGTTCTTTACCGTGATATGAAGAGATTCATATCCGTTAGGCTTAGGATTCGATATCCAGTCTCTCAGACGCTTGGTGTCGGATTCATACTCCTCGGTCACATATGAAAATACCTTCCAGCATAGTGCGTGTTCTGTCTCTCTGTCTGCTTCACAGTCGATTATAAAGCGGATTGCAAATACGTCGAACACTCCCTCGAAAGATACTTTCTGCTTCTGCATCTTCTTGTATATGGAGAGCGCTGTCTTGGTGCGCACCTTCAGTTTATATGATATTCCTTCGTCTGAGAGTTTCTGCTTCAACGGCTCGATGAATTGGGTCATAAGCTTCTGCCTGTCCCTTTCTGTGCTCTTGAGCTTGTTTGTGATGGCTCTGTACTGCTCAGGGTCTGCATGACGGAAGTATATGTCTTCCATCTCACTCTTGATATTGTAGAGTCCGAGCTGGTGGGCAAGAGGAATATACAGCATCATTGTTTCCAGAACCTTTCTTTCGCGGGACAGTTTCGGGAACATGTCGAGCGAGCGCATCACTTCGAGCCTGTCTGCAATCTTGAGAACGGTAACGCGAGGGTCCTTCGAATATGATACGATAAGTTTCTTGTAGTTTTCAGCTTCAAGTCTTGTGTCCTTAGGGTTGATGGTGGAAATTTTGTTCAGGCCGTCTACCAGTGTCATAATGTCTTGTCCGAATGCCCCCTTAGGTACTTCTGTCTCTGGGAAGAATCTGGTGGCCTCATGAAGGAAAACCGCAGCAATGCATTCTGCAGAAAGACCGATCTCGTCACATGCAATCCTTGCAACAGCTACAGGATGCTCGATGAATGGATTTCCATTGCTTCTCTTATGCTCTTTCAGAGCCTCATCTGCGATGTTGTAAGCCTTCAGGATCATTTCCTTGCCGGCTTCATCATATCTTGGAAATAAATTCTCTATATACTCTTTCATAATCTTTCTGTTTTAAACTTTCCAGACTTTGAGATATTGCTGCAGAGCCCACATTTCGTCGCGATACTTGGCGGCTGCCATGAAATCAAGGTCTGCTGCTGCCTTCTGCATGTTCTTCTTGGCCGTCTCCGCTGCCTTCTCGACCTGTGACCGGCTCATGGACCTGATTACAGGGTCCTGAAGCACAGCGGCGAGATCTGCCTGCAAATATCCGTCCACATATGCTGAGTTTGACTCCCTCTTGGAGTCATGTCCAAGTCCTACACTCACAGAACCGCGTCCGAGATCAGTCGGGTCAGGTATATATGTAGGGGCGTCGTAGGAGTTTGCAGCACTTACCTTTCCTGTCACGGTGTTCTCCAATCGTGGATTGCGTTGTTTTTCCACGGTTCCGGCATCCTCGAGAAGAACGTTCTTCTTGACGGCTACCTGCGTTGGCGTTATTCCGTTCAGTTTGTTGTATTCCATCTGTTTGCTGCGTCGGCGGTCCGTCTCGTAGATTGTGCGCTGCATCGAATCCGTGATGTTGTCGGCATACATTATCACAAGTCCGTTCACATTTCTAGCTGCGCGTCCGGCTGTCTGAGTCAAGGCTCTGTCGCTTCGCAGGAATCCCTCCTTATCAGCATCCAGGATAGCTACAAGGGATACGCTTGGAATGTCCAGGCCTTCCCTGAGCAGGTTCACTCCGATGAGCACATCGAAGAGACCGTTCTTGAAATCTTCGATAATCTCCACTCTCTCGAGAGTGTCCACATCCGAATGGATGTAGCGGCATCGGACTCCCATCTTTGTGAAATATTTATCCAGTTCCTCCGCCATTCTCTTTGTCAGAGTCGTGACGAGCACCCTTTCGTCAAGTTCTGCTCGTTTGCGGATCTCTTCAAGGAGATCATCGACCTGATTCTTGGTAGGACGCACCTCAATAGGTGGATCCAGAAGACCGGTAGGTCGTACGACTTGTTCAACTACAAGTCCTTCGGATTTCTGAAGTTCGTAGTCGGCCGGTGTTGCGCTGACGAAGACCTTCTGTCCGGTGATCGCTTCAAACTCATCAAATTTCAGTGGTCTGTTGTCTGCAGCTGCCGGAAGACGGAATCCGTATTCTACAAGGACTGATTTTCTTGAGTGGTCGCCTCCGTACATTGCTCTGATCTGTGGCAAGGTCACATGACTCTCATCGATGAATGTGATGAAGTCCTTAGGGAAATAGTCGATCAGACAGAAAGGACGCATGCCTTCGCTGCGGCCATCGAAATATCGCGAATAGTTTTCTATTCCAGGACAATATCCCATCTCCTTTATGAACTCAAGGTCATATTCGACCCTCTGCTTCAATCGTTTTGCCTCCAGATGCTTGCCTATTTCATGGAAATACTCGCACTGTGCCATCATGTCGTCCTGAATCTGGCTGATTGCCTTTGTGCTTCTCTCCTTGGTGGTCACGAAGTTTCCTGCAGGGTAGATCGAAATCTGGTCAAGTTCTTCCAGAAAGGCCCCGCTGACAGGGTCAATCACAGATATCTGCTCCACTTCATCGCCAAAGAATTCGATGCGGACTGCGTTTTCGCCGTAACCGATGCAGATGTCGACTGTGTCGCCACGGACTCTGAATGTTCCTCTCTTGAAGTCGGTCTCAGTGCGGCTGTAGAGTGCATCGACCAGCTGATATAGAAAGCGTGTCATGCTTCTCTGCTCACCTCTCTTTATGTGTACAGTCTGTTCGTGGAAGTCAGCGGGGTTTCCGATGCCGTACAGGCAGGAAACGCTGGAAATCACGATTACGTCACGTCGTCCTGAGAGTAGGGAAGATGCTGCGCTGAGTCTGAGCTTCTCGATCTCGTCATTGATGCTCAGGTCCTTTTCAATATATGTGTCGGTGACCGGGAGATATGCCTCCGGCTGGTAGTAGTCGTAGTATGATACGAAATATTCTACAGCATTGTTCGGGAAGAATGACTTGAATTCGCCGTAGAGCTGAGCTGCCAAGGTCTTGTTGTGGCTCAGTATCAGAGCAGGGCGTTGAAGCTTTTCGATGACATTGGCCATGGTGAAGGTCTTGCCTGATCCAGTCACACCGAGTAAAGTGACAGAGTCAACGCCCTGATTCAGAGCGCTGCATATTCCTTCGATTGCGGACGGCTGGTCTCCCGAAGGTCTGTATTCGCTGTCGATCTTGAACTTTGCCATATCCGTCATTCTTTGTTTGGCGGGAATCTATATGCAAATATAACGAATATCATTCATTTCTCTTTCAGAAAAATTATTATCTTTGCGTGATTTTGAGAACAACGTTTTATAAAACAATAGTACTATTATGGTTTATTCACACGAAGTGCAGCAGATGTGCTGCGTAAAGAAGGGACCAAACCATGGTCCGGCTCCAATTCCTGAAGAAGGAAAGTGGGTAAAATCAAAGCAGATTACTGATATCTCTGGCCTTACTCACGGTATTGGCTGGTGTGCACCTCAGCAGGGTGCCTGCAAGCTTACCCTCAACGTTAAGGAAGGTATCATCCAGGAGGCTCTCGTAGAGACAATCGGTTGCTCAGGTATGACTCACTCAGCTGCTATGGCATCTGAGATTCTTCCTGGCAAGACTCTCCTTGAGGCTCTCAACACTGACCTCGTTTGCGACGCTATCAACACTGCAATGCGCGAGCTCTTCCTTCAGATCGTTTACGGACGTACTCAGTCAGCTTTCTCTGAGGGTGGTCTTATGATCGGTGCAGGTCTTGAGGACCTCGGAAAGGGTCTCCGTTCACAGGTTGGTACTCTCTATGGTACACTCGCTAAGGGTCCTCGTTACCTCGAGATGGCAGAGGGTTACATCAAGACTCTCGCACTCGACAAGAACGACGAGATCTGCGGTTACCAGTTCGTACACCTCGGACGCTTCATGGATCTCATCAAGAAGGGTGTAGACGCTAATGAGGCTCTCGCACAGGTAACAGGAACATATGGCCGTTTCTCTGAGGAGGCCGGTGCTGTTAAATACATTGACCCACGTCACGAATAATAAGGAGGAAAGACAATATGATTAGAGAAGTAAAATTCGAAAGCCAGGATCGCCGTATGGCTCAGATCCTCGCAGTGCTCAACGAGAACGGTATCGCTTCTATCGAGGAGGCAAACGCAATCTGCGATCAGTATGGTCTTGATCCTTATATGACATGTGAGGAGACTCAGCCAATCTGTTTCGAGAACGCAAAGTGGGCATATGTAGTAGGTTGCGCTATCGCAATCAAGAAGGGCTGCAAGAACGCAGCTGAGGCAGCTGAGGCTATCGGTCTCGGTCTCCAGGCATTCTGTATCCCTGGTTCAGTAGCTGACGACCGTAAGGTAGGTATCGGACACGGTAACCTCGCAGCTATGCTCCTCCGTGAGGAGACTAAGTGCTTCGCATTCCTCGCAGGTCACGAGTCAGTCGCTGCAGCAGAGGGTGCAATCAAGATCGCAGCTAAGGCTGACAAGGTTCGTAAGGAGCCTCTCCGCGTAATCCTTAACGGTCTCGGTAAGGATGCTGCTCAGATCATCGCACGTATCAACGGTTTCACTTATGTACAGACTGAGTTCGACTACTTCACTGGCGAGCTTAAGGAAGTACGCCGCATCGCTTACAGCGACGGTCCACGCGCTAAGGTTAACTGCTACGGTGCTGACGACGTTCGCGAGGGTGTAGCAATCATGTGGCACGAGGGTGTAGACGTATCAATCACTGGTAACTCTACAAACCCTACACGTTTCCAGCACCCTACAGCCGGTACTTACAAGAAGGAGCGCGTGCTCGCAGGCAAGCCATACTTCTCAGTAGCTTCAGGTGGTGGTACAGGTCGTACACTTCACCCAGACAACATGGCTGCCGGTCCAGCTTCATACGGTATGACCGACACTATGGGTCGTATGCACTCAGACGCTCAGTTCGCAGGTTCTTCATCAGTTCCAGCTCACGTTGAGATGATGGGATTCCTCGGAATCGGTAACAACCCTATGGTAGGTTGTACAGTTGCTTGCGCGGTGGATGTGGCTACTGCACTTAACAAGTAATCTACATTACTTTAAATATTCAAACTCCTGTAATCTAATAGGTTACGGGAGTTTTTGTTTTATGGTAGGTTGAAGATTGCTGAGGTTGCTGATGCTTACTTTCGTTATCTTTTATGGGTTGCAATAGATAATGGATGTGGGGTCAGAGATTGAAGAAATCTGAATTATACAGTAGCTTACTATAGCAGAAAAAAGCATCTGTGACAGGTTGAGAATTGGCTAAAAAATGACCTGTTTCTGTTGCCAATTTGTTGCCACATTTGCCATTTTTGAAAAGTGGCAACAAAAAGTGCCTTAAGTCACTGATTTATCGAAGATTATACTCCGCAAACTTTATTTTTATGATTAAACATTGCAGTACAATCTTCTTTGGATTAAAGAAGCGAACAGACAAAAATGGCAAGTCTCCAATCATTATGCTGATTGCAGCAAACGGAGAAAGGACAGAATTTCAGACAGGCAGGAAGATCGAACCTGAGAATTGGGACAATGGTAAGCAACAGGCAAAAGGCAAGACAGCAGAAGCCAAGCTCCTCAACGCTTATCTGAACCAGCTGAGGAACAAAGTCTATCTGAAAGAGATTGAGCTAATGCAAAGAGGCTTCCTCATAACAGCAAGACTTCTGCGTGATGCAGTAGTAGATAAGGTAGAAGCCCTGAACGAAAAGACCATATTTCAAGTGTTCTCAGAGCACAATGAAGAACAGCGAAAGTTAGTAGGTAATGGTCTGTCAAAGGCAACCTATTGGGTGTCTGAGTACACCTATAGATTATTAAAGGAGTTCGTGGAGCAGAAATACAAACGATCTGATCTGTTCCTCCGTGAACTGAATATAGGATTCATCCAATCATTCCACGTCTTTCTAAAGACAGACAAAGGGATGTCACAGAACTCTGCGACCAAGCATTTGAAGCTCCTGAAAAAGATAGTTAATATGGCTATCGCTAATTCCTATATGACCTTCAACCCATTTGCCACATACAAGGTAGAGCGTGAACCTGTGGAGATAGATTTCCTCGATGAAGAAGAACTCCGCAAGATCATCAACTTTGAAACTCCGCTTCCACGATTGGAGAGAGCAAGGGATATGTTTCTGTTCGGATGTTTTACAGGCTTATCATACATTGACATCAAGACCTTGGAGCCACAACACTTTGAGAAAGATGGGGCAGGGCGAATATGGATCAAGAAACGCAGGATAAAGACAGGAGTTCTATCCAGGATTCCGCTTCTCCCTGTAGCGAAATTGATCTTGGAGAAATACAAAGGAGGTGACAAGCTCCTACCTATTCAAGATCCAGCAGACATAAACAAATATCTAAAGGACATTGCCATACTCTGCAAGATCAACAAGCGGATAACATTCCACACCAGCAGACACACCTTTGCTTCCACCGTGACATTGGCTAACAATATATCATTGGAGGTTGTCTCTAAGATGATGGGACACACCAACACACGAATGACCACGCATTACGCCAAATTGATAGATAAGTGCATCGGAGAGCAGATGGATAAACTTAGTGATACGTTCTCTATGGCATGACAGCCTGTAATTTCCGCTCCACTTGTTTCTGGCAGGTGGAGTTTTTTGTACCTTTGTAATTAATCAATAGAAAAGAAATGAAAGATCATATCACTTGGGAGGATTCTCAGTTATTTGATTACATCAACGAGGTAGAATATCTATATGTTCCAGAGGTTGATGATTACAAATATATAGTTAATGTAAGCAAGGTTGAGACTGTTTCCGAGAATGCAAGGAAGATAGAAACTCCTATGTTTGGCTACAGTGAGATTGTTGCCATATTCAAGAACAGATACAATGAGGGAAAGCTGATGAAGCAGAACCTTTATAAAGATTACAGGCAGACAGTAGGTCACTTGTTGAAAGATCTTGAATTGGATGCTGAAAAATTTTGGTGTCTGTTCCTCTTTGCACTTGATTACTGCAACAGCATATTCTATGAGGGTCTGACCATAAAGGCTACACCAATGGAACAGTTGCAGGCATTGGTTGATATGATCTCTGACGCTGACAATGAATCTATGCTTCTGAATTTCAAGGCAGGCAAGAAAAAGATGTCCGTGGAATCTCCTGTCGCTTTACGATTCTTGGCAGACGCAGTACGCAATCAGCTGGAAACTACAGAGGATGCAAAGACCTTATCCATTAGAGAGCAAGAGGAGGAAACCAAGCAGATAGCCGATTCACCGATTATCGTTTACTTTGCTAAGATATTGCTTAGTTTTTTCAATACGCAAGAGCACATTAAGCTCAAGCGCAAAAAGGGAGCGAATTTCTCCGCAAAAGAAATGGACTTGGTGGGACAGTTGGTCTATTTCTCAGATTTGTCAAGAAACGAATCATGGACTGAAATAGAGAACGAAACTTTGAAAGCTTTTCTCAAACAATACAAAGATTATCAATATCCAAACAACATA
Source organism: Candidatus Cryptobacteroides sp. (assembly GCA_045133255.1). Classification (GTDB taxonomy): domain Bacteria; phylum Bacteroidota; class Bacteroidia; order Bacteroidales; family UBA932; genus Cryptobacteroides. Next base: position 58,785 of record JBGUTV010000006.1, read on the forward strand.
AGCAGTGTTTATCCGGAATTTGTAGTCTATTAAATTACAATACTTTACAGCGAATCCGTTATTCATTTTTCCGCAAAGGGGAATAGAATAGCGGATTTTTTTATTCCCTATCGCGGGTCACTATTATGCCTAAATTGCGGCGTCAAACGGTAAGAGTTCATTGAAAAGCTGACAGGAAAGTGGATCACTCCAAGAGCTGGAGAGTTCCCCAAAAGCGCAGTTGGGGGAATAGAAATCCGCTAATTTTTATTCCTGACAAAACGGCTAGAACTGCTATACCTTTGCATCAGTTCTTTGACATGCTGGCGAGAAAAACCGTGCGCCTCCCGAGGGATCGGGCGACGCGCAACACCTTATATATAATAAGGTTCAAGCGACTATCGAATGGTCGTTATTACTCATTTCCTAATAGTTAAGTTCTGTACGAAGTAAGGACGTTCCCACCGAAGAACAGTAAGTGCGAATCAAGAGTAATCAGCACCAGAGAAGACGCTTCCAACTACAATCGACAACTTAGGCGCCCGTTGGAGATTGAAATATTGTTTAATCTTTAAAACCTAATGCTGTACAGGTCAAGCGTAGAAGATTATGAATACAACTGTAATTCTTCCAGAGGTAAATAACGAAGTAAATAACTCTAATACTACTAATAATATGACTAATTTTATTGATTTTTCTAAGGTCTATGGCAAAGATTCAGTAGCCAAGACTGCCACCGTTGACACTCAGGTTGTCAAGGATATCTTCAACGCCTTTATGGCGATCCCACAGGCCGTAACAGTAAGATTCAAGAATGAGGATGGTTTCCTCAAGATGATTGTAAGAATGAATCTTCATAACAAGTTTACCAACACTTATGAAACTTATGCAGATGGTAAACTTATTGAGTGCATGCTTAATGCAATAGTCTGTGGCCAAATTGGCTCACTTGAGGGCTACAGCCAAGAGGAGCACCCAATCAGTGCATCGGAAGTCGATCCGAGAATCGACATATTCAGTCAGTTCCTCCATTCCCCATTCAGATGTCAGTTTGACGCTGACCTTGTAACTAAGAAAGGTGACAGATACATCTGTGCAACCTTCCGCATTGGATATCAGAAAGAATTTAAGTTCTATCTTAAGAGAACTGAGGAGATTGAGAACATGATCACAGAAGTCCTCAAGGCTGCCTAACCTTAGAACCCAGAGGGAGAGCAATCTCCCTCTAAACTTTAACGATATGCAAGCAATAACATTTCCATCCACCTATAACAACGAAGCTGCACATCGCGAGCTAAAAATGCTGATGCGACAAGGCAAGCAACTGAGCATCCGTGTCGAGGATGAAGCATGGATAAGCAGTCAAGGAGTTACAGGACTTCGCTACCAACTCAACGAAAGCAGTTGGCAGTGGATTCTGAACTACCTACAGACAGGCGAATATGAGGACTTCGGTGTGTTCCCTTCGGATATTTCAAGGTTCACATATGAGGACTTCCAAGAAAGCAAGGTCAAGGAGTTGGTAGATAGCAAGTGCAATATTGCTTGCATACCATTCCTTAGAGAGACACAGCCTTTCGTGAAGATCCGAGGATTGTTCAAGTTCGGCAAGCTGTTTTTCAGCATCCGAAAGACCGATGATTTCATGGACTACTTAAACGATAAAGGATTATGATAACATTAACCAAAGGACAATATCTTTCAGACATAATGAAAGAAATTCCCTCAGACTGCATACTATCAAAGAAGATTCCTGGCTGTGGAGCGACCACCTTGGAACTCAATACGGACAGGAACTCAATCATCATAGTTCCGAATGTTCCCGTGATCCTCAGCAAGTGCGGTAAACATCCGAACCTGTTAGGAGTCTATCAGGGTGTTAAGGAGCACAAAGTCCTTGAATACCTTGCAAGTAATGAACTCCGTAAGATCATGACTACCCCTGAGAGTTTCTGCAAAGTGAAGTCCGCTTGCGAGAAGTTAGGAATCAATATCTATGCTGACTTCTTCTTGCTGATGGATGAGTGCCACCAGCTGATTACGGATGTCGATTACAGAATAGACATCGTAATGCCTATGAACGACTTCTTCCTGTTCAAGCGAAAGGCTTTGGTGTCTGCGACCCCTATCGGATTCAGTGACCCACGATTTGAGGAAGACCTGTTTTTCACAGAAGATATTGAAGCGGATTACGACTATAGGCAAGATATAACAGTCACCCATACATATAATATAGCTAAAGCTGTGGAGGAATATCTGAAAAACCACAATGGTACAGTCTGTTTCTTTGTCAACTCTGTAGTTACAATCTACTCACTGATGAAGCACTTTAACCTATTGGAAGATTCCTCAGTCTATTGTGCTCCGAAAAGTAGAAGAAAGTTAAAGAACGAATACGCTTTCTCAAATGCCTACTCGGAGTGGGAATCAGGTACTATGAAAAAGTACAATTTCTTCACAGGACGTTTCTTCACTGCCTTTGATCTAGATTTAGATTACAAGCCTGACTTGGTAATGATTACAGATCCATACACGGCAGAATATACAATTCTTGACATTGATACAGACTGCATACAGATATGTGGAAGATTCCGCAACGGTGTAAACTCGGCTACCCATATATATAAAGTGAATCCGGAGATCGTGAAAAAGGACAGAGCCCAGATCGAATGGGAAATCTCAGCACATGAATTTGCATATGAAACAATCAACACTTTATATAATAGTGCAGATACAAGGGAGAGCCGTTTCGCTTTCGGTGAAGCTCTGAAAACTCTCCCATTCCACAAGTTCCTATATCCCGACTTTACTAAGAATTGGTTTGCCATAGATAATGAGATTAACGCTGTGTTGGCAAAGGGAAAATACCAATCACGAACCTCTATTATGGAGTGGTACAAGGAGTGCCATTTCTTCAATCCCACTTTCACCTTTTGTGACTACAACGAAGATGATGATAAACTGAAGATCGTAAGAGCTGCACGATCAGTAAAGGATAAGCGAAGGAAAATGGTTGAGCTTCTTTCCACCATTGAAGAACCTACCTCTGAATACGCCTTAGACTTCAAAAACAATATGCGAAAGATCGACCCATTCATAGTGGATGCTTACGAAGCCTTGGGCAAAGAAAGAATCGAGGAATTGAGGTACAATCAAAAGAAGATGAATGCAGACATCATCTTGGCACAACGCAAGGGAAACAAGGTCGTGCGACTGATTAAAAATAAGTTCTCTATTGGTCGAGACTATCTGAACGAGACAATAGTTAATGAGATTACGAGGATCTTTGAGACCTTGAACATCCACCCCGAAAAGGAGATAAAACCAAGCATTATCCTTGATTACTTTCAAGCAGTTTCATTTAAGCGTAATGGGAAAAGAGGTTACCGAATAGTGAGTGCGATCATTTAGTTAGGCAGGGACAAACTTTGATTTTTCTGTCTTTCTATACCCAGAACAGAAATTAACGAAAATGTCCCTGAGAATATAGATAATTGACGAAATCGCATAATAACATACATAGTTAATAGTTACAGAGCCGTAGGTAAGCAATTACTTATGGCTCTTGATTTTTAATGGGTACAGGAATATGCCTCCCCAAAATGCCCGAAATTGAAACCCCCTCCATATTGGATCAAAGTTCAGACTATATAACCCCTACTAAAATTTCATACCTCATTAGCTAATATGATCATAAAGCTCCCATACCTGCAAAATTGAGCATTCACTATTTTGCTAAAATCCCCCTGTGTTTCACACGTGAGTGGATATGCTGATTTCTCCGCCCCTTGAGAAACTATAGAAAAGAATGCTTTCAGAAAGTAGCGAGTTATATCCGCAAAAGGTACTTGAGTAAATATAAAAACTAGTAATCTGATAAGGGTTAAATATTTACAGGATAATTAGTTAATAACCATTTAATCATTTACCATCATGAACGATTTCAACTTAGAACCATCAAGCGTGAACTTCCTTGAAGCTAACACAAACGCTATCACTCTCGAAGAACTTGCAGAACAGTGTGTAGTGCCTACTTGGGCGAACCAAGAGCTGACTATCTCTCACCAAGACTTCATTCAGACAGTCCACGATGCAGCGTGCAACATCTTCGCTGGAGAGACTGTCAACACTCCTGAGATTCGTGTCTCTCACATTGTGCGTGGTCGCATCCCATCTGCACTTGGCAAGAGGTCAAGCGAACTGCTGGAATCAGAGAAGACACAGTTCTATCAGCGGTTGGCGTTTGCCTTCACCATTCCTAGCTTGCATGAGTGCATTGCTGGTCAGAGATTGGAACTCTGCATTGGAGGTGTCCGTAACTATTCAGACTTGAACCTCTATCGTGCCAATCGTGGAATGGAGAAATTCACCGTCTTTATTGGTTGGCGTGTGAATGTGTGCTCGAATCAGGTGCTCACAGGTGAGGGTGTCCGTTTGGCTATTGAGGTGATGTCAATACATGACCTTTACAAAGCTGTGCTGGAGCTGTTCAACAGTTTCAACCTCGAAAGAGACATACAGCTGTTGCATACCCTTACACAGACAAGGCTCACAGAATCACAATTCGCACAGATTGTTGGCAGGATGAGACTTTATCAAGCATTACCTAGCTACTTGCAGCGTAGAGTGCCTAAGCTTCTCATCACTGACAGTCAGATTAACAATGTGTGCCGTGACTACTACAACAATCCGAATTTCGGAGCGAAGGACAGCACGATATCCATGTTTGATTTCCACAATCTTCTCACAGAAGCGAACAAGAGCAGCTACATAGATAGCTATGTTCAGCGTGGCATCAATGCTACAGAAGTGACCGTAGGAATATGCAAGGCTTTGCAGGGAGATTCTGAATACTCTTGGTTCTTGGGCTAGGAGTGCGTTTACCTATCAGAGAGGGCATCCGCTTGGGTGTCCTCTTTTTTATTAACCTATTAACTAAATGACAATGAACACAGATTTCAAGGTGGCAGAGGTGCAACTGTCTTACAGAAACACTGTTCCGTACGATAAGCGGACAAAGGTACGTGATGCAAAGGACGCATACAAGGTAATGCTGAAAACTCACGATGATGGTACACTTGACTATATAGAGACTTTCAAGGTTCTCTATCTGAATCAGAATAATCATGTCTTAGGTTGCAGAACCATTTCTGAGGGAGGGCTGGCTAGCACCTGTTGCGATGTCCGTACAATCCTGCAAGGTGCATTACTTGCAAATGCTGTAGGGATTATACTTGCACATAATCACCCAAGCGGAAATGTAACGCCAAGCCTTTCAGACATCAAGACTACCAATCAGATTACCAAAGCCGCAAAACTGCTGGATATCCAAGTGCTAGACCATATCATCTACACACGGGAGAATTGCTACAGTTTCGCTGATGATGGGCAAATCTAAAATACTCACTTTCTATATTAGTGAATGTTCTGCTGATTATCAACGAATTACGAAATTGATTCTCAAAGGAACATTCACTTTTGTTTGTTTAACTATAAAACCGAACATTTATGAGCTTGAAATACTCAACCACAACCGCAGACTATCTTGTCTGGTCTGATGCAATGAACCTCATTCGCAAATTAGCTAAAGACAAGAACTACAAGATGTCGCTTCTCATAGCAATAGGCTGTTTCACGGGATTACGAATCTCAGACATTCTCGCTCTGAGGTGGGAGCAGATTCTCAATACCGAGGAATTTACGATAACGGAGAAAAAGACAGGAAAGAAAAGAGTACTCCGATTGAACCCTCAACTGCAACAGCATATACAAGAGTGTTACGAACATATCCAACCGTTGAAAGACACCTCATACATCTTGGTAAGTCAGAAAGGCACAGTCTTCACAATCCAGCGAATCAACGTAATCCTGAAAGAGATAAAGAAGAAATACCGCTTGAAAGTGAAGAACTTTAGCTGTCACTCCCTCCGCAAGACCTTTGGCAGACAAGTGTACAACATGAACAGTGAAAACTCCGAACTCGCACTTGTCAAGCTGATGGAACTGTTTAATCATAGCAGCATCGCAATCACCAAGCGTTACCTTGGTCTGAGACAGGAAGAGATATTGGAGACTTATGACTGTTTGGCATTCTGATTTTTCTGTAAGGAAAACATAATACATTCACATCTTTTTGTTAAATTTGTCGCAATTCCGAGCCAGCAATGGCAAGGAAGGACATTTTGACAAAAGGTGTTATTGAAATTATCTTCTTAGATTAAACTTCGCAACTTTAATTTTTAGCATGAAGATAATAGGCAATGGCACCACATCATTGGTTTGTACAGCCCTTAGTGGGTTTCTACATATCCTTTGGTGTGGGCTGT
>JBGUTV010000007.1:0-40710 GCA_045133255.1 Candidatus Cryptobacteroides sp.
AACGTAGTAGAGTGAAGCATTGTCAGGCTCGTTAGTCTTGGCCATGGCAATCAGTTCAAAGAGTCTCTCAGGATTCTGCTTGTTCTCAAGATAGTAGTTGATGAGTCCGATAAGGATGCTCTGGCTCTGTGGATAAAGTCCGAATCCCTTCTCAAGGACAGCAACCATCTTCTCCTTGTCGCCGAGCTTTCCATAAGTGTCGGCAAGCTTTGCAAATGCATCACCGTCCTCGTGGTAGTAGCCGTTCTCGATGCAAGACTCGAAGAAGCCTTTGGCTCTTTCATAGTCCTGAACCATCCATGCGGTGAAACCTGCATTGTAGAGAGAAGTAGTGTCCACCTTTGAAAGAGGAGCCGTTGCAGATGCATTGACAGCATTCTCGAAACATACGCTTGCGCCAGCGAGATCTCCGAGCATATAGCTTGTCATACCCTCGTCAAGATATTTCCTTGCAATGCTCTCAAGACCGGCGTTGATGTCCTTTGTCTTAGACTGCTTGAGGTCAACCTCGTTAGCCTTGGAATATGCCTTTACTGCCTCTGCAAGAGCATTTTCATAGATAGGCTTTGTAACCTTGATGATCTCAAGAACGCCGTTCTGGTTGAAGTAATAATCTCTTGTTGCGAATGATTCCTTTGTGTAAGGCACGCCATTGAGTTCAACCACCTCGACTGAAAGAGGCTGCTCTCCTGCAAGGATGAGCTGGAGTTCCTGCTTTGAAGCACCTACCCAGGCAGCACCTGCCGGATTGTTATATGCCTCCATGTAAGACTCGGCAAGCTTGATCCAGGTTGCAGGCTTGATGTTCTTCTTTGGATTCTGGGCTGCTGCCTCAGCTCCCTCGACAGCCTTCTTCACTGCTTCAGGAGACTTTACCTGAGCATCGGCCACCTGAAGTGACAGGATAACTGCCAATGCAATCAAAATTCTCTTCATAATTGATAGGTATTAAGTAGTTTATTCGTTATTCTGTTCCTGTGACTGAGGAGTCTGCTCTGTTGCCTGCTCGGCCACCTGTGCCTCTGCATTCTCATCTTCGCTCTTGTTCACGGCAGAAACAGCTGCGATAGAGTCACCATCCTTGATGTTGATGAGGCGTACGCCCTGAGTTGCACGCCCTGCCACCTTGATTCCTGAGACTGCCATTCTGATTGTGAGACCGGAACGGTTGATGATCATCAGGTCATTCTCATCGGTGACATTCTTGATTGCGACAAGAGAACCTGTCTTATCCGTGATATTCAAGGTCTTCACACCCTTTCCACCTCTGCTGGTCTTGCGGTACTCATCGAAGTCGGTACGCTTTCCGTATCCGTGTTCGCTGACAACGAGAATCGTGTGGTTTGCAGCATCTTCAGCTGCAGGATCATAGGTTATCATTCCCACAACCTCATCATCCTCATCAATATTTATACCACGAACTCCGGAAGCAGTACGTCCGAGAGCCCTTGCATCTGTCTCGTCGAAGCGGCAGCAGCGACCCTTGCGTCCTGCAAGGAGGATTTCGCTGTGACCGGTAGTGAGAACAGCCTCGAGGAGTTCGTCTCCGTCACGTACGGTGATTGCGATCACACCGTTTGTACGAGGACGCGAATAAGCCTCGAGGGATGTCTTCTTGATGATACCCTTCTTTGTTCCGAGAACGACATATGTATTGTTTACATAGTCTTCATCCTTGAGACTGCGGACATTGAGATATGTCTTGATCTTGTCGTCAGGCTCGATGTTGATCACGTTCTGGATGGCACGTCCCTTCGAAGCACGTGAGCCCTCAGGAATCTCGTAGACCTTGAGCCAGTAGCAGCGTCCGTTCTGAGTGAAGAGGAGCATGGTGCTGTGCATGTTCGCCACATAGATGTGCTCGATGAAGTCCTCGTCACGGGTCGCGCTTCCCTTCATTCCGACTCCTCCCCTGTTCTGGAGACGGTATTCGGTGAGGGATGTCCTCTTGATGTATCCGAGGTGCGAGATGGTGATGACAACATCCTCATCTGCATAGAAGTCTTCAGGATTGAATTCCTCTGCAGAAAGAGCGATCTCCGTACGTCTTTCGTCTCCGTACTTCTCCTTCATCTCCATTGTCTCATCCTTGATGATACCCATCTGGAGGTCAACGTTTGCAAGTACATCCTCGCAGTAACGGATGAACTTCATAAGCTCGTCATACTCACTCTGGAGCTTCTCTCTTTCGAGTCCTGTAAGCTGACGAAGTCTCATCTCGACGATGGCTGTAGCCTGTGCCTCAGAGAATCCGAATGCAGACATGAGCTCTGTCTTAGCCTCTTCCACAGACTTAGAAGCTCTGATGATTCTGATGATCTCATCGATGACATCAAGCGCCTTGAGGAGTCCCTCGAGGATGTGAGCTCTCTTCTGTGCCTTATCAAGATCGAACTTTGTTCTGCGGAGAATCACCTCATGACGATGCTTCACGAAGTACCTGATGAGGTCCTTGAGGTTGAGCGTACGCGGACGTCCGTTCACAAGGGCAACGTTGTTCACCGAGAAGCTTGACTGAAGCGGTGTATATTTGAAGAGAGTGTTGAGCACCACATTCGAGTTCGCATCCTTCTTGAGACGGATAACGATGCGCACACCCTTCATTGTAGTTTCGTCGTTGATATATGCGATACCCTCGATCTTCTTGCTCTCGACCATCTCAGCGATCTTCTCGATCATCTCGCGCTTGTTGACCATATATGGGATCTCAGTCACCACGATTGTCTCGCGGCCTGAATCGCTCACCTCGATCTCTGTCTTTGAACGGATCACGATACGTCCACGACCTGTCTCGAACGCATCCTTGATGCCCTGACGTCCCTGGATGATACCACCCGTAGGGAAATCCGGTCCCTTCACATAGTGCATAAGTTCCTCGACTGTGATCTCAGGATTGTCGATGTATGCGCAGATGGCGTCGCAGCACTCTGTAAGATTGTGCGGAGCCATATTCGTAGCCATACCGACTGCAATACCTGACGAACCGTTCAGAAGAAGAAGCGGAACCTTTGTAGGAAGCACTGTCGGCTCCTGCAGAGAGTCGTCGAAGTTATTCTGAAAATCTACAGTATCCTTTTCAAGATCTGCAAGTACCTCATCCGAAAGCTTTGAGAGCTTAGCCTCAGTGTAACGCATGGCTGCAACCGGGTCACCGTCCATAGATCCGAAGTTACCCTGGCCGAACACCAGCGGATATCGCAGGCTCCAGTCCTGTGCCATTCTCGCCATAGCGTCATAAACGCTTGAATCACCGTGCGGATGGTACTTACCGAGCACCTCACCGACGATTCTGGCAGACTTTTTGGTCTGGCTCGTATGTCTCAGACCAAGACCGTCCATACCGAAAAGCACCCTTCTATGAACCGGCTTGAAACCGTCACGCACGTCAGGAAGAGCTCTGGACACGATCACAGACATTGAGTAGTCGATGTACGCGCTTCTCATCTGCTGGTCGATGTTCACCTGCTCGATCCTGCCTGTCTTTACCTCATTTTCCATTTATATCAATTTACTTTATATGCAAAATTATACATCTTGGCAAAGTTACGAAAAAATTAGTAAATTTGTGCAATCATTCTGGAAAACATTATGGAAATAAGCATATCAGACGAACTCAATTCGATAATAAACTACTCTCGTGAAGAGGCAATGAGGACAGGAAGCTATGGCATAGCACCTGACCACCTCTTTCTCGGCATCATAAGACATGCAGAAAACACGGCGTGCGATGCCCTCCGAGGCCTCAACTGCGACCTTTCGGAAATGAAGCAGTTCATAGACGGCAGGATCTTCACAAACGAGCACATCCCATACTCGGAGATCGAAAACATAACGTTTTCAAGAGGAGTACAGAACGTGTTGAGTTTCACCATATTGGAAGCGACGAAGCTAAAGAGTTCACAGGCATCGTCACAGCATCTTCTCCTTGCGCTCTGCAGGGCCGGAGGATCATACGGAAGCACATATCTGAAGGACACTGGTATCGAGTACGGCAACATATTCAGATACCTCGACAGGAACGACATGCTTGACAGAGGCAAGGAGCCGGAAAAGACATCGGATGATGAGGAGGAAGTACCTCAGATACGCATCCGTGCCGTCAGGGAAGATGGAGAGGAAGTCAAGCAGACATCGCCTCTCGAAGAGTTCGGATATGATATAACTCAGGCGGCGAGGGAAGGCAAACTCGATCCGCTGGTAGGAAGAGAGAACGAGATTCAGCGAGTGATACAGATCCTCGGCAGAAGACGCAAGAACAACCCTATGCTGGTAGGCGATCCCGGAGTGGGAAAATCGGCAATCGTGGAAGGTATAGCCATCAAGATCGTCAACGGGGACATTCCTCCTGTACTTGCAGACAAGAGACTGATTTCCTTGGACTTAGGCTCAATAGTAGCAGGCACTAAATATCGCGGAGACTTCGAGAAGAGACTCAAGGCAATCATCAACGAGACCGCAGCAAATCCTGATGTAATCCTTTTCATTGACGAGTTCCACACAATAGTGGGGGCAGGCGGCGCATCAGGCAGCCTTGACGCAGCGAACATGCTTAAGCCGGCCCTTGCACGCGGCGAAATCCAGTGCATCGGAGCGACCACTATGGACGAGTTCAGAAAGATTGTGGAGAAAGACGGAGCCCTTGACAGAAGATTCCAGAAAATCACAGTGGAAAGAACTGATATCCAGCATTCTATCTCAATTCTGGACAAGCTCAAGACCAATTACGAGAAATATCACAACGTCACATACTCCGACGATGCCATAGAGGCATGCGTGAGGATGTCGGAGCGTTATATAACAGACAGGTGTCTTCCTGACAAGGCAATCGACGTAATGGATGAGACCGGCTCTATGGTACGCCTCAAGAACCCGAAGAAGACTGCCTGCGTAAGTGCAGAGGACGTGGCTTCAATGATTTCAAAGATGACAGGAATCCCTTCCGGACAGATTGCGGAAAGCGAGGGAGTCAGACTCATGAAGATGGGAGACAAGCTGCGCAGCCGGATTATCGGCCAGGATGAAGCAATCGATAAGGTGGTACGCGCGATTCAGCGTGGAAGAGCCGGAATCAAGGATCCCGGCAAGCCTATCGGAACATTCATCTTCTTCGGACAGACAGGTGTTGGCAAGACTCAGCTTGCAAAGTCTCTTGCAGAGTATCTATTTGATTCAGAAGACAATATGATACGCCTTGACATGAGTGAATATATGGAGAAATTCAACGTATCGAGACTGATCGGAGCGCCTCCGGGATACGTGGGATTCGAAGAAGGAGGACAGCTCAGCGAAAGGGTGAGACGCAAGCCTTATTGCGTTGTCCTGCTTGACGAGATTGAAAAGGCTCATCCTGATGTCTTCAATCTGCTTCTTCAGGTCATGGATGAAGGTCGACTGACAGACAGCAACGGAAGGACTGTAAGCTTCAGGAATACCATACTCATAATGACATCCAATGTCGGAAGCCGAGAGCTCGACGAATACGGAAGCGGCGTGGGATTCAGCACATCGGTGAAGAATGTCCAGGGGAACAGGAAAAACGTGCTGGAAAAGGCCGTCAAGAAGGCATTCCCACCGGAATTCATCAACAGGGTTGACGAGCAGGTGTTCTTCAGACCTCTTGACAAGGATGATATCGGCAGAATCATCGACATAGAGCTCAAGGGACTCAAGAAGCGCGTCAAGGAAGCCGGATTCGAGATCACCATCACTCCATCTGCAAAAAGATTCGTTGCCGATGCAGGTTATGACCCAAGTTTCGGAGCCAGACCGCTCAAGAGGGCAATCAGGAAATATATAGAGGATCCGGTGTCCGAGTGCATAATCTCCAACAGGATGTTCGGAGGAAAGGGCACAGGGAAGATCAAGGTGAGCATGTCGAAAGACAAGGAATCTACAGTTGTTGAGTGGCAATGATCTCGAGATCCATGTCATTGATCATATCCACGAGGGTTCTGTAAGATGAGTCAGATGAAGAAAGCGAGCTGAGGAAAGCGAGTGCATTATCTGTATTCATAACCATTTGATTTAAGAGGTTTATCCGTTTTGTTGATGCAAAGGTACAGCCCAATTGTACCAAAGTATGGCACACTTAAATTTTCTTGTTATGGAAAATGAAAAATATACTGAAAAACTTGCCAGATATATTTTGCTGGCGGCATGTCTCTGCATAGGAGGCGCCGTATGCTGGTATTTCAGAAGCATTATCATCTACATACTTCTGGCGGTCGTGTTGTCATTGATATCCCAGCCAGTGATGGAGGGACTCCAGAAGATCAGAATCAAAGGAAGGAAGGCACCGGACTGGCTTCTCGCAGTTTTCACTCTCTGCATCATGCTCATCCTTTTCTTCGTCATCGTGACCCTGATCGTGCCGGTCGTGAGCGGAATCGTAAAAGGCATATCGCTGAGCAGCATAGAGAACACAGCAAGAAACATATCGATTCCTCTTGCCGACCTCAACGAATTCCTCAGAAACACATTCACTAACCTTGGGCCGGATTTCAAGATTGAGCTTGTAGTCTTCAACGAACTGAAGAAATTCCTTGATGTGTCAGTGTTCTCGTCAGTCATCGGATCTGCGGCATCCATCGTCACAAGTCTGGGCATAGGGATATTCTCCGTGGGGTTCATCAGTTTCTTCTTCATCAAGGACGGAAGTCTTTTCGGGAAAATGGTGGCGGCTATTGTCCCTGACAGATACGAATCGACTGCCGTAAAGGCTCTTTCAGACATCGGACATCTTCTTACAAGATATTTCACCGGTGTGCTCATAGAAATGACAGGAGTGGCACTTGTCAATTTCCTAGGACTGCTCCTTATAGCAAGACTGGGATTCAACGCAGCCATCGGAATCGCCTTCCTCACAGGCATACTGAACATCATACCATATGTCGGTCCTCTTCTGGGAGGAGCTCTCGGAACAGTTCTGGCACTTGTGATAAAATACAGCAGCGCTGTACCTGTCGGCCTGGACGTGAGCTTCATCTGGTTTACGGTCATAGTCATAGCCATATTCTGCTTCACACAGCTCATTGACAACTTCCTCTATCAGCCAGTCATATACTCCACCAGCATCAAGTCGACCCCTCTTGAAATCTTCATTGTGCTGCTCATAGCAGGCCACATCGGAGGTCCTTTGGGAATGATTATAGCAATACCTTCATATACAGCAGCCAGAGTGGTAGCTTTCAGATTCTTCGGACACGTGAAAGCGATCAGAAGGCTCATACCATCAGAAAGACTCACCTCAGAAAACCAAGACAATAAGATATGATACGCAACACATTATTTCTTACAGCAGCCTTCCTTACCCTTGCAACAGCAGAGATCAAGGCGGCAGACAAGCCTATTGAGCCGGACGGCACCTACATGTTTGTAAAGAGAGACACATGCGACCTTTTCCTGGATGTCTACAATCCTGCAAAAGGAAGCCAGACAACTCTCAACGGAAAGGACAAGCCAACTGTAATATTCATGTTCGGTGGTGGTTTCATCCAGGGAACGAGAGACGATCAGGACTATAAGAAATGGTTCCGTCAGCTTACCGACAACGGATACAGAGTGATATCTATTGACTATCGTCTCGGTCTTAAAGGCTCGAACAAGGTGGGAGTGGCACAGGTCAATGTGCTTGACAAGGCAATACACATGGCGGTTGAAGACCTTTTCAGCGCGACCAGATTCATCATCGACAATGCCGATGAGCTGGGCGTCAATCCTTCAAACATCGTCATAAGCGGCTCATCAGCCGGAGCAATAACTGTGATGCAGGCGGAATACGAGCTCTGCAACAGGACTTCATGGGCAGAGGTACTTCCAAAGGATTTCAGATATGCCGGAGTGATGTCGTTCTCAGGAGCTATCCTTTCGCGCAAGGGTGAAGTGAAATATGCTTCAGCTCCAGCACCTACCCTCATGCTGCACGGAACCGCTGACAATCTTGTAAACTATAAGCAGATCAAGTTCTTTAACCTTGGATTCTTCGGTGGCGGAAAGCTCGTGAAGCGCTTTGAGAAATTCGGATACAACTACAACATGTACCATTTCATCGGTTATGGACATGAGATTGCAGGCTCGATGGATACCACACTTGATCTTCAGCTCGATTTCATTGAGACAAATGTGATCGAAGGCAAGCGCAGGATTGTTGAAGCATGGGTAGACGACCCTAACGTATATAAAGGAGTCGGAGTCCAGTCCAGAAAGGAACTGTACAGCAAATAATCACGCACGCTTTTTGTCCTTGTCCGGGAAAAGAATGTAAAAGATGGAGAGATTCAGACTGAAATCGGGCTATGACGACTTGAACATAGCAGTCGGAGTATGCCGTCCGAAATGTGCACCCATGGCAGTGGTGCAGTTTGTACACGGAATGTGCGGATGCAAGGAAAGATTCGAACCCGTAATGGATTTTCTTTCGGACAACGGTATAGCATGCATCGCATCAGACCACCGAGGACACGGGGAAAGCATCAAGGATATAAACGATCTCGGCTATTTCTACAAAGGTGGATATAAGGCACTGATAGAAGATCTGAGGTCAGTGACAGAATGGGGACAGAAGGAATTTCCGGGAATCCCCTACTATCTTTTAGGCCACAGCATGGGCTCATTGGCGGCGAGAATATATGCGAAGCAGGATGACTCAGCATTGTCTGGCCTGATTGTGTGCGGCAGCCCAAGTTGGAATCCGTTGTCTGTCGCAGGAAGATTCATAACAGGCATGCTATGCATTATAGGTCTGGAACGCAGCAGGCCTGAATTTCTGCAGAAGATGACTTCTGACAGCTACAACAGGCGTTTTGCTTCCGAAGGTCCGCAGGCATGGACTTGTTCGGACCCTGAAGTAAGAAGGCAGTTCATGGAGAATCCCAGATGCAATTTCAGATTCACGATGAACGGGGCCAACAATCTGATGAAGATGATGGCAGAGACATATGACCTTAAAGGATGGACGGTCGCGCATCCTCTGATGCCGATACTCTTCATCTCAGGCTCAGATGATCCTTGCATCATTTCGGAACAGAAGTTCCACAGGGCAGCATGGTCCATGCACAAGGTGGGCTACAGGAATGTAAGGTCATCTCTCTACCCTAATATGAGGCACGAGGTGCTGAATGAGATCGACAAGATGGATGTATGGAATGAAATACTTGAATTTATAAGAAGCTAACATAACATAAAGAAACAGAAAATGAAATTGACTAAACTGATCCTATTTTTAACCTGCATCATGCTGGCATTCAGCGGATGCGAACCTGAAACAATTACACCTGAAGACGAAAAGACAGAACAGCCTGACCAGACTCCCGAAACCGGGGAGGAGGGAGACAAGGAACCTGGTGACGGAACGGAAGGAGACGGAACGGAAGGAGACGGAAACGAGGGAGACGGAAACGAAGACGATATTCCGACATACAATGACGGCAATGTTCCGACAGCCGGGTATCCGGCCGGCGCATTCACGACAGCTGACGTTGACCACGATGGCATCAGATACATGTGGGATGAGTCCTTCATACCGGAAATCACAATTCATATTACTGCAGACGAATGGAACAAACTCCTTAAGAGGTATGATGAGTTCTCTCATAATGTAGATTATTTCCACGCCGACTTCACCTACAAGAGAGGAGATGAGGAAATCTTTATAGAAGATGGCGGTATCAGGCTTCGTGGAAACACATCGCGCCGTCGTCCTGAGGGCAACGGAGGCCAGATGCACAATTCTCAGAACCCGGATTGGCACCACTGCCATTTCGGAATCAATTTCCGCAAGTTCCACAAGGACGATGCGCACACCGTGAAAGGCATAAGAAAAGTCAACCTCAAATGGTTCAAGGATGACCCTTGTTATGTCAGAGAGGTGTATTGCTACAACCTTTTCCGTCGTTACGGCATCTGGACCAGCGCGTTCTCTACTTTCTGCCGAGTATGGCTTGAGGTGAAGGGAGACCCTAAAAAGGCATATCTTGGAGTATATAACATGATCGAGCCTATCGATGACAAGTTTGTCGAGAAGCGAGTAGAAGGAAAGTTCGAAAGCGACAAGGGATTCCTATGGAAATGCGTATACGGTCCGGATGGTCCGGCAGATCTGAACAGCACAAGCAGCAACAGATTCAACTGGGATCAGGACAATGGAATCAACTACACCTATGAGTTCAAGGGCGACGAAGAAGACTTTGCTGCAGCCAAGGAACAGCTTGTAGACTTCATTCTCAAGCTTCAGGGCAAGGGAGAAGACAGTTTCTATAAGTGGATCAATGAGGTATGTGATGTGAACTTCCTCCTTAAGACATATGCAGTGAATGTAGCTGTAGGAATGTGGGATGACCACTGGAACAACGGAAACAATTTCTACCTCTACTTCAACACCACAGACAAATATGCCTACAAGGTCTACTTCCTGCCATACGATTATGACAACTCTCTCGGAACTAGTTCAAACTGCGGTGTGATCAACGATTCCGGACGTCAGGATCCATACAACTGGGGTGACAATGGCCTTCTCATGGAGAGACTTATGAGATTCAGCGACTTCAAGCTTGCTTACAAGAACGCTCTGCTCGAACTCACAGACCCTGCAAAGGATCTCTTCGACATGGAGTCAAGCGTATCGCGCATCAAGCTCTGGCAGCAGAACATCGCTCCTTACGTCAGCAACGATACCGGCGAGGACATGAAGATTGAGGACAAGCCTGCATCATGGGGCAATCACGGAGAATACCGTCTGATGGACACAGGAAGCAACAACTTCTTCCGCGTGAAGACGGAAAGCATCAAGAAAATGAAATAGTAGTCATTGCCGGTTAAGACCGGGAACGCCATTACCGGCTGTGACCGGCAATCTCCAACAGCAGAAACGAGCACGAAAAATGGAAATTCGTGCTCGTTTCTGCTGTTTTACCGTCATTTTGACACAAAAACGCCCAAAACGTGTCCGGGAGTGATCGCACAAGGATCGGCTACTCAATATAAAATTCAATCAGGCGGGAGATGGCTCTCTGGCAGACAGGACAGAAGGCTTCCGCCTTATTTGTGTGCATACGGCAGTCCTTGGCCGGTCTCCAGACACCTTTTGACTGGTAGCCACCGCCTTCGAGAAGTTCGGCCTGGCCAGATTCGAGCATATCCTTCCACTTTGAGTCGAAATCCTTGAGAGTGGTGATGTTCTGTTCCCACGGCTCAGCTTCAGGATAATAGTACTCCGTATACATATCATCGTAATAATACTCGTCTCCCAGACCAGCAAAACTATGTCCGAACTCATGGACTACTACAGGTTTGAATGCCGGATGATGAGCAGTGGTCAAGGTATATGAATTATATATGCCACCGCCTCCGTAAGTATCTGTATTGGCGAGGATTACGATATGTTCATATGGGATTCCGGACAATTTGTCATGAAGGTTCTTCAAACGCAGAGTCGTAAGGTAGCGGTCCATGTAGAATGTATTGAAATGAGCCTTGAGGGCCGTATCCTTCCACTCCCCTTCTCCAGGAACGCTTACTCCGCTGTCCTGAGACTCGAGCGCAACAGCAACAAAATTAAACGAGTCCTTATATCTGTCAAAAGGCTTATGGTTCAGAATGGCCTCCACAGCAGCCTGGGCATCCTTATAAAAAAGTTCTGCCTCATCTGCAGTATATCCCTCTGCAAGAATCGCCACATCAATGCACTCCTGAGGTGAGCCATTCTGAAGCAGATACTTATGCGGAGCGGGATTTGATATTGTGCGACGGATGAGGACGTCTGCCGGATCTACAGCATGTCTGAGCGAAGCGGAAACATTTCCATAGAAATCATATATCTCCACCTTTACTTCCGCCTTTGCCTGTGGCATAGGAAGAAGAAAGACATTCTCAAATGACTTGCGGACACGCGTAGCCTCTTCTGTGGCCTGCCACTCCTGGAAAAGAGTCGAAAATGACTGTCGGTAAAGCACCTTGCCTGTCTCAATGTCCTTCAGAGATATCTGGCCATTGCCCCTGAGAGCGACAGAGTCCATGTTGTGCCTGCGGCCTGCCCAGCCGTCGAAGCAGGACATCTCGTCAAGACAGATTTCTGAAGATTTTGCAGTTCCAGTGAACATATAATCCACACGGAGGGTCCTGTCCTGTGCATGAAGTGCAGCAGAAACAGCAAGAAGAACCGTTATAAAAAAGTATCTCATATAAGTCGTAGAATTGAGACGTAGCCTAAATCCTTGCAGCGCAGTTGATGCCGTCAAGGGCTGACGAAACGATACCTCCGGCATATCCTGCTCCTTCGCCACATGGGTAAAGTCCTGCGACCTGTACATGCTCGAGAGTTTCAGGGTCACGCGGAATACGGACTGGAGACGAGGTTCTGGACTCTACTCCAAGAAGAAGGGCGTCATTGGTATAGTAGCCGTGCATCTTCTTGTTGCCTATTTCAGGGAAAGCATACTTGAGCCTCAGAGAGACATGCTCAGGAAGAAGTTCATGCAAAGGCGCATTTGCCGCTCCCGGATGATATGAGGTCTGAGGAAGACCGGATGAAGGGATACGGCGGCAGAAGTCCATCATTCTCTGAGCCGGAGCCTTGAGAGAGCCTGTGTATTCGAACATATTCCTCTCCACGCTCTTCTGGAACTCGAGCAGGGCAAGTGGTCCATGCTGTGCATATTCAGGGAAATCCTCAGGTTCGATCTGCACGACTACACCGGCATTCGCCCATTTTGAGTTACGCTGCGAATTCGACATTCCGTTGAGGACAAGTTCACCTGACGCAGTGGCAGCAGGCACGAGGATACCGCCCGGGCACATGCAGAACGAGAATACACCTCGGTCAAGGACCTGGGTCACGAAAGAATATTCTGCTGTAGGCATATACGGCTGATACTTGCCGTGGTACTGGATCTTGTTGATGAGTGACTGCGGATGCTCGACACGCACACCGAGAGCGAATCCCTTTGCCTGGAGTTCCCAGCCTTTGCGGTCGAACATTTCGTATATATCGCGTGCTGAGTGACCTGTGGCAAGGATTACTTTGCGGGACGAGTAGATCCCCGATCGTGTCGGGGATGACGAAGCTCCGTCATTGCCGGCACCGGATTTTCCGTCATTGCCGGCTGCGACCGGCAATCCCGACGACACAATGACATCAAACGAGCCGTCACCTTTCTTGACTATGTCTGTGACGCGTGAATCAAAGTGGTATTCTCCTCCATGTTCGATGATGCAGTTCCTGATGTTCTCCACCACGATCGGAAGCTTGTCGCTGCCGATGTGTGGATGCGCATCAATGAGAATCGAAGGATCGGCACCGAAACGCACAAGCTGATGGAGTACTTCGCGTATGTCTCCCCTCTTTGATGATCGTGTATAGAGTTTTCCGTCTGAAAATGTACCTGCTCCACCTTCTCCGAAACAATAGTTCGAATCCGGATTCACAACGCCTTCACGAGAGAGCTTCGCCATATCGAACTTTCTCTGGTGCACATCCTTGCCCCTCTCAAGAATGACCGGCTTGAGTCCCTTCATAAGAAGACGGAGGGCGGCAAACATTCCGGCAGGGCCAGAACCGATGATGATCACCGGTTCTGCATTTGACACATCCTTGTAATCTTCAAGGACATATTCCGGCATCACTTCGTCCGGCTTATAGACCTCGATCCTATAGCGGTAGAGGATGTCGTTACGGGCGTCTATCGAGCGCCTCATTATTCTGTATTTCACCTGCATCTTTGCCTTTGGAGACACTCCAAGGGCCTTTATTGCAGCAGACTGGATCTCGTCCGCAGACAGTTCCTTTCCTAGTTTACAGGTTACTTCGATTTCTTTCATTTTCTTTTGGTTTAGAGTCCCGATCAGGTCGGGAATGACGGGTTTGTGGTGAGATTCCCGATCAGGTCGGGAATGACGGGTTTGTGGTTTAGATTCCCGATCGAGTCAGGTATGACAAGCGGTGTCATTGCCGGCTCCGACCGGCAATCTACCCGACCGGCAATCTACAGTTCTGCAAGTCGGCTTACAGGAGCGATATCAAGGGATGCACGCTCACCGTTCTGATAGTGGAACCATCCTGCAATGGCAATCATCGCAGCGTTGTCGGTAGTAAATTTGAACTCAGGCAGAAATGTAGTCCATCCACGCTTTCTGCCCTCCTCCTCGATCCTGCTGCGCAGACCGCTGTTCGCTGAGACACCTCCTCCGATGGTAATCTGTTTTATTCCGGTGTGCTTCGCAGCCTTGATCAGCTTATCCATCAGGATGTCGATCAACGCCTTCTGGAAGCTTGCACAAATATCCTCCTTGTTCTTCTCCATGAAGTCCGGATCCTCTGCAATCTGATCACGCACAAAATAAAGCAGAGACGTCTTTATGCCGCTGAAGCTATAGTCAAAACCAGGGATATGCGGTTTCGAGAACTTGAACTTCTCCGGATCTCCAAGCTTTGCCAGTCTATCTACAACAGGGCCTCCAGGATATCCCAGCCCCATCATCTTTGCACACTTATCGAATGCCTCTCCCACCGCATCGTCGATGGTCTGGCCCAGGATTTCATATTCAAGAGGGCTGTTTACCTTCACGATCTGCGAATTTCCGCCTGACACAAGAAGGCAGAGATAAGGGAACTCCGGCTGACGGTTGTCGCTGTCATACTGCTTGATGAAATTCGCAAGTATGTGTCCCTGAAGATGATTCACCTCCACGAGCGGCTTGCCTGAAGCAAGCGACAGTCCCTTTGCGAATGACGTTCCCACGAGAAGGGAACCCAGAAGTCCCGGACCACGTGTGAATGCGATGGCATCCACATCATCCATTGTCACTCCTGCACGCTTGAGAGCCTCGCTCACGACAGGGACGATGTTGACCTGATGAGCACGGGATGCAAGCTCCGGGATGACACCGCCATAAGCCTTGTGAACGTCCTGACTTGCAAGCACATTCGACAGCATATAGCCATCCTTGATGACAGCCGCAGAGGTGTCATCGCAAGACGATTCTATTCCAAGTATGATTTCCGACATTATCAGTTCATTTAAGGCACACGATATGCACCTGTTTTCAAGGGGCAAAATTACAGATTTTCTCCGATATTTTTACTATTTTTGCAGATTGGACCATTATAAACTTTTACGGCTATCGAAAGAGTGTACAAAATAATATGGCGCGTGGTCGTTGCGGTTGTTGCCATTTTATTTGCAGGAGTTCTTACTTTACAGCTCCCGCAGGTACAGACATTCCTGACAAGGAAGGTCACTGATGCCCTTTCCAGCAAGCTGGACGGCGACATCGTGTTTGAAAAGCTGCACTTCAAGCCGTTCACGACTCTGGTTCTCAAGAATGCAGCAATCATAGACAGAAACCCCGCGACAGACCCTACAGACCCTCAAAAGGAGAAGGTCGACACGTTCTTCCGCGCGGGCTACATCATTGCAAGATTCTCTCTTAAAGGACTCGCCGGTTCGGAAGGAGAAGGAATACATATCAGGAAAGCTTATATTGCCGACGCCAGGATGAATCTTGTCCTGCAGGACGGAAAGGACAGCACAGCAAATGGAACTGATAACCTTTCCCGTATCTTCAGACTCAAGAAGAATCAGCAGAAGAAGGATCCGTCTCCTAAAGAGCTGTTCCACATCAGGAATGTGGAGCTCGACAACATGTCCTTTGCCTTGATCAACTACAAGACCAGGAAGACCCCTTACCATGGAGGAATGAACTGGAACGATCTTGACGTCACAAGCATAGATCTCAAGGCAAGAGACCTTATGTTCAAGGGAGGCATCATGACCGGAGAGGTAGGAGAGCTATCCTTCCGGGAGAAGAGCGGATTCGAATGTTCATCTCTTACAGGAAAGGCAAAAGTAGGCAACGGACGCACGATCGTAGAAGACCTCAAGCTTAAGGACGAGTGGTCAGACATTGACATTCCGCTGTACATGATGAGCTATGACAGCGTAAAGGATTTCTCAGACTACATTGACAAAGTCAAGATGGACGGAATCATTGCCAGAAGTATGGTGGATTTCCGTACAATATCCTATTTTGCACCACAACTTTCAGACAATAAGCTGAGGGTCGTGGCGGAAGGCCGGATGGAGGGAGTGGTGAGAGACCTGCATTTCTACAATATAAGCGCAATATCTCAAGCTGGCGGATTTTCAGGTATCGTGAACGGAAGTCTGACAGGATTGCCTGACATCGACAATACAAGAATCAATGCTACCGTAAGGAACTTTCATCTTACCACCGACGGACTGGGCAGGTTTGTCAGCGAGTGGATGAAGGGAGGCAGACTCGACCTCAGCAGGTTCGCAAAGGGCACAGTCTTCAACGTAGACGCTTCCGCAAAAGGTCTGCTGAACAGCATGCAGACTAAAGCATCCATTTCGTCAGAAATAGGACAGGCAGAAGTAGAGGCCAGACTCTCGGACCTTATAATCAGCGACAAGCCCATCGGCATCGATGGAACGGTGCATACTGAAGACCTGGATCTGGGACAGATAATAGGAACTGACATAATCCATCAGACCACACTCAGAACCGGTCTGAAGGCCAAGCTGACTGACGGTTTCCCTGACGTCGTGATCGATTCCCTCATCGTAGACAGGATGAACCTGAACGGCTATGACTATTCAGGAATAGCAGCTGTCGGCAAACTCTCGGAAAGGGCATTCGACGGTAGGATCATATGCAATGACCCGAGCCTGAACTTCCTGTTCCAGGGAACATTCGCATTGTCGTCAAAGACAAAGAACGCATTGTACCAGTTCTACGCCAATGTCGGACACGCTGACCTTAATGCAATGAACATTGACAAGAGAGGAATCTCGAGGGTACAGCTTCAGACCAACGCGAACTTCGTCCGCACAGCTCAGGGGGACCTTCTGGGTAAGGTGGACGTTGGAAACCTCAACCTTGAGAATTCAGAAGGAAAACATGATATCGGAGACATAAGCCTTACCTCGCACACCAATGACAACAAGTGGAAAGTAAGACTTAACTCATCATTCATCGACGGATCATACATAGGAACCGCATCCGTAGGTAGATTCATCAAGGATCTAAAGGACATCACATTGCGAAAGGAAATCCCTGCACTCTTTACCGACGAAGGTCAGAAATGGGGTGGAAACAGCTATGAGCTGTATTTCAGATGCCACAAATCAATGGATGTGATGTCGTTTGCAATACCGGGGATGTACATCGCAGACAGCACGGCATTGAATCTTAACATCACACCTGAAGGAATACTTACCACTGAGCTCAAATCACCGAGAATCGCCTACAGGGAACAGTACATGAAAGGCGTGAACGTGAGCATCGACAATAAAAGCGACAGGATCACAGGAGAGTTGAACTGCAGCGAGATTCGTGCTGCATCGCTCATGATGAAAGACAACAGGCTCAGCATACTGGCACAGGATAACCATCTCGGAGCCGGATTCTCATACGAAAACGCCGGTGAACTTCTGAACAGAGGTGAATTCGTCTTCGTAAGCGACTTCTCACGCAATGAGGAAAAGCTTAACATTGACCTGGATATCCTTCCTACGAGCCTCCACCTGAATTCGAGAGAGTGGAACATCGAACCTTCGAAGATCCATATTCTGGGAAGTGACATAGACGTGGAGACCTTTGAGCTTACCAGTTCGGAACAGAAGATAAGTCTTCAGGGAAAGGCTTCAAAGGAAAAGAAAGACACATTGACACTCAATCTGGCAAGATTCGACATATCAGTCATAAATCCTCTTCTGAAATCGAACCTCGGCATTGCTGGAGCAGCGACAGGCGAGGTCAAGCTGATCTCCCCTCTCAACGAAATGGGACTTCTTGCAAACATGATCTCCGACTCGACATATGTCGCAGGAGTTCCTCTTGGGGTAGTGGGAATCGGCAGCAGCTGGAACGAAGAATTCGAAAGATTTGAAATAGGAGTCAGGAACGATCATGCAGGCAAAAGCAACATCATCGCCAATGGAAAGCTGAGTCCTAAGCTCAAGACCCTTGAAGCGGAGGCAAGACTGGACAATCTCAATGTGGGCTATGTTCAGCCTATCCTGAAGGATGTATTCAGTGAAATGGGCGGAACCATATCGGGAGAAATCTTTGTCGACGGACCACTTGACAACCTCGAGATCAGCAGCCGGGACACCAGGCTGAATGATGCTTCGCTGACTATAGATTACACGAAAGTGCCATACAAGGCAGACGGCACATTCCATATTGACAGCGAGGGGGCATATTTCGATCAGATAAGTATAAAGGACCGGTTCGACGGCACGGGAGAAGTCACCGGAAGCATCAACTGGGACCACTTCAGGAACATGTTCTTTGACCTTAGCATCAAAGTAGCTAATATGGAATGCGTAGACCTGACGGAAAAGCAGGCAGACGTATTCTACGGCAACCTGTTTGCAACAGGAAATCTGGGGATCACCGGACCGCTGAATTCGCTCATGATGAATATCGACGCGGTGACCTCAAAACCGGGACAGCTCCACATTCCTCTGAGCAGCGCACTGTCTACGGGAAAAGGCAGCAACCTTCTGAAATTCAAGGAGCTGGAAAAGGAGATATACGTCGACCCATACGAAACAATGATCAGCAAGCTCCAGAAAAAGGAGCAGAAAGGCGGAGAGCTCGGAGTGAATATGCGCGTCACAGCTTCACCTGAAGTGGAAGCCTTTGTAGAACTGGACAAGACAAGCGGCAACGTACTTTCAGGACGAGGAAACGGAACGATTGACCTTAAGATTGACAGCGAAACCTTCGACATAAACGGAGACTACACCCTCACTGGAGGTAACTTCAAGTTCGTAGTGCTCGGACTTGCCAGCCGCGACTTTACAATTCAGGACGGCAGTTCTATCCGCTTCGGAGGAGACATAATGGAGAGTACACTTGACATCGATGCAATATATAAGACAAAGGCATCCCTGTCTACATTGATCGCTGACACGACATCGGTTGCAAACAAAAGATTGGTAGAATGCGGCATCAGCATTACAGACAGACTCAGCAACCCTCGTCTCTCTTTCTCGATTGACATTCCTGACCTCGATCCTATGGTGAAGTCACGAGTAGAAAGTGCCCTGAGCACCGATGACAAGGTACAGAAGCAGTTCCTTTCACTGATCGTGTCGAACAACTTCCTTCCTGACGAGCAGTCAGGCATCGTAAACAACTCATCGATGCTCTACTCCAATGTATCGGAAATCCTCGCGACCCAGCTGAACAATATCCTGCAGAAACTTGACATACCGATTGACCTTGGACTGAACTATCAGCCTAACGAACGAGGAAATGACATATTCGACGTGGCCGTATCCACTCAGTTATTCAACAACAGAGTCGTGGTTAACGGAAGTGTCGGCAACAGGCAGTATTCGTCCGGAGGTTCCCAGAATGATGTCGTCGGAGATATTGACATCGAAATCAAGCTTGACCGTTCCGGAGCCCTGCGTCTGAATCTGTTCTCGCACTCGGCTGACCAGTACACAAACTACCTTGACAACTCGCAGAGAAACGGCGTCGGACTCACCTATCAGACTGAGTTCAACACATTCAGACAGTTCTTCAGGAATATGTTCATGAGCAGAAAGAACAGGCAGGAGGCGAAGCTGAAGGAAGAGCAGGAAATGATCAATGAAGGCAAGATCAAGCTTGAAATAGAAGCACCAGAAAAGACTGAGAAGAAAAATGGCAGAAAAAGGTAAACTTTATCTGATTCCCTCACCATTAGGGGAAAATGATCCGGAAGAAGTCATTCCGGTTCCTGTCCTGAAGTCACTTACCGGTTTCAGGACATTCGTCGTGGAAGAAGTCAGGACAGCCAGAAGGTATCTCTCCAAGGCAGGGCTGAAAGGAAAGATCGGGGAACTCGAATTCTTCGAGCTCAATGAACACACGGACCAAGGCACAATAGAAAGCTACCTCAGGCTCTTTGAAGATGGCAACAATGTAGCCCTGATTTCAGAGGCCGGTCTTCCTGCTGTTGCAGACCCAGGTGCCCAGCTGGTAGCCCTTGCACACAAGAAAGGGATTGAGGTCGTGCCGGCAGTAGGTCCTTCTTCACTGATGCTCGCACTTATGGCATCCGGACTCAACGGACAGTCATTCGCCTTCTGCGGATATATCCCGGCAAAGACCGACGAAAGAAAAAGCAGGTTGAAGACACTCGAAAAGGTGTCGGCACAACTCAAGCAGACACAGATCATCATAGAAACTCCTTACAGGAACGATTCGCTGTTTGCAGACATGATCAGCAGCTGCTCACCATCGACAAGAATCTGCGTTGCGGCAAACATAACAATGCCGGACGCATACATCAAGACCAAGACAGCCGGAGAATGGAAAAAATGCGGTCTCAACATTGGCAAGAGACCTTGCGTATTCCTTCTCCTTGCATAGCCCACGAACACAATGGCAAGCTACCTACAGATAGAAAACATATCCAAGTCATACGGTCCGAAGATTCTCTTCGAGAAGATCGGATTCAATATCAACGAGGGCGACAAGATTGCCCTCATAGCGCCTAACGGAACCGGCAAGACCTCCCTGATGAGGATTCTTGCAGGAAAGGACAAGTCAGACTCAGGCGGAAAGATCATGTTCCTCAAGGACATACGCATAGCGTTTCTTGAACAGGAATATGATTTCGATCCGGAAAAATCTCTGTTCGAGCAGATCATGTCGGCAAGTACCGAATTCACTAAAGGGCTTGACCAGGAGAATCTCTGGGAATATGAAAGAAGAGTCGTGAAGTTCCTCACAGAATTCAATCTCCTGGATCCGGACCAGAAGATGAAGGAGCTCTCCGGCGGCGAGGTCAAGAGAGTTGCACTTGCTCAGATGCTGGCTTCCGAGGCTGAGTTCTTCATTATGGACGAGCCTACAAACCATCTGGATATCGATGCAATCGAGTATCTGGAAGGATATCTCAGCCGTTCACGCTGCACTCTCCTGATGGTCACACACGACAGATACTTCCTCGACAGAGTGTGTAACATAGTAATGGAGATGGACAAAGGCGCTGTCTACACCTATAAGGGCAATTATCAGAACTATCTGGAGAAGCGCGAGGAACGTATAGCCAATTATAACGCTGAAACCGACAAAGTAAGAAATATCCTGCGCAGGGAACTGGAGTGGATACGCAGCACGCCTTGCGCCAGAACAGGAAAGGCCAGATACAGGATCAATGCGTTCTATGACCTTAAGGACAGGGCCTCTCAGGCATATACGACCCAGCAGGTGAACATGGCAGAGCTTAAGGGAGCTACAAGACTCGGAACCAAGATCATCAACTGCTAGGACCTCAGTTTCTACTATGGGGATGACTGTTATCTGGACAAATTCACATACAACTTCCAGAGATACGAGAAGGTAGGAATCGTGGGTCGCAACGGTGCCGGAAAGTCTACATTCCTTGATATTCTTACCGGCAGAATCGGTTACAACGAGACGCCCGATCAGGTCGGGCGTGACGCAAGCCAGTCATGGCCGGCAACAGTCGAGGGTGCCGCCGATACGTCATTGCCGGCTACGACCGGCAATCTCACCGGCGTAATCGAACGCGGAGAATCCCTCAAGATAGGCTACTATCACCAGAGCGGAATGTCGTTCAATCCGAATGACACGGTACTTGACATAGTCAATGACACATGGCTCCTCAACCGCTTCCTGTTTCCGCACGAAATGCTCAACAACAAGATTGAGAAGCTCAGCGGAGGTGAGAAGAGAAGGCTTTATCTGCTCACAATCCTCATGCAGCAGCCTAACCTGCTCATTCTTGACGAGCCTACAAACGACCTTGACATCGTCACACTGAACATACTTGAAGAATATCTCAAGGAATTCGGAGGTTCGCTTATAATCGTCTCACACGACAGACACTTCCTCGATAAACTTGTAGACCATCTATTCATTTTCTGTGGCAACGGACTCGTGAAAGACTTTGTTGGAAGCTACAGCGAGTACCGCGAATTCATTAAGGAATACGAGGCAGAGCAGCGATCTCAGGCACGAGCAAAAGAGAAATCAGAAAAGGAGCAGGCAGCAAAGGATTCCGCAAGGACAGCAGAAGTACCGGCAAAGAAAAAGAAGCTGACCTACAAGGAACAGAAAGAGATGGAGCAGCTTGAAAAGGATCTTGAAAGTCTTGCTTCAGAAAAGGCAGAACTTGAAGAAAAGCTCAGCAGCGGCTCACTACCCTTTGACGAGCTGCAGAATGCATCACAGCGCATCGGAGCCATAATGGAGGAAACAGACGAAAAAGAGCTCCGTCTTCTGGAGCTCTATGAAATAGGTCAGTAACCTGATCAGTGCGTTCTTTCGGGAATCGGACCAGGGGCTGGCTCAGCATATCCTCTTGTAAGCTTCAGTAGTCTGTCAGGATAGTTTGTGATGATGGCATCGACCCTAAGGTCAATAAGACGCCTTAACTCATCGGAATCATCCACGGTCCAGGGAACGATCTTCATACCCTTATCATGACACTTCTGCACCAGATCCTCATCCACAACCGAATGATGAGGACTGAGCCAGTCAGGTATGAATTCAAGCTCAGCCATAAAGGAATCAAAATCGGTGTCTGACTTATCAGTCAGGTACGAGAGCCTCAACTGAGGATACCTGCCATGAATATAGTTGAGCGCCCTTGTATCAAAACTCTGGATCACGAGTCTGTCGCCGAGTCCGCGAGACTGAAGAGCCTGTACGCAGACATCAGCGAACTCCTTGTATTCCGGCCAGTTGACGCCTTCACCATCTGCAGCACTTGACTTGATTTCGATATTATATCTTACTGGAGAATATCCCATCTCCTTTGTGTACGACTCGACAGAATCAATCAGTTCATGCAATGTCGGCTTGACGGCAGGCATGCACTTCTTCTCCGGCCAATCCTTATTCGGTTTGCGTCCCACATCATACTTCGTGATCTGGTCATAGTTCATCGTATAAAGGTATTCTTTCGGTTCGCCTTTCCACACAAAGGTATCATCCGGACGCGTTGCATATCTGTGATGGAAATAGGCATCATGCGAAACCACGATCTTGCCATCCTTGCTGATCTGAAGATCCAGTTCAAGAGTATTCACACCAAGATCCAAGGCGTTCTTCATGGCCTCTACGGTATTCTCTGGCATCAGTCCCATTCCTCCCCTATGCGCCTGAACATCGACATAGTCAAACATGTCGACATCGTAGACCCATTTCTTTCCGAAAGGATTCTCCACTGTGACTGTCACTTTCTGTGCATATTGGCTTGGAGTCGCGGCAAAATAATGAATGTTATGTCTCGGATATTTGTAGTCCTTTGCAATAAGTCTGTCAATCCTGCCTTCGAACGCAGCATACATCTCACGTATGAATGTCGGAGAAAGTTCTGTTACCTGCTCCATACTTCCCATAGGCTTTCCATCTTCACACCACTGCACCTTCCAGCCCGAATCATAGTCCCAGATATTCAGAACAATACTGTTAGGATGCATAACGGTCTGACCTGGCATATAGAGCTCCATCTGATAATCCTTAGACTTTCCTACCGACTTGTAGAACCATTCGAGCCTGCCGTCCTGTTTTGTATAGACCTTGTATCCTTTAGGAGTTCCGTCATTGCAATAGTAGGTGTCCCACCATGTTCCGCATAGAGCCGCTGCATTGTGTTCCACGATGTTCTCCTCGATGTCGATATTATTGCTTATATGCGAATGACCTGTCATGAAGATGACCTTATGACCTCTGACAATGTCGAGTATCTTATCCGAATTGTCGATCATCCTGTTGAGGAACCACCTTGTGATCGGAGAATGCTGTGCAATGTAGATGTCTGCATCCTCAGGAACATACTTCATAAGAGACCTGAGCCAGGAGATCACATGGTCAGCATAACCTTCCACATAATTCCTGTTCTGGG
The DNA here is from genome assembly GCA_045133255.1 of Candidatus Cryptobacteroides sp. Classification (GTDB taxonomy): domain Bacteria; phylum Bacteroidota; class Bacteroidia; order Bacteroidales; family UBA932; genus Cryptobacteroides. Next base: position 23,897 of record JBGUTV010000007.1, read on the forward strand.
AATATATGATGTTATCAAGACCAATCACTATATCCTTTCCCATAAAGAACGCATAGTTTTCTGGGCCCATCTCCTTTCTGTAGGTTGCAGCACCTTCAATGTCACCGGATGCATCACGATCATGGTCATGGTTGCCCAATATGGGATAGACAGGAAAACCGACACGCACAATCTGCTCCTTGTATTTACTGAAATACTGAAGACGGTCCCAGCATACATCTCCCAAGGTTACTCCAACTACAGGTTTTGTGAACGTATTGCCGATTGCCTTGAGGTCGCTTATAGGGTCAGCCGCAAAGATTGCAAAATGATTGTCATCCCTTGCCTGAATGTCACCGATTGCCAGAAGATGATAGTCATCACCCTCTCCTGTCCTTATAAGATTGAAGTCAAATCTGGAATTTCCTGGAGCTGACTGATAGAACGCCGGCACTCCTGAGCTCCAGTCTGCTGCATATCCTGACGGAGTAACAATGTACACATACTCTGCATCATCATTGATATCAAGGGAGAACTTTCCGTTTTTCCTGGTCTGGGTAAAATTAACACCATCGGTCACGACAACTCCGGAGAGTGTGTCGTGACCGCATCTTACGCATCCTGTCACTTTTCGCGCATCTGCAATGCCTGATGCGACAAAACAGGATATCAATATCATAAATAGTCTTTTCATCGTGATTTTATCTGTGCGGGAACGGTCCCGGAGCAGGATAAGCATAGCCTCTGGTCAGTTTGAGAAGGCGGTCAGGATAGTTGGTGATGATTGCATCAACTCCCAGATCGATCATTCTCTGAAGATCCTCAGGCTGATCGACAGTCCATGGTACGATCTTCATGCCTTTCTCACGGCACTTCTGCACAAGAGCCTCATCAACAACCGTATAGTGAGGACTGAGCCATTCAGGGACAAACTTGAGTTTTGCCATAAACTTGTCAAAGTCCTTATCCTTGGCGCCGGTAAGATATGACAGCTTGAATTCCGGATATTTCTCATGCATGAAATTGAGAGATCTTACATCGAAGCACTGAACGACGAGTCTGTCATCAAGATGCCTTGAAAGGAGAACCTTTGCACATGCATCCACCAGATCATGGTAGATAGGCCAATTGATTCCTTCGCCATCCGCCTCCCTTGACTTTATCTCGATGTTGTATCTTACAGGAGAATAGCCCATCTTCTTGGTATAGCCTTCAACAAAGTCAAGAAGCTCTTCCAATGTAGGTTTCTTTGTTGCAAAGCATTTTCTTTCCGGCCACTCAGGATTTGCCTTGCTTCCCACATCATATTTTGCAATCTCGTCATAGGTGTACTTGTAAATAAACTCCTGAGGTTCACCCTTCTGTACCGGAGTTCCATCAGGACGGGTAGCATAACGGTAGTGGAAATAAGCATCATGCGATACGACAACTACACCATCCTTGCTGAGCTGAAGGTCCAATTCAAGCGTGTTCACACCCATATCAAGTGCATTCTTCATCGCCTCAATGGTGTTTTCCGGCATAAGACCCATACCTCCTCTATGGCACTGCACGTCAACATAGTCAGACATATTCACTGTGTGAACCCACTTCTTGCCGAAACGGCTCTCTACCGCAATAGTGACAGTCTTGGCATACTGGCTTGGAGTAGCAGCGAAGTAATGCTTGTTATGGCGAGGGTACTTATAACTTCTCATTTCATCGTATCTGCCCTCAAAAACACCCAGAATCTCCTTGATATAGTTTGGCGAAAGATCCTCTACCGGTTTCAGCTTACCCATAGGCTTGCCGTCTTCAAACCACTCGACCTTCCACTTCGAATCATAGTCCCATACATTCACGACAACACTGTTCGGATGAAGAGGAGCCTGGCCAGGCTTGTATACCTCCACCTGATAGTCCTTGTTCTTGCCTACAGACTTATAATACCAGTCAAGCTTTCCATTCTTCTTTGTATAGACCTTATATCCCTTAGGAGTACCGTCAGTACAATAGTATGTGTCCCACCAAGATCCACAAAGGGCAGCAACATTGTGTTCCACGATGTCCTTCTCAACATCTGTATTCAGACAGATATGGGAGTGACCTGTGATGAAGATGGTCTTGCGGCCCCTTACGAGATCAAGCATAAGGTTGGCATTGTAGATAGGAGTATCCAGAAACTCTTTCTTGAGGGTCGAGTGCTGAGCAATGTACAGATCTGCATCCTTAGGAATATATTTCAGGATATTCTTCACCCATGCAAGCACATGATCAGCATATCCCTCGACATATTTCTTTTCAGTGTCATAAATGATATTGTCAAGAACAATCACAGCATCCTTACCGATAAAGAAGGCATAGTTCTCCGGACCCATCTCCTCCCTGAACTTTGCAGCAGTTTCGTGGTCACCTTTAGCCTTGCGGTCATGGTCGTGATTACCGATGATCGGATATACAGGGAAACCGACACGAGTTATTTCATTCTTGTACTTGTCAAAGAAGCCAAGAACATCCCAGCAAGTGTCACCAAGGGCAAGACCTACCTTCTGACCGTCAAGGGACTTCGCTGTGTTGGCAAGGTCATCTACCGGATCCTTCGCAAAGATTGCAAACTGATCGTCTCTCTTGGTCTGGATATCACCGATACCGAAAATATTGTAGTTCACACCATCTCCTGTCTTGACGAGGTCGAAATCAAACTTTGAGCAGCCCTCTGCATATCTGTAGTATGCCGGAACTCCCGAACTCCAATCTGCCGTATAACCCGAAGGAGTGATGATGAATACGAACTCTGCATCATCATTGATCTCGAATGCAAACTTTCCGTTCTTCTTTGTCTGTGTGAAATACTCACCATCCGTAACGATGACACCGGAAAGCTTCTCTTCTCCGCTATGTACATATCCTGTCACCTTACGCGCATCTGCACTGCCGGCAGCAATCAGGAAAGCTGCACAAAGAATCGCTAATCTTTTCATATATCTTCAATTATCTGTTATTTCCTGCCTTCTTGACTTCAGAAGTATAGATGACGTGGTAGTCAAGGCTGTCCGCATCAAGCACGAACACCTGGTACTCTTCTCCTCCCTCATAAACTCTGACAACAATGTGGCCCCACGGCTTGAAATGGCTCCAGAGTTCCTCACCGAGCTTCTGGCGAGGCTGGTCTACAGTGATGTAGAACTCTCCCTTTCCAGGCCACACCATATGGTCGACCATTCTTGCCATAGTAGGAGGAACAGGGTGATTCTGACTTCTTGCATCGATGATCATCACATCAGGAGAAACAGTATTGAGGAAGAAACCGTTGCATGTGTCATAATAGCCATGATGGTTAGCCTTAGCGACATCCACCTTTCCACACACCTTGGCAACAGGTGTTTCCATATCCCTATCCTTAGCCTTATAAAGATCCTTTTGAGCACCGCCACTGAGGTCACCGCCATTGAAATATCTGAAGTTTCCGTAAGTGATGCGTATCGCACATGAGTTCACATTCTCATCAAAAAGCTTTGGGTCACACGTATACTGTTTCTCAGCCTTTGTGCCCTTTCCTGTCCATACCTGAGCATTCGCAGCGAGATTGCGGATCTCAAATTTCTTTGCATATGGCTTTGGATTCTTAACCATCTTGATCTGATTCAATGCACCCACCTTGAACTGCCCCATCTCCATACCCTGAGACATCTGGTACTGCACGAACTTGTGATACTCCTCCATAAAGCCTTTGTTTGCATCTGCAACCTTCTTCTTCGATGGAAAATCGTACTTAGGATAGGCTCTGTCAAGAAGCTTATTGTAGCCAACCATCTCACCAACGAGAGTAATTCCCGAAAGGCCATAGCCGTTTGTTCCCGGAAGCATCTCACTTACATCTCCCATATGGTCGTCATGAAAATGCGTGATCATAGCATAGTCAATCTTACCGTTACCAGGAAGACCTTCCATGAACTTCTTGAGGTAGATAGACAGCCACTCACCTGCACGCTTTGAGTTGTCCGGATGCTGCTTATCCTTGATCTTGCCGTTGTCACCGGCGTCGATCATAAGGGTTGTACCGTCAGGCATAACGATGAAGGTAGCATCTCCCCTACCGGTCGCGATAGTATGGATGTCCATATAGCCTTCCTGCCACTTTGGAAGATACTCCTGAGAAGCCGCGCTCAAGCAGAACGCAAGAGCAAGCGACATAGATATAAGAATCCTTTTCACTTTTTGAAGATTTTAGTGTTATAACACGCAAATATACGAAAAAAGTCGGCACAGATTACTCTGCGCCGACTTTAAAGTATCATTAGAGATTTACTCTTTTGTAAAAGTCACCTCACATGGGCCCCAGATACGGTTTGTACCGCTGCCTCCCATAGCCTTGGTTGCACCATAAGCCATATTGTCAGCAATCTTTGCCCTTATGTAAAGCGTATTTTCACCTGGAATTGCAGGAGCCACATAGTCAACGTCAACCACATAAGGATAGTTTGCAATATTTGCACCACCTCTGTTGATAGCATATGACCATGTAACCTCGCGTCCGCCTGTACCATCCACGAAGGTCTCAGTTGTAGTCTTAGCGCCTGCCGGCATCCAGTTCTGGCCATCAACAGAAACCTCAAGAAGGAAATAGTTCGGACCAGTAGCAGAAGCGGACTGCTTGTAAGTTATGTTGTATGTACCAGCCGGCATATCCTTCACCGGTACCTCAAACAACCAGTAACCGCCCAACGGCATACCGGTAGCAAGAGCTCTCACATGGTCCTTTGTACCATCCGCAGCGCCAGCCTCGTACTTATAAGTGATCTTCAAAGCTGTGCCATCAGCAAGATGTGAAGAAAGTTTTGACTTAGCGTCCTCCGACAGAAGCCATCCCTCTGCAAGATTCCACAAAGTACCTGCACCTTCACCTGTACCGTCAAATGCAGTATTGTATGTGAATGGGAAGGATGCAAGAGTCTTAGGACCATCAAGACCATTCTGCTGAACTCTCAGTACTGACTCAAGATTATTGGTCTTATTGAATACTCTGATCGATCCCGTTCTTGTCTCCTCAGTACCAGCCTGACACTTGACTACAAATGCAGCAGTCTCAACCATAGCTTTGGTAGCAGGAGCAGGCTCAACTGTAAGCCAGTCGCATGTTGGCTCATACTCGTAGTCTATATTTGCCTGAACAGTCATGGCATACTCGCCACCTTCCATAGGGAATTCAACATAGTTACCACCTACAAGGCTGATGAACGGCTCGATCTTCTGTCCTGGAGATACCTGCTTTACAGGGATAGTCTGAACAGTGATACCTGACTCGACTGTAATTTCAGTTGTACGAGCCTCAGCGCCAGTATACTCCTTGCAACCTACAAATACCTCAGTAGAGGTTCCTGCAGGGATGGTTATGCTTGCAAGCTGAGCATCCTCAGGACCTACGAAATAGATCCAGTCAGCTCCTGCGATAAGAGTAGCCTCCTGATCAGAGAGGAATGTGAATGAAGCCGGAGCAGTAGGGAGAGCGTCGAATGTGATTCTGTTATCCATTGAGATAGAGATATTTGCTTCTTCCGGCTCAGCTACTGATACAGAACCTGTATACTCGATGATCTTGATATTGTCAAGATACCAGCGGTTCTGATGTCTGTCCGGATTCTGTCTGTCTGGGTCAGCATAGGTAGGACGGATAGTAAGGACTGTCTCAGCGGTAGCCTCAGTAAGGATTACAGTAGCGTGCTGCCATGCAAGGTGGCTCTTCTTAGACTCTGTAGACTGAGTTGACTCAAGCTGCTCAGACATGGCAAGACCAGTCTGCTCAAACTTACCTGCAGTAGTCTCTACTGATACAGTCATGATGTCGGCGTTATTAGATCCTGTCACCTGCCAGCACCAGTCAAAGTCGATCTGTACGTTTGCAGTACCCTTGATTGCTGACAATGCCGGAAGTCTGAGTGCACCACTGTAGCTTGTCTGACCGAACTTAAGATAATTCTTGCATGCATACATAGATCCATCCTTTCCTACTGAAGGATTTGGAGCCTGCTCAGGACCTGGCTTGAACTCCTTGTCTCCCACAGTTGACCAGAGATACTGGTATCCGATCTCATTGAACTTTGCAAAGAACGCATCAGCCCAATCAGCCTTCCAGATGTTTGTGACAGATGTTGAAGGGTCATCATTTCCTACAGCATCAACTGTAGCCCATGTAATCCACTCGAAGTCATCAGCAAAATAAACAGTCTCAAGTGACTGTACTCCCTCAAGAACAACAGGTACCATATAAACGGTATTGCCTTCCTTTCCGAATACATATCCCTTGGCATCCACAAGCCATCCGTCAAGTTCAGACATTTTCAAAGAAGAATGTACGTTGAGAAGTTCAACTACAACAGAATCGCGTACAGTCGGCTCCTCACCCTCTGCATGGTAAAGCTCGATCTTCTTTGATGAGAGCTTACCCTTAAGGGCAACAAGTTCTATCTGCTGCGGCACATATGCCTGAAGTGTAGATGTGATATCCTTTGCACCTGAACAATCAACTGCAGAATTCGAAGCCTTGGTGAACTTGTCGGCATTCTTAAGTGAAGGAGTTGACTTGAACGATGAAACATAAGCATATACAGAGCCCTTGTCACCTACAGCAACTTCCTGAGCACCTGTAACATAAGAGAACGCAGTCTCATCCTTTACGACATATCCGTCAGAAGAAAGAGCAACAACCTGCACATCCTTCACGCCTACAAATGTCTCTGCCTCCTGTGCAAAAGCATCTGCAAGGGTTCCCTCTACAAGGTCACGATACTTATCACCAGCCTGATTTGCCTCAACCTTAGTATCAGCATAGATGTTCAAGCCCTTGAAAGTAATGATTGCAGTTCTTGGCCTGTCAGCGAGAGCGTCTCTAAGGTTAGCCTCCGCTGTCACTGTAACGACTGTCTCACCAGCGGCACCGGCAGCTGGTTCAAGTGATAGCCATCCTGCAAACTCAGCAGTCCACGGAGCATCCGCATAGACTGTGAGAGTCTGAGTCAGTTCATCTTCCACCCCGAAATTGATAGAAGACTTATCTGTCATAATAGCCGTAGCAACAAGCTTTTCTTCCTCCACGCAAGACGAAAACATAGCAAGAGCGGCCAATGCAAATATCAATTGTTTAAATATCTTCATAATATTCATGATTAAAAGTCAAGACCGTCGTTCCAACCCGGATTCTGCTTCAGATTTGGATTCAATGAACGTTCGTTAATAGGAATCGGATAGTAATAGTCCCTTGCCTCGTCAAAAGTGTGGACACTCTTCTGCTGAGGATCTACATATCCATCCTTGCTGAGGAAAATCTCATCACCGATCTTCAACACTACGCATGAAGCAAATGCAGGATTGGCAGTATCAACCGTCGGCTGAGCCTCAGAAGCGCCATAGAGCCAGAGATCATATGTACCGTTCCTGTCAAGGTCATACTGTCCCGGACCTGGGAAGTAGATACCGTGCATATCCTGCTCGATACACTTTCCTTCCTTCCATCTCATAAGTCCTTCCCATCTGAAGTCACCTTCCTGAGCGAGCTCTATACATCTCTCTCTTCTGACCTCAAGAATGTAAACGAGGTTAGGATCTGCAAGAAGGATAGGGTTTGTATAACCTGTCTTAGGATCAACAAGGTACTCGTCCTTTGTCAATGAACCTACATTCATACGAGCCATACCTACACGGTCACGAAGAAGGTTGATGGTCTTGTCTGCAACTGTCTGATCAAAATCACCAAGTTCAGCCTTTGCCTCAGCATAGTTAAGAAGAACCTCTGCGTATCTGTAGACAGGAGTATCGTTTGAAGAACGGTCTGCACGGTCTGAATCACCGCCATTGGCATCAGCAGCCATTGTCCACTTTGCGATGTGGTAACCTGTACATGTACATGAAAGGTCTGGTGCAAGGACAGCATCACCGTTTATACGCTTGTAACCAGGAGCCCTGAGAGTCTGAGCCAGACGTGGGTCACGATTCTGGAACTCATCATAATACTCCATGGTCTTATACTCAGGATTGTCAGTAAATCTGGTTCCGTCAGCGTTAAGATATGTGTTTACAAACTTTCTTGTAGCGGAAAGTCTTCCCTGAGCAGGAAGAATTGACATAGCAGTTGAGTTATTATAGATACCTGCAGGATGATTGAAATAAACTGCGAGGATATACTCATCCTTGCTTGCCTCCTCCTGAGCAAAGAGCATACGGTAGTCCTTGTCCGGATTGCCGGTAGAATAGAGCTTGTAAACCTTGCTGTCCATAATCTCCTGAGCAGCTGCGGCAGCCTGCTCGAGATAGAATCTATAGTCATTGACAAACTCAACGCCTGCAGCAGCCGGGTCGATAGTCAATGCATGATACTTTCTGAAAGTACCCTCGAAAAGGCAGAACTGAGACTTGAGAGCAAGAGCAGCCCACTTGTTTACGCGGAATGTAGAAACGGCCTCCGGAAGGTTCGCGATTGCGAAATCAACATCTTCAAGCATCTTCTGCATGATAAGTTCTCTTGAGTCTCTTGGAGCCATAAGAACCGGCGAATCAGAAGCAAGTTCTTCAGCGATCCATGGAACATCTCCAAACTGCTTTACCTTTTCATAATAGAAGAACGCTCTGAAGAAACGTGCAAGTCCCTCATACTGAGCTCTTACCTTCTCATCCTCACATGTATCCATTCTGTCAAGGACAGTATTGATACGTCTGAGATCGGTCCATGTCCATCCGTTTCCTGAAGCAGGTACGGTTCTGTAAGAGCCTCCGTGAAGAAGATTAGACAGAGAGAGCTTGATGAAGTGGTCACTCTGATGGTTGTAAGGATGCTTATCCAGCAGGTTGTTATACAAAGGATTTGTAAAGAGCTGGAAATCCTCTGCTGTCTTGAAATAGATTTCCTCAGTCATGTCTGAAAGCGGGCCTCTGTCAAGAAAATCGCAAGCTGTAAAAGAAGCGATTGCAGCAAAAGCTATCAATAAATATTTTTTCATATTTCTCATCATAATTAGTATTCAAACAGACTTTAGAATGTGATATCTATACCGAACATGAAAGTCTTCTGCCATGGATAGAACGCGTTGTTGTAACGTGTTGTAGATCCGCCTGAAGTTCTGTCAAATGCTGCCTCAGGATCGATATATCTGCTGTGCTTCTTGAATGGAGACCAGTAAGCAAGGTTCTCTCCTGAGAAGTATATGCGAAGCTTCTCGATACCGATCTTCTCTGTCTTTGGTACTGTATAACCTACCGAAAGGTTCTTAAGTCTGAGATAGCGGAGATTCTGGAGGTAACGGTTGTTTACATTTGCAAGAGGTGCACCTGATGTAAATGCCGCGTAAGCGCGTGGTCTTGGGAAGTATGCATCAGGATTCTCCTCGCTCCATACATTGTCAAGGAAGTCGTAAGGAAGATAAGTACAGTAAGGGCGTGAGTAAGGTCCCCAGAATGCCATTGACTCATCATTCGGATACCAGTAGTGGTTACCTGTTCCCTGGAGGAAGATAGAGAAGTCAATTCCAAGGTAATCGAATCCTGCTGTGATACCATACTGGAGAGATGCGATAGAGTTTCCGAGGATTCTACGGTCACCTGGGTTCTTCACAGTGTTCGAACCTACTGAAATGATTCCATTCTTGTCAAGGTCTACATACTTAGGATCACCGGCAAGCCAGCCACCGTACAGACGCTTGTTTATATAGCCAAGATCAACTTCCTTAGCATATGCCTGCGCCTCAGCGTCTGACTGGAAGAGTCCGTCAATCTCGAATCCCCAGATCTCACCGAGTACCATGCCTTCATAATAATCCTTAGCGAATGTATATTCCTTGTTGTCATACTTTGTGATGACAGTCTTGAAATCCGAGAGAGTTGCTCCTACGTTATAACCGAAAGGCTTACCGAAAAGAGAAATCTGATCTCTCCAACCGATAGCAAGTTCATATCCCTTAGTGCGGAGATCAGCGGCATTCATATCAGGCTCAGAAGCTCCGTAAACACTAGGAAGAGCGACACCGTCTGTGAGCATATCCTTGGTATCTCTGATATAAGCCTCGGCTGTGAAAGTAAGTCTATCCTTGAACAATCCAGCATCGATACCGAGGTTGTACTGCTGCGATGTCTCCCAAGTAAGGTCACCTGCATTAGGCGCAGAAAGTGAAGTATAACTTGCTGTCGAGCTGCCTTCTCCAAAGCTGAATCCGGCGAAATCATGAGTTTCAACCTTACGGATGAACTTATAAGCAGCCACATTCTGGTTTCCAAGGCTACCATATGAAAGACGAAGTTTCAGGTTGCTTACAACATTCTTTGCTGGAGCAAACCACGCTTCCTCTGAAATTCTCCATCCTGCAGATGCAGAAGGGAACAATCCCCAACGGCTGCCTTTTGCAAATCTTGATGTTCCATCATAACGTCCGGAAACCTCAAGAAGATATCTTCCCTTGTAGTCATAGTTGATACGGCCGAAGAAACCGAGGAGAGCATATTCCGACTGTCCGCCAGATGCCATGAACTCCTTGATGCCGTCACCGTTAAGACCTACGAGGTCAAAGTCGTTCAGTTCATCTGTAAGAAGATTATAACCGACAGTAGAAAGGTTCTTTCTGTAAGAGTACTCGAGGTTACCTCCGGCCATCACTGTAAGGTGATGAGCATCCTTGAAGGTATCTTCATATGTTACGAATACATTGGCTGCGTTATATGCCCAGCTGTCTACAGATTCAGTAAGCGAATCCTCACCAGCTGTACCCTTTCCAGTATAAACTGCCATGACGCCAGGATACTGAGAGTACTCGAGTGCAGTACTTCTGTTGGTATTACGGTTCTGGTGGAATCTGTAAGTATAGTTTGCTGTAATGGTCAACTGCTTGATAGGAGTGATCTTCAACTCAGTTGTGTTGGCAAAGTCCATCTTTCTGTCAAGGTTGACGTTCTTGTCGTTTCCATAGAAGGCATGACGACCGTTAGCCACCTTATATCCAAGGAAATCTGTACCATAAACCCATGTTCCATCAGGATTCTGTGGAGTGAAGCATGCAAGACCATGGTTGGCAGAATATGCGATCGCATTCTGGACATTACCTACACCCGGATAGTCATATGTAGAGTTGTAGAATGAGGTATTGTTGCTCATTCGCATGAACTGATTGATCTTGAAATCAATCTTTGAGCGAAGATTGAACTTCTGGAACACGTCAGGTCGTACCTTGATGATACCGGTCTGTCTGTTGTATCCACCAGAGAGGAAATATTTAACCTTCTTATTTCCACCGCTGATGGAGATGTTGTGCTGCTGAACAGGGTGTTCATCATTGAACATCACATGATACCAGTCTGTATTAGCGTAATATACATACTTATCCTTACCGTTTCTATTCTGGATTGTCACCCATGGACGATCAGGATGCTCGGTCTTGTCGTTGATACGGAGAAGGAGCTGGCGCATATCGTATTCATTGTACTTGATATACTGTGATGTACCGTCATCAGCCTTCCAGAACATATTGTGGATATAAGCTGACCAGTAACCGGTTGTCTCGTACTCTGTTGAAGTGGTAGGACGCTCCCAACCGAATCTTCCGCTATAGCGGACTACTGCATTTCCGTCATCATCATTTCCCTTCTTAGTTGTGATGAGGATCACACCGAATGCTGCGCGCGCACCATAAACCGCTGCTGCAGAAGCATCCTTGATGACTGAAATAGACTCAACGTCATTAGGATTGACACGGTCCATCTCTCCTTCAACTCCGTCGATGAGAACGAGAGGATTACCTCCATTGATCGAACCGGTACCGCGGATCTGGAGAGAACCAGTACTTCCAGGGTTACCGCTTGAAGTAGAAATCGAAAGACCTGGGACTGCACCCTGAAGCATGCTGCTGAGGTTTGGAGAAACACGGTCCTGAAGGGCCTTTTCATCCACAGATGCCACAGCACCTGTAAGGTTGACCTTCTTCTGAACACCATAACCTACAACAACAGTCTCTTCAAGCAACATATTGTCCTCTTCGAGACGAATTGTGACCTTCTCCTGAATCGCAGGTACAGTAACAAGTTTGGTTACATAACCTAGAGACGACACATTGAGGACCACCTCTTTAGCGGGAACTGTAAGCACAAAGCTACCATCCCCCGCTGTCATGATGCCGTTTGTTGTTCCGTCCACAATGACAGCAACTCCTTCCAGAGGCACGTCAGCAGCATCCAGAACAACTCCGGACAGTTCTCTAGTCTGGGCGAAGGCGTTAAAGCCGACGAACATCAATGCCAGAGATACTGCAAAAGATTTAAGTAATCTCATAAAATCTGATTTTAGTTAGTATTGGTTATATATTATTTATTATATGCTGCAATTGAAAACTTCTTAGGTCTTGCCATACTTTCAGTATAGACATTACCAAACCCGTCAGTTATCTTGAACTCAAGGGTAGAAGTAGAAGACGAAGCCTTCACCCTGAAAATGTGAGAGCTTACGGTACGGGCAGCGAAGTCACTGGTCGGAGTTGCTCCGGCATTATATCGCTGAGCCTCGTATGCAACCAGATGGAGAGGATCCTTTACCTTGACCACTTCATGGCTGAGTTTCTTTCCGTTTTCAGTTACTTCGATCGTCCATGATGCATTGTAATCAAAGACATTGAAATACACATAATTATTCTTGTCGGAAGCAACCCATGATGATGCAGATTTCTCAAACGCTGTTATTCCAGAAGAAGATGCATTAGGGGCAAAATTCTTTGCAGAGAGGACAATCTCGTTCCTGTCATAGGTGCGGAATGCATGTGAGAAATCCTTTCCTGTAGGCTTGAATCTCCACTTCACGTCGGCTCCATTCATGTCATACACATAATATCCTGCTGGAGAACCGTCCTTGCACAGGTACAATCCTGAAGTATAGTTTCCAGTCCACCACCATGTTCCACAAACCGCTCCGCTGTTATGATGGAAAATGTTTTTTGCCGCCATATCGTTGTTCCAGATGACATGTGTATGCGCACTCATGACATGGGTTTCATATCCGGAACAGAGATTCTCCAGGTCTGAACAATATGCGATGTTCTGACTTCCTGTCTCATTATACATCTGAGCGTGCATTGTGACCACCAGCACCTTTGACTTGTCTACATATGACAGATCTTTCCTCATCCATGATATCTGTTCAGGAGTAAGAGATGCCTTATAAGAGCGGCCTGAGCCATCTTTTTCATTAGCTGCCGGCGTGTTAGTACAGAGTATATTATCCAGCACTACATAATGCACGTTTCCGATATTGAATGAATAATAATTCGGAGCCACCTTGGCCTTGAAAGGAGTCACTGTATTGTAGTCACCTCCTTCCATCATATCATGGTCATGATTACCGATTGTATGGAACACCTGTATACCACCTTTCACATTGCTGTTCAAAGTAGTTGTATATGAGTACAGGTCATATTTGTTCTGGTACCAATAAAGGTCCCAAGACATGTCTCCCAAAGTAAGGGCATACTGTTTCTTCGGAGAGTTCGCTTTGATCTGCTCATTAAGATCATATGTGAAATCAGAGAACTGAGACAGGTCCTTGGTCCTGTTGGCAAGGTGCATATCGCCAAGGATGTACATGACATGGTTGGCATTATCCACCTTGGTGAGGGTCCAGTCTGCCCTCTCTGTAGTTTTTGAATCTCCATCCAGAAGCTTATGAAACTTTGGAATCACTCCGTCTGCAGCTGCTTCGTAACCGCTTGGGATTGACATGAACACAAACTTGTTATACTCGTCTGACTTGAGATAATAGAGACCGTCTTTATCAGTGACTGTAGTCTCGATTCCGTCAGAAACGACAACGCCTTCGACTCCAACGCCTCCACAAGAGATCAATCCATAAACATTATATCCCTCTTTCTCGGCAATGACAACTCTTTTTTCAATAGTAAACTCGATTTCGCCAAGCATCTTTGACTGGTCACCGCGAGCGATATAGAAATTATACCTTCCACTCTTCATTCCTACAGGAATCTTGAATCCGAAAGAGTCTGACTTTAATGACACTATATCACATCTGAACTCAGAAGAGGCACCCTTCAGTACAACCATATCCCCTTTCTTAGGTCCTTTTCCAGAATAGAACTTAAGCGTAACGACATCTCCCTCAGCACCTTCAACTTCTGACACCATTGACACCAGAAGACTCAGATCATCTGATCCTCCCGGCTCTGTCACAGGATCTTTCTCACATGAGACGGCACCAATCATGATTGCCACGCCAAGTAAAATTCCACAAAAAACTGCTAATCTATTCATACGTCTTTACTAATCTACTAAATAAATAGGTATATAAAAGCATCTGGCTTGGATTCGGATTGCATGATCCGAATCCAAGCCAGATGACTCAGTTTAAATGTTTATATCCGATATGTATTCTACCCCCCCCAGTGAAATATAACAAGGAGAAGCAGATATGATTTCGTTATGATGAGCAGGCACCATTAAGCTTTTTCCGATTTGATTGTAAGGATACAGAGCACGACTCCGAGAGCAGCACCGATCACCATTGTAAGGTTGGCTGCATTCCAGCTGTAATCAGCAACACTTCCCACGATGATCTTCGAAAGAAGTGAGTCTCCTACGAGGTAACCGAAGATACCCACAAAACCGGCTGGTGTTCCGGTTGCATTCTTAGGAACGAGGTTCACAGCCTGGATTGTAACGAGAGCGACAGGACCGTAGATGCAGAATCCGATAAGGATGAGGGCCACATATGCCCAGACATTGGCTGCAATGCCTGTAGCTGCAGCAAGAGCAGGAATCTGCCAGTAGATGATGGCACCGACAGTCACCAATGACATGAAGATGACGTTAGCAGGTGCACATTTGCCCTTGAAGAACTTGGCGGAAATCCATCCGCAGATGATTGTTCCCACAGCACCGACATAGTTATGGATTGAGAACGCAAGCTTACTCTCTGCTGCAGTCATGATGCCTGACTCCTGAAGGTATGTAGGCGACCAGTCACCCACACCATATCTTACCAGATATACAAATGCATTGGCAAATGAAATCATCCAGATCCACTTGTTCTTGAGGACGTAGTCAACGATCTGTGTCTTGAAAGGCACCTTTTCACCTACCTTCTCCTTGGTCTTCACTCCTGAGTGGTCATTTCTCCAGTCAGCAACAGAAGGAAGTCCGCATGACTCAGGAGTATCTCTGAGAGCCCACCAGCAGAAGACTGCAATGACGAGCGCTACCGCAGAAGGAAATATGAAGTTTGCTCTCCAAGTCTGGTCAATTCCGAGATCAGCAAAGACACCTACGCCAAGAAGCGCAATGACTCCGAGCGTACCGGCACCGATTGTGTGCGAGGTATTCCAGAGAGACATCTTGAAGCTTCGCTCGTTGTTCGAGAACCAGTATGCCATGATTCTTCCGCATGGAGGCCATCCCATTCCTGAAAGTACTCCGACAAAAAGCATAAGGACAAAGAGCATTGCCACATTGACTGCCATATTTGTCGCAGAGAATGGAAGAAATCCCACTGACATCATCACCAAAGATGCGATGACAAGACCTATGGTAAGGAACTTTCTGGCATCAGAACGATCCGAGAGAGTTCCCATTACAAACTTGCTGAAGGCATATGCAATCGAAACTGCAGACGCCGCAATTCCGACACCCTGCTTGTCGATAAGTCCTTCAGCAATCATATCAGCCGATGCAAGCGAAAGATTCTTGCGGACAAGATAATAAGCCGCATAGCCAAGGAACGAACCCATAAATACTTTGAACCTCATGGACTTGAAGACCTTGTCTATCTTCTCCTTTGGAAGGAGGGGCTTAGCCTGAGGCGGATCAAAGAAACGTTTCATATTTTTAATGATAAGGTTGGTTGAATTAAATATAAACGTGCAAATATACGTCTATTTACTAATATATAAAAGCAAAATACGCATTTTCCATTACATATTTCAACCTCACCACTCCAATATCATTGACAGTCCACCGCAGCATCAATACCAGCACCCGTCATCGACGACCTCAAGGGCAATCTATCCCCCTCAATTCCGAGCATCCCATCATTCCCAAACTGTCGGGGAATCCAAAACATTTTGCATTTCCAAAATAATTTCCTATATTTGCAGCCCATTTGTGGGATTTTGTCCCGACAAATGAATGCAATTTATTATTAAACAATTAATTACAAACAAAATGATCAAACAGTACGAAACCGTTTTCATTGCAACTCCCGTTTTGTCTGAGGCTCAGATGAAGGAAGCGGTAAAGAAGTACGTCGACTACATCGTCGCTAAGGGCGGTGAGATCGTGTACGAAGAGGACTGGGGTCTGCGTCAGCTTGCTTACCCTATCCAGAAGAAGACTACAGGATTCTATTACATGATCGAGTTCAAGGCTGACACTCAGGTGATCGCAAGACTCGAGACTCAGTATCGTCGCGATGAGAGAATCATGCGATTCCTCACTTTCGCTATGGACAAGCATGCAATTGCATACGCTGAGAAGAGAAGAGCTAACAAACAGGCTAAATAATTTAGGAGGACAAGAATTATGGCACAGAACAATGAAATCCGTTATCTCAACCCTCCTACAGTAGAGGTTAGAAAGAAGAAGTACTGCCGTTTCAAGAAGGCAGGTATCAAGTATGTTGATTACAAGGATGCTGAGTTCCTCAAGAGATTCCTTAACGAGCAGGGTAAGATCCTTCCTCGTCGTCTCACAGGTACTTCACTCAAGTTCCAGAGAAAGGTAGCTCAGGCAGTGAAGAGAGCAAGACACCTTGCACTTCTCCCATACGTAACAGACCTTTTGAAATAATAAGGAGGACAGCAAAATGGAGATTATTCTTAAGAAAGATGTGG
>JBGUTV010000008.1:0-58761 GCA_045133255.1 Candidatus Cryptobacteroides sp.
TAATCCAACATCTCACGTGGAAACATCAACTTGACTAATGCTAAAAGTATTTTCTGTTCGTCTGTCATAACCTTTGTATTTATATATCCATACAAAGGTATCACTTATTTATCGAAACACATACTTTTGCACCTGAGCCAAAAAAATGCCGCTGCGTCAGCAGAGGCACTTTGCTTCGACTTTGATGATGGCCCGCGGAGGAAGGGAAAACGGAGCGCAGCGACGTAATCCCAACGCAATCACACTAAACAGCCTCTCAGACACCTGAGAGGCTTATTTTTCACAACTTGGACAACATTTGGACAACATCTCTGACGATTTTGCCATGTTGCCATTTAACTTTTCTACTGAATATATCTCCTGTTAGATGCGCTAATCATATCCAGCAATAAAGAAAAACCATCAATCACCGACATGACGCCATGTTTGCTGATCTGATTTTGGCAATCGTTTATTTGACGTTGACACTCCAGCACCAGATTATATTCCTGCAGAGTGCAATAACCTCTGACACTTGCATTAAACGCGACATAGTTACCAATCTGATACAACTCAGATATCATATGTCGGAATCTGTTTATCTGCATAACGTTATATGCCAAAGACACTCCGTCAACAGCCATTTTGGCCTTCTCATTTCCAATAGCAGCAACCTTGGCTGCGAGGAATCCCAAGTCAATAAGTTCGTTCATAATTGCATCATTCCTTATTTATATATGTTGGATGTTTCTGATAACGTATATTAGGTCAGCCAGACCTGCGCATATCAAGAAACAGACCAAAGGAGAAGAAGGAATCTTGATTACCTCATTTCATATAAGCAACGAACTATTCGAAATTCGAATAGTTCATTCATCAACTCTTGAGTCTATTTTAATCCATTGTGATATCGGATACAAATCATTTATTTCCTTCTCTAATTGAGCATGCCTTTCCATCATCACCCTCAGAGCCATTTTAGACTCCGCACCATTACGACATCACCCCCACTACAGGTATCTGTGACAGGGGTGAGAGAATGTTTACATACAATAAAATTGTGGATTTGTGGAAGCAACAGAACTTGTTCCATTATGGAACAGATTCCCGAGAAAGCGACAGTGGTAGAGTGAAGGTATCGTTATAACGATACCTTTTCATAAAACGCATATTTTCGAGTTAAAGTCTCAAAATCGCAATCTTAACTCACTTTTATGTGAAATTTTCACATATATAGCAGTTAAGTTTCAAAAATCGCAAACTTAACGCATTACTCCCACAAGAAGTTATATATAAAAAATCTTATATATAATTTAAATTATACATAGCACTAATTCACATACATTGGGGATGACAGTATTTGAATGGCCAAAGACAAATTATGCTCCCAGAACATAATGTTCCAGAAGCATAATATCGCGTTAAATGTGTTCTATGCGGTATTTAAAATTTCTTTAAGTACCATATTAGTCAATAAACTCATTCAGTCTCTTTACTAGTTCATGCACTGTCGTAGAAGATTCCGCTGATGAGGGTGCAACTCCCATTTTCTCAGCAAGCAGGGTCTCTGCATTTTGAATCGCCGTCTGTTCCAATGGCTTTATTCTCTGGTAGAGCTTCTTTGCATAACCTGTCTTCTTTGAATATGGCTCGCCAAGGTACTTGCTCAGTCCGTCTGCATACTTGCTCCTATGCAGCGGGCCGCGACACAAATTGAAGTGAAGCAGGAACCAGAGTTCGAATGCCTGATTGCTGTATGCGACATTGAAGCCGTTGTCCTTAGCATATGTTATCGCTTCATCAAAGTCATTGTAGTCATCCTTATCGAACACCACCCAGCAATAGTCAAAAGTCTTTCCTTTTGCCTTTTCTGCCTTCCTGATAGCAAGAGCTTCCTTAACCAATGACATGGTACCTAATCCCTTACCGACAGCCTTGACTGTAGCAGAGGTCAGTCGGAATGCATTGAAGTACTCCGGTTCAGTATTTTCTCCTTCACAAACAATCAGAAAGGACTTCTTTGGGATCCTGAAGCTATAACTTCTCTTTAAAGAGTGTTCCTTTCTTGGGTTATATCTCGCGCTCATACTACTTTAAAGCTTTTGACAAGTCATCAATTATAGGAGTGGCTCCGTACTTTCCGAGAAGGTAATCCTTTTCGTAGGACGCATCGCTTCGCACCCTGTAATCAGACAGAGGATAGAGACAGCTTTCGCCTCGACCATTTTTCTGAGTGAACCAGATCTGATCGCGTCTGAGAAGGTTGCTGCTAAGCAGATTCGTATCATGAAGAGTGACAAGCAACTGCGCGTTGCGACTGTTACCTGACTTAGTATTGAAAAGCGATACGATTCTCTCAAGGAGAAGTGTATGAAGCTTTGCTCCAAACTCATCCACAATCAGACGCTTGCCATTCTCCAGGGCGTCAAGTATAGGATAGGCCAATGAGAAATACTTCACTGTTCCTTCAGATTCGCTGTCAGTCATAGAGAAAGTCACAACTGAAGCCTCTTTACCTTCACCGTCATACTGTGTATGTGATGTCAGAACTCCGCTGTCGCTCAGGGTTATGTCATCAATTCCAAGATCTGCATATCTTGAGAAATCAACCATCTTCTTTCTGGTCGTAGGGTTCTCCATCGCTTTCAGAGCCATCGTCCAAACTTCATTCTCTGAGTTACCGGTAATTATGGTAGTATCAGCCAGCCACTTCATCACGGCACCTGAATGCGGCTCATTAAACTGTCCTGCCAATGAAAGGAGCAGAGCATTATCCCTGACCATATTCTTGTCGGTCAACTCCTTTCCGATGGAGAAACGAGGATGGAGTTCATACTTATTTTCCTCACGGTAGAACAACTCTATCTCCTTTGATCGTTTCTTTCCGGCCTTCACATATAACCACTCTCTATGGACCTTTTCCGCACTGGCTTCGAATCCGTATCTATAAGTATCCTCACCTATCAGGATCACGGTTTCAAACAGGCTCGGCTCTGCCACACTTGCTATTGAAAGAGCAAAGCTGCTGACCGGAATCTTCTCCCCGGCCTGTACCTCCTTTGAAGAATTCATCGTGAACCACTTGAAGAAAGACATAGCCTTAATCAGGTTAGACTTTCCGGATGCGTTAGCTCCAAACAATGCACAAGTTCTAGAAAGTACAACAGGCATTTCACCTCCCGCTGAGAAAGTGACATCACTGATATCGGCCTTCTTATCCTTCAAAGATGTAGCGACCATCGAGAATGTCACCTTATCCTTAAAAGAGAGGAAATTTGCGAATGAGAACTCTAAAAGCATAATTTAACTCGATTTTATGTGAAATTTTCACAAATTTAGCAGTTAAGATTCAAAAATGCAAAAATTAACCCATTTCATTCACAGAAACAAAATCCTATTGTTTCCCTTCCAGAATCTTCACAAGATCCTTCTTCATGTCGATATCAATCGTGCGGTAGCGGGTGAAGGCGCGGCTGCCTTCAACGTGGCCGGTGAGGGCTGAGACGAGGTTCGGGGCCTTGACCAGCTTGTAGATGTTGCCGATGAGTGTACGGCGGGCCACGATATTAAGAGGAACTGCTACATATCATAATGTATAGCATCTATATAGCCGTCGCATTTTCAGTTCAAATTCACCTCATCAATGTGCCGACATTGGACACCTGATTGTTTTGCGTACTGGCGTAAGTGCATTTCCTCCAAAAAATTCATAACTTTGCAGAAGATCATGGTGAGACAGATGTCTTGAAAAGGGAATCCGGTGAGAGGCCGGAGCTGTGCCCGCAGCGGTATGTCCTGTAACACCTTGCGATAGGCCATTGCGACTGGAAAGGGTTGCGAGAAGGCGCAAGAAGTGGGGACGAGTCCGAAGACCTGCCATGGTAAGTCAAACTGAGGGGCTCGGGGGCAAGCTTCCGTAAGGCGTTAAATAATGTTATTTTCAATTCTAATTTCGGCGGGACTGCTGTCTGCAGACCGTCCGTCCGAACTCGCAGAGCAGCCTTCTGACACGCTGCACACCGTCACTGTGACGGCAGACAAAGGTGTCGTTATCTCCAGGACAGACACACTACGATTCCTCAACACATTCGACATCACAGGCGAACTCCACCAAGTGCCGGGACTGCAGCTCGGCGACTATGGAGGATTCGCCGGACTCAAGACCATCAGCCTCAGAGGCATGGGAAGCCCTCACACAGCCGTCTATGTGGACGGAGTTAGAATCGGTAATGTGCAGTCAGGACAAGGCGACATGGGGATGCTGGAAATCGAGAACTTCTCTTCTGCCGTTGTGGATTATGCCCAGAACAGCATTTCATTCAACACCGCACGCCCGACATTCGGGAAAAGCAGAATCGCAGGAAAGGCAGACTTTAAGATCGGATCATTCGGAACATATCTTCCTACAGCACGTATTGACCTGAAAATATCCAAGAAACTATCCATGTCAGTCAATGCGGCCGGCATCATAAGCAAGGGAGACTTCCCTGTTGCAGATTATGGCAGAAGAGCCAACAATGACATCAGACAGATCCGCACAGGCGTAAACCTTTTCGGTTCCATGAAGGATGGGGACTTCCATGTCAAGGCGTTCTGCAACGCTGCCGAACGAGGCACTCCAGGGTCCATAAGCTGGCCGTCAGAGGACAGACAGAAAGACATGAATGCCTACCTGCAGGGAGTGATGACAAAAAGTTTCTCACCTCTATACACGCTCAGGTTAAGCGCAAAGGCAGGATATGACGACATCTATTATACCAGTTCATGGGAAGACAGCAAATACGGTCAGACCGAACTGCAGATGAACAGTTCACACGTTCTCAGCATCCGCAACTGGTGCAAGGTATCCTTGGCAGCCGACCTCCAGTGGGACAGACTCGCGTCGACAAATTATTCCGCATCAAGAACCACTGTCATATCCGCCCTGTCCACATCATTCAACCTCAGGAGATTATCCCTCAATGTAGCAGCAGAATATTCAGGATATTTCGACAAAGGACAGACATCAAGACACGCAATATCTCCATCTATGGACTTTCGCGTGCGCACCATCGAAAGCCTCGACATAGTGGGATTCGCGCGAAGAGCATACAGGGTTCCGATGTTTAACGAACTGTATTATGTCGGTTATGGAAACCCTGATCTCAAGCCCGAGGACGCGTGGCTGACTGACTTGGGAGTGGATTTTCATAAAGCCGTATCCCGGACCTGGAACCTCAAGGCCAAAATCGACGGATTCTGCAACATACTCAGCAATAAGATAACATCTGCCCCGACAGCAGAAGACCCGAACATATGGCTGCCATACAACATCGGCAAGGTCCGTTCCATCGGACTTGACATCTTCAGCGGAGCAGATTTCACATATGGAAATTGGAAGGGTGAAATGAGTATCAGGTATTCCTGCCAGTCGGCCGTGGACAGGACCCCTGAAAGCTATTCATACGGACAGCAGATTCCATACATAGCAAAGCACACAGTCACTGCAAACGTGAGAG
The DNA here is from genome assembly GCA_045133255.1 of Candidatus Cryptobacteroides sp. Classification (GTDB taxonomy): domain Bacteria; phylum Bacteroidota; class Bacteroidia; order Bacteroidales; family UBA932; genus Cryptobacteroides. The sequence goes on from JBGUTV010000008.1 coordinate 5,478, forward strand.
TGTCATGGAAAGGCTATGAGGCAAATCCACGATGGATACTGAAGTCCGGACGAAACGATTCCATCGGCAATCTTGCAGATTGGAATACATTGGACCTGACCCTTTCCAAGACATTCAGAATCAAAGGCCCGCTTTCGCTCGGCATAAATGTGGCCGCCAAGAACCTGCTGGACTGCAGATATGAACTCGTCAGCGGCTATCCTATGCCCGGCCGCAGTTTCATAGCCGGCATAGAACTGAAATTCTAGGGAAAAGACATCGCCTTCTGCATGGCACGGATATAAAAGGAACAGAACCAAGGCATGAAAAAAGCCACCCCGAAAGGTGGCTTTAACTATATGTAATTCAAAAAAATTACCAGATAACAACCCTCTCTTCTGCAGGAAGGAACATTTCGCCATCAGTAATACCGAATGCCTGATGGAAGGTCTCGACATTGCGGAGAGTAGCGTTCACACGGTTCTTACCGAGCGAGTGCACATCGGTCTTGGTAAGACGCGCAGCCTCCTCATCACGGATATTCTGTCCCCAGATAGTAGCATAGGAAAGATAGAAACGCTGAGCTGCTGTGAATCCATCGATAGGAGCCGGTTCACCCTTATCCTTCAAAGAATTCTGGAAAGCAGTATAAGCCACTCTCAAGCCACCCTGGTCCGCGATATTTTCACCGAGAGAAAGAGCACCATCTGCCATTACTGCAGGCTGGCCGTCCTTTGCCGGAAGGACAACGATCTTGTTGAACTGTTCCACAAGAATATCTGTGCGTGCCTTAAATGCTGCAGCATCCTCTTCTGTCCACCAGTTGTTCATATTGCCATCCTTATCGAACTGACGTCCCTGATCATCGAAGCCGTGAGTCATCTCATGACCGATCACCACACCGATTGCACCATAATTCACAGCATCATCTGCAGTCGAATTATAGAACGGCGGCTGAAGAATTGCAGCAGGGAAACAGATCTCATTGGTTGTAGGATTATAGTACGCATTGACAGTCTGAGGCGACATGAACCATCTCTCACGGTCGACTTCCTTACCGAGATCAGAAAGATTATCAGCTGTATACCAAGCACTTGCACGCTTGATGTTCTCCCAATATGAAACCGCAGGGTCTACGCTCAAAGTCGAATAATCCTTCCACTTGTCAGGATAACCTATCTTCACAGTGAAAGTATTCAGCTTCTCATGAGCCTTAGCCTTCGTAGCATCAGACATCCACTCAAGAGCATCGATATGCTGACCAAGGGCAACCTGAAGGTTCTTCACCATCTCAGTCATACGCACCTTGTCACTTTCAGGGAAATACTTCTTAACATAGATCTGACCTACCGCCTCGGAAAGAAGTCTGTTAGGGACAGCCATCGCACGCTTCCAACGTGGACGCATCTCCTGCTGACCCGACATCTGGCGACCGAAGAAATCGAAATGAGCCGCATAGAGTTCATCACCCACATATCCTGCCGCACTTGAAACAACGCTGGCTGCAAGATATGCCTTCACAGTCTCAATATCCTCAGACACATAAAGGCCGAACACAGCCTCAAGAACTTCCGGCTGGCCTACTACCAGACTGTCAAACTGACCTACGCCCATCTCGTTGAAATACGCTCCCCAATTAAACTGAGGGTATTTTGCAAGGAAATCAGCCTTAGACATAGGATTGTAGTTCGCTGCTACATCGCGAAGCTGGACATTGCTGCGGAAAACCTCTGCCATCTTGGTCTCGAACGCAAGAACCTGCTCAGCCTTAGCGGCAGCATCCTCCCAACCTATCATAGTAAACGCCTTGGTAAGCCACTGAACATAACCCTCGCGCTTAGCCTGATTCTCGGCATCGAGGTAATAGTCACGGTTGCCCATTCCAAGGCCAGACTGCTCCACATACAGCACATTGATATTACTGTTAAGAAGGTCTGCTCCCACACCTGTACTGAACAGAGGATTGCCGGCAGAAGTATGGATCATAGCCACAGCAATCGCAAGATCCGAAAGCTGCTCAACCTCCATGAGCATATCAACATCAGCCTTCAGCGGAGCTACACCCTGAACATTGAGACGTGTAGAATCCATACCCATAGTATAAAGGTCTGCGATCTTCTGATCCACAGTTCCCACCTTATGTTTCGACTTTGCGATATCCGCAAACAAGTCATTCAGACGCACCTCATTGCTCTCACGGAGGCGATCGAAAGTACCGTAACGCGCAAACTCCGGCTTAAGCGGATTAGCAGCCTGCCAACCTCCTGTAGCATACTGATAGAAATCATCGTTGAGAGCCACGCTCTCGTCAAAATTCGCACGATCGATTGCCGGAACAACCTCGGCCTTCTTCACATTGCAACCTGTCATACAAACAATGGTTGAAAGAGTTAATAAAATCTTTTTCATATTATGATTGTTAAATTCGTTTTTATTAAACGGGAAACCCAACTTGGAGTTTATCCGGTCATATCAATCAGATCAAAATATATTTCAAGATAAACAGAACTGCAAGTACATATATTGCAGGAGACAACTTCTTGAATTTTCCGCAAATCACATTCATAAGCACATAAGTGATCATTCCTATTAGAATTCCGTTGGAAATAGAATATGTCAACGGCATCATGATCATACATACAAACGCCGGTATGGATTCCGAGAAATCATCGAAAGGAATATTCTTTACCTGCTCCATCATCAGCAATCCCACGATAATCAAAGCGGGAGCTGTGGCCGCTGATGGAATTGAAAGGAACAGAGGTGAAAAGAATAATGCGACAACAAAACAACCGCCAACAACAAATGCCGTTAGTCCTGAACGTCCTCCCTGCGCCACTCCGGCTGCACTTTCCACATATGTGGTTGTTGTGGAAGTTCCGAGCACGGCTCCTACAGTCGTAGCTATAGAGTCAGCCATGAAGGCCTGCTTTACTCTTTGAATATTTCCTTTTTCATCTATCATGTTTGCCTTTGTACAAACTCCAACAAGCGTTCCCACAGTATCGAACATATCTATAAAGAAGAATGTAAAGACAACCACCAGCATATCGACTGAGAATATCTTATCGAACTCAAACTTACAGAAGATAGGACTTATAGACTCCGGAACCGACACGACACCCCTGAACTCAGTAACACCTAACGGAATACCGATGATCATTGTGATGAGGATTCCAAGAAGGATCGCTCCAGGCACATTACGGGCATATAAGAATCCGGTAATGATAAGTCCGATGAAGGCAAGAAGGGCAGATCCGGAAGTGATGTCGCCCAGGGCAACAAGCGTAGCACCGTCATCCACTACGACTCCTGCACTCTTCAGGCCGATGAAGGCTATAAAAAGTCCTATACCAGCACCGATGGCATTCCTAAGACTCATCGGGATCGCATCAACAATCGCCTCCCTCACATTGGTAAGAGTCAGAACTATGAAGATGAGACCTTCAATAAGTACTGCAGTAAGAGCAAACTGCCATGAGTAGCCCATTCCCATACAAACACTGTAAACGAAGAATGCATTCAAACCCATTCCTGGAGCAAGGCCAAACGGAAGTTTGCCAATCAAAGCCATAGCGAGACATCCTACTATTGCAGCCAATGCGGTAGATGTAAACACGGAACCCATCGGCATACCGTCAAGCTCGCCGAACATTGTCGGATTGACAGCAAGGATATATGACATTGTGAGGAATGTGGTGATACCGGCAACAATCTCAGTGCGGACCGTTGTCTTTGTGGAATCAAATCCGAATAGTTTCTTAAGCATATCGTTTCAGTTTAGAAAGTCCATTTTGCACCTACAGCCGGCATCGCATGGAATCCTTCTGGAATAAAGTTTACAGAAAGTTCCAGCTCTCCGCCGACACTAAGATGTATGTTTTCCCATCCCTTGATCTTGTTCAGGTTCACCCAGAACTGAGGCTCTGTCATGAATATGAATTCGGTTCCCTGCCAAGGACGATGTTCTCTCCAGAAATCGGCGAATCCGCTGAATGTACACCAGCCTTTCGCGAACTCGATTCCCCATACACCTGTAATCTGGAAATTATGCATCTGACACCTGCCAAGGGCATCCACCGTTCCGGGAATTGCCTTATACATTGCAGAGACTGACCACGTCTTTGTGAAATCCTTCGAGTGTCCGGAATATGTAAGACCTCCGAGAAAACAATTGTTGAACGAGGTTCCGACACTCAGTCCGCCATTGTACTCCAAGTGAACGGACAGCCAATTCACCTTGGAGTCCTGCCAGAAATTCAATTCTCGGGAAATTTCCCAATACGCTCCACTTGCTTTAGGAGAATAGTCAAAGTCAATGAAAAAGAATGTGCTTCCACCGGCATCAGGACGGAACATTTCCACTGTTGTTGTAGCACACCCTCTACCGGCATCATAGAACAACTGAATGTTCTGAGCCTGCACTTTATTTATCCCCGATATGGAGACAACGGCCAGAAGCAACAAAGCTGCAATGAAAAGCTTTTTCATAAGTATTGATTTAATCGACGTAAATAAAATAACTCTCATTTTCATTCTGTCAACCCTACATCCCCACCAGGAACACCACCACTGGAACCATCCCATCAAAAGACATCAGGATATCGGAAGTATTGGTATATCGTCCGCGGTAGAGATGCCTGCCGTCAAAGGTATACAGAATATCCGAAGTATTGGTATATCTGCCCTTGTAAATATGTTTGCCATCCCACGTGTACATAATATCAGATGTATTGGTATATCTTCCACGATAGATATGCTTACCGTCCCAGGTATAGAGTATATCCGAAGTATTGGTATACCGCCCGCGGTACAGATGCCGTCCGTCCCACGTATACAGAATGTCGGACGTATTGCTATACCTGCCGCCATAAAGATGCTTCCCGTCCCAAGTGTAAAGAATATCGGACGTATTGGCATATCGACCTTTATATATGTGAGTATCAGACATATTATATGCGTTTATCAATGAAACATTTACCAGCAGAAAAGCTATCAGCAGCGACACAAACCTCATACTGCCGCTCCTTACCTTTAACATAAGCGTCCTAAATTAGTTTTTCAAAGTTAAGAAATATATTTTTAATAAAATACGCATCATTTTTGCAAATGTTATATATGTGTTATACATTTGTGATATAAAAATATGAAAAAGATGGCAACAGCAATAACTCGAACCCAGACAGCATTCAGGCTCAGCGACGAACTGCTGAAAAGACTGAAGCTGGAAGCGAGAAAGCAGAACAGAAGTCTGAACAACTTCGTGGAGAGTGTTTTGATGGACGCAGTCTACCGCACTCCCAACAATGAAACTTTGGCCGCAATGGAAGAGGCGCGAGAGAGCAGGAATCTGGAAACAATAAATCTGGATAACCTGGAGGGGTTTATTGAATCATTGTAACCACCACCTCAAAAATACAGCCCTCATAGACTCCTAGGAGACTACGAGGGCTGTATCGAATGTGGTATTAAACATACTATTTAACCATAGCACCTGACGCTATTTGTCTTTAGATATCTTAAATCCCAGCTTTACTATTAGTTTTATAATACCAATGGCAGTATCTCTGTCATAATCTTTCTCAACTTCGGGAAGTTCTTCATAAGGGATTAGGCAAGGATGTTGCTTCAAGACATCACTGCGGTCCTCTCCGTATGTCCATCCTTGTTCCATCCTGTTTTGCACCCACACTTCGTGAAGATTCTGAGCCATTTGCTCTATCAAAATATTCAACTCTTCTGGCAACTGGATATCGCTTGCATCCATTGGTTGCGGTACAAAATTCCTTTTCACTCTATTGGGGGTTAATATGTAGGATATAGAGGGGAAGTGAGCCTATTCCCTATCATCTATCTTTTTTGATTAAGCATATTTTGTCTTTGGCTAAACTTTTTGCAAAAGATCCCAAAGCTGCTTATTAATAAATTTAATGGTAGAGCCCAATAGGCACATACAGCACTAAATACTACACGAAATGATTTACCTCAAAGCATACTGAGAAATAATACGACCGATATTGAGAATATCTGACGCGCCGCGGAACTCGAACCTGACTTTGCCGACACCGCTGTAATAAAGATCCAGTTCGCTATCCAGATCAAATGTGCCCGATGTCTCGACCGAGAACACTGAAACCTTGGCATAAGGCAGCGTAGTAAAATCCCTCTTCTTGCCAGTTATTCCCTGAACATTCACCGCAATGATTCGCTTGTCAGTAAACACCACATGATCCCTCACATCCTGGTAACAACCAACAATCTTCTCACCCTCAACAAGAAGCGGAGCCAGTTCCGCATTAAATTTAGCGTCCTCAACCTTCTTAAGCTTAAAAACGCTTCCGTTCTGAAAGTCTATCATATATACACTGATTATTTAAAATTTACAGGACACACAAATTTATAAAATTTTCCTAAATTTGTTGTCGGGTGAAAAATTATGCATAGCATGGACAAGAACTTTCAAGAAATCAAAGAACGGATCAAAAAATTCACACAGGATCGTGATTGGGCGCAATTTCACAATGCAAAAGATCTTGCTTTGGCTTTATCTATAGAAGCATCTGAACTTAACGAGTGTTTTTTGTGGAAATCCGCTAACGAAGGCAACATTGATAAAATCAAAGATGAGCTTGCGGACATCTTAATCTATGCTATACTTTTTGCCGACAAATATAATTTTGATCTCAATGAAATCATCTCGCAAAAGTTGGATAAAAATGAAAGGAAGTATCCTGTCGACAAGGCGAAAGGCAACGCAAAGAAATACACAGACTTATAACAGCAGCCCCAGAGCAAGCAAGCTCTGGGGCATATATTTTATGCTTCAGCAATAAATCTTTTCAAATAATTCTGTAACCTAGGATTACAAGCATAGACGTGACAACCTTTGATTCCTCGCGTCATCATGACCTTATACGAGTTTATGATATACTGCTTCAGGGTTTCATCATCCACGCCAGTCTTTACTTTGGAATCATAAAACTTGCTTCTATCAATAACTATGGATTGGGACTCGTCATCATAATCAATCTCGTGACCAAATATTACTGCCACATAGTTCAAGTCATAACCTTGGGTAGTATGCACACAACCTATCTCATTAACTGCACCATCTCGCAATATCCACTCCTGGTTACTCATATTCCACACGTACTTCTTCCCATCCAAATTAATATCCTCAACCCCTTTGCTAACTGCCTCTGCAATACTTTTACATTTTTTAGATTTCCATTTCCAAGAATAACCAGCTACGACGCGACATAAAGCAATATCCTGTTCTTTATCTCTAATATCTTTTATCATAGCATTAGGATCACCCCAAATCTTGAAATCGTAGTTATCCATCTGCAGGGTCTCTGTTTGAGAAACACTAAAAATATTATCTAGATACTCTACATATGTGTGGCCTCCTTCACATCTCATCTGCGTTTTCAAAGCAACTATATGAGGAGTTCTATCCCTTACTGCAAGAGACGCGTCAAACTGTTCTGAAGTCAAGTCTGCAGCTTTTATGGTTTGACAACCATCATAAACCAAAACACTGTACTGAGACTTCCTCTGGATCATATCCAAATGACTTGCTTCTGTTTTATTCAAGCCCAACTTTTTACAGGCATCATCAAAAGACTTAAAACTGGTTATTCCCTTTCGTCGAGCCAAACGATGCGCCTCATCAACAAACACAATATCGTAATCCTTTTTCAACACCTCTTGTGGACCTATTACCATACTAGGTTTCAAACCAGTTCCTTTTGATGCAGAAAACACCGCCTTGAATGTTTTCCTGATAGATGTCATCGGAACGACAAAAGCAATCTTTAAATCACCGTGTCGTTTCACATAGTCTCTGATTTTATTTGATAATGAGATTCTTGCGCCTAATTCCAACTGTTCATCAGGAGTAAGATCTTCATCATTATATGTTACACTCATTGCACTCATCAGAGTGTACATCATATGTATCAAGACTATGGACTTTCCTGTACCCGCCTTACCACTCAACACAGATGTACCGGTTTCTCCTGACTCTAGACAATCAATAGCATTAAGCAATATATCCTGAGAAACTTGTTCCTGTTCTGGAGTCAAAGTATTGAACGGAGAGTATTTAAACAAGTTTGAATTTCTGATTGTAGACGCATTATGATTTGTTAATAATGCTTGATTCAACTCATTCCAGATATCATCTACCTTACGTTGATACAACGCACGCTGATAATAATCATGCTTGCAAGATTGGCCACCATTTCTATTCTGCAGAACAAACTTCTGATCAGCCAAAAACATTTGTATCAATGTCTGTTCAATATCTAGAATAGCGGACTTATTGAACTGATCATCAAAGACAATTCTTATCTTTTTCAGATTTTTACGTTCTGGATTATTCAAGTGTTGATAGAATCTGCCGCCTGCGCTTGTAGTCTCGCCAACATACAACTCGTTCTTATTATTGATCAGGTACACAACAGGCCAATTCTGACCCATAGAATGCTCTCTCAAAACACTAAGTCCTGTCTGAGAAAACTCAAATTCTCGAATTTCCATATAGATTTCTTTTGGCAATGTGTCGAATTTACATAAAACTTTCGAATTATGCCAATGAGAAGAAAGAAATAATCCCCCTACCCATAAACCTCAACCCCCAGCAAATCATCAAGAGGAATGACGTCGTAGTCATTTTCCTGGAGGAGGGTAAGGAGGGAGCGGAGGAGTTCGTCGGCGCCGTCGCAGCGGTCGTGGAGGAGGATGACTGCGCCATTGTGGAGGCGTTTTGAAATGCGGCCGAGAATCTCAGACCTGGACTTTTTCTGCTTTGTGTCAAGCGAACGGATGCTCCAGCCGATGGTGTGGTAGCCCATCTGCTCTACAGCATCTGCCACCAAAGGATTTGTAATGCCGCAAGGAGGGCGGAAAAATAGCATTGACTTTCCGGTGAGTTCAAATATAAAATCCTCACACTTAGAGAGTTCCTGACACATCACATCCGAAGGCTGAACAGGAAAATTCACTCTGTGATCCCAGCTGTGAGATCCTATCAGATGTCCCTCATCAATGATCCTGGAGACCAGTTCCGGATGCTTCTCAGCCTTGCTGCCGATAATGAAGAACGTTGCCTTTATGTCATTCTCCTTCAGAATGTCCAGCACCTTGGGAGTCATGAATTCATCCGGGCCGTCATCAAAGGTCAGAGAGACACAGCGCCTGTCATCCGCACCTTTGCAGAGGGTCTTGATGTAAACTCCGCTGTCAATGTATGAAGACGCCCAGAAGAGGAATCCTCCTACAGCCAGAAACATCAGGCAGAAAGCTGCAAGTATGCGTTTTATATACAATCGTTTCTTCATAGTCTTCAAGTGGGCCGCAAAGATAATCATTCCGACCGATATCCCAACCTGCAGCAAATAAAAAAAGCCCCATCAGGGGGGCTTGAGATCTATTTATATATTCTACTTCAGAACCACATTCTCTTCAATGAGGTCAAGCAGATCATCGATATCCTCGAACTCCTTGGCGGTGGTGAGAATAGTGAAGAGCTTGCAGCCGGAGCCGTCTTCCGGATCTATGGATACGCAGATGAAGTTGCAGGCAAGGCCGTCCTCCGTAGGGAACTCGAAGCCGTAAGCTGTAGTTCCGAGGAAATCGTACTCGCAGATCGGGTCTTCCTGAGCATCCGCACCAAGATCCTCCATAAGTTCGTCATATGTTCCACCTGCCTCGAAAAGGGCATCGGAGCCTTCCGGCATCGGACCGTAGCTGATCACTATAGAACGCGGATCGCCTTCGACAGCTGAAATATCCATCATTGCACACTCTCTGCCGTCAGGCTCCGAATATGACTCAGTCACGACATTCCATATCTCAGGCACCTTTACGCTGATGCCTTTGTAATCAACCTGCTTCAAATTTACTTTATCCATATCTGTCAACTTTTATTATTTCTGAAAAAGCATCCAAATATAAGAATTCCCTGACAGATACTCAAAGAATTATCGGCAAGTTTGACATAAATGCCGCTACTTACCTATATTACGACTCTGGTCCACCCAGATAAGCTTCGAAGTGTCGTAACCACGGGCCTCCGCCTCGTCAAGAATCATCTTGAGAAGGTCCGGATCAGGTTCAGGTGTGCGCGACAGAATCCAGAGATACTTTTCCGCCTTGCTGCCGACGAGGGAAATCTGATAATTCTCATCCACCATCATCACATTGTACTCGGAATAGAAAAACATGAAGAAGGAAACCTTCAGAGCCCCCGGCTCACCGGCAGGGTCGGGATACTTTGCCTTTCCTTCAGCAATCTTGTACTTGCCGTCCTTCCATCCGGTGTTCAGGACCACCACCTTGCCGTCGTCCTGGAGAATGTACTGAGCCATGGTATTGTCCATTCCACGCTCAAAACTATGGTCATAGCGGGCGACCTCATACCATTCACCGAGATAACGGGAAAGATCGAACTGACTTACTGTGGAATTGTCAAAATCCTTTGAACAGGAAACAAAGGGCAGAGCGCAGGCTGCGAGAGCTGCAAATAAGATACGTTTCATAACACTACTGACTAAAATTAAGCAACTGCCCATATGACAAAAACAATTCCTGAGCAGCAGCGAAACCGAATTATTCGTATTTTTGCTGCCGGAAAATTGAAAAAAGGATGACTATCGGCGACAATACAGCACTGGTACTGGAAGGAGGTGGCCTTAGAGGAGTCTTCACCTGCGGCGTGCTGGACTGCTTCATGGACAAGGGAATCCGTTTTCCGTTTACAGTAGGAGTCAGCGCCGGAGCCTGCAACGGACTGTCATACATGTCCGGCCAGAGGGGCAGGGCCAAGTCCAGCAACATAGACCTGATGGACAAGCACCATTACGTAGGATTCAAGTACCTGCTCACACAAGGTTGCATAATGGACTACAAGCTTCTCTTTGAGGACTTCCCCGAAAAGATAATCCCTTATGATTACGAGGCATATTTTGCAAACACGGACAGGTTCGTCATGGTGACCACCAACTGCCTGACCGGCAAGGCTGAATATCTTGAAGAAAAGTCTGACAGCAAAAGGGTTATGGACATCGTACGTGCATCAAGCAGTCTTCCGTATGTAACAAAGATCACTTACGTCGACGGAGTGCCTATGCTTGACGGCGGCATTGCGGATTCCATACCTGTGGAATATGCCAAAAGCCAGGGATATGAAAGGATGGTTGTGATCCTGACCCGAAACAAGGGCTACCGCAAGAATGAAAAGCAACTACCGGTACCGAAGGTGATCTACAGGAAATATCCGGAACTTCGCAAGACACTAGCAAGCCGCAATGCGCAGTACAACCGCACGATGGAGATGATCGAGAGACTTGAAGAGGAAGGAAGTCTTACCGTAATAAGACCGGTCCACCCCATTGAGGTGGACCGTATGGAAAAGGACACAGACAAGCTGGGAGCCTTGTATCAGGAGGGATACGAACTGGCTGAATCGTTTCTCGCCAGTCTCTAGTCTATAGTCTTGTCTATATTGAATCTTGTGATCTTTCTTGACGTATTCTTCTGGAATTCAGTATCTCTGATCTTAACACACTTGACAGCCTTGTAAGGAGGCATCTTCGCATTAAGCGCCTTCACCTGATTCTCAAAATACTCCTGAGCATTGTTGACTCCCATGTGGGCAAGAAGATCCGCATCCGGGAAGATTTCCGCAACGATAGTGATCTTGTCCTTCTGCACGCGGCTCTCGCCTGCATAGACTACAACTTCGCTCACACCCTCAACCTTCTGAAGATCAGCCTCAATCTCCTCCGGATAGACATTCTTTCCGTTTGAAAGGATGATCAGGTTCTTCTTACGGCCGGTGATATATATCCAACCCTCTTCGTCAAGCTTACCGTAGTCTCCTGTGTGGAAGAAACCGTCCTTGTCGAAGACTTCTGCTGTAGCCTCAGGATTATTGTAATAACCAAGCATCACATTCGGGCCCTTTACACAGATCTCGCCCTCACCTTTTTCATCAGGCTTATCAATCTTGACGCGGCAGGCAAGGATCGGAGTTCCCACGCTGCCAGGCTTCTGATACTTGTTTCTGTTAGCTGAAATAAGCGGAGCACATTCTGTGATGCCGTAGCCATTGAGAATGGTGATGCCGAGAGCGTCAAAATTGCGGATGATCTCTTCATCAAGCTTAGCTCCACCGCAGATGATCAGTTCAAGCTTGCCGCCGAATGCACTCAGCACACTTGCAAATAGTTTTCTTCTGACATCGACCCCGAATTTCCTGAGGAAGTTGCTGACTTTGATCATAGCCTTAAGCAGTCCTTCCTTACCGTCCTTACGCGCTGTTGCCCATATCTTCCTGTTCATCACCTCAAGGAAGGCAGGCACCAGAATCAGGTGGGTCGGCTGCTGCTCCTTGATCTCATCGCTGACATGCTTGATGCCGCTGGATATATATACCTCACAGCCCTGTGAAAGATGACCGACGTAGTTGACTGTCGAGCCGAAAGTATGGTGAGGAGGAAGAACATGCAGAGTCTTTCTGGTGATATCGAAATTGTACATTCCCAAGGTCATGTCAAGACCGATATTGGCCTGAGAAAGCATCACGCCCTTACCCTTGCCAGTAGTGCCGGAAGTAAATACGATTGATGCCAGCTTGTTTACATCAATCTTGTAGTCATAATAGGAATTGTCGCCGGCAGCATAAAGTCCGGCACCCTCAGTCTGCACATCCTCAAGTGTCCTGAGAGTTCTGTCTCCGAGTTCCGAAACCTCGATGGAATTTGACGAAGCGACAGAAATGATCATCTCAACAGTCCTGAGGCCTCCATTGCGGAGCATCTCCTTGACCTTTGCTTCAGATGACTTTCCATAGATCAGGACCTTGGTTCCAGTCGTTGTAATGATACCGTCTATATCTTCAATAGGGAGTTCCTTGTCGACAGGTACAGTAACAGACCCGATAGCCATTACGGCAAAGAAAGAGCAGCACCAGCCATAAGAGTTTTCTCCAAGGATAGCTATATTCGTTTCTCGATAGCCTTTTGAAATGAGGTAAGTACCAAGACCTCTCACATCTTCACGCCACTGAAGGAAGGTGACTTTCTTCACTTCCTTATCCCAATAATTCTCCTTATATGAAATTGCGGTACTGTCTGAAAAATTCTGCGCTGCCTCTTCGACCAATGAGCGCATATCATCTATAAATGTGGTCTTATAGATGGGGTAATTCTTGTTCATTATTTAGGTTTTAACAGGTTTTAGCTCACCAAAGTTAGTTATTTTATTGAAAAAACCACGATTTGGCAATAAGTTAATATCTTTGCAGCAAGGAGATTAATGACATGAAAACATACGATTTCGACAAGATCATCGAGCGCAGAGGCTCTGGAGCCATAAAATGTGATGCTCTTGGAAAGTTTTTCGGAAAGGATGACCTCATTCCGATGTGGGTGGCGGACATGGACTTCGAGACACCGGATTTCATCACGGAAGCGCTCATGGAGCGAATGAAGCATCCCATCTTCGGCTACACTTCAGAGCCCGCGGAGTACCGTCCGGCCATATGTGACTGGATTGCGGAACATCACGGGTGGGAGGTAAAGAGCGAATGGCTCAGCTACATCCCTGGTATCGTAAAGGGAATCGGAATGGTCATAAACGTTTTCATGAAGGAAGATGAAAAGGTGATAATCCAGCCACCTGTATATCATCCGTTCAGACTTGTTCCCCAGAAGAATCACCGAGAGGTGGTGTTCAATCCGCTCCGCGAACTGCCGGAAGGAGGCTATGAGATGGATTTCGAGAATCTGGAAGCCGTATGCGACGACAAGTGCAGAATACTAATACTCTCCAATCCACACAATCCTGCAGGCATTGTGTGGCCACGCGAGACTCTGGAGCGCCTCGCATCCTTCTGCCACAGCAGAGGCATAATCGTCATTTCAGACGAGATCCATTGCGACATGGCCCTGTTCGGCAACAGGCATATACCGTTTGCAAGCGTCTCTCCTGAAGCAGCGGCATGCAGCATAACTTTCGGAGCCCCATCGAAGACCTTCAACATTGCAGGAATCGTAAGTTCATATTCTGTTGTGCCGAATGACTCACTCCGCCATCGTTTCCACGAATGGATGGAGGCCAATGAGATGAACGCAGCTCCACTGTTCTCCCCTATCGCCACCATCGCAGCATTCCGCAAAGGCGAGGAGTGGAGGAAGCAGATGCTTGAATATGTGGAAGGCAATATCAATTTCCTGACAGACTACTGCCGCGAGAAGATGCCGGAAATCAAACCGTTACGTCCGCAGGCGTCGTTTCTTGTATGGCTTGACTGCCGCAGTCTGGGACTTGATCATGATCAGCTCATAGACCTTTTCATAAACAAGGCTGGGCTTGCCTTGAATGACGGAGAGATGTTCAATCCTGGAGGTCAAGGCTTCATGAGGCTCAATGTGGGAACTCCTCGAAAAATCCTTAAATCGGCCCTCGACAGGCTTCACAAGGCGATTTCCGAAAATCTTTAATCATCACATCCCCATTTCCGGCATAAATTTTAATATATTTCCACTACCTTGTATTGCAAGGTATTCTAAAATTTATATATCTTTGCAATGCAAGAGCATGTTGACATAAGTTGAATTGTCCTCCCGAGGAGGAGGATTTAGGAGGAGGGTAACGATGTACATATTTTCATATTATGCACCCACCTCGAAAAATGTGATGAGTTAACAGAAACACAATTGAAAACATAAAGTAGAAAATATGAAAAAAACGATCAATGTAGCCATAGGCGGATGCAGCTTCACAATCGATGAGGATGCATACAGCAGACTTGAGGAATATCTTGAAAGCTTCAGTGCAGGCCTTGACAGCACATCAGGCAGCAAGACAGCAGCCGACGAACTTGAGATGAGGATAGCAGACCTTCTCAAGGAAAAGCTCGGAAGCCGAGAAGTCGTGGACCTGAACATTGTAAATGCAGTGCTTAGCCAGACCGGACCGGTCAGCACAGAGAGAAGGCATCCAGAAGACAGTCACTACTACCGTCCGGGAGACAACAACAGGATCAGAAAGTTCTTCAGGGACAGAGATGGCAAGGCAATTGCCGGAGTCTGCTCCGGACTGGCCCTCTACCTGAACATAGACGTGACCCTGATAAGAATCGTGTTCCTCGTGGTCTTCTTCTTCTTCGGTTCGGCCGGAGGATGGGTCTATCTCGTACTCTGGATCATCGCTCCTGAAGCAAGGACAGCGGCTGAGAAATGCGAAATGAGAGGTATACCGCCTACAGCAGAGAACATCAGAAGGTTCAGCGAAGGAATGTAGTATGGAAAACATAATCGAGAACAACAGGACGCAGATGAGGCGAGGGGTGCTGGAATACAGCATCCTGCTGATTCTTTCTGCCTCAGACGGATACGCATCCTCCATCATTCAGAGACTGAAGGATGTGAACATCATCGTGGCGGAAGGAACAATCTATCCGCTTCTTATCCGTCTTAAGAAGCTCGGACTGCTGAACTACAGATGGGAAGAGTCCACTCAGGGACCTCCAAGGAAGTACTATATGATCACGCCCCTTGGCCGGGAACAGCTTGAGGGTCTGGATGCAGCATGGGAAGAACTTGCAGAAGGCATTGAAACAATCAGGGAAACAAACAGAAGAACAAAATGAAGACTACAGAAAAGATAAGCCTCGGAGGATTTGCTTTCGTTGTAGAATCGGACGCATATGAAGCGCTCGAAAGCTATCTTTCGGAGATCCGCGAATGTTTCAGTAACGACAACAGCGCCGACGAGATCGTCGACGACATCGAGGTCAGGATAGCTGAGATTCTGAAGGAGAAGTATATTGAGGGAATGGTCGTAAACCTTGGGATGATCGATGAGATCAGGAAAAGGATCGGAGACCCTAAGGAGCTTGCTGGTCAGGATGATGCAGACCCTCAGGCGGAAGATGAGTTCCCTAAGCAGCCCAGAAAGCGTACGTTCAGGGAGAAAAGGCTGTACAGGAACATCGACGACAGAGTGCTTGGAGGAGTATGCTCCGGACTCGGTCTGTACTTCAATCTGGACAAGGCGATATTCAGACTCTTCTTCCTCATCGCATTCTGCCTCGGATTCTTCCAGGTTCCGGGCATTGTGACCTTGCCACTTGTTGCATATCTCATCCTGTGGATAGCGATGCCTGCGGCAAGGACTGTGGAACAGAAATGCGAGTTGAGCGGCAAGCCTATGGACCTCAAGGACTTCCGCGACGGCGAGAACAGGTTTGCTCGCGAGATCAGGGAGACTGCAAAATCACCTGCCGTTCACACTATAATGAGGATTATGGGAATGATCATAGGCATCATATTCATAATCATAGGATTAGGTGGGTTCTCCGCAACTATCTTCTTCCCGTCCGTTCCTGCGATAATTGCAAACCACATTCATCTCGGCGACCTTGTCGGCGAGGAGATGATTGCCGGCAAGATTGCATGCGACATGACTTTCTGGTGGATGATGTTCGGAGTAATAGGTCTTGCAGCATTGGGCATGCTCTACTCAGGCATCGTGCTATGTTTCGATTTCAAGACTCCTTCGTGGAGACCGGGTCTGGTGATATTCATCCTTTGGGTTGCAAGTATCCTGGTTACAATCGCATGGGTGCTGCACAAGGTCGCAGAATATCTCCCGACAGTAATCTGAACACTATAAAAAAAGTTCAATCATCATAAAAAAGATTGAAAGATTATAAAAAAAAGAAAAACCTGCTTCTGCAACAGGGTTAAGACAACGGTTCCTTCAGTCGCATAGTCTATATTCACGCAAAAAAGACTATGAAGCTGAAGGAACTTTGCGTAGATGAGAGGCCGAGAGAAAAGATGCTGGACAAGGGCGCCGCATCCTTGAGCAATGCGGAACTGCTGGCAATAATGCTGAGGACAGGAACAGGAAAGCAGAATGTGCTGGAGGTGGCTCAATCGATGCTGAAGGCAGGAGATGGAAAACTTGAAGGGCTGGCAGGGATGTCCGTGGAGAATCTGTGCGAATTTGAAGGGATAGGCCCGAGCAAGGCCGTGACGATTGCTGCAGCTTTCGAACTTGGGAGGCGATATGCTTCGGAAAATGTAAAGGACGGAAAGCAGAGGATGTCCTCTCCAAAGGAGGTATTCAGGCTGATGTACCCCCTTCTGAAGGATGTAGGCCACGAAGAGTGCTGGGGGCTGTACACCAATAAGTCAAACATTCTTCTCGGCAAAGAAAAGCTGACCAGCGGAGGTGAAGAATCGACGGTGATCGACAACAGGATGGTGATACGGCGAGCCATCGAACGGAAGGCGTCTGGTGTCATTCTTGTACACAACCACCCATCAGGTAACGCTCTGCCTAGCAGCGCCGACATCAGTCAGACCAGACTGCTGCAGAACGCAATGAAAACGTGCGGACTGTCCCTGATTGACCACGTGATAATCGGAAGAGGCAGCTGGTACAGTTTTACTGATGAAACCTTGAATGAATCCTGAGAATATTCTTGGAAGATGGAGAAAATAAAGATATATTTGCGTAATCATCAAAGACAAAGCAATATGAAAGTCATCAATCTTGGCCAGACAGACTCTATCCTCAACAAGTTTGTCTCTCAGCTCCGCGATACAAAAGTCCAGAAGGACAGCATGCGTTTCCGCAGAAACCTCGAAAGAATCGGAGAGATCTTCGGATATGAGATCAGCAAGGGTCTCAACTACTCTGCAAAGGAATTCACCACTCCACTCGGAATCGCAACGATTCCTACATATGACGACAAGGTGGTTGTAGCTACAGTCCTCCGCGCAGGACTTCCTCTGCACCAGGGTATCCTCAATTATTTCGATGATGCTCAGAATGCATTCGTGGCAGCCTACAGAAAATATGATAAGGGCGAGGACTTCCACATCAACATCGAGTACATCACTACTCCAGACCTCACCGGCAAGGTTCTGATTCTTGCAGACACCATGCTTGCCACCGGAGCATCCCTTGAGATCGCATATAAGAAGCTCTGCGAGCAGGGAGAGCCTGCACACACTCATCTCGTATGCCCTATTTCAAGTGCTTACGCTGTGGAGTATCTCCAGAAGAATCTTCCTGCAGACAAGGTGACTCTCTGGGTTGCGGCAATTGATGAAGAACTCACAAGCCACTCATACATAGTCCCAGGCCTCGGAGATGCCGGCGACCTTGCGTTCGGAATCAAGAAATAAGACGAACCCCGAAAGTTTCAATGCTTTCGGGGTTTCTTTTAGAGTTCCTTTCTGAGGCGGGCCTTAGGTATGCCCAGCTGGTCGCGGTATTTTGCGATTGTACGGCGCGCAACCTTGTAACCTTTTGCCGTCATCTGCTCAACGAGTTCATCATCAGTGAGCGGCTTGCGCTTGTTCTCGTTATCCACACATTCCTGAAGCGCCTTCTTGAGTTCTCGCGTAGAGACTTCCTCTCCGTCCTGATTCTCAAGACCTTCCGAGAAGAAATATTTAAGAGAATATATTCCGAAATGAGTTTCAATATACTTGCTGTTCACAACTCGTGAAACGGTAGAGATATCGAATCCTGTCTTTTCTGCGATATCCTTAAGCACCATAGGCTTGAGGTTGGTCTCATCTCCATCTATGAAGTACTCTCTCTGATAATCCACGATTGCCTGCATAGTGCTGGAAAGGGTGTTATGACGCTGCTTGATGGCCTCGACAAACCATTTTGCTGAATCCAGCTTCTTCTTGACGAATGCAGCAGCCTCCTTCTTCTCCCTTTCTGACGAATTGGCGGCATCAATGAGGATGTCTGCATATTTCCTGTTTATCTTAAGTTCAGGAACAGAGAAACGCGGCATTGAAAGCTTAAGTTCCCCGTCCTTGTATTCAAGCTGGAAATCAGGAACGATCTGCTGAGCCTGATCGGTGTAGGAATCGTCAATCTGTCCTCCAGGAGAAGGATTGAGCTTGAGGATCTTCGCCATTGCAGCCTTGAGTTCATCCTCAGTGATGCCCATACGGGTCATTATCTTCTGGAAGTGCTTGTTGGTGAACTCTGTGAAATGATGCTGAAGAATCTTTATTGCATTTTCCACTTCAGGAGTCTTACGGCAGCCCTTGATCTGGAGAAGGAGGCATTCCTGAAGATCACGTGCACCAACTCCGGCAGGCTCGAACTCCTGAACTACCTTGAGCATCTGGAGAACTTCCTCCTCTGTGGTCTCGATGTTTGCCCTGAACGAGAGGTCATCCACCAGGCTGTCTATGCTTCTTCTGAGATAGCCGTCATCATCAAGGCTTCCGATTATGAATGAAGCGACAGCATACTGATGTTCCGTGAGATTACGATAGCCGAGCTGATCCTGAAGACTCTGAGTAAAACTTTCCTTTACAGAGAATGTATTGTACTGAGGTCTCTCTTCCTTGGAATTATAAAGGTCTGACCTAAGTCTGTAGCTTGGGATGGAATCATCCTCCTTGTAATCCGAAAGCGACACTTCTCTTGGAGCTTCATCCTGATCATTCTCTTTGGCCACATCTTCATCCAAGACCGGATTTTCCTCCAATTCCTTTCTGATCCTCTGTTCAAGTTCCTGAACAGGAAGCTCAATCAATTTGATAGTCTGAATCTGCAAAGGAGAAAGCTTCTGAGTCTGCTTTAGCTCCAATCCCTGCTTTAACATAAATACACTACTGTTTTTAACAATTATTCCACAACCGGCTTCGGTCTGATCACCTTCACTGTATCGGCAACGACAGCGTTGTTCTTGTCAACAACAGGATACTCGATGCTTTCCTTTACAACGAACGCGCTCGGGAACTCGTACCTGATGCGTGAAAGAAGCTCCATCGCCTCTGACTTGGTCCTGAAGTCACCCACCGTAACCTTGAAATAAGGATTCGAGTAGGTTCTGTACGCCGGGATGTCCCTGTGAAGAGCCTGGAAACGTTTGAGTGTCTCCTCCGACTCCACTCTGGAAGTCTGACGGTTGTCAAAGAAGATTCTGACACGGTAGCCTGTGAGCACTCTGTCCTTGTT
Source organism: Candidatus Cryptobacteroides sp. (assembly GCA_045133255.1). Lineage (GTDB taxonomy): Bacteria > Bacteroidota > Bacteroidia > Bacteroidales > UBA932 > Cryptobacteroides. The sequence continues at coordinate 25,476 of JBGUTV010000008.1, forward strand.
TGAAAGGATATGAGTCCTGACTGACTCCTCCACCATCGGACTCTGCTCCACATTGACCTTGGCAAACACATCGACGCCTACCAATGTAGAGTCGACGGCTGCAGCCGGACGATAAACGACAGAATCCACAAGTTCATAACCTGCAGCAACCGGTATTTCCTGAGCGGAAAGTACATTCATCGAAAGAATCGAGAATATAAAGATGAACGGTATTGAAAAAAAGTTAGTCTTCATCATTTCAAGAGTTCCTTAAGTTTTTTCAACGGCACATCTTCCATTTTGATTTTCTTTGACGGTCCGCCCTTGAGTTTTGCCTTTGCATAAATATTAGCCGTGCCGTTTTCAATGGCACTCTTGTTTTTTGCAAGAGCAAGGACTTCGAGTACCGATACCCCTTCGGCAAGCGTCACATCAGCCTTTACCTTATAGGTCGAATCTTTTCTCGCAGTCAGAACCACCGGAGCCATCGCCACGTTACCAATAACCTTGCCAGAAACGACAGCTTCGCCGGAAATTTCCGACAAAGTGATCTCATTTGCCGGATTATGCACACCGACAGACATCTTTACGGTAAGAGCGCGAAGTCCTTTCGGCGTGATGGAATCAAGTTCGAATGATGTCACACCCACCTGCTTGACCTTGGCACAACTGCCGAGGACCAGGACCATAATCGCGATGGAAATTAATCTATATGCCTTGTTTTTCATTGTTATCGAATTTACATTAGATGCAAAGATAACATTTTTCGGCGAAAAATCATATCTTTGTCTTTTGATAGAAACAGACTCGAAATATGACAGACAACAATATCAGACCTATAATCGACCCTTCAAAGCCAAAGGTATACATAGAGACATACGGCTGCCAGATGAATGTAAACGACAGCGAAGTGATCCTCTCGATCCTCCAGGATGCCGGTTACTGCCTCACTGAAGACATTGAGCAGGCCAACATCATTCTGGCGAACACATGCTCGATCAGAGACAACGCAGAGCAGAGGATATGGGGCAGGATCGACCAGTTCAAGCTTCAGAAGAGGAAAAGGTCTGATGTGGTGATCGGAATCGTAGGCTGCATGGCTGAAAGGCTCAAGGACAAGCTTCTTGACGGCAGCGAAGTGGATCTGGTAGTGGGTCCCGATGCCTACAGAGCCCTTCCGGAAATGCTCGAAGCCCTCAGGCCGGACAGTCCTCAGATCAACGTACTTCTTTCAAGAGAAGAGACATACGCAGACATAAGCCCTGTCAGAATGGACAGGAACGGCATTTCAGCATTCATCTCGATCATGAGAGGCTGCAACAACGTATGCTCGTACTGCATCGTGCCTTACACACGTGGAGCGGAAAGAAGCCGCGACCCTCATTCGATCGTACGCGAGGCAAGACAGCTCTGGGAAAACGGATACAAGGAAGTGACACTCCTCGGTCAGAATGTGGATTCATATTTCTGGAAGTCTCCCGAAGGCGAGGAGCATAATGTGAATTTCGCGCAGCTGCTCGAGATGGTCGCGCTGATCAGCCCGGATATGAGAGTACGATTCTCCACATCGCATCCTAAGGACATCAGCGACGAGGTCATCTATACAATGGCAAGACACGAGAACATCTGCAAGCACATCCACCTGCCGGTACAGTCAGGAAGCAGCATCATGCTTGAAAAGATGAGACGCAAATACAACAGGGAGTGGTACCTCGAAAGAGTGGACAAGATCAGGAGTGTGATTCCTGACTGCGGCATCACTACAGACGTGATCGCAGGATTCTGCGGCGAGACCGTGGAGGACCACCAGGACACCCTTACACTCATGGAGAAGGTTGTCTTCGACTCTGCCTTCATGTTCGCATATTCAAACAGGCCGGGAACACTCGCATCCAGAAAATATGAGGATGACATCCCTTATGAGGAGAAGACAAGAAGGCTCAACGAGATCATCGCCCTTCAGGGACGCATGAGTCTCAAGAGCAACGAGAAGGAAGTCGGCAGGATACTGAAGGTACTTGTGGAAGGCCCTTCAAAGAAGAATCCTGACGAACTTTGCGGAAGGGCAAGCAGCAACAAGATGTGCGTCTTCCCTTCACGCGGCGAGAAGCCGGGAGACTACTGCGAAGTGGAAGTGGTTTCCGTGACTTCCGCGACCTTGCTTTGCAAGCGTATCGACTAACACCACATAATTATGGAAAAATACATACTCGCCCTTGATCAGGGAACCAGCAGTTCAAGGGCAATCGTATTCGACGGACACGGTCAGACAAAGGCAGTGTCCCAGAAGGAGTTTACCCAGATCTTCCCGAAACCGGGCTGGGTGGAGCACAATCCTATGGAAATCTGGTCATCCCAGGCTTCAGTGATCGCAGAGGCAATCACTTCGATAGATATCAACGGAAAGAATATCGCAGCCATCGGCATCACCAACCAGCGTGAGACCACCATCGTATGGGATGCAGAAACCGGAGCCCCTGTCTACAATGCCATAGTATGGCAGGACCGAAGGACATCGGAATACTGCGACAGCCTTAAGAAGGACGGCCGCACAGACCTTATCCGCAGCAAGACAGGACTCATCATCGATGCATATTTCAGCGCCACAAAGATCAGATGGATCCTTGACAATGTGGAAGGAGCGCGTCAGAAGGCTGAGGAAGGAAAGCTCCGTTTCGGTACCGTGGACACATGGCTCATATGGATGCTTACCAGAGGAGAGGTACATGTGACAGACGTCAGCAACGCTTCCAGGACCATGCTCTTCAACATCCACACCATCGAGTGGGACCCTGAGCTTCTCTCTCTCTTCAACATTCCGGCTTCAATGATGCCTGAGGTAAAATCATCAAGCGAAGTGTATGGATACACTAAGACAACACTTTTCGCACACGAGGTTCCTATCGCCGGCATAGCTGGAGACCAGCAGGCAGCCCTTTTCGGTCAGATGTGCACCGAGCCCGGCTCCGTAAAGAACACCTACGGCACAGGCTGCTTCCTTCTCATGAACAGCGGAGAAAGACCTATAATGTCGTCAAACAATCTTCTTACTACCGTTGCCTGGAAGATCGGAGACACAGTGAACTATGCACTCGAAGGCAGCATCTTCGTTGCCGGATCGGTAGTACAGTGGCTTCGTGACGGCCTTGGAATCATCAAATCATCATCTGAAGTGGAAGAACTTGCGGCAAGCGTTCCGGACAACGGCGGAGTCTACTTTGTCCCAGCCCTCACAGGTCTCGGAGCACCGCATTGGGATCAGTACGCCAAAGGCAGCATCTACGGACTCAGCAGAGGAACCACGGCTGCACACATCGCACGTGCAGCCCTTGAAGGCATCGCTTTCCAGACCATGGACATCGTGAATGCAATGCAGAAAGATGCAGGCGTCACCCTGAAGGAACTCAAGGTGGACGGCGGTGCATCCCGCAACAACCTTTTAATGCAGTTCCAGGCTGACATTCTGGGCACTTCCGTAATCAGACCTACAGTGACTGAGACCACAGCTCTGGGAGCAGCCTACCTTGCAGGTCTTGCAGTAGGATATTGGGAAAGCCTCGATCACATCAAGAGCCAGTGGGGCGTAGACACCGAGTTTACTCCGAAAGCTGCTGATGAAGATGTAAACACACTCAAGGAAGGATGGGCAGACGCAATCAGAAGAACACTAACCAACAAATAATCAATTATGGAAATGTATCTTAAATATATCTTCGAGTTCATCGGCACAATGGTGCTGATTCTGCTCGGTGACGGCGTATGCGCCGCAACAAGCCTCGACAAGAGCAAGGCAAAAGGTGCCGGATGGGTCGTGATAGCAATGGGATGGGGATTCGCAGTTATGGTTGGCGTATTCATCTCCGGCTCGATCTCCGGAGCTCACCTCAACCCTGCAGTCAGTATCGGATGCGCCCTTGCCGGAACCATGGAATGGAGTGCCGTACCTGGTTATGTGATCGCTCAGCTGCTGGGTGGATTTACCGGAGCCATGCTTGTATGGCTATTCTATAAGGATCATTATGACGCAACAGCAGATCCTGACACCAAGCTCGGAACATTCTGCACAATGCCGGCAATAGAAGGCCACAAAGTCAGAAACTTCTTCTGCGAGGCCCTCGCATCATGGCTGCTCATCTTCGTGATTCTTGTCTTCGGAGTGGACGGCAACGTGCCTACTCTCGACGCAGAAGGCGTACACCTTCATATCGGTATGGGAGAGCTTGGCGCGTTCCCTGTAACCTGCCTGATCATGGCTATCGGTATGTCTCTCGGAGGAGCTACCGGATATGCAATCAATCCTGCCCGTGACCTTGCACCGAGAATCGCACACGCAATTCTCCCTATGAAGAACAAGAGGGACAGCGGATGGGGTTACAGCTGGGTTCCTGTCGCAGGCCCTATCGTCGGAGGTATCGTGGCAGCGCTGACTTACATGCTGCTTTTCTAGAGTTTATCAAAGAGTTCTCTTACAATATCGCGTGCATAGATCGAATCTACCTGCGCGCGATATTTTTTATGTACCAGTTCGAAGTCTTCAAGATTTTCCTTCTTAAGAGGCTCTGCAGGAGGCGACTCCATCTTGAGAGGATTGATAGGGCTTCCGTTCTTCCACACTCTGAAATCAAGGTGAGGACCTGTGGAGCGTCCTGTAGAGCCTACATATCCGATCACCTCGCCCTGACGCACCCTCTGTCCGACCTTAAGTCCCTTGGCATATCCGGAAAGGTGGAGATATGCTGTCGAATAAACTGAATTATGCCTGATTCTCACGGTGTTACCGCCAGCACCCTCATACTTTTTGCTGGTCACCACACCGTCTCCGATAGACATGACCGGTGTTCCCTTCGGCGCTGCATAGTCGATTCCGGTATGAGGCTGGACACGTCGTGTGACCGGATGTCTGCGGGCATATGAAAATCCTGAACTGATTCTTGAAAATTTGAGAGGAGCCTTCAGGAATGCTTTTCTCATGCTTTCACCTTTCTCATTCCACCAGATGTTGCCTCCGTCCTTCTGGTCATACATCACCATAGGAAGATCCTTGCCGTTATGAGAAAAGATGGCATACCTCACAGTATCTATAGCTATCACCTCTCCATCACAGACCTTTTCCTCATAAAGCACTCTGAATCTGTCGCCTTTCTGGAGTCCAAAGAAATCCACAGTCCAGGCATATATGTCTGACAGACTGAGAATTATCAGAGGTGATGCACCAGCCGCCCTCATGTCATTCCACAATGAGGAATTGATGGTCACGTCTGCATATCTTTTCCTGACTGTCACCGGGCGAGTCACCTTGGAGACCTTATATGGTGCCTGGCACTCGAAAAGGATATCAGTAGTACGGTCCTGTCGGTAAATGACATACTTTAGAATCTGGCCATCGTAATATGCCTTGTATTCATTTCCCACGCGGAGATTCTTCACGTCAAACACCGTGTCACAGGCCATTGTAAGGTCGTATGCTTCCTGAGCATTGAGTCCGAGTCCAGTCATCAGGGTAGAAAAGAACTGGCCGGACTTAACCTTACCTTCAACACATCTTAACGAATCCAGCGACGGAAGTACAGATAAAGTGTCCACCACAGCCTGTTCATCTGCAGTCTGCACCTCTTTGGAAGTATTGACGCATGACGAAAAAAGGAGTGTCGAAACAAGAAGGAAAGCAGATATTATAGAAGTATATTTCATTTTCATCGTTTTATATATGCAAATATCCGTAAATTTTCCTACATTTGAACGATTTAACTAAACTTATTGTCAAATGATCAGAAGAGACTTCCTTAAAAGATTCGGACTTATAGCAACTGGAGTTGCTCTGGCCGACCCGATTGCTACAGCAGGAACAGTCATGGCGGACCCTGCGGCTGCAGCTCCTGCTGCCGCAAAGCAGAAAAGCGACATCCATGTAAAGATCCGTTCTCCAAAGCCTGAGACCGACAAGCCTATCACCGTTGTAGTCATCGGATGCGGCAACAGAGGTAGAATGTATTCAAAATACGCAAAGACATTCAACCAACACATTAAGGTAGTCGGCGCATCTGACATCATCGAGAGCAGATGCAACTATGTAGGAGACCTCCACAACATCCCGCAGGAGAACCGTTTCGGCCACTACAATGAAGTATTCGAAAGACCTAAGATGGCCGACGCAGTGATCATTGCGACACCGGATGACAGACATTATGAGCCATGCATCAAGGCCATGAAGATGGGTTATCACGTGCTTCTCGAGAAGCCGGCTGCCCCTACTGAAAAGGAGTGCAAGGATATCCTCAAAGTATCACAGGCAACAAACAGAATCGTAGCGATCAGCCACGTTCTCAGATATTCTCCATACTTCATCGCAATGAAATCAGTCGTTGATTCTGGAGCCATCGGAGAACTTGTCAGCATCCAGCATATGGAACCTATCCAGTACGCACATATGGCTCATTCATATGTACGAGGCAACTGGAGATGCGAGAAGGACACAACTCCTATCATCCTCGCGAAGTCATGTCACGACCTTGACATCATCAGATGGATCGTGGGCAAGCCATGCAAGAGCATCAGCGCATACGGCTCACTCACCCTCTTCAAGAAGGAGAACATGCCTGCAGGAGCACCTGCAAGATGTACTGACGGCTGCCCTCACCAGGACACTTGTCCATATTCAGCAATCGACATCTACGTAAAGCAGAAGAAGCACCTCGGCGTATTCGACCTCAAGAACCGCAACGACGAGAACGAAATCATGGAGAAGCTCAAGACAAACTGGTACGGACGCTGCGTATATCAGTGCGACAACGACCAGCCTGACCACTATGTTGCAAACATGGAGTTCGAGGACGGCGTAACTTCTTCATTCACAATGGATGCATTCTCTCCATGGGGCGGCAGAAGAACCAGAATCATGGGTACAATGGGATTCATCGAAGGAAATTCAAGCACCTTCACATTGTGGGATTTCAAGACACGTACTCCTAAGACATGGAGAATGGTCGTAGATGAGGCAGACGAGTACAAGGATGCTGGTCACGGTGGTGGAGACTACGGTCTCGTGAGAGATTTCGTAGAGGCTGTCGCTTTCGAGGATCCAGGCAAGCTCTCAAGCTCAATCGCAGACTCTATCGAGAGCCATGTGATGGGATTTGCAGCAGAGAAGAGCCGCAAATCCAACAGCAAGGCAGTCGTGAAGGCATAATCACGACAAGACATATACAAGCACTTAAGCGAGGTGGACAATCGTCCATCTCGCTTTTTATGTGCCTGCGCAAAGCTGTTGATAAATTTGTGGAAAAATTTGGAAGAAAGTGGAAGAAAATGGAAAATTATGATTACTTTTGTGCCCAATAGCGTGAAAGAAAAAGAAAGTTAACAATGATCAAGTTTTTCGGCGAATATAATGTCAAGGTAGACGACAAGGGAAGACTTATTTTCCCTGCCGCCTTCAAGGGCATTATGCCTGCCGAGGGGGACATGAGATTCGTGGTGCGCAAGGACAATTTTGCCGAGTGCCTCGAGATGTACACCTTCTCGGAGTGGGAGCGCCAGTCGGAGGAAGTCCGTTCGAGACTCAACCCGGCTTTCAATGAGAGTCACGCTAAATTCTGGAGAGCATATATGCACAATTGCGCCGTGGTTGAACCCGACGGCAAACTTGGCAGAATATCCATCCCTAAGAAACTTCTGGAACTTATTGGCGTAACCAAGGAAGTCGTTTTCTCCGGCAACGATTACAAGATTGAGATCTGGGCTAAAGAGAAGTTTGAGTCCAGCGTCATTTCCAACGAAGAATTCATTTCAATTGCCGGTTCACTGTCTGATCTTAGATAGAGGAGGGCCGGAAATGTCAGAGTATCATACATCAGTATTATTGGACGAGAGCGTGTCCGCTCTGGTAGATTCCACAGATGGAGTCTACGCTGATGCCACATTCGGCGGAGGCGGGCACACTGCCGAAATTCTTTCACGCTTATCACACAATGGCCGTGTGCTCGCATTCGACCGCGATATGGATGCCATAGGCAACCGTATTGACGATTCTCGTCTCACATTGATCCGAAGCGATTTCCGCTGGATCCACAACCATGTCCTTCATCAGGGCTACAGAAAAGGAATCGACGGAGTCCTCGCCGACCTGGGTGTGTCGTCGCATCAGTTCGACACTGCAGAAAGAGGATTCTCGTTCCGCTATGAGGCACCTCTGGACATGAGAATGAACCAGGAAGCGGAAAGGACTGCAGCTGACATCATCAACAGCTATGAGCCTGAGGATCTCGAGAAGATTCTCAGGCTCTACGGCGAAGTCGACAACAGCAGAAGACTTGCCCAGATGATCTGCAAGGCACGTGAAGTCTCCCCTATCGAGACCACCACCCAGCTGGGAAAAGCAATCGAGAGCGCCCTGCCGAAATTCGCCGAGCACAAGTTCCTTGCAAAAGTCTATCAGGCATTGAGAATTGAAGTGAACCAGGAGATGAGGTCTCTGGAGAAGTTCCTCAGCGGTGCAGCCGAGTCACTCAAACCGGGAGGAAGGCTGGTGGTGATCACCTACCACTCACTCGAAGACCGAATGGTCAAGAACTTCATTAAGGCAGGCAACATCGAAGGCAAGGTGGAGAAGGACTTCTACGGTAATTCAAAGGCTCCTCTCAAGGCTGTGAACAGGAAACCTATTCTACCAAAGGAAAGCGAGATTGCCGCAAACACCAGGGCAAGAAGTGCAAAACTCAGGATAGCAGTAAAGGAGGAGCAGTAATGAAAGACAAGAAAGGGATTACCGGGAAAGGCATCGCAACTGCTATCGGAAAGGGAATACAGACAATGGGATATGGAGACCTCCTGATCAGGCTCAAAATACACAAGCTCCTCCCCTACCTCCTATACGCATTCTTTCTGTCGATGGTCAGCATCTTCATGAGCTACAAGGCAGAACAGACGATGCTCAAGATGGAAAGGAACAAGTCGATTCTTGAGACACAGAGAATCTACCACGGTCAGAAGACCTGCGACATGGTCAGCCTCGACAGAATAAGCACGATCGAGACGATGCTTGAAGAACTGGGATCAAATGTGAAGCCGCCACAGAAACCGGCAGACAGACTTATAAGATAAGAATCATTCAAGGAATGGCAGACAAAAAGGACATAAACAAAGGAAACGAGACCAGCAAGATCTTGTGGTACCTGTACTGGGGGTTCATATTGGCCTCCATTGTCCTTCTTGGGCAGATAATCAACCTGAAGGTATTCTGGGAAGCTGACTCCGAGACAGAGAAATACTTCCGACCTAAGAAGCGCCAGGAGATAATAAAGCCGGAGCGCGGAGCCATTCTGGACCACAAGGGTAAGATCATTGCCGTGTCCACTCCTATGTACGACATCTACATGGACTGCACAGTCATGAAGTCTGTCTACGCAAAGGACAAGAAAAACGGAAAGAAACTGGAGAACGATTGGAAGGAGAAGGCAAAGAAGCTGGCAGCTGCACTTCCGTCAGTACTTGAAAAGGACGGAAAGGATGCATCCCACTACACCAAGCTCATCCTCGGAGGAAGAAACCTCAACAGGCAGTATGTTTCCATCGCCAAAGGAATTGACCACGAGACACTCCTCAAGATCAAGACACTTCCGTTGTTCAACGAGGGTTCTTACAAGGGAGGCCTCATCGTCGATAGAGAGGACACACGCCAGTACCCATACAAGAGTCTTGCACGCAGCGTTGTCGGCTACGTAAAGAACAACGACGACAAGAACGTATCGAGACGAAGAGGCATCGAGAGCAAATACGATTATTATCTCCACGGAGAGAACGGCTCTGAATGGAAGCGCATCACCGACAAGAAGGGAACGATCAAAGACCCCGACAGTGCGGCAGTCGCTGTAATTGACGGCAAGGATATAAAGACTACGCTTGATATTGATATTCAGGACATTGCCGACAGAGCACTCAGAAGGCAGATCGAGCCGGAAATGGATATCGACGGAGGATGCGTGATCATCATGGAAGTGGAGACCGGCGCAGTGCGAGCTATGGTAAACCTGAACAGAAACAGCGACGGCAGCCTTTCCGAATCATACAATCTTGCGATTGCAAGAGCCGGTGAGCCTGGCTCAGTACTCAAGACAGCTACATTGATGACTCTTCTTGAAGACGGATACATCAGCCTTGACGACAAGATCGAGACAAACCACGGAAAAATGGCCAACGTCAAGGATGACGAAACCATAAAGAGATACGAGCGAAACAACAAGACAGACAGGATTCCTGTCATTGACGGTTTCAAACTGTCATCAAACTACGTGTTCCGCTATCTCGTCAAGGAGCACTACGGAAAGCATCCGGATCAGTACATCAGCCGTCTCTACGAATACAAGCTCGGAGATGCGTTCGAGTTTGAGCTGGACGGATTTGCAAAGGCGACCCTTCCTGACCCGAAGGCAAAGGGATGGAGTCCGACAGACCTGATCCAGGTCGCAATCGGATACTCTGCAACCGAAACGCCTCTTCATGTCGTGACATTCTACAATGCCGTGGCTAACAAGGGCAAGATGATGAAGCCATATCTGGTGGAGTCTATTGAGAAGGACGGAGAGGTCATAAAGCGTTTCAAGCCGGAAATCCTCAACGGCGCCATCTGTTCAAAGGCCACAGCAGACACATTGCTCAGGGCATTGAAGACAGTGACTTCAGAGGGAACCGGAACAAAAGTAAAGAACGCAAGATGCCAGGTCGCTGGAAAGACCGGTACAGCATGGGTTGTGATGGACCCAAAATATACCGAAGGAAGAGGCGGCATCTATCAGGATAAAGATGGTCGCAAACAGTACCAGGGAACATTCGTGGGATTCTATCCTGCGGATGCACCTAAGTATAGTGCCATCGTGACCATATGGTCAAAGCCTACACTGCAAAGCTTCCACGGAGGTACTCTCCCTGCGCTTGCAATGAAGGAGATTGTGGACAACACATATGCCCTCGACTGCGGCTGGGGCAACGAGATAGAAAAGGGCGGACGCATTCCTGAAATGGAAGCTGAGCCTATAAGCGCTTTCAGGGACAAGGGCACTCCTGTCCCGTCAGTAATGGGCTACGGACTCAAGGACGCTCTCTATGCAATCGAGAACAGCGGTTACAAATGCGTCTATGAAGGATGCGGCCATGTGGCGAGCCAGAGCCCTAAGGCTGGTGCATCATTGGCAAAAGGTCAAACGGTTAAAATTATATTGAAATGATTCTTGACAGAATAATAAAGGATTGCGGAACGGTATTGACCGTAGGAAGCACTGCAGTGGAAATCAGCGCAGTGTGCAATGACTCCAGGAAGGTTGTTCCGGGAGCACTTTTCGTTGCTGTCAAGGGTTATGCCAGCGACGGCCACTCTTTCATCCGCACAGCGATCGAAAAGGGCGCAACGGCAATCATATATGAAGATCAGGAAGTCCTTGAGGAACAGACTGAAGGAGTTGAAGGAATAACATTGGTAAAGGTGGAGTCATCAAGATATGCCCTTGCCATAGCGGCGGCAAACTTCTATGACAACCCATCGCACAAGCTTACACTTGTAGGAATTACCGGCACCAACGGCAAGACAACTACAGTGACACTTCTTTACAGGATGTTCACCGGCCTGGGTTACAGCTGCGGACTTCTTTCGACTATTGCCAACTATGTAGGAAGCAGAGGAAGCGAGGCAGTCAACACTACATCTGATCCGCTTACCATCAATTCACTCTTGAACGAGATGGTAGAGGCAGGCTGCGAATACTGTTTCATGGAAGTAAGCTCAATCGGAGTGGAACAGGACAGAGTGGCTGGTCTGAAATTCAAGGCCGGCATATTCTCAAACCTCACACACGACCATCTCGACTATCATAAGACCTTTGCAGAATACCTCAGATGCAAGAAACTGTTCTTTGACACTCTCGACAAGGACGCATATGCAATAACGAACATCGACGACCGCAACGGCATGGTGATGATGCAGAATACCAAGGCAAAGGTTGTGACATATTCATGCAGAAGCATTGCTGACCACACCTGCAGAATCATAGAGCAGAGCTTCGAGGGAATGCTCCTCAGGATTGACGGAAGGGAGAGCTGGAGCGGCCTGATCGGACAGCATAACGCATACAATCTCCTCGCCCTCTACACTACTGCCGTGACATTGGGTGCAGATCCGGAAGAGACACTTATTGCGATGAGCGCACTCAGACCGGCTCCGGGAAGACTTGAGAACATAAAGGGTCCAAAGGACATATCGGTGATTATTGACTATGCACACACACCGGATGCTCTTGAGAATGTGCTGAAGACACTCAGGGAGATTGCTCCGGACCACGAGCTCATCTGCCTGTTCGGATGCGGTGGCGACAGAGACAGGACAAAGAGGCCTGAAATGGCACGCATAGCAGAGAAGATGGCCGACAGGATCATTGTCACATCCGACAACAGCAGGACCGAGAAGACTACAGACATCATGGCTGACATCAAGGCTGGCCTCGAACTGAGCGGAAGAGCAAAGTCACTCTTCATTGAAGACAGGGAGCAGGCAATCAGGACAGCCATAATGATAGCCGGACAAGGCGCAACGATTCTTCTGGCAGGCAAGGGACACGAGACCTACCAGATAATAGGAAAGGAAAAACATCATTTCGATGAAAAGGAAATAGTGAACGGCATTTTCGCAGAAATGAGCATATAAACAAAAGTAGACAAACCGACCGATATGATATACCATTTGTTTGAATTACTGAAGGATTTCGACATTCCCGGACAGGGACTGTTCCAGTATCTTTCATTCAGAGCCATCGCGGCATTCTCAACTGCACTTCTTTTCTCGATCTTCGCAGGAAAGAAGATAATCGATGCTATCAGAAGAAAGCAGATCGGCGAAGAGATCCGCGACCTCGGACTTGAAGGCCAGCTACAGAAGAAAGGTACACCTACAATGGGAGGAATCATCATATTCCTTTCCATCATCATTCCTGTCCTGCTCTTTTCTGACCTGACCAACATATATACCATCCTTCTGCTTGTCACAACAGTATGGTTCTTCCTTATCGGCTTCACAGATGACTATATCAAGGTATTCAAGAAGAACAAGGAAGGAATGAGTCCCAAGGCCAAGATCATCGGCCAGACAATCCTCGGACTTGCAATCGGCCTTGCTGTCTGCTTCAGCGACGACATCGTCGTAAGAGAGAACATAAAGGTCGAGGACGGAGTGACAGCTGTCACAGAACCGGGAGACGTGGTCAAGAGCACTACGACAACCATTCCTTTCGTAAAGAGCCACGAGTTTGACTACAAATGCCTGTCTCCGTTCAAGGGAGCGCTCGGATGGTACAGCAAATGGGCAATCTACGTGCTTATGATCATCATCGTGATCACCGCATGCTCGAACGGAGTAAATCTCACGGACGGAATAGACGGTCTCGCCACGGGAACATCCGCAATAGTCGGAGTCGTGCTCGGCATCTTCGCCTGGCTTGGAGGCAACGTCTTCAACGCGGAATACCTTAATATAATGTATATACCGGGCAGCGGCGAGACTGCCGTGTTCATGGCAGCGTTCGTGGGCGCCCTTATCGGTTTCCTCTGGTACAACTCCTATCCTGCACAGGTATTCATGGGAGACACCGGAAGCCTCATGCTTGGAGGAATCATCGGAGTGGCGGCAGTCCTGATCAGAAAGGAGCTGCTCATCCCTATCCTCTGCGGAGTGTTCTTCACAGAAAGCCTTTCTGTGATCATGCAGAGGTTCTACTTCAAGTACACAAAGAAGAAATACGGAGAGGGAAGGAGAATCTTCAAGATGACACCTATCCATCATCATTTCCAGAAGGAAGGCATCGAGAGCATCATCAAGACACCTCACCACGCCATTCCTGAGGCCAAGCTGGTGACAAGATTCTGGATCATCGGAATGATCCTCGCCGTAATTACAATTGCATTGTTGAAAGTAAGATAGTTAGTGTGATATGTCAAGAATCGTCGTTTTAGGTGGAGGAGAAAGCGGAGTAGGATCCGCTGTTCTCGCAAAAGCAAAAGGTTATGATGTCTTTCTCTCAGATATGGGAAAGATAACTCAGGAGTATGCTGACGTGCTTCAGGAATGGAACATCCCATACGAGCAGGGAAAGCATACAGAGGAACTCATCCTTAATGCTGATGAAATCATCAAGAGCCCGGGCATTCCGGCAACAGCTCCGATGGTGAAGAAGATTGCGGAAAGAGGCATTGACATCATTTCTGAGATCGAATTTGCAGGACGCTATGACTCTGCAAGGAAAATCTGCATCACAGGAAGCAACGGAAAGACCACCACAACATCCCTCATCTACCACCTCCTGAAGGAGGCCGGACTGAACGTGGGTCTCGGCGGAAACATCGGAAAGAGTTACGCCTACCAGGTAGCTACTGAGAAATACGACATCTATGTACTGGAGCTCAGCAGCTTCCAGCTTGACAACGTGTATGACTTCAAGGCTGACATCGCCATCATCACCAACATCACACCAGACCACCTTGACAGATATGACCACAAGATGGAGAACTACGTGAAGTCGAAGTTCCGCATTACACGCAACATGTCAAGCGACGACTGCTTCATCTTCTGCTCAGACGATGAAATAACCATCAGACATCTTGACCAGATCATCACAAAGGCACAGAAACTTCCGTTCACCCAGAAGAGCGAAGTGGCTCAGGGAGCCTTTGTACAGGGTGACAGGATGATCGTCCGCTACAAGGAGCAGGAATGCGACATGTATCTTCAGGAGCTCGCGCTCGGAGGAAAGCACAACGTATACAACTCTATGGCGGCAGCGATTGCAGCCAAGGTAATGGACATCGATAATGAAGCCATCAGAAACGGCCTTGCAACTTTCCAGGCCGTGGAGCACAGATTGGAGAAGGTGTTGAGCATCAAGGATGTACTTTACATAAATGACTCAAAGGCTACAAACGTGGATGCTGCATGGTATGCACTTGAGTGCCAGACAAGGCCGGTAGTATGGATCGTAGGAGGCACAGACAAGGGCAATGACTATTCAACGCTCATCCCGCTTGCAAAAGAGAAGGTAAAGGCAATGATCTGCATGGGGCTGGACAACCATAAGTTCCACGAGTCATTCGAGGGAATCGTTCCTGAGATTCACGATGTGACATCGGCTGCAGATGCAGTGAAGCTCGCACACAGCCTTGCGACTGCAGGCGACTGCGTACTCCTTTCACCTTGCTGCGCAAGCTTTGACCTTTTCAAGAATTATGAAGACCGCGGAAGACAGTTCAAGGAGGCTGTAAGAAATCTGTAGGAAGATGAACAGGCAGGACAACACAACCGTCAGGAAAAGCTTATGGAATTTCATTGACAGGATTGAAGGAGACAAGGTAGTATGGGTGATTGTATTCATGCTGCTCATAATCTCCTGGCTTGCCATATTCTCATCTACTCCCCTTCTGGCCCTGGAGCTGAAGACTGACCGTCTCAGCATCATGAAGGATCAGATCTTGGTCACAGGACTCGGACTCGGAATAATCATCGGTCTTTATCATATACGCAAGGTCGGTGTCCTGAAATTTTTCTCCCAAATGGGTTTTGGGCTCTCATTTGTCCTTCTGCTGATACTTGACACTCACAAGAATCTCGGATTCATATATGCTGAGGAGATCAATCAGGCATGGAGAACTCTCAACGTGTGCGGTTTCCAGCTGCACGTGTTCGAGGTGGTGAAAGTCGCCATGATCATGTATCTGGCATGGGCCATCAACGAGTACAGATGCGACATCAGGACCGGAGGTAAAGGCAAGCACCTCAAGCTGGCAAACTGGCTGGCAAAGAAACAGAACTTTGAATTCCTGGCAAAGCCGTTCTGGAAAAAGGTGATGTACATTTACATCCCTCTCCTGAGCATTACCGGAATGGTAATGATGGGAAGTAACTCCAGCGCGCTCATCATTGGAGGTGTGATGCTGGCAACTCTTGCTGTGGGAGGTCTGGAGATGAGGGAAGTCAGACTGGCGATATTAGGAGTTCTTGCCGTGGCAGGCCTTGCATACGGAACCTACAAGATCAGCGGAGGGAAAGTAATGGAGAGCCGCTTCAGGGAACTGGAGACACGTCTGACCATGAACACAGATCCGCGCCAGCTCCTTGACCCGAATCTTATCAAGGACAAGGTTGATTGGCAGAAAAGGCTTGACAAGATCCAGCAGCCTAATGCGGCCAAGATTGCTGTAGCAGAAGGCGGAATCCTTGGAAAAGGACCTGGAGGAAGCACCCAGAAGTACATTGTGCCGGTTATGTTCGGTGACTATATGTTCAGTTTCCTTCTTGAAGAATATGGACTTTGGGGAGGAATCATAATCATATTATTATATGTGAGCCTTCTTGCCCGAGGGTCCTGGATTGCCCGGCTTTGCGACAGCGACTTTGCAAGAACTGCTGTCGGAGGTCTTACCCTTCTTATTACGGCACAGGCTTTCCTGCACATGTACATCAATGTGGGCCTCGGTCCTTTGACAGGACAGACACTTCCTCTGGTCAGCCATGGTAAAAGTGCCTTCCTGGCATTCTGCGTAGCATTCGGAGTGATCATCTCAATCAGCAGAATGGCGAACAACAAGATCCGTCAGGAGGAGGCTGCGGCAGAGTTGGAGCAGCAGAAGGATGAGATCCAGAGCAGCATGGATGTGCTCGAGCAGATAGAAAACGATGAATTTGATTTTTAGGAGGAGAACCATGAAATACGGAAAACTTAAGGTAATAATCAGCGGAGGAGGCACCGGAGGACACATATTCCCTGCTCTCTCGATCGCTGACAAGCTCAAGGAACTGAATCCGGAGACAGAGATTCTTTTTGTCGGTGCGGCAGGAAGAATGGAGATGGAGAAAGTCCCTGCAGCCGGTTACAGGATCGAGGGTCTGCCTATGGCAGGACTCCAGAGAAAGCTCACACTGTCGAACCTTGCTCTTCCGTTCAAGGTACTCAAGAGCATTTCGATGGCGAAGAAGCTGATTCGTGAATTCAAGCCGGACATTGCAATCGGAGTAGGTGGATACGCAAGCGCTCCCCTTCTCTGGGCTGCAGGAAGGCTCGGAGTTCCGACCTTGATCCAGGAGCAGAACGGCTATGCGGGATTGACCAACAAGATTGTGGGAAAGAAGGCCAAGAGCATATGTGTGGCATATGACGGAATGGAAAGATTCTTCCCTGCAGACAGAATCGTATTTTCAGGAAACCCTATACGTAAGGAGATTGTCCCTGCGACTGAAGAAATGCGCAAAGAGGCAATGGAGTTCTACGGACTCGACCCTCAGAAGAAGCATATATTCATTGTGGGAGGTAGCCTCGGAAGCGGCACCCTCAACAATGCAATGAAGAAGTGGATCAGCGACGGATGTCCTGGCGGTGATGGAATCGAGATCATCTGGCAGTGCGGAAAATTCTACAAGCCATCCGTGGATGCCTTCATGAAGGAGGCAGAGGCTGCCGGACTCGGCGGTGCAGTCCTGAAGCAGATTCAGCATTCGGATTTCATCAAAAGGATGGACCTTGCATATGCAGCGGCAGACGTGGTGATATCACGTTCAGGTGCAAGTTCAGTTTCTGAGCTGTGCGCTGCCCATAAGGCTACGATCTTCGTGCCGTCGCCAAATGTTGCAGAAGACCATCAGACGCACAACGCAATGGCTCTTGTGAACAAGGATGCGGCTGTTCTCGTGAAGGACGCAGAAGCTGTGGAGAAACTGCTTCCTGCAGCATGCGCCCTGACAGAGAATCCTGAGAGAATCGCTCAGCTTGAGAAGAATATCGCAGTTCTTGCAAAGACCGATGCGGCAATGACAATCGCTGAAGAAGTTTATCGCGTCATCAAGTAAACAGACAGAAAATGTATAAGAACATATATTTCATAGGTATCGGTGGCATCGGAATGAGTGCCATAGCAAGATACTACAATGCCAAGGGCTTTTCAGTAAGCGGTTACGACAAGACTCCGTCGCCGCTGACAGAGGCGCTTGAGGCTGAGGGCATCGAGGTGCATTACACAGATGACACGAACTTCATTCCGAAGGATGTCGAAAGCACACTCGTTGTGTATACACCTGCAATCCCGAAGGACATGGGGGAACTCGTGTATGTGCAGGAGAATGGATATAGGGTAATCAAGCGTTCGAAGATGCTTGGTGAAATCGCCGCTGGGCAGCGTTGCATGGCAGTTGCCGGAACACACGGAAAGACTACCACCAGCACATTGACCAGCCACATTTTCACTGCAACAGGAGAAGGATGTTCGGCTTTCCTCGGCGGCATTTCCAAGAACTACGACACCAATCTTCTCATCAGCGGGAACAACGTAATAGTTGCCGAGGCGGATGAATTTGACCGTTCATTCCTTCAGCTTTTCCCAGAAACAGCAGTGATAACATCCATGGATGCGGACCACCTGGACATCTACGGCGATGAGGAGCACATACGCGCTGCATTCAAGGAATTCGCTTCACAGGTTAGCGGAACCGTGATTGCAAAATATGGCATTGACATAACTCCTGCAGACACTCAGGCCCGTATCTTCACATACTCATTCGGAGATGCACGCGCCGACTTCCATGCGGAGCCTGTCGGCACAGAAGGCCACTTCAACCTCCACTACCCTGGCGGAGTGATTGAGGACTGTGTGGTGGGTATCCCGGGATGGGTAAACATCGAGAATGCAGTGGGTGCATCTGCAATAGGACTTGTATATGGTCTTGATCCACAGAAGATTAAGGAGGCGCTCAGGACATTCTCGGGAGTAAAGAGAAGGTTCGATCTTCAGGTTAGGAAACCTGGCTGCGTATACATTGATGACTATGCTCACCATCCGGAGGAAATCTCTGCTGCACTCAGCTCGATCAGGAAGGCATATCCTTCAATGAAGCTTACAGCCGCGTTCCAACCTCACCTCTACACAAGGACAAGAGACTTCGCCGAGGAGTTCGCACAGGCTCTCAGCAACGTGGACAAGCTCATTCTTCTTGAAATCTACCCTGCACGAGAGGAGCCTATCCCGGGCGTGACTTCAGAGATCATCTTCAAGGATGTGACAGCACCAGAGAAGGTTCTTCTGAAGAGATCAGAGTTCATGGAATATATGCAGGACGAGGAGGTAGAGCTCCTTGTGACACTTGGAGCCGGAGACATTGACCGTTTCGTGGGACCGATTGCAAAGATGCTTGAAAACAGATAATGAACAGGACTGCAAGAAATATAGTCATAGTTGTCGGAGCCATTCTGGTGACCGTCTGCCTTGCAGGTGCTTATTTCGCAGGAGTTTCAGCAAGAAAGCCTCTGACCTGCAAAGGTCTGAAAGTCACCATTGCTGACAGCAACTGCAACAGTTTCGTCAGCGAGGAGGACGTGACAAAGTTCCTTGATTCGGAATATGGCCAGTACAAGGAGATGCCGCTTGAAGGTCTGAACCTCGACCAGATCGAGAAGGCCCTTGAAGGCAAGTCTGCGATACACAATACCGAAGCTTTCGTGACCAAGGACGGCATGCTGAACATAACCGTGACTCAAAGAAAGCCGGCAGTACGTTTCCAGGGTGGAAAATGGGGATATTATGCCGACGCGGAGGGCAGGAGCTTCCCGCTCCAGAGCAGCTATGCGTCATATGTTCCTGTAGTGGACGGTAACATACCTGCCATCACGGACACTGCGAGGATCGTAAAGACGACAGCATTGGTCAATTTCCTGGAGAACAGTTCGTTATGGAAGGATAAGTTCGTCCAGATAAGGATTGACGACAATGGCGACATTATACTCATCCCTCGTGAAGGAAAGGAAAGGTTCATAATCGGACAGCCTTGCGACATTGAGGAAAAGGTGCAGAAGATGGGAATGTATTACACTCATATTCTGCCGGAAAAGGGAAGCGGAAAGTATAAAAGCGTAGACCTCCGCTTCAAGGGACAGATAGTATGCAGATAAAAAGTTACAACATATATGAACAGCATTGACAAACACATAGTAGCGATTGACCTCGGTACATCCAAGATTGCCCTGACCGTTGCAAAGGTCGAGGGCAACGATGTACAGATCATATATTATAAGGAGACCGAGTCAGCCGGCATGAGCTACAGCAGCGTATACAACGTTACGAGAGTTTCAAATGCGCTGTCATCTGCCATTTCACAGGCCGAGGAGGAACTTAACATCAAGATTACGCAGGCTGTTGTCGGCATGCCTAAATTTCCTATCAAAAAAGTCAATGCAAATGCAGAGATTGGCGGAAGAGGTGAAGACACCGACATCACAGATGAGGATATCGATGCATTGAAGAGCTTTGCTCAGGATTCATATCCGCTTGAGAATTCGGAGAAGGAAGCCATCTTCGGTGCTGTCGCACAGTCATTCTCTGATGGAGAGAACTTCCAGATCATTGAGGAGGACATCGTCGGCATGACCAGCGATGTGCTCGAGGGCAACTTCAAGATTTTCATCGGCAAGAGGAGCGACCTGAACAAAGTGGATCAGGTGATGACCAGATGCGGCATCACTGCAATCCAGAAGTTCTTCACCGCAGACACTACTGCAAAGGCTGTCCTGAACAGTTCTGAGATGGAGAACGGAGTTGCACTGGTGGACTTCGGCGCAGGATGTACTTCAGTTTCAATATATCACGGAAGCATCATGCGTCATTATGCCTGCATTCCTTTCGGTGGAAAGAGCATTACCGATGACATCCGCAGCGAAGCACAGATAAGCGCGAAGTTGGCCGAGAACATAAAGCTTGCTTTCGGCGCATGTATGCCGGATAAGCTTCAGAGCCTCAGCGAAAAGGTTATCCAGATCCGCAGCAACAGTTCTGAGGGTGACAAGAGCATCTCTGTAAAATATCTTTCGGAGATCATTACCGCAAGAGTGGAGGAGATTATGATGGCGATCCTCTATGAAATCGAGACCAGCGGATTTGCAGACATGCTCCGCAGCGGTATCGTGATTACAGGAGGTGTTGCACAGTGCGCCAACATATGCAATTTCATCAACGACATTTCAGGCTATAAGGTAAGAACCGGATACCCTAAGCATATTTTCTCACATCAGGGATGTGAAGGTCTGACAGATACCTCTGCATCTACTTCCATCGGACTTCTTCTTGCGGCAAAGAACAGTGCAAACGTGAACTGCATCATCACAAAAGAGGAGCCGGATAATGATGATCCAGAAGTGGTTATCGAGGAGTCGGAGCAGGAGGATGGCAAGGAGAGGGATCTTTGGGGCAATGTGGTGGAGACTCCTGCAGAGCCGGTGAAACCAAAGCCGGAGAAGAAGACAGCTAAGCCTGAGAAGAAGCCTATGAACATCACATGGAAGCCACAGAAAATAAAGAGTTGGATGGATGATCTGTTCAACAGTATGAATGACGACAACGTATAAACCTGACGAAAATGGAAATGCTTGATATAACACCAGTAAACTGGACATCACCGGACTCTATAATCAAGGTTATCGGTGTCGGCGGAGGCGGATGCAACGCTGTGAACTACATGTACAGACAGAATATCGAGGGATGTACCTTCATTGTCTGCAACACGGATGCACAGGCTCTCAACAAATGCGACGTCCCAATCAAGATACAGCTTGGAGAAGGCCTCGGAGCAGGAACAAACCCGACTGAAGGCCGTAATGCTGCGTTGAACTCACAGGACGAGATTGCAGAGAAGGTTCTTGACGACAAGACAGAGATGCTGTTCATCACTGCCGGAATGGGCGGCGGTACCGGTACCGGAGCTGCTCCTGTCATTGCTTCGATGGCGAAAAAGAAGGGCATCCTAACAGTGGGCGTTGTCACTATTCCGTTCAGGAATCAGGGACCTGAGGCTATGTCAAAGGCCCTTGACGGCATCACTGAGCTTGAGAAGAATGTGGACAGTCTTCTCATCATCGACAACGAGAAGCTTTTTGAGGTCTATGGAGACCTGCTTATCCAGGACGCCTTCCCAAAGGCGGACGAGGTGCTTGCAACTGCTGTGCGCGGCATAACTGAGATCATCAAGAAGAAGGGTTTTGTGAACGTCGACTTCAAAGATGTCAAGACAATGATGAAGAACAGCGGATACGCTCTCATGGGATGCGGAAGCGGAGTTGGACAGAACAGAATCGAGGACGCTGTAAAGAACGCTCTCGAGTCGCCTCTCCTCAACGACTTCGATCTCAAGACAGCAAAGGATGTCCTCATCAATGTGACTGTCGGCAACAACGAGAACGGTCTTACAATGGCTCAGTACGGCAAGATCACAGACCTTATCCAGAACTATACCGGCAATGCCAACAACTTCAAGAGCGGTATCGTGTTCGATGACGACAAGGATTTTGGCGACAGGGTGAACATCACCGTAATCGTTACCGGAATCAACACTGTGATCATGGAGCCGCAGATAAACCTGGGAAACATCATTATCATCGATGAGAACTTTGAATACGTGAAGGATCCGATAGGTGGAGAAAGCATTGACCTTCCTGAGGTAAGGACCCAGAAGATCGGCTACAACAGCACTGCCATCAGAAAGAAGAATCTTTTTGAGGATGGCGTGAAGCCTGCATTGATCCTTGAAGTCGGCATGAACAAAAGCGATCTTGAGAACACTGCGGCAATCAGAAGAAAAGCAAATGGTTCTCCAAAGAGGGAGGAATAGGAATTTTTACTATTTTTGCGCGTTCAAATAAAGAAAGAGATATGGAAAGAAAGACAAGAGTAAGGTTTGCACCTTCACCGACAGGCCCTCTTCACATGGGCGGTGTAAGAACAGCTCTTTACAATTACCTCTTCGCCAAGCAGCGCGGAGGAGACTTCATCATAAGAATTGAAGACACTGACTCTCAGAGATTCGTTCCTGGAGCAGAGAAATATATCATCGAGGCACTCAACTGGTGCGGCATCATTCCTGACGAGGGAGTAGATGCCCAGGGCAATGTTGTGGAGACCGCTTCAGAGCGCCATCCGCACGCTCCCTACAGACAGAGCCAGAGAAAGCCTATCTACCGCCAGTATGCTGAGCAGCTCGTCGCAGACGGTTTTGCTTATTATGCATTCGACACTGCCGAGGAGTTGGGAGCAAAGAGAGCGGAGATGGAAGCGGCAGGCCAGACATTCATCTACGGACAGACCACACGTATGGGCTTGAGAAATTCTCTCTCTATGCCTGAGGCAGAGTGGAAGGCTCTCCTTGAGGAGCGTACAGACTGGACCATCCGTTTCAAGATGCCAGAGAACAGGGTCGTGGCTATGGATGACCTTATCAGAGGCCACGTGGAAGTGAACACTTCGACTCTGGACGACAAGGTTCTCTGGAAGAGAGCTGACGAGCTTCCTACATATCACCTTGCAAACATCGTTGATGACCACCTCATGGAGATCACCGAGGTAATCCGTGGTGAGGAGTGGCTTCCTTCACTTCCTCTTCACTACCTCCTTTATGAGGCATTCGGATGGACTGATACCCAGCCACGTTTCGCTCACCTTTCTCTTCTTTTGAAGCCGGACGGAAAGGGCAAGCTATCGAAGCGTGACGGTGACCGTCTCGGATTCCCTGTATTCCCGCTTCAGTGGGTGAATTCAGAGGGAGAGGTTTCACGCGGCTACCGCGAGGACGGCTATTTCCCTGAAGCATTCGTGAACCTTCTTGCAATGCTCGGATGGAATCCTGGTACAGAACAGGAGCTCTTCTCTCTTGAGGAGCTCGTGGGAGCATTCTCTCTTGAAAGAGTCATCAAGTCAGGTGCACGCTTCAATGCAGACAAGGCAAAGTGGTACAACAAGGAGTATCTCCGAATGAAGAGCGTTTCAGAACTCACTGACCTCTACATGCCTGTTCTCGAGAGCAAGGGAATCAATGCTTCACGTGACTACGTCGAGAAGGTCGTTGCCCTCATTCAGGAAAGAGCTACATTCGTGGCTGACTTCTGGGATATCGCACCTTATCTTTTCGTTGCTCCTACATCATTCGTCGAGAAGGATGCAGCAAAGTTCTGGAAAGAGGAGAATTACACTCTTGCATTGAAGGTTGCTGACTTCATCATGAATTTCGAGGGCGAGTTCACAAAGGAGAATCTTGAGGGACCGCTTGAGGAGTACATCCGTGGCAACGAGTGGCCAATGGGTAAGGTAATGAACTGTCTCCGTCTTGCAATGGTCGGCGGTTCAAACGGTCTCGGCATTGCAGACATCGTGACCCTCATCGGCAAAGAGGAGTTCGCAAGACGTATCGAATTCATCAAGACAACACTGGGCTGCTAAGGGACCTGCAGCAAAAACATAGCGAAAGTGCTCGTGATACCCGCTTTTTTCAGGGGACCGCGAGCACTTTCAGCATAAAAATGCTCGTGGTCTAACCGCCCGGTCTGAGGAGAGGTCGCCTCGTCTCCCCTCAGGCCGACTGGTCACGTTATCTGAATTGCTGCAGAAGGGCAGAGATTGTGCGACGAAGATTGGCGGAGGCTACAGCCGGGAGCATCGCCTCCGATAGCTGCATGTCTGGAGGAGTTATCTGTCTTATTGCTGTAAAACCTGATGAATCATCAAGAGCGACTGATCCTGCGAGGGCGATTACAGGAATATTCTGACGGGATGCACGCTGAAGGACTCCGTATGGAGTCTTTCCTGTGAGAGTCTGTGCATCAATCCTGCCCTCACCGGTAATGACAAGATCTGCACCTTCAATAATGCTGTCAAAACCAACCGCATCAAGGACCATATCCACGCCTCGCTGGAGTCTTGCACCGAAAAATGCGACAAAAGCATATCCCAAGCCGCCTGCAGCTCCGGCACCTGGCATCGATGCGGCATCCTTCATGATTGAGGTTTCACCGGTGCAGGACGGACCGCCATGCATCGGGATCTTCCCGGTATAGGATGCAACTACATCCGCGTAATGACGAAGCCCGTCATCCAGTGCCTTTACCATATCCGGATCTGCACCCTTCTGCGGTGCAAACACATAAGCTGCACCATCCGGTCCGTATAATGGGGAATCCACATCACAGGCCACGATGAATTCAGAATCACGGACAGCCTGAGACACTCCGGAGCAATCAATGCCGCATACCTTGGAAAGCGATGGCCCTGCTCCGGGAAGCTCATTGCCTTCAGCGTCCAGGAAACGGTATCCCAATGCCGTCAGCATTCCCATTCCTGCATCATTGGTTGCACTTCCTCCAATTCCGACCAGGAATCTGCGGCACCCGCGTCCAATAGCATCATCAATCAATTGACCGGTACCATAAGTCGAGGTAAGCATTGGATTTCGCTCTGCGGGCGTCAGAAGAGTGAGTCCACTGGCAGATGACATCTCAAGAACTGCAGTATTGCCGTCTTCAAGAATTACATAAGAAGCATTGATTGTCCTGCCGATAGGGTCCTCGACAGGAATCCGTACAACTTTGCCTCCTAGACTTTGACATAGAGCATCCATTGTCCCCTCTCCCCCATCTGCAACGGCCACCTTCACCACATCGCATGAAGGGAACACATCCAATATTCCCATTTCAATGCTTTGGGCCACCTCGATCGAGGCAAGCGATCCCTTGAATGAATCCGATGCTATGACTATCTTCATTATGGTATGTTTATGCTGTCTGACGATTGCAAATATATTGTTTTTGGCTTAACTTTGCCCAATAAAACGATTTATTATGAAGATTGGAATCTGCAACGACCACGCAGGAGTGGACTACAAGAACAGACTGAGCGAGTACCTCACCGGCAAAGGATATGAAATCGTGAATTTTGGAACAGACACACCTGACAGCATCGATTATTCAGACCTTGCACACCCTCTCGCAGAAGCAGTCGAGAGCGGAAAGGTTGATCTCGGCATCGCTTTCTGCGGTACCGGCAACGGTATGGCAATGACCCTCAACAAGCATCAGGGCATACGTGCAGGTCTCTGTTGGTCGGTAGAAATCGGCAAGCTCATCAAGCAGCACAACAAGGCCAATATCCTTGTTCTTCCGGCACGTTTCATCTCATACGAAACAGTAGTGGAGATTACTGACGCATGGCTTACTGAAGAATTCGAAGGCGGACGTCATCTCAACAGAATCAACAAGATCCCTTGCAGATAACAGTGGAAGCATTGATATTGAAACCGGGCAGTGCACCTCTGAGCAGAAACATCGAGGACTATCCGGAGGGTATTATCATACCTATAGACAAGCCATACAGATGGACATCGGCGGACGTGATCAGAAAGGTCAAGTTCGCCGCTATCCGTCATTTCGGAAAAAAGAATCTTAAGGTCGGCCACGCAGGCACTCTTGATCCACTGGCGACCGGTGTTCTTCTTGTGTGCATCGGAAAGGCCACCAAACTTGCAGAAGAACTGCAGAAGCATGACAAGGAGTATGTCGCCGGTGTCACTTTCGGTGCCACTACTCCGTCTTACGACCTTGAAAAAGAGATTGACAGGTTCTTTCCGCACGAACACATTTCAGAAGAGGCAGTGCGCGATGCCCTGCCTGCATTCATCGGTGAACAGGACCAGATCGCTCCCCTCTTTTCAGCAAAGTCGGTCGACGGCGTACGCGCATACGAACTTGCCAGAAAACTCCATAAGGAAGGCAAGACCCTTGACGAGGCAGCCCAGGAACTTATCCGCACGGCCCGCATCAGCATCACTGAGCTGGAACTGATGGAGTTTCATCCCACCCACTCATTCGTCGTGGGCACTGCCCCCTGCAGCCAGGAGGACAGCACGGTTTTCAACCCCACCGATACCACCGCATCGAGCCGCATCAATGTGACCGACAATTCAGCACTGG
Organism: Candidatus Cryptobacteroides sp.; assembly: GCA_045133255.1. Classification (GTDB taxonomy): domain Bacteria; phylum Bacteroidota; class Bacteroidia; order Bacteroidales; family UBA932; genus Cryptobacteroides. The sequence goes on from JBGUTV010000008.1 coordinate 52,247, forward strand.
GACTGCCGCGAGCCGTGATAAGAATGGCCTGCAGCAAGGGAACTTACGTAAGAGCCTTTGCCCGCGACCTTGGAGAAGCACTGGGAAGCGGAGCCCATCTGGACTCCCTTCAGAGAAGCCGCAGCGGAATCTTCCACGTGGAGGAAGCACTGACCGTTGATGAAGCTGTAAACGTGCTGCACCTATGACCAAGGGCACAGGAACATATTCATACAGAAACATCCTGAGGGTCGCCTATCCGATTCTCATAAGCCTTGTCATGGAGCAGATGATCGGGCTTACCGACACTGCATTCCTTGGCAGGGTCGGAGAGGTAGAGCTTGGAGCATCCGCCATCGCCATTATATATTATATGGTAATATTCATGGTGGGATTCGGTTTCAGTCTCGGAGCACAGATCATCATAGGTAGACGCAACGGTGAAGGTCAGTACAAGGAAACCGGAAAGATTTTCTGGAACGGATTATACTTTGTTCTCGTACTTGCAGGCATACTGATAGCTGTGTCGGAAGTGGTGTCGCCGTATCTCATGAAAATGATGGTCAGCTCGGAAAGCATCTATGCAGCAGCTCTGAATTACGTACACTGGAGGCTTCCGGGACTTGTATTCGCCTTTGTCACGACAATGTTCCGAGCGTTCTACATCGGAACCACACAGACTAAGACGCTGACACTGAATTCCATGGTGATGGTCGCGTCCAACATCATATTCAACTGGATACTCATATTCGGAAAATTCGGCTTACCTGCTCTGGGAATTACAGGAGCGGCAATCGGTTCCAGCCTTGCGGAGCTTGTGTCAATGCTGTTCTTCGTGATATACACCCGAAGAAAATGCGATAGGCCGAAATACGGACTGGACAGACCGTCCCGATTTGACATAAAGGAAATAAAGGGAATGATGCCCGTGTGTGTATGGACAATGATCCAGCACGTCATATCGATATCGACATGGTTCATATTCTTCGTATACATAGAACATCTTGGTGAGAGGGCGCTCGCCATCTCGAACATCTGCCGCAGCGTATCCGGACTGCTCTGGGTCGTACTTCAGTCTTTTGCAGGCACCTGCAGCACGCTTGTAAGCAACATTATCGGAGAAGGACATCAGGACAAGGTGCTGTCCCTGGTAAAGAGAGTCCTCAAGCTTTCACTTGGGACAGTATGTGCGATGGTCATTCTGTTCTGCATATTTCCGGAAGCAGTTGCAAGGATATATACTGATATCCCAGGACTTGTCAGTGCATCAGTACCTGCACTCATCGTGATGTGCAGTTCCTATCTGTTTCAGGTACCGGGCATGGTGTTCTTCCAGGCGGTGTCGGGAACCGGAAGCACAAAGACAGCATTCCGCCTTGAACTTGCAGCACTTGTCATCTATGTGGTATACTGCACGGTAATAATAGCTGTAATGAAGGCTGACATCGCAATCTGCTGGACGGCAGAACATGTGTATGCGGCCTCAATGATGGTTCTCTGCTATATCTACCTTAAGAGCGGACGCTGGAAGAACCGCAAGATCTGAATACTGCATATTATAGCAGACGCCATTTCTTCAACTCTCTGGAAATCACATAGTCGAGAGGATACCTCGCCTTCGAAGCCGCAGCCTTTGAAGCAAGTTCACGGGCCAGTTCATCTCCTTCATCAGACAGACGCAGCACATTGTCCGTACAAAGATGCTCAAGAAGCAGATGGAATGCCTGACCATGATCGTGATGCCGCAGATGACATAGTTCATGTATCATGACATAATCTGAAAGAACACGCGGCAGACGCACCAGATTGAGATTAAGATTGATGTTGTTCCTGCCGGAGCAGCTTCCCCAGTTGGTGGCATTGTGCTTTATCGCAAGCCTGTTGTAGACAAAACCATAGCGGGAAGCAAGTTCGGAAAGTCTTCCGGGCAGTTCCTCTTTGGCACGTGAACGAAGTTCAGAAATAAGTTCCGGAGTCGCCTGAGGCATATCCGTATATTTCTCTTTCTGCCTTGAAACAATCTCCATTATACGCGAACGCTTCAGTAGGAAAAATGCCTCTGCAGCGGCATAAGGCACCATATATGGCACAGACACAGATATGCCTTTGACAGGGTGCACACGTATACTGATACGTCTGCATCCGACCTTCTTGCGAAAGACGATTTCGCCTAATATCTTGTCTGAAATGACCTTTTCCGATGTCCTTGCCATAACCTTCTGACCAGGCTGCAAATTTAAGGATAAAAAAGAGAAGAATTTTATGTCAATGGATTGTTTTATCGGATTTTATACCTATCTTTGCGCCCGCAAAATCCGCCAAGGGTTTTGGATTATTTTATTATTAACCTCTAATTTTTTCTAAAGATGGCTGAATACTTAGCACCAGAGAAAAAACAGGAGCTTTTCGCGAAGTACGGAAAGTCTAATACTGACACAGGTTCTCCAGAGAGCCAGGTGGCTTTATTTTCCTACCGTATCGCTCATCTTACTGAGCACCTCAAGAGCAACAAGCACGACTACTCTACTCGTCGTTCACTCTTGAAGCTTGTAGGTAAGAGACGTCGTGTCCTTGACTACCTCAAGGAGATTGATATTGAGAGATACAGAGCTATCGTTAAGGAGCTTGGTCTCCGTCGATAAGCTACAATATAGTAGGAAACGACGAAAGGGGGTACGGCCGAAATGGGTCAGTCCCCCCTTTTTTACGCAAATAAGTCTGATGGCGCAGACAACAACCTGCGGCGCCTGAGGAATGAACATATATACTATGGATCTGATATAACGGTCCGGAAAGATGAAACAGAATATTAATCAACTCCCATAGGGGGAGGCAGGTTGAAGATGAAGTAATGAATATCGTAAAAAAGACAATTGAATTATCCGACGGTAGGATAATTGAGATCGAGACCGGTAAGCTCGCAAAGCAGGCTGACGGTTCAGTAGTAGTCAAGATGGGTGGCACCATGCTCCTCGCAACAGTTTGCTGCGCTAAGGACGCAAAGGATGATGTTGACTTTATGCCGCTCCAGGTGGACTACAAGGAGAAATATGCCTCTGCAGGCCGCTTCCCAGGCGGTTTCATGAAGAGAGAAGGCAAGGCTTCAGACTATGAGATCCTTATCTCACGTCTTATTGACCGCGCACTTCGCCCACTCTTCCCAGAGGATTTCCACGCAGAAGTATTCGTAAATGTAAACCTTATTTCAGCAGAGAAGGACATCCAGCCTGACGCACTCGCTGGTCTCGCAGCTTCTTCTGCACTTGCTGTCAGCGACATTCCTTTCGAGGGACCTATCTCTGAGGTACGTGTTGCACGTATCGGCGGCGAGCTCAAGATCAACCCTAACTTCAGCGAGATGGCTGATGCAGACATCGACCTTATCGTTGCGGCTACATATGACAACATCATGATGGTTGAGGGTGAGATGAACGAGGTAAGCGAGCACGACATGCTCGAGGCAATCAAGTTCGCTCATGATGAGATCAAGAAGCACTGCAAGGTTCAGATGGAACTTATGGAGGCTGTAGGCAAGACTGAGAAGAGAACTTACTGCCACGAGGAGAACGACGAGGATCTCCGCAAGGCTATCCAGGAGTTCTGCTACGACAGATGCTACGCAATCGCTAAGTCCGGTTCTGCAAAGCACGAAAGATCTGATGCATTCGATGCACTCAAGGAGGAGTTCTACGCAACACTTCCAGAGGAGGAGCAGGAAGAGAAGCGCATGATGATCGAAAGATATTATCACGCTGTTGAAAAGGCAGCAATGAGAAACATGATCCTCGACGAGGGAATCCGTCTTGACGGACGTGACACAACAACAGTACGCCCTATCTGGTGCGAGACTGACTACCTCCCTTGCGCACACGGATCAGCAATCTTCACTCGTGGTGAGACTCAGTCACTTTCGACTGTAACCCTCGGTACCAAGCTCGACATGAAGGAGCGTGACGAGGTTCTCATCCAGGATACAGACCAGTTCGTCCTCCACTACAACTTCCCGCCATTCTCAACTGGCGAGGCACGTCCGCAGCGCGGAATCGGTCGTCGTGAGATCGGACACGGTAACCTTGCATACAGAGCCCTCAAGCCAATGATCCCAATGGCTCCGGAGAACCCATACGCAGTACGCGTGGTTTCAGACATCCTCGAGTCTAACGGTTCATCATCAATGGCTACAGTATGTGCAGGCTGCCTTGCACTCATGGACGCAGGTGTAAAGATCAAGAAGCCTGTAGCAGGTGTTGCAATGGGTCTTATCACTGACAAGGACAATCCTAACGAAAGATATGCTATCCTTACCGATATCCTCGGTGACGAGGACCACCTCGGAGATATGGACTTCAAGGTAACAGGTACAAAGGACGGTATCACTGCTACTCAGATGGACATCAAGGTTGACGGTCTTTCATATGACGTTCTCGAGAGAGCTCTCGAGCAGGCACGTCAGGGTCGTCTCCACATTATGGGCGAGATGATGAAGACTATCAGTGAGCCACGTGCTGAGTACAAGGAATTCGTTCCACGTATGGTACAGCTCATCGTTGATGGCGAGTTCATCGGCGCAATCATCGGAAAGGGTGGCGAGACCATCCAGAAGATTCAGCGTGAGACCGGCACAACAATCACTATCACTGAGCAGCAGATCGACGGCGCTCAGAAGGGAGTTGTTGACATCTTCGGTCTTGACAAGGAGTCTATGGACAAGGCTATCTCTTGGATTAACGGCATCACAGCAGTTCCTGAAGTTGACACAGTTTACCACGGAAAGGTTGTGTCTATCCTTGAGTTCGGTGCATTCGTAGAGATTCTCCCTGGTAAGGAAGGTCTTCTCCACATCTCAGAGATCGACTGGAACAAGACAGAGAAGGTAGAGGATGTACTCAACATCGGTGACGAGGTTGACGTTAAGCTCCTCGAGATCGACGCTAAGACTGGCAAGATGAGACTTTCACGTAAGGCTCTCATCGAGAAGCCAGAGGGATTCGTTGAGCCTGAGCGCAAGCCACGCGGAGACAGAGGTCCACGCCGTGAGAACGACCGTCGCGACAACCGCGGCCCACGTCGTGATGACAACCGTGGCCCACGCCGTGACGACAGAGGCCCACGCGGTCCACGTCGTGAGCGTCCTGCTGAGTCACACGAGCAGAACAACGAGCCAGAGATGTTCTAAACAGAACACCACAATAATGAACAGGCTGATATGTCATCATCGTTTTGACATATCAGCCTGTTTCTTTTATATACTCACTTTGTGATAGTGGCAGATCTCTAAAGATCCTACTTGAATGTCAGAGTAGTGTAGATAGGATAGTGATCTGAGATATAAGTCACACCAGCATAAGGCGTGTTGAGGGTTCTGTAGGTATGAACATGAAAATGTGCCATAGAAACAAAGATATGATCAATGATTCTGTTTGAGCTTGACCCCCAAGCGTTATAAGTGTTCTTGCTGTCTGTGCTGTAGGCCTTCTTACGAGCATTATACATAGTCTTGAGGCACACATCGAAAATGCTGCTTTCCTGTACCTGATTGAAATCACCGACAAGAACCTGCGGAAGTTTCTCTGTATTCAACTCTTCGAATTTCTGCATGATAACCCGCATTCCGCCAGCCTGAGCCTGAGGGCCCTCGTGATCAAGGTGAGTGTTGATAAAGAAGAATCTCTTGCCTGTCTTGGTTACTTTTACCACAGCCCAAGTTGCCATTCTCTTATAAGTAGCGTCCCAGCCAACATTTGGAACCGAAGTATCTTTCTCTGTCAACCAGAAATATCCATACTTCTCGATTGAGCACAAATTCTTATTATAGATAACTGAACCTGTCTCACCCTCAACATCTTTTCCAGTATCTCTACATACGCCAAAGCCGGCATAATCAGGACATGAGGCAAGTATATCAGTTCTCTGGAACTTGCGTGCCTCCTGAAGACCTACAATAAGGGGCTGCTCTGAATTAAGCATCTCATACACACCGGACTTCCTGTTATCCCAAGCATTAGCCGTTCCTCTATCGCTGGTTCCTGTACGGATATTGAAAGACATAATCTTGATATATTCCAAGGGCTTTGGGTTCTCCGGTTCCTTATCTTTTCCATCACACGCAGAAAGAGACAATGCCATAGCTAGAGCGAGCATAATACTGAATAGATTCTTCATATCTTAATTTTATTTTAGTTAATCCCCAGCAAATTTAGTCATTATTTTCAAGAGGCAAGCTATTTTGTCATTCTTAGAGCCCTACGTATCACAGGGACAATAGCCTCTGCATGAATGACAGAGCCTAAATCTGTATAGTGTACACCATCAACAGTAGCATCCATGTTACCATTGAGTAATTTATCAGATTTCACATAAAGTAGTTTCTTCTCACCAGATTTCTTGAGTTTCTTATACAAAGATCTCTGAGCTTGAATTCTCTGAGCAAAATCGTCATAAACCGCACGATCAAAATTCTTTTTAGGGTAATACGGAGGCTCAATGATGATAACCGGCACATCCGGATGTGCATCTCTAAGGAGTCTAAAGAATTT
>JBGUTV010000009.1:0-84271 GCA_045133255.1 Candidatus Cryptobacteroides sp.
TGACCCTTGTCGATGAAAACGAACTTCCTTCTTTGGTGGAGAGACTGATGGACAAGCGTGATTCCGTAAATTATGACGGATATAAAGTGCGCAAGATCACTGCTCATATAAATCTGGAGTTTGCCGGTTCTGCAAATGCATATTTTACGGGTTCCCGTTTCGATGAGTTCTCATTCAAAATGAACAGAGTCAGGCTTGAGGTCTACGGAAGGCTCCATGACAAACTTTCCTATCACTTCCGTCAATCCTTCAATAAGTACAGCAATCCTTATTCGCTCGACAATATGTCTTCGTCTATCGAGTATGCCAACATAAAGTGGCATACAAGTGACGTGTTTGACCTTGTAATAGGAAAGCAGTATATTGCGGTTGCAGGATATGAGGGGTATGTAAATGGCTTGAGAGTCAGGGAATTCAGTGATTTTAACAATAATTTTGAGATTTATCAGACGGGAGTTAAAGGTGTAGTGAAATTCACTCCGGACCAGCTCCTTTCCATTCAGCTGACGAACAACAGGAACAGCGCTGATGACGAGATCTATATCTACGGACTTCCATCCGGTATGGAACCTTCAAGGTTCCCTGTTCTCGGTACGGTGAACTGGACAGGGTGGTTTGCTGACAAGACCGTGAATCTCATGTATTCAGCTTCTGCCGGTCAACTTGCCAAGGGAAAGAATATCTATTACCTGATGTGCGGCAATATTTATGAGAAAGGTCCAGTCCTGGCTTATCTTGATGTGCTTTACTGCCGCTCTGCGATTGATGCACAGCAGCGTGTTACTGTTCTTCAGACTCAGGCTCCCGTGACCGCTCAGAATACTCAGTATCTGACCTTCATTGCAAATGTGGATTATCAGTTCCATCCTAAATGGAATGCATACCTCCAGGGTGTGTATGAGACTGCCGGCGTCTATGAATCCAACGGGATATTCGCGGCCGGCCGATATCTTACTTCCTGGAATGCCCAGGCATGTGTGGAGTGGTTCCCATTTACTGAGGATAAAGGATTCAAGGTGTTTGCCCACTATGTCTATAAGGGACATGAACTCTCGGACAATGCAAAAACGCTGGGAGCGGTAATGCCGCATTCCCAGCGCGTATCTCTTGGCGTACAGTATATTATTCCGGTACTATAGGATGTTGAGGCTCTGCTCCTTGATCTTTTAATTTTACTATTTACTATTTGTGTGATTTCTATCTTTGACACACTGACAACAACGCGCCGCGTCCCTTTATCTTGACAACATCGTTGTGAATTGCTTTCGAAATTTCTATCTTTGACACACTGACAACAACTAGTGTGGGATTAAACTTTATTATATGAAAACAAGAATCATCTTAGCCTTGACGGCACTGGTCGCGCTGACCTCATGCGTAGGATTAACGCAGGTAACCGTACCTCAGTCGAACATTAACTTTGTGGGCAAGGACTTCGAGACGCAGAGGTTCGTGGAATACACCCTGACGAAGAGCTATGTATTCGGCATAGGAGGAATGAGTTCAAAGGCAAGGAACACCAACATAATCCGCGAGCTGATGAAGAAGGCAGAACTCCAGAAGAACGAGGCACTAGCATACATAACTATCAGCAAGAAGCAGAACACGTTCCTCGGGCTTGTGACAACTGTAGACTTTGTGGCATCCGGATATGTAGTGCGCCCGGTAGGTGAGTATCCGGACAGAAAGCCGACATACAAGGACACCCCTTACAAGGGAGCGTTCCAGGGAAAGGACTCAGTCGTTGAAAAGTACGAGACCAAGGGAGGAATGGAACTGGTCAAAGAACTGAGAAAGAAGATATACGGCGCATCCAACGATGACGAGCTCTATAGAATCAAGGAAGATATCGTTCTTTTTATGGAACAGGGAGACATAGACCAAAAGAGCGGAAAGAGGCTGATCAATACAATAAATGGCTTTTTGCTGTTATAGGTCTCCTCTAGAAGGATACTAGCACAAAGGGCAGGAGTAATCCCGCCCTTTTCTATTGTATGGCCGACCAGTCGAAGAGGTCAAGCAGTTTCTTGTTGGACTGTCTGTGCAGGTCCCAATCTATCTCTATATGTTGTGAATTGCTTTCGAAATTTCTATCTTTGACACACTGACAACAACTAAGTGACGGAACGAAACTGAAAAGATTGAGTTGTGAATTGCTTTCGAAATTTCTATCTTTGACACACTGACAACAACCCTAGATATAATCCGTCTATCAATTATGGTGTTGTGAATTGCTTTCGAAATTTCTATCTTTGACACACTGACAACAACTCAAAGACGGAACGAAACTGAAGAGGTTAAGTTGTGAATTGCTTTCGAAATTTCTATCTTTGACACACTGACAACAACGCATCGTTTGTCAAATTCACAAGCATATTGGTTGTGAATTGCTTTCGAAATTTCTATCTTTGACACACTGACAACAACCACATAAGAATAAATACAAAGCCATGTTCGTGTTGTGAATTGCTTTCGAAATTTCTATCTTTGACACACTGACAACAACGGGTCATAGACATTTGACATGATTCATTATGTTGTGAATTGCTTTCGAAATTTCTATCTTTGACACACTGACAACAACTAATCCACAGGTCTAAAGAGTGAATCGGCTGTTGTGAATTGCTTTCGAAATTTCTATCTTTGACACACTGACAACAACATCGAACTGGAACCTGCTGACCCTGCGATTGTTGTGAATTGCTTTCGAAATTTCTATCTTTGACACACTGACAACAACTGCGACACTATTTGTTTGTTTTTTCTGCATGTTGTGAATTGCTTTCGAAATTTCTATCTTTGACACACTGACAACAACCCATTATGGTAATTGTAAGAGTTCCACTTTGTTGTGAATTGCTTTCGAAATTTCTATCTTTGACACACTGACAACAACACCAGTGCGAATATCACTGCCATTGCAGTAGTTGTGAATTGCTTTCGAAATTTCTATCTTTGACACACTGACAACAACGTCTGCAATTCTTTAGCAGGGGATGTATACGTTGTGAATTGCTTTCGAAATTTCTATCTTTGACACACTGACAACAACGCCTATCACTATTCCAAAAAGTGCTCGATCGTTGTGAATTGCTTTCGAAATTTCTATCTTTGACACACTGACAACAACAACAGGAGACAACAACTGATCCCAAAGACGGTTGTGAATTGCTTTCGAAATTTCTATCTTTGACACACTGACAACAACGCAGAGGCTCTGTCCTTGGTGCATCGTTTAGTTGTGAATTGCTTTCGAAATTTCTATCTTTGACACACTGACAACAACTCCGCGCCGAGATGGCCAAGACCAGCAACAGTTGTGAATTGCTTTCGAAATTTCTATCTTTGACACACTGACAACAACGTCAATAGACAGAGAATAGAAACTAGACTCGTTGTGAATTGCTTTCGAAATTTCTATCTTTGACACACTGACAACAACTTCATTTCTTTTCCTCCAAATACTCCTTGTGTTGTGAATTGCTTTCGAAATTTCTATCTTTGACACACTGACAACAACTCTCAAGAAGAAGAGAAATAGCTTTAGCTCGTTGTGAATTGCTTTCGAAATTTCTATCTTTGACACACTGACAACAACGTCTCCAGTTATAGGATATAACTCGGATCTGTTGTGAATTGCTTTCGAAATTTCTATCTTTGACACACTGACAACAACACAATGTATGTAAGCAGCACAGGTGGATGTGTTGTGAATTGCTTTCGAAATTTCTATCTTTGACACACTGACAACAACGATTGCCTAGGACATCCATATCTGGGATAGGTTGTGAATTGCTTTCGAAATTTCTATCTTTGACACACTGACAACAACACCATCAATAGGATACGAAGAAACTGCATGTTGTGAATTGCTTTCGAAATTTCTATCTTTGACACACTGACAACAACTGTACACGCTCATTCCTATACCAGTCATCGTTGTGAATTGCTTTCGAAATTTCTATCTTTGACACACTGACAACAACATCTTTATTATCTTCTTTATTATTGGGTTGGTTGTGAATTGCTTTCGAAATTTCTATCTTTGACACACTGACAACAACTTGTCTCCCTTGTGATGATTTTCTCTGTCAGTTGTGAATTGCTTTCGAAATTTCTATCTTTGACACACTGACAACAACCTTCGCAGATTGTTCTAACTTGACGGAGGTGTTGTGAATTGCTTTCGAAATTTCTATCTTTGACACACTGACAACAACTTCATTTAGTATTTTCCTGTATGCGCTTCTGTTGTGAATTGCTTTCGAAATTTCTATCTTTGACACACTGACAACAACTTGTGGCGTGACGGCAATGGTGCAGTCACGGTTGTGAATTGCTTTCGAAATTTCTATCTTTGACACACTGACAACAACTGGATATGGGTAATGTGTTGTATATCAAGGTATTGGGTTGGTGTATTAAAGAATAAAAAATCCGGTCAATTGGCCGGATTTTTCGTATACTATATCTGTTTTATGAATTCTGCCATTACTCAGAAAAGTTCCAATTGAGAAAACTCTATCGGAGCCTTCCTTTCTTTCTTCTCAGTAAAGAGTTCCATTGATCCAAATTGCTTGTCTGTAATAGATAAGATTCCAACCTGCCCAAGTGGAGGGAGGAAAGATTTCACTCGTTTGATGTGAACTTCTGCATTCTCGGCACTAGGGCAATGCCTCATATATATAGAGAATTGAAACATGATGAAGCCATCGGAAATCAACTGTTTGCGAAATTCCGCAGCGGCCTTCCTCTCTTTCTTGGTGTCTGTAGGAAGGTCAAAGAAAACGAGTACCCACATGATACGATATTCGCTGAAGCGATCCATTACATTTCCGGATATATCAGCCTCCTGCTCTCACCACGATAACATTTAACTAAAGAAGATACAGTCTGAGATACTGCAAGCATCAGTGGACTACGGCGTTCATTGATGAGCACTTCGGTCACAGGCAGCCCAAGAAGTTGTGCTTTTACAGATTGTGATATTGTGGCGCAACTATTCTCTTTCAAAATATCTAATACGAGCTTATCTACATATGGACGGTAGGGCTCCATGATGTCGTCAGCCAGGCAATAAGCATTGTATCTGTTGTGATGGTGTATGCCTAGCGTTGGAATAAGACCACTTCCGACTATCGCTCTTGCTACAATAGCCCTGAGAATAGCATAACCATAATCAAGTACTCCATTTCTACCATCACATTCGTTATCTCTAGTGAAAAACTCATCATTAAAGATGGTCTTCCAGTAGTAAACAGCTGCACGGGCTTCCATGTTTTCTACGTCACCGCTTCTTACACTGCCTGCCCATTTAAGCATATTGTTATGAAGCTCTCCCGTTGCATATTTCAGTACAGCTGCTTGATTGCTTATCTTTGCTTCAATGGTCTGCTGCCAAAGTTGCTTCTTTAAGGGGAGGGATGCTTCAATTTGTGACCTGAACCGTTCGGTTTGAATTGTGTTTCCTGCAAGAGGGAGCATTAAACCTGTAGGCATCCTTTTGGAATCACAAGTGATCAATGCGCAATTGTTCTCCAGCAAAGCCTCCATAAGACCCTGTGTGATTGTGATCTGTTTGTTGTCAAGAATGACAATGCCAGTGTCTTCAATCGGAATCGTTCTAATGATGTCTTCTCCTATAGGAAGATCACCGTCGTTCTTCTGTGGCATCTTTATTACTATCTGCTTCATTTTGAGTGATAGGTATGCCGGATTGCCGAAATACAATGTGCGCTTGATCATGACACTATAGATTTATTGTTCGTCAAAAAGTTCCATTTCCTCAGGAGGAGGGGTGTTGGGGAGGAAATTTTGTGGTGAGACAACACTTCTTCCAAGCTCCTTTTCGGTTTCTTTCCTGGCTATGCCCGCCACGTTTCCTCCTCTTTTGGCTATTCTTTTACTTTGCGAAAAAGTTTCAGGCGCCTCTTTCTGTGAAATCTCAGTCGTTACTCTTTCCCCAAGCATTGTGAAAATAAGCTCCAGGTCATCCATGTGATCGCGGAGATTCTGGTTCTTTCCTGTAAGACCCTTGAAATCTTTATATTCAGTTGGGGTCATGCCAAATGTCGCTTTGGATATCTCAGCAGTAAGAATTGCATATTCCTTCTCCTCTTGAATACCTCTCTTTTTCCATTCGTCTGTAAGATTCTGCCTGATTGCGATACCTCTCAAACGCTTATCAATCCAATCTTTTGGATACCCCTTTTGCTCGTATAGGCTTTTCATTCTCTCCTGCGCGAGTTCTGGATTTTCTATTTCCAGTATGCGATCATAACCAACCTGAGCAAGCCACTGTTTGAATGGCTCAGCCTTATGAGATGGAATCGACTGAATTATACGGAATAGAGATTTTATATTAGCAGCCATCACTTTTCTAAGTTTCCCGTCATGTGCAATCATTTGTACCTGGGTACAAATTGTACCCCAGTTGATTTGCAACTGAGTATCACGGGACCTCATGCGCTTAATGTATTGTTTTGGGTCTGCACTATCCGTAAGGGCAGCTACTATGTCTTCTATAGAGAAATACCATTGCTCCTCCTCTTCATTCCATACAGACCTGATTTTTCTGTCTTGAAATAACTTTACCTCGTTCATGTTTATTTCTTTTTAGGTAAAAACTCTGTACCTATATAGGTGATATTTCCTAGCCTATCAACTTTTATCGGAATACATAACTCTTTAATCATCTCTCCAGTTATTGATCTTTCCATTTTGTTTAATGGCGAAAATTCAACTTTGTTGACAACTGTTGTTGCGACTATTTCGTTGATAAAGAAACATTGTGGTCCTGATGATGAAACCATTTTATAAACTCTTTCTGGTGTGATACATTGAGTAACTTGACCGATCTCTATATCCTCGCAACTTGGAACATACACCAAATCGTTTGGAGATAGATAAAATAGCAATTTGTCACCAGATGCATTCAATTCTGGTACTGGAGATAGTCCCTGCTTCATTCTTTCTATTACCTCGTTCAAAGGTATAGTGTCAAATGTGCGTTCATCTTTATCATTTGCGTAAACTGCAAAGTATAGATTTGTACCTTTGGCTGCTTCTACGAATTTATCCTTTTTATTCCCATTTTTACCAATTGCGAATTTGCTGGCGTGTTCGTATACTCTCACCTTGTATATTGGAAGGTGTTGATGGCCATTGTTTAGACGCATTAAATCTGCGTTCATTCTTTCTATTCCATCAGGACTAAATGCAAGTTTAGGGTCATTGTTGTAATCGGAAAGGTGTGCAAGAAGAATTTTCTGAATGCCAGTGTCTGTTACTGCTGTTCTGATTTTCTTCTCGTCAAAGCTCTCGTCAATTGACTTCCTTACAGCATAGGTGTCATCAGTAAAGTAATATACCTTAACTCTGTTAGGGTTAAATTCGGCCCAGATGTCCTTGTTCTCTCCTTCGCTGAAATATTTCTTTATTAACTTTTCGTTATAATTCAACTTCAACAACTTCTTGATTTCATCTCTCAGTTCCTTACCGACAATTAAATCTGGATTCTGGAGGGCGACTCCAAGACGAACTTCTTTAATCTCTCTCAATGAAACTTTACCGAAAATGGTGTCTTTATGTAACGGCTTTCTAATTGCCCACCAATCTGAATTTGATTTTTGAGCAACTAACCCCTTTATAGGATTACCTTTGCTGTCAACACGTACGCTACCATCATCACTCTTGTATGATGTGTAAAGATTTGTGGCTTTGTTTATCACGCGGAGATTCTGCTTGAAGCTCACAATGATGCCTTCAAGTGTCATTTTGACATCTTGAGTAAAAGTATTCCAAGGCTTGATGAATTCTTTAGCCACCTCTCTCTCTTCTCCATTAATGATGACTTTTTCATAATTCCTCAACTTTCTTGATAACTGATGACGAATAGCCCTATTCTCGGATTTCGCAGCTTCGTTATTAAGAAGATGCACGTGGCTTCTGGATGCGCATGCAATTACGATTGCATCCATAGCGTGATGTCTATGGTCAATTCTTTTATTACTGAATCCACGAGATAATTCATCCGGTATGTTAGGAATTAAATGTCCTTGACGATTTAAGCACGTGAATGCAGTGGTGTTACATAAATTGTTGAGGCGTATAAATCTAGGGAGTATGATGCTGTTCCATACATCGTTAAGTCCCCAGTCTTTCTTTAACCTGGCTGTTATGTTGCCGTTGCAGACGATCAGATTCCTGGAGACTGTTTCTTGTTCAAATTCCCCTGGTTTAATTTCCTCCCTTACGATGTTGGAGAGTAGTCCCATCACATACTTGCTTATATATCTGGTGTCATTCATCTGGCGTTCTATAAATCCATCAGGAATGTCTTCTAGCAACAATCTTTGCATTTTGGCGCCATTGCCGGCATAAGTCTTCTTCACGAGATTCTCATATGCTTCTTCGCTGAGAATTGTGACAGTCCTGCCTCCGGAGAGAGTTACAATTTCACCGTGATGCTTTTTAATGAATTCATATCCAAGTAACCTGTCTTTTAGCCTGTTTACTTCTGCTTCACAGATTACCTTGTTCTGAAGTGAGTCGTCAAAGTATCTTGACTGTGGGATTATATGCTCAATCTCGTATTCATGAGTAAACAGCTTTGCAAGTGGGATTGTTTGACCGGTGTAAGGTGAACGGTAATTCTGTTCCAGCCAAGTCTTGTATTTGATGATATCGGACTTGCTAGGTCTTTTGGATGAGTCTGTGCTGCTTAATCTGGCAATTATATCATTAATGTCATCTTCTCTGTCTTTGCCATTCAATAGTGCCCCCTCTTCATAAATTCTTAGAATTTCTTGATGAATAGGAGAGTAAGGACGAACAGAATCAACTTTATATTCTGGATTCAAAAATTCCTGAAGCAGTGTCTTGATTCGTTGATTTGTGTTTTCGTTCTCAATGATTCTACATGTTGCTTTTGCTCTCTGGTCACTTGTGCTTTTAAGATTTCTACCCAACTCAATATGAATCTCATCAATGTGGCCAACATTGCGCCAGATATCTCTGACTGTACGCAACGTTTCAGTAACAACTTGCTCTACAACAGGGTTGCGTAGTGAGTGCTGTCTGAAATTGTTTAGATAAAGATCGATGTCTTCTGGTGTATTCCATTTTTCGGTTTCTTTTCCCTCTGAGTGGCGTCCGTAGACAACATAGCTGGCCAGCCAAAGTGGAAGTCCTTGGTAATCTTCAAACTTACAAAGAGATGACACTTTGTCACGCACTCTATTGTCTATATGTACGTCATATTCACCAGAAAGGAGTTTCTCTATTCTGTCACGTACTGTGCTGTTAATGGAATCTGCACTCCAATATTTTCCTAATCTCATCAGAGAAAGCAGTTTCTTAATAGCCTTTTCTGAATATGAACCATAGTCATCTTCCTCAAATTTTATTGATTTGAGTTTCTGTATTGTTTCATCTGAGAAGTGTGATCTTAGTTGGTCAAAGAGTCCACCAGTTCCAATTTTTGCATCGCTGAATACACTGTCAATCTCTTCTTTTGTTTTTACTGAGTATAGAAGATGCCATATCTTTGATGTGAGCTCTGGAGTCAGACTTGCAACCTCGGACTTCTCTAATTTAGCTGTAATTGCGGCTCTAGTCTTATTGCATGGGTATTTTTTGTCTTCTACATAGTTCCATCTGACAGGCAATTTTCCGCTATTAATCTTGAAGCCGAAATACTTAGTTAAAATAGTGTTCTGGTCAATTTCCTTTCTGTCGTTAAGCCATTCAAATAGTCTTGTCCAATCTGCGTATGAATCCAGATATTCGCTAGTTATATCTGTATTTCTGCCATCGTTAGCATAGAGTCTGAGATTAGAGATGAATTGCCAAAGTCTAAACTCTTGAAACAATGGGTTAGATTTGGCAATACATTTCAAAGGTGAGATGACAATCTGCCCATTGTTGGGGTTAATATATCTGTAAGATTCATAAGGACAGTTGCTTATAAGCTGTTTCTGGCTCTTTAACGGTCTTTGGTAGAATGTGATATCATCAACTAATAAGTATATAAATCCTTTGTTTGATATACTATTCCTGTATGGTTCGTTGTTTGGGTACAGAGATTCAATGCATAAAGTGTAGATGGTGTTGTCTGTGAGCTCTGGATGGAACTCTGACTGTTTGGTCAGGATTCTTTTTAATTCGCTTTTGTAAAACTTCCTCTCTACAGTTCTTACAGAATTTCCGATAATTTTCACATTCGGATTAGCCAGAATGCTATCGAAGATAAACTCTCCGACAGTTTTATTCGAGTTCTCGATATCTGTCTCCGTCCTTTTCTTTAATAGTGTCCAGTCGTCATCCTTCGGGAGTCTTATGGAGATTTTAGGCTCTCCGTCCTTATCTAATTTGATACTACCGTCTTTCTCTAACTGAGTGGTTATGATAAACTCTTTGAATTTACCCACCCAATTAAGAGGCTGTTCTGACGATCTTTTGTATGTTAGACCATTGCTCAGTCTGACGTTGTACCATGCAGCCTTACCTTTCTTTTCTCCTGTAGCTTCAACGGCAACGACTTCCAATTTCATGTACTCTTCACGTTTCGTTGTGTCTATTTCTTCTTCCCCACGTAATTGGTAATATCCTCGTTTCTGGTTGAAGTTTAATAGAATCCATGCTAATTCTTCTTTAGAAATCTTTTGTGTGAGCGCTTTTTTGCGGAGGAAATATAGCGTCCAGTCTGCAGGTACTTTTCTTGTTGCTGCTATTTCTGGGTGCAGATGCTTAAATGTTTCAAGCATCTGATTGAATGATTCCTGATAGATGAATTCGTATTTATTATTATCTGTTTTTCTCCACTCTATTTTAGGTTCTGTGCCTTTAATGAACTTGCCGAAATTATCAATGGATGTAGCGTAATGTTCTGGAAGGAATCCCATGATCTTAAGCACGCGGTGCATTCTTTCACGTCTTAGGATAAATCTTTCGTGAAGTCTTCGCATACTTCGATAACTCGTCCTCTCTCTCGTTTGTGAGACGCTGTTTCCTTTTTCAAAATCTCCCATTTGATCTGCGCTCATCGGGATAATTCTGCTACCTGCTGCCTCAATTTTCATTGATTCATTATAGGTACAAGCAGTAGGTTCTGTGATTACAGCCCATCCGATGCTGTTGGTTCCTAAGTCAAGTCCTAATATCTTTTTCATGTCGTAGTGTTTTAATCAGACAAAGTTATCATGTGGTTGGGCCAAAGTACGGCACAAGTGGTTAAATCTCTGTAAATTTACAAATGTTATTGTTTTTATCAAAAGATGATTTAACTTTGTGCTTGAAAGCAATTCACAATAAGGATTATTCCGTTGTGAAAACATTTAAGACGGGGCCCCTTGGGTCTCGTCTTCTCTTATATTACTCTCCAAACGCAAAAACGCTGGGAGCGGTAATGCCGCATTCCCAGCGCGTATCTCTTGGCGTACAGTATATTATTCCGGTACTATAGGATGTTGAGGCTCTGCTCCTTGATCTTTTCGAGTTCGTCCTTCATCTTGACTACTATCTTCTGGATCTCAGTGTGATTTGCCTTTGATCCGGTAGTGTTGATCTCGCGTCCCATTTCCTGAGCGATGAAACCGAGCTTCTTGCCTGGATTCGGCTCGTTCTCGAGTGTGTCAAGGAAATATCGGCAGTGCTGGCGAAGACGCACTCTTTCCTCGTTAAGGTCAAGCTTCTCGATGTAGTATATCATTTCCTGTTCGAGGCGATTCTGGTCCGGGTCTGCCTTCAGTTCTGCAAAACGGTTCAAAATTTTTTCGCGTATTGCTTCAACTCTTTCGTTTTCGAATGTTTCCACCTGAGCCGAGTATCCGAGGATATTCTCCACTTTGGAGGTTACGTCCTTGAATAGCACTTCTCCTTCCTGAGCGCGGAACGCATTGATGTTTGCTATGGCTTCGTCGATGCATGCTTCAACCTTCGGCCAATTGTCCTCTGTTATGACCTCCTGCTTCTTTGCATCCATCACCTCCGGCATTCTAAGAATCATGGCCAGAAGATCATTAGGTCCCTGTACCCAAAGGTTTTCAGTTCCGATGATGCTGTTGTTGGCTTCCTTGATCATTCCTCCAAGCTGCCTGATCTGCTGGTAGTACTCCATGGCGAGATCCATATTTATCTTCTTCGCGCTGTCTGCCGCATTGGGCTCGAATGTTATGAAAAGGTCGATGTTTCCTCTGTATAATTCTGCGGCAATCTTCTGACGTACAATGATTTCCTTGTCTTTAGGAAGCATTGAGGTCTTTATGCCTATATCTGCGGTCTTTCCGTTTAGTGAACGGATTTCGACTGTAATCTTACCGGTCTCCAGGATTGCTTCGGCTTTGCCGTAGCCTGTCATAGATTTGATCATAGCTTCAATTTTCTGATTTTGAAGCACAAAAATACTGAAAATTCCGTATATTTGCCCGATTATTTGCAAATTCAACATTACCAAAGATATGGAAGAGGTAAACAAGGAAGTAACTGAGACCAGGAATCTCAACTTTTTGGAAGAAATTATCGAGGCGGATCTTGCCAGCGGAAAGCACGAGTCAATCATGACACGCTTCCCGCCTGAACCAAACGGATATCTTCACATCGGTCATGCGAAGAGTATCTGCATCAATTTCGGTCTTGCTAAGAAATATGGCGGAAAGACAAATCTCCGCTTTGACGATACCAATCCTGTAAAGGAGGATACCGAGTACGTAGACTCAATCAAGGAAGACATCAAGTGGCTCGGCTTCGATTGGGAGAACGAGCGCTACGCTTCTGACTATTTTGACCAGCTTTATGACTGGGCAGAGGAACTTATCAAGAAGGGGCTTGCTTATGTTGACGACCAGACCCAGGAGGAAATCCGTGCAGGTCGTGGAACTGTCCAGGTTCCAGGAACTGAGAGCCCATACCGTAATCGTAGCGTAGAGGAGAACCTCCAGCTTTTCCGCGAGATGCGCGACGGCAAGTATGCTGAGGGAGAGAAGGTTCTTCGTGCGAAGATCGACATGGCTCACCCTAACATGCTTTTCCGTGACCCGCTTCTTTACCGTATCATCCATGCTCATCATCACCGTACAGGTGACAAGTGGTGCATCTATCCGATGTATGACTATGCTCATGGACAGTCAGACAGTATTGAGAACATCACTCACTCGATCTGTACCCTTGAGTTCGATGTTCACCGTCCTCTCTATGACTGGTTCATCGAGAAGCTCGGAATCTTCCCTTCACACCAGTACGAGTTTGCAAGACTTAATCTCACATATACAGTTATGTCTAAGCGTAAGCTCCTCGAGCTTGTCAAGAACAACTTCGTGAACGGTTGGGATGACCCTCGTATGCCTACCATCTGCGGTATCCGTCGTCGTGGTTATACTCCGGAGTCGATCCGTATGTTTGCAGAGAAGGTGGGAGTGGCAAAGCGTGAGCAGCTTATCGACCTTCAGCTGATGGAGTGGTGTGTGCGTCAGGACCTCAATGAGCGTTCAAACCGTTATATGGTAGTTCAGGATCCAGTGAAACTCACTATCACAAACTGGGAGCCAGGCAAGGTGGAGTGGTTCGATGCTCCTCTCAACCCTGCTGACCCTGAAGGACCTTCACGCAAGGTTCCTTTTACAGGTGAGGTCTACATCGAGAGAAACGACTTCATGGAGGAACCTCCTAAGAAATATTTCCGCCTCAAGCCAGGCGGAGAGGTTCGTCTCAAGTATACATATATCATCAAGTGTGAGGAGGTGGTGAAGGATGCCGAGGGCAACATCGTTGAGATCAAGTGTACTTACGATCCGACCTCGAAGCCAGGTGCCGGTGAGTGGCGTTCTGTAAAGGGTACTATCCACTGGGTTTCTACCGAGCATGCGAAGGAAGTGGAGCTCAGACTTTACGACAAGCTCTTTACTGAGGCTCAGATGGGTCAGATTCCAGAGGGTGAGGACTACAAGAGCTATCTCAATCCGGAATCTCTCGTGATTGGCAAGGGATACGCAGAACCGGGCCTTCTCGAGGATAATTCAGGTATCGCTGTTCAGTTCGAACGAGTAGGTTACTTCTACAAGGACCCGGACAGTACTCCTGAACATTTCATCTTTAACAAGACGACAGCTTTGAAGGATAGCTTCAAGTTCTGATAAAAGGGGCACTTATGCCCCTTTTGTGTTCTACAATGGCATGTTATGTCGCGAATATGCACAAGAGTGGCAGAGAATAATAGTCTGTTATGACTTTTTATGTATATAATTGCAATTAAAAGAACAAATTATAATGGGTGTATTAGATTTTTTCAAGATTTCTGCGCCAGCAGCAGAGATGGTTCCTGAAGAAA
The DNA here is from genome assembly GCA_045133255.1 of Candidatus Cryptobacteroides sp. GTDB lineage: Bacteria > Bacteroidota > Bacteroidia > Bacteroidales > UBA932 > Cryptobacteroides. Next base: position 14,324 of record JBGUTV010000009.1, read on the forward strand.
AGCAGGAGAAATTGTTCAAGAGATTCGGTTTTCAATCATTCCTTGCCGGTACAATAGGCTACAGCCTTTATTATGTGTGCCGTACGACGCTGAATGTTGTCAAGAAACCAATCCTCGATGACGGTATGCTTGACGCTACGCAGCTCGGTCTTATTGGTTCTACACTTCTTTTTGCATATGCAATAGGCAAGTTTGTGAACGGATTTCTTGCAGATCACTGCAACATCAAGAGATTCATGGCAACGGGACTCATCGTTTCTGCGGCAGCCAATCTGATTATGGGTATTCTTGGAGTTGCAAGCTCGGCTATTCCTACTATGGCATTCTTCATCCTTTTCGCCATCATGTGGGGAATCAACGGATGGTCTCAGTCTATGGGATCACCATCTGCAATCATAGCCTTGTCAAGGTGGTATCCACTCAATAAGAGAGGTACATATTATGGCTTTTTCAGCCTTAGCCACAATCTTGGCGAGTTCCTGTCATTCCTCTTCGTGGGACTGATAGTTTCGGCTTTCGGATGGCAGTGGGGTTTCATCGGTTCGTCCATTGCAGGTGCTCTTGGTGTCGCATGCATCCTTCTTATGATGCATGACAATCCTCAGAGCAAAGGCCTTCCTTCAGTAGAGGAGATGGCAAATGAGGCAAAGAGTGATGAGAAGGTTTCTACAGGTGAACTTCAGAAGCAGGTTCTCAGGACTCCTGCCGTATGGATTCTTGCAGCGGCAAGTGCATTCATGTATATTGCCAGATATGCCATCAATGGTTGGGGTGTGCTCTTCCTTCAGGAAGCTAAAGGATTTTCACTCACTGAGGCAACCAGCATCATTTCAATCAATGCACTTCTCGGAATCTTCGGTACTGTGCTTTCAGGATGGTTCTCTGATGTTGTGTTCAAGGGAGACAGAAACAAGCCTGCCTTCATCTTCGGTGTAATGAACACAATCTCACTTATTCTCTTCCTCTTTGGTGGAAATGCGGCGTGGATCAATCTCCTTGCAATGGTTCTCTTCGGTATCTCTATCGGAGTGCTCATATGCTTCCTTGGTGGTCTTATGGCAGTTGATATCGTGCCTCGCAAGGCTACCGGTGCCGCTCTTGGCGTTGTGGGATGTGCAAGCTACATTGCTGCAGGTATCCAGGATGTCGCTTCAGGATGGCTTATCGATTCTAACTGCACCACACTTGCAGATGGTGCTCTCGCTTACAACTTCCAGCCTGTTGCTATCTTCTGGGTTGTTGCATCTGCAATTTCATTCATTCTCCCTGTGTTGAACTGGAAGAAGTCAAAGGAAAACAAATAATTACATATACGATGAAGATATCAAAATCTTTGGTATTGACGCTTGCATCTGTTTCTGCGCTTGTAGCATGCAGAACAGATGCTTTCGTTACTTATGAGGAGGCAGCAGATCCGGTTGCAGTTTCTGAAAGAAGCCAGACAGCATGGAAAAACGTAGGAAAGCTGGAAGCGATGTGGGCTTCTGCTGATTCTCTTTATTCCCGCAGTGAGGTCCCTTCTGTAGCAGATGTTGAGGTGAACCGACTTTCCGGATGGAAAGGTGAAAGGGTTTCTGCGCAGTTCCTTCTCTATACCGGAACCGGAGCCGATGGCGTAAAGTGTACAGTCAAGGACTTCAAATCGCCTTCAGCAACAATGTCATCAGGAATCGCACAGGCTCGTTTTGTCAGATATACGATTGCCGATAAGGGTGGTGTCAACTGTCGATGTGAGAAAGGTCCGGTGAATGAGACTATCCTTGTCCCGGACATGATAGACACCCTCAAGGTATTCAATATGAAGGCCCGTACTGTACGTCCGGTGTGGGTGACAATCAATATCCCCCAAGATGCAGAACCAGGTGTATATAAGACTGAGGTTGTGGTTGATGCCAAGGGTACAGGAAAGATTCATATGCCTGTAGAACTTGAGGTTATAGACCAGGTACTCCCTGATTATACCGAGTGGACCTTCCATCTTGATTTGTGGCAGCATCCTGCTGCTGTGGCTCGTGCTCTGAATCTCGAGCTATGGAGCGATGAACATTTCGCGGCTCTCAGGCAGCATATGAAACCGCTTGCAGAGGCTGGACAGAAGGTCATTACAACCACTCTCAACCGTGATCCGTGGGGCTCACAGTGCTTTGATGACTATGAGCATATGATCATCTGGACATTGAAGAAGGATGGAACATGGTCATATGACTATACTGTTTTTGACAGGTATGTCGAGTTGATGATGGAGCTTGGCGTGAAGAAGCAGATCAACTGCTATTCGATGCTTCCTTGGAATCATCGACTTGCTTGGTATCAGGAGGCGGACAATACCTTTAAGGAGATGTCTTGTCCGACTACTTCGGATAGATTCGAGAAGCTTTGGGGACCGTTCCTTACAGACTTTGTGAAGCATCTTCGTGAGAAAGGATGGCTGGAGATTACAAATATTGCAGCAGATGAGAGATCTCCTGAAGAAATGGCTGTGGTTATAGATGTAATGTCTAGATATGCCCCTGAATTGGGCTTTGCTATGGCAGATAACCATGCGTCATTCAGAAGGTTTATGAATGTGAAGGACTGTTGTGTGGCTCAGAGGCAGGACTATATGACTCAGGAAGAGATTGACGAACGTAGAGCTCAGGGTTATGTGACCACATTCTACGTGTGCTGCAGCACATATTTCCCTAACTGCTTCACATATTCGCAGCCATGGGAATCGGAGCTTCTCAATTGGCATGCTATCTCAAAGGATTATGACGGACAGCTCAGATGGGCTTACAATTCATGGCCTCACAGACCGGAATATGATTCGCGATTCCGTAGATGGGGTTCCGGTGATACCTACCAGATGTACCCGCATGCCAGACCATCTATGCGATTCGAGCGTATGATAGACGGCGTGGAGTGCTTTGAGAAAGTCAGAATTCTCAGAGAAAAGTATGCAGCCTCTCCAGAGGTTCTCAAGCCTCTTGAGGATCATCTTGATAAGATGGCTGCGCTTAAGCTTACCGATACAAGTCTTCCATGGCATCAGATGATGGAAGAGGCGGTGAAACTTCTGGAAGAATTGTCAAGAAACAACTAAAATCAGATTACATATGAAGAAAGCGTTTTTATTGATACTCTCTATTGCTGTTCTTGCGCAGACTGCTTCTGCTTTCGAGGATAAGGTAGTGATGGTCAGAAGCCAGAAGATGGATAAGGATGTTCCTGTTACCATCGTTACTCCGGATAGCTATGACGGCAGTGTGCCTATGCCTGTTCTTTATCTCCTGAATGGTTGGAGCGGTGATCATCGTCATTGGCTTGAAAGAGGTAAGGTGGGATGTCTTGCCGACAGATATGAAGTTATTTTAGTTATGCCTGATACAGGTTATGACAGCTGGTATTTCGACAGTAAGGTCACACCTGAGTATCAGTATGAGACTTTTGTCAGCAACGAACTTGTCGAGTATGTTGATTCTAACTACAAGACCATTGCAGACAGATGCGGTAGAGCAGTGACAGGCCTTTCAATGGGTGGTCACGGTGCTCTTTTCCTTGCATTCAGACATCAGGATGTATATGGTTCTGCCGGCAGTATGTCCGGTGGTGTGGATATTCGACCATTCCCGCAGAAATGGGGAATCTCGAAGCGTCTTGGCACGATTGAGGAGAATCCACAGGCTTGGGAGGAGAATACTGTAATAAATCTTACACATCTCCTTAAGCCAGACTCTCTTAATCTTATAATTGACTGTGGTACAGGTGATTTCTTCTATGAAGTCAACTGCAATCTCCATAAGAAGCTCCTGGATCAGGGTATCCCTCACGATTTCATTTCAAGACCAGGGGTACACAACTGGCCATACTGGTCAAATTCGATCAAGTACCAGATTGTATTCTTCAATGACAGATTTGTGCGCGGACAGAACTAGTTGAATGCCGATATTTTTCGCGGAGTCATTTATTGCTGACTGGAAAGTAGATTATTCTTTTCAGTCAGTTTTGTTTTTTTATAGCACATGTATTGCATATATGGATTTTATTACTACCTTTGCAATATCTAATTTAGAATAGTTAAAAATAAGATAATAATAAACCGTTAAATTTCAAAGGGTTATGATGAGTCGTAATCTTTATAAGGCGATTAATGATCAGATCAACGCCGAACTGTGGTCAGCATATCTTTATCTGTCTATGTCAATGGATTGTGAGGCAAAAGGGTATAAAGGAATCGCTAACTGGTTCTATGTTCAGTTTCAGGAGGAGCAGGCTCATGCGAGAATCTTTATGAATTATCTTAATTCACGTGGTGAAAAGGTTGTGCTGCTTCCGATCGCTGAGGTAAAGACAGAATGGGATTCTGTTCTCGACATGTTCAAAGATACATTCAATCACGAACAGAAGGTTACGTCATTGATCAACAATATAGCGGCCATTGCAGAACAGGACCGTGATTATGCTACTGTCAACAGGATTGCCTGGTTCATAGATGAGCAGGTTGAGGAAGAGGAGTCGGCTCGTGAAATGATTTCTACTTTTGAAGCTGTTGAGGGAAACAAGTACGGCATGTATATGCTTGACAAGGAGCTTGCAACGCGTGCATACGTGGCGCCTTCTCCTTTGGCTGCTGAATAATTTTCCTAATGTTATCTGTGCCGGCTGATAGTCAGCCGGCCTTTTTTTTGTTATATTTGCGGGCTTAAATTTTATGATTATGCAGAAGATAAGTGACAGAATATATTCGGTAGGTGTCAATGATGACGACAAGGTCCTTTTTGAAGGCTTGTGGCCTCTGCCATATGGTGTGAGCTACAATTCCTATGTCGTTGCGGATGAAAAGGTCGCATTGATCGATACAGTTGAAGGCGGATTTGAGGATGATTTCCTTGACAATATCAATGAGGCGATAGGGGATAGACCTATAGATTATCTTATAGTCAACCATATGGAGCCTGACCATTCTTCACTTACGTCATATATGATGGAAAGGTATCCGAAGCTTTCCATTGTAGCCAACGCGAAGACTGTACCGATGCTTAAGGGATATTACAATGTTCCTGATGACAGGATACTCGTTATCAAGGAAGGGGATTCACTCAGTCTTGGTGGCTCTACTCTTTCCTTCCATATGGTCCCTATGGTTCATTGGCCTGAGACTATGGTGACATGGTTGGCTGAAGAGAATACAGTGTTCTCCGGTGATGCTTTCGGTACGTTTGGAACTGTTGCTGATGACATTGTCGACACGGGAGATACTTTGGAGCAGTATCGTGATGAGATGATCCGTTATTATTCCAACATTGTAGGAAAATACGGTACTCCGGTTCAGTCAGCATTGAAGAAACTTTCCGGATTGCCTGTTGAAAGGATATGCAGCACTCATGGTCCTGTGTGGGAAAAGGAAGCTGCGGGTGTCGTTGCCCTTTATGACAAACTCAGCAGATATGAAGTTGAGAGGGGAGTGTGCGTAGTCTATGGCTCTATGTATGGCAATACTGCGGCTGCGGCAGATGCGCTTGCTCTTGAACTTGAGAAACGTGGTGTTCCTTGTTGCGTCCATGACCTTGCATGCAACAATGCCGGTGAACTTGGTGTTTCCGGAGCTTTGCGTGATGTCTTCAAATATGACACTCTTGTTGTAGGCTCTCCTACATATAATAATGGTATATTCCCTCCTGTAGAGACCTTTATGAAGGCTGTGCAGTCGCGTCTTGTGAAGGGACGCCGTTTCTATGCTTTCGGTTCATACACATGGTCACCTTCAAGTGTGAACCAGCTTAATCAGCTGGCTGAATCTATGGGACTTGAAGTTCTTGGAGACGGAGTTGCTTTTCCTCAGGCGTATTCGCGGGAGAAATTTGATGCTGCAGCCATAGCGGAGCTGCTGGTTAAATAAAGTGAAGCCGTCCTTGTTAGACGGCTTCCTGTTTTCTATCAATCTACAAATTTTACTTTGCTGATGTCACGTGGCTTTGCTTCCGGGCTTTCGTCTGCATATCCTAGTCCGATGCAAAGGCAGAATTCATACCCTTCGGAGAATCCCAATCTTTCGACATATGGCTTGCAGACTTCGTTGTCTGTGAGGAAACGCACAGGACTTCCGAGGCATACTGAACCCACTCCGAGTGAGCATGCTGAGAGCATTATGTTCTCTGCAAGGAGTCCGCAGTCGTATGCGGAAAAGTCGTAGCTGGGGTCTCTTGCGATGAATACCATAGTCGGTGCATCTCTGAAGCAGCCTTTTACCATTTGTGGATCCATATCCGGATGTCCTGCTGCCATGGCCTCCTTCATTTCGTTCATCAATTCCGGATTGTCAACTACGCGTACTTCCCAAGACTGCCTGTTCATTCCGCTAGGGGCATTGATTCCGCATTCCAGAATCTTAGCCATGGTTTCCCTGTCTACAGGTTCTGCCTTGTATTTACGGATGCTGCGACGGGCCATGATGTTTTCGATTACTTCGTTCTTCATAGTGGTTTCCTTTTGATCTCCAGCCTGCCTGCATGATATTGCTGTCAGCAGACATATTCCTAAGATGATTACAATATTTTTCATAGTATTGATATTAGTCGTTCTACAAACATAGTAAAATTCTTTCAATTCTCCGGCCGGTCCTGTTATCTTTCACTTATATAGCTTCTCGTCTCCAGCGTCAGGCAGAGGGAAGGTCGGCTCGCGGAATACAACCCGCTGACGCGGGTCAACGCTCGCCTCGTCTTCTCTCTGCCTGACGTCTCCTTCAGCTCCTTCATGTCATTGTCAACAGCGACCGGATATCTTTGCAGTCTTCCTTGTCTCCATTCATGACGGTTCTCTGTATAAGTGTGCACAGTAGGCGCTGGTTTTGCCTCCTGTGTACGCTGTCATTCGATTCTGGATTGCAATTTCCGGTTAGAATGCCTATAATTGCAGTCGTTTTGAAAAATATCGCAGATTATGAGCAGTGAGGTTCTTTTTCCTGGTGCCGATCCGATGGGTCGAGCTATATATGAGTATCACAAGTTCGGTAAGGCGGAGGATGTAGTAGTGCATTCTTCGATGTTCGATGATGATGTGATTCCTATTGAGACTTTGTTCAGGAGTCTGGTGGAGATGCCAGCAATCGAGAGGGTTGCATTGGAAACAGCCTATGGAGACATTCTTGATGTGGGAGCAGGAAGCGGTTGCCATAGTCTTGCTCTGAAGGGGCTAGGCAAAAAGGCTGTCGCTGTCGATATTTCACCGCTTTCTGTACAGGTGATGAAGGAAAGGGGAGTGGATGCACGCCTCGTGAATTTCTACGACCAGTCTTTTGACGAGACCTTTGACACTGTACTGATGCTGATGAACGGTACAGGTATTATAGGCAATCTCGAAAATATCGGGAATTTCTTTGCCAGACTCAAGCAGATTCTCAAGCCAGGCGGATGTCTTCTGATTGATTCATCCGACTTGAGATATCTTTTTGAGGAAGAGGATGGTAGCCTTATGATAGATCTGGCTGATGACTATTATGGCCAGGTTGATTTTCAGATGCAATATAAAGATGATATAGGTGAACCGTTCGACTGGCTTTATCTTGACTTCAATACTCTTGCCTATTATGCTGAAGAGAACGGTTTCAAGGCAGAGGTCATCGCTGAGGGTGAGTATTATGACTACCTTGCTAAATTGACTGTTTCTTAAGTGTAATCAATGTTATTTCAGGACGTGTACCGATTCTGAAAGGGAGGATTGTTTCACCGAGGCCTATATTCACATATAGATGCTGGTCATCTTTTGTGTATAGTCCACGGTATTCTTTGAATATCAAACTGCTTGGTGACCATCCGAAAATCGAGAACTGCATGGCGTGAGTGTGGCCGCTCAAGGTCAGAGGATATTCTTTACCAACTACTTCCCGTTCCCAGTGCATCGGGTCATGGGTCAGGAGAATTCTGAACATTCCTTCTGTTCCCGCAGAAGCTTTTCTGAGGTTTCCTTTTGAAGGGAAATGCCTTGAGGGAGATGTATTCTGCACTCCTATGACGGCAATGCTGTCCAGACCTCTTTCTATCAATATGTGATCATCAATCAGGACATTCCAGCCCATAGATCTTTCTTCAGTCACAACTTCAGACAGAATCTTTCCCTTTACGTTCTTGTGTGTCGGGTCAGAATAGATTCCGTAGTCGTGGTTTCCGATTACGGATATGATTCCATCCGATGCATTCAGTTCTGCAAGAATTTCTTTTACTGCTGCCAGCTCGCTTGCATCCAATGTAATTAGGTCTCCCGTAAAGGCGATAAGGTCAGCATTCTGATTGTTGATTATGTCGACAACTTTCTTAAGGGACTTCTGACGCTTTGCATATGACCTTGCGTGTATGTCCGAAATATGTACCAGCCTGTATCCGTCGAATGATTCAGGAAGATTGCCGAATGTTATTTCGACTATCTTGACCTGTGGTTTTTCTCTGCCGATCCAGGCTCCATAAGCCATGACGAGCGGTGGAAGTAAAAGCAACAGCAGCCCTTTCAGGAATGCCCTTTTGAAAGTTATGCAACTGACCCATGCAAGAATGCCGCTTACCGCAGCATCCCCAATGATTATTGCCACCGAGCACACTATAAGAATGCCAGTAATTGCTATCGCTTCAGTTGCCATATTACGTAAAATCTTACCCTATAGTTTCAGGAGAGATTTTCTGAGGGTATCATCATTGGAGATGATCCTGTTCATGTCGATATGTGTGCAGACTTCTTCGCTGAGGAAGCGTGATGTTGAGTTTGTGTTGGCAGGATCCCAGGTGAGAAGAACTACGTGGGTCTTGAGTGCCTTGAGTTTTCTGGCAAGCATTTCGTGATCTGCGTCGCCGCTGATCATCACCACATAATCGAACTCCCTGAAAAGAGTCATCTCATAAGTGTCGAGTGCAAACCATGTATCGACTCCTTTCTCGATCACTCCACCTTGCGGGTTCTCGCGAAGATGCTTATAGTGGAAAATGACATCATTTTCAATCAGACTGTCTTCAAACTCCCTTTCGCTGTATAGAAGGTCTTTTCTCTTGGCGTCTTGAGCTCTGTAACGTCCTCTGTAGTAGTGACATTCAGTGATGAAGATGTGCCTTCTTGCGATTCCGTCCATCTCTGCCAGTTTCTCAGTGATGAACTGAAGCAGCCCTTTGAGATTCACTTTGTAGGGTCCGCTCTTTGCAAGTCCTTCATTGATCTTTGCATAGTAGCCTCCGTCAATGAACACTCCGATTGATCTGTTTTCTGATATTGCCATAGTACCGATTGTTATTCTGTGAATGTCATTTCGTCAAATAAATATCCGGCATTGCCGATCTTGTCAATGAGGAACAGAATGTATCTGACGTCAAGACTGATGTTGCGGCAGAAGTCCGGGTCAAAGTCAATGTCGCTCATCGTGCCTTCCCACACTCTGTCAAAATTGATTCCGATAAGGTCTCCGTCGGCGTTGATTACAGGGCTTCCTGAGTTTCCTCCTGTTGTGTGGTTCGTTGCGATGAAGCACACAGGAACTTCACCGTTTTCGTCCACCCATCTTCCGAAATCCTTTGCAGCATAGATGTCACGAAGGTTCTGTGGAATGTTGTAGTCGAATATCTCCGGATTGTCCTTCTCAATTATTCCGGTCAGTGTTGATGAAGGTTCGTAATATACTCCGTCTGAAGGAGAATAGCCTTTGATGTGTCCATAAGCCACTCTTAATGTCAGATTCGCGTCAGGGTAGAATGCTTTGCTTCCTTCAGGATTACCTTCTCCTTTTGCTGCAAGATGATCGGCGTATTCCATCTGGCCGCGCATGTAGTCGCGATAAGCAAGCTGGAGATCCTGAGTGATGTATTGTGCCTTACCGGAATGAGGAATCACCCATTCAGTCATTTTAACATAGTATTCCTTGACAGGGTCATCCTCAAGAATTTCTCTATCGCCTTCTCCGATCGCGTTCATCTTTTCGAAGTCAGTGTAGATAGTGTTGTTCAGAAGATACTCAGCCCAGGCTTCTGCTGATCCGTACTTCTGCATCTGCTCAGTGAAGTACTTCGGTTTTGATTCGGCAGGAATCTTTTTATCGAATGCTTCCATGAGAGCTACGAAACATTCCTTATCCACCGGCCGGTAGTAGTCCTTGAAGAACTCATCCGTAAGCTTCCTGAACTTGACCATGTTAATGGGAGCATCATTTTCGTTAGGTATACATTCTCTTGAAATCATACCTGCAAATGCTGCTGCCTCGAACGCCTTTACAGTCTCTACGTAAAAATCTACAAGATAATGGTGTTCTGCCAAATCTTTGCAAAGTTGTTCTATTTTGTCTGTGAGTCCTTCGTATTCAGTGCCTTTTGCCCAGGATGCAAATGCCTTTTCATATGCTTTCTTCGTTTCAACGGTCTTCATCTTGATGATTCCGCCACCTTCTCCCTGCCATTTTTTCCATGCATTTGCAACTCTTGACTTCTTAGTCGAGTACTGGATTCTTACTGCCTGACTCTCACTCATGTATTTATTAAAGATGTCGAGTCTAAGGCTTCTGAGAGCCACTTTATCCGGATCAGATACTTCAGAGATGAAGCGTACCCACTCAGAATGGATGTATTCCTGTGTGCTGCCTGGGAAACCATATATGAATGTAAAGTCTCCTTCCTTAACACCTGCTGTGCTGATCCTGAAATATTTCTTTGGCTTGAAAGGGACGTTGTCCGGTGAATATTCTGCCGGCTTATTGTCTTTGCCTGCGTATATTCTGAAAAGAGAAAAGTCTCCTGTGTGACGTGGCCACATCCAGTTGTCGGTCTCACCTCCGAATTTTCCGATCGATGATGGGGGAGCGCCGACCAATCTTATGTCCGAATATTCGCGATATACAAAAAGGAAATACTGGTTGCCGTAATAGAGAGCCTCTACTGTTGCCTTCATTGTCTTATCATCTCCTGTGATGCTCTTTACCAGAGCTTCGGAGTTTCTACGCACGAGTTCCGCTCTTTCATTCTCTTTCATAGACGGATCATATCCTTTCAGTATCACGGAAGTCACATCTTCCATTCTTTCAAGGAAACTGACAGTAAGACCATCGTTTGGAAGTTCCTCCGAGCGATTCATCGCCCAGAATCCGTCTTTGAGGTAATCATGCTCCACGCTGCTGTGCTTCTGAATCTGTGCATAGCCGCAGTGGTGGTTTGTAAGCAGGAGACCTTCCGGTGATATCAGCTCTCCGGTACATCCTCTGCCGAACAATACGACAGCGTCCTTAAGAGAAGCCTGATTGATGCTGTAGATGTCCTCTGCACTGAGCTTGAATCCCTTGGCCTGCATGTCACCGATCCTCTGTGAGATGAGTGACGGAAGCCACATTCCTTCGTCTGCAGTTGCGTTAAGTATTGATGTCAGTGCTGAAAGTATGATTAATAATGTCTTTCTCATCAGTTTATCTCTTTATAAAATACTCTCTGTTTCAAATAAATGTCTGTAATGTTCCGCCTTCTTTTCCAAAGCCAGCGGATAGGCTCGTGAGGAAGATGGCATTCTCCAGAAGTGAAGCTTCCTGCCGCCTGCCCCCTCAATCAGTGTCATTTCTCCAACCGCAGGCTCCCGGACGCCAAATTTCTCAGCTATAACCTCCGAAGCTTTCTGTCCGGTTGTAACAATGGCATGACAGTGTGGCATCCTATCGAGGAGAACATCCATATCGCTCTTCCGTACTATTTCAAGAAATTTGTCGGATGCATTGTCCTTGAGTCTGCGCACTTCGCTTGCCGTGTCGTAAAGTCCTATACCTCTTTCCGTGCAGAATTCTACAATCTTTTTCTTGTCAAACTTCTTCTCACCTTTGATGATGAAATGTTCCTTGTCATAAAAAAAGACAGTACCTATTATCCTCCACATGTCGTTTATCCAATTCGGGTAGAAGAAATCCATCGACCAACGTTTCTGTGCAGGAGGAAAACTACCTAACATAAGTATCTTTCCACCTTCAGGAAGAAACGGTTCCAGCGGATGTCTCTCGGTCGGATATTCAGTCATGTCAGAATATGATTCTGTAGTTGAAGATTTCATTCTCGCAGAAACGTCCGGCTAATTTTGCCTCTTTGTCTGTACGCGCTGCAAGAAGATGCTGGGGTGCGAGTTCTACAGCAACGAAGTCTCCTATTCGCAGTGATGTCAGCTGTGAGGCTTTGCATATTGCATCCTGAAGGAGATTCTTCGCCTCGCTCATATTGACTGTACCGAACTCCACCTTCTCATCATTCCGAAGGATTTCAAATTCATTCTCACCTTCCAGCACTGCCGGATTGTAAAGCGGATGCGGCAGTATGCTTGTGTGATCCACAAATGCAGTGCTTGTACCCTCTATGCCGCAATACATCAGGACTCCGAAATTGAATCCATCGTAATATCTCTCTACAAACTTGCTGCTCACACATTTTCCAGCCTTGCTGATTCTTGCGAAGATTACGGGTGTCCAGGATATCTCATTAACGCACTCGGGAGAGTAGAAGTCTCTGTTCTCTCTCTCCCAAGTCGTGTCCGGCCGGCAATTGCACAATGTGCTGCCGTATGGTTTTACAATTATATTCATCCTCTACGATTAGAATAATGAGCCTTGTCCGCCGAATTTGCTGCTGAGCTTTGAGAAGGCATCTCCGAATTCCTCATCGGTCAATGGCCTGTTCTGCTCTGCCTTGCGCTGCTGGTATGCAGCTCTTTTCTCTTCGTCATATTTCTCCTTGAGGAGGGCAAACTGGCGTTTGGTGTCAAGAGTGAAGTCGCCGTTGCTGATCCATGCAAAATAAGACGGCTCGTTGAGGTATACTTCCTTTGCAGTCTTTCCTTTATGCTTTCCGAAGCTGATGCAAGGCTCATCCTTGTCGTTGAGAACGATTCTTCCTGCATAGTCAACTGTCCTCTGTTTTGTTGAGAAACGGGCAAGCTTGTCTACATTGTTTTCTATGCGCGGGTCACCGGCATATCTGTCAAGCTGACCCTTGAGGACTTCATAAGTGGCAAGAGTGTCCGCTTCAGCTGCATGAGCATTCTCCAGATCCTTCTGGCAGTAGAACATATATGCGGCCTTGAGTGTTCTCGGCTCCATCATGTGGAAGATGTTCTGCACGTCCACCATCTGCATGGTGTGCAGGTCGATTGCCGGTTTCTTGTCAGTGTACTGGCGTACGCGCTCTATTTCCTCTGCAAGCAGAGGGAGGTCGAACTTTGCCGAGTTGAATCCTGCAAGATCGCTTCCGGTAAGCCATTCAACCACTTCGTCAACAATCTGATAGAATGTCGGCTTGTCGGCGAGATCTTCTGCAGAGATTCCGTGAACGGCCTGTGCGGAAGGATTGATTGCCCTCTGGCAGTTTCCCGCATAATCCCACGGCTTTACTCTCCATGTCTTCACTCTCTGCTCTCCGCCAGGAAGTATCTTGACAAAGCAGAGCTCAATTATCGAGTCTGACGCGATGTTGAGCCCTGTGCTTTCTATATCAAAAAACAATAATGGTCTTTCTAGATTCAGTTCCATATTCAGTCAAATAAGTCCCCTTCAGCAGAAGGGGATTATATATTTGTTGAAAATCCTTTAATGCTGCGGTTACGAAATCATTATCGGCATGATGATGCCGCAGATCTTTCCGCTTTCTTCCTCTTCTTCTGCAGGAAGAATGAGTGCAGCTCTCTTGCTGTCAAGGAACTTCATTACAATCTCGCCACAGTTCATGTTCGAGAGGATCTCGATGATGAAAGGAGACTTGAATCCGATTGTAAGAGGCTCGCCGTCATACTGGCACTGCATCTTCTCATATGCTGCGATCGAGAATCCGAGATCCTGAGCTGAGATCTCAAGTGAGCCGCTCTGGAGATCGAACTTGATGTGGTTCGAAGCCTTGTTTGCGCATACAGACACACGACGAACTGTGTTGAGGAGAAGTGCTCTGTTGATCTTGAGGACGTTTGAGTTGTTCTGAGGGATCACATCTCTATACTTAGGATATTTTCCTACTACGAGTCTGCAGATGACCATTGTCTGACCAAAGCAGAATGATGCGTTCTTGGAATCGAATGCGATGTCTACGGTCTCTACATCCTTACCGATGATGGCCTTGAGGATGCCTGCAGGCTTCTTGTGAAGGATGAATGATGCCTTTGCCGGAGCCTTTACGTCTGCTGTTGTGTAGCAGATGAGCTTGTGAGAGTCAGACGCAACAAGTGTGGTCGAGTCTGTATCGATATCGAAGAGGATACCGTTCATGGCTGGACGGATCTCGTCATCTGCTGTAGCATAGATTGTGCTTGAAATACCTTCGAGAAGACTGTGTGCAGGGAAAGAGAAACTGATGGCAGTCTCGTCTGTGCCTGTGATGTCAGGGTAGTCTTCAGCAGGGAAGTATGGAAGGTTGGATTCTCCGCTTGCCCAGCTGCATACGAATGAACTGTCGCTTGATGTCTGGATTGTAAGCGGCTGGTCCGGAAGCTCCTTGAGAAGGTCCATCATATGCTTGGCAGGAACTGCGATCTTACCTTCTTCGACAGTCTCCTCTACCTCTATCTGAGTCTTGAGGGTGAGTTCTGTGTCTGACGCAGTTATCTCCAGCACATTTCCATTGAGGTCAAACAGAAAGTTCTCCAGGATCGGAAGCGGTGATTTTGCAGGGATAGCTTTGGACACTGCCATAACTCCCTTAAGCAATTCTGAACTTGAAATGATAAGTTTCATAGATGAACGTGTTATATTTTATTCAACAAATATAAAAAATTTTCATGATAACTGGCATATTTTTTGAAATTTTCAGCCCGGTTTCTGCAATCAGCCCGTTTTGTCTGCAAAAACCGCGCATAATCAACTGAAAATATTAAACTATCGATACAGAAATATGAAAAGAGGTTTTTTAATCGTTATTCTCTCTGCAATTGTCGGAGGGTTGACATCTTATGTAGTAGTGAGAAAAGCGACAGAATGTCAGTCTGGTACAGTGACAGCTCCCGCCGGAGCGCAGTTCAGGACTGTCAATCTGTCAACTGATAACTGGCCGGACTTTACATATGCAGCAGAGAATGCTGTCGATGCAGTCGTGTATGTCAAGGTCAAGGCAACTGAAAGCGGTCAGGCCATGCCTAATTCCATATTTGATTTCTTCTTTGGTATGCCGCAGGGACCTGCGCAGCCAAGAGAGAAGGTGGGCAGCGGTTCTGGCGTCATCATCAGGGAAGACGGATATATCGTTACGAATAATCATGTGATTGAGGGGGCTACTCAGATTGAGGTTACGTTGAACACCAATCAGACATATCCAGCCAAGCTTGTCGGCACAGATCCTGCGACAGATGTCGCGCTTCTTAAGATCGAAGCATCTGACCTTCCTGTAATACCTTTCGGTGACTCGGACAAACTCCGTCTCGGAGAATGGGTGATTGCTATCGGATCACCTTATGACCTCCGTTCGACAATCACAGCCGGCATCGTTAGTGCGAAGGGGCGTTCGATGCCGAATTATACCGGTGAGTTCAAGATTGAATCGTTCATTCAGACCGATGCTGCCGTAAATCCTGGAAACAGTGGCGGAGCGCTTGTGGACAAGTCTGGAAATCTTGTTGGAATCAATACCGCAATCATTTCACAGACAGGTTCTTACGCCGGATATTCTTTTGCTGTTCCGTCGAATATTGTAAAGAAGATCGTTTATGACCTGATGGATTTCGGCAGCGTCAAGCGTGCAGTTCTCGGAATTACAATGCAGCCGATTGATGATAAAATCGCTGATGAATTGAAACTTTCTTCAAGAAACGGCGTATATATTGTTGAGGTTTCCAAAAGTGGGGCTGCAGACAAGGCTGGAGTTCAGAAAGGCGATGTCCTTATTGCAATCGATTCAGTCAAGGTCACAACTCCTTCATCTGTGCAGGAAGCGGTAAGCCGATTCTCACCTGGAGACAAGGCTGTGCTTACTGTCATCAGAGATGGAAAGGAGAAGCAGATGGATGTCATTTTCAAAGGTACATCGCAGGAGAACGGCACTGTGACAGAAGATGGTCTGGTAGCATTCTATGGTTCGTCAATCAAGGCGGCAGACGAGGAGACTCTCAAGAAATTCGGTCTTAAGCATGGCGTGGAAATCGTTGATCTTGGACCAGGAAAGCTGATGGAAGCTGGTGCGACAAAAGGTTTCATAATCCAGTATGTCAATGATCAGGCTGTCAAGACCCCTCAGGATATCATCGATATCGTGAAGAAGTCAAAGAGAGCGGTCTTTGTCGAGGGAATCACCCCAACCGGAAGAACCGGCTACTTCGGCTTCGGCGTATAGCGGAAGATTAATTATATAAAATACGAATGAGACAGTTAAAGATTACAAAGTCGATTACCAATCGTGAGAGTGCGTCATTGGATAAGTATCTGCAGGAGATTGGTAGGGAAGAACTTATTACAGTAGAGGAAGAGGTTGAACTCGCCCAGAGGATCCGTAAGGGTGATCAGGCGGCGCTTGAGAAACTCACAAGAGCAAATCTCCGTTTCGTGGTCTCTGTTGCAAAGCAGTATCAGAATCAGGGTCTCAGCCTTCCGGACCTCATCAATGAGGGTAATCTCGGACTTATCAAGGCTGCCGAGAAGTTTGATGAGACAAGAGGATTCAAGTTCATTTCATATGCGGTGTGGTGGATCCGTCAGTCTATCCTTCAGGCTCTTGCAGAGCAGTCCAGAATCGTGAGACTGCCTTTGAACCAGGTGGGTTCGCTCAATAAGATCAACAAGGCTCTTTCAAAGTTTGAGCAGGAGAATGAGCGTATGCCTTCAAGCGAGGAGCTCTCTGAAATGATCGACCTTCCAAAGGATAAGATCGCTGATACTCTCAGGGTTTCCGGCCGTCACGTGTCGGTGGATGCACCTTTTGTTGAGGGTGAGGACAACAGCCTTCTTGATGTGCTGGTCAACAACGACTCACCAAGTGCAGACCGTGGCCTTGTAAACGAATCCCTCAATAAGGAGATCGAGAGGGCGCTTTCGACACTTGCTACCCGTGAAAGGGAAATCATCAAGTCTTTCTTCGGCATCGGATGTCAGGAGATGACTTTGGAGGAGATCGGTGAGCGTTTCGGCCTTACCAGAGAGCGTGTACGCCAGATCAAGGAGAAGGCGATCCGCAAACTCAAGAACAATTCAAGAAGTAAACTTTTGAAAAGCTATTTAGGATAATGACTCCAGAAACATTCATTATAGCTAAAGCGTCTGAAGCAATTCAGGCGCTTTACGGCGTAGAAGTACCCGCAGGACAACTGCAGGTGCAGGTAACTCGCAAAGAGTTTGAAGGTGACTACACATTGGTTGTATTCCCTTTGCTTAAAGTATCTAAGACTACTCCGGAGAACACCGGTAATGCAATCGGAGAGTGGCTCAAGGAGAATGTAGCAGAGATTTCTGCATATAACACGGTGAAAGGTTTTCTTAACCTCTCATTCTCGACCGTGTACTGGAACGGACTCTTCGGCCAGATCGCATCTGCAGAGGATTTCGGCCAGCTTCCTGCAACCGGCAGGACCATTATGGTTGAATATTCTTCACCTAACACAAACAAGCCGCTCCACCTCGGTCACATCCGCAACAATCTCCTCGGATGGTCAGTTGCAAAGCTTCTCGAAGTTTGCGGTCATAACGTCATGAAGGTGAACCTTGTGAATGACCGTGGTATTCACATCTGCAAGTCAATGTATGCATGGAAGGTTCTCGGCAACGGTGAGACTCCAGCTTCAAGCGGCAAGAAGGGAGATCATCTTGTAGGTGACTATTATGTAGCTTTCAACAATCTTTACAAGAAGGAGGTCGACGAGCTTGTAGCCGGTGGCATGACAAAGGAAGAGGCTGAGAAGAATGCGCCTTCACTCAAGGCTGCTCAGGAGATGCTCTTCAAGTGGGAGAACGGTGACGCTGAGGTCGTTGAGCTCTGGAAGACCATGAACGGCTGGGTGTACGAAGGATTTGACAAGACATACAGCGATCTTGGAATCAGCTTTGACAGAACATACTATGAGTCTCAGACCTATCTTTTCGGAAAGGCCCTCGTTCAGAAGGGTCTTGAAGCAGGAATCTTCGAGACTCAGGAGGATGGTTCTGTATGGTGTGATCTTACTGCTGACGGCCTCGACAGAAAGCTTCTTCTCCGTGGAGACGGTACTTCTGTCTATATGACTCAAGACCTTGGTACAGCTGAGCAGCGTTTTGCTGAGTACAGCCTTGACGAGCATATCTATGTTGTAGGTAACGAGCAGAACTACCATTTCCAGGTGCTCAAGCTTATTCTCGGTAAGCTAGGTTTCGATTGGGCTGACAGCATCTATCATCTTTCATATGGTATGGTTGAGCTTCCTGAGGGCAAGATGAAGTCACGTGAGGGAACAGTTGTAGATGCTGATGACCTCATAGCTGCTATGTATAACACAGCGAAGGAGACTTCAATGGAACTTGGAAAGATCGACAATCTTTCTGCAGAGGAGCAGGATGCTCTCTTCAAGATGATCAGCCTTGGCGCTCTCAAGTACTTCATCCTCAAGGTGGATCCACGCAAGACAATGCTCTTCGATCCTAAGGAGTCAATCGACTTCAACGGTAATACAGGTCCTTTCATCCAGTATACTCACGCCCGTATCAAGTCTATTCTCCGCAAGGCGGATGCTCAGGGAATAGCACATGACCTGTCGGTACTTTCGAGTGAAATGGAACTTTCTGCTAAGGAGATCCGTATCATCAAGATATTGAATACTTTCCCTGCCAAGGTTGCCGAGGCTGGTGCTGCGCATTCACCTGCTCTTGTCGCAAACTATGCGTATGAGCTTGCAAAGGAGTTCAATCAGTACTATCATGATACTCCAATCCTTCGTGAGGAGAATCAGGCTGTGCTTCAGTTCAGGCTTGTGCTCATCGAGACTATTGCCAAGGTTCTTGCCAAGGCAATGTCGATTCTTGGAATCACTCTTCCAGAAAGAATGTAGTTCATTACATATGATATAGAAACCGGAGCGACTGCGAAGTTGCTCCGGTTTTTCTTTTCAGGGGACCTGTCGCACTTTCGTGTAGAAACTGCTCGCGGTCACTTCAGTATGAGAGACGGTCTGATGTGAATGTGAGTTCTTGCCCTGTTTCGGGGTGGAGGAAGGTTATGCTCAGGGCATGGAGACAGAGACGTCCAGGAAGTACTTTTGTGTTGGTTTCCATGCAGTTGCCGCTGTTGCATTCGTATACCGAGTGCCCTCCATAAAGCAGGTCTCCGACGATAGGGCGACCGAGACCGAGATGATGGGCGCAGTGGACGCGAAGCTGGTGTGTACGTCCTGTATAAGGATATAGCAGGATGTCCGACGTTCCGTCTTCGTTAGTTCGTATTGTTTCGTATTCCGTGTGCGCAGGTTTGCCTTGAGTGAAATCTACTTTCTGACGTGGGCGTTCATCATAGTCCGGTGAAAGCGGAAGGTCTATTGCACCTTTACCTGTCTTTGACGGAATGTCGGTGTCGGGGGAGACTTTTGCCATGTAGGTTTTGCGGACGGTGTGGTCCTCAAACTGCCTTCGCAGGTTGACTGCGGCTTCGGCACTCTTGGCGAAGACCATTACTCCGGACGTGTCCATGTCGAGTCGGTGCACGGCGTGGATTGTTCCCGGACTGCTTTCATTACGGCCTGCCATGCCGGATGTCAGTATTTCCTGAAGGGATATCCTGCCGTCCAACCCCGGTACTGATGGCATTCCGCTTGGCTTTTCTACTACTATGATTGATTCATCTTCGTATAGGTTGCCGAACGTGGTAGGCAAAGACGACTCTGTTGCCTCCGATTTCTGTGTCACACCAGACATGAGCGGATGTCTGTACGTCATCACCGGTTTGACCGGTGATCTCAATCCCTTCATCATATATCCGAGGAGCGGGCCGCATTTGCTGGTACATGACGGATAGAAGTGCCCGTGTGTGCGTACGGCTGTGTCTGGTGAGGTCCCGTACCAGAATTCTCCCATGGCAAGAGGCTCCAGTCCATGGATGAATGCATAGTTCAGGAGTTTAGGTGCAGCGCAGTCTCCAGTACCGCCAGGTGGGATAAGCCCTTCCCTTGAGAATATTTCCCATATTGAAGAAGATTCTCCAGCCCCGTTATTAACTATGGCGTTCTCAAATATCCATTTCTGAAGGGTGTCCGACTTTGCTGATCTTCTGGCCTTAAGGTCATTGATCGTGTCTTCGAATTCGTTAATGCGATCTTTGATTTCGCTTATGTGTGATTTCCATCTGTCCTTGCATCTTTTCAGTTCCGCTTTCTGGAACTGACTTTCACGGATGAGTTCATCAAGTTTCCCGGGATCTGCAGTTTCGCTTCTGATCTCATCACGCTGCATCTTGGAGAAGCGTATGCGGTTCTGAAGATTTTCTATTTCTGCATCTCTTTTTTCCGATGCTTCCTGAAGTTCCTTCTTGAGATCTTCAAATTCAGGACATGCTGAAAGTATATCTATGGCTTTATTCATCTGTGTGATGACTGCCTCTTTCATCTTGAAATGACCGTTGTCCTCTGTAAGATCTATTATTGGAGGTACGAATCCATCGACTGATGCAGTGACACGGCCTTCCGGTCCTTTGACTGTTCCTGAGAAGGCGGCCAGAAAGCCTGTCCGGCAGACCAGGACACCAAGCATCTTGCCTTCTGCAAAACTGCTTTCGATGTGTCTTTCCGGTGAGCCTTCCGGTAGAGATGCCCACTGTGCAAGTCTGTCGATTACAAGTTGCCCGGCAAGTTTCACAAGCTTGTCAGGAATATAGCGGAAAGGATCGGTGAATCCTGTGTCGGGCAGACAGGTGCAGCCGGCTTCGGCAGGAAAACTCCAAAGATATGATTTTTCCTGAATCATAATCTGATGTTGTTCAGAGTGTATTCTCTGCAGAATTCCTTGATGCCGCAGGATTCGCAATCCGGCTTACGTGCCTTGCAGACATATCTTCCATGAAGGATCAGCCAGTGATGTGCCTTGCCTCTGATTTCTGCCGGGAATCCGGCAGTGAGGTCTTTCTCCACTGCTTCCACTGTGCTTCCGTCGGAAAGTCCAATGCGGCGTGAGACCCTGAATACGTGTGTGTCGACTGCTATTACCGGTTTGTCATATATGACTGAAGCAATTACGTTGGCAGTCTTTCTGCCTACACCCGGCAAAGTCTCAAGATCAGCTGTCTCGGATGGTACGACTCCTCCGAAATCCGAGACCAGACGGGTCGCCATGCCGATAAGATGCTTTGCCTTGTTGTTGGGGAATGATATGGACTTGATCAGGCTGTATACTTCCTCAAACGAGGCAGAGGCCAGGTCCTCCGGCTCGGGAAAGCGTGCGAATATTTCCGGAGTATGTATGTTTACGCGCCTGTCAGTACATTGGGCTGACAGGATTACCGCTATAAGAAGATGAAACGGAGTGTCGTAGTGAAGCTCCGTTTCTGCAATTTCCATATTGGCTGAGAACCAATTGATTATGTTTCTGAATCTGTCTTTTGTGTACATGGGTTATGATTCTGTCCGGAAATGACGTCAGATAGTGAGTTCAAGGTCGATGATGTTCTCGTCCTTCTGCTCTATGCAGGTCTCGTCGCGGCACACCATGACCCTGCCTTGATATTTCTCGAATATCTGTCTGTTGTGGGTTACCATGACGATGGCTGTCCCTTTTTCAGTGTTGATGCCTGTAAGAAGTTTCATGATGCCGTCAGCTGTCTCGTTGTCGAGATTGCCGGTAGGCTCGTCGGCGATGATGACTTCCGGCTCGTTGAGAAGAGCTCTTGCGATGGCTATTCTCTGCTGTTCGCCTCCGGAAAGCTGGTACGGCATCTTGTGTGCCTTTCTTTCCATTCCCACAGCATTGAGTACTTCGCTGATACGTCTGTTCATCTGCTCCTCTGATTTCCATCCCGTAGCCTTGAGGACAAAAAGAAGGTTGTCTTCAACGCTCCTGTCCATCAGAAGCTGGAAATCCTGGAAGACTACTCCAAGCTTTCTTCTGAGATAAGGAATATCCTTGTCCTTGATTCCTGCAAGTTCATATCCGCAGACGGTACCGGTGCCTTTCTTCAACTTGCTTTCTGCGATCATTGTCCTGATGATGGAGGTCTTTCCTGTGCCGACTTTTCCGACTATATAGACGAAATCGCCTGGATAGATATCCATGTCAAGATCGTATATCACGGTTGAGTCACCACCTGCGATGTCGGCGTTTCTGAATGATATGATAGGGGTCTTTTCTTCCATATAGAGGGAGTTTCGTTAAATTTCATCTTTAGAATCATACAAATATAGTGGAAAAAGGTTAAATTTGTGAAATTTTTGTGCAATGATGAATATCAAGACTTTTACAGCATCTGTTATCATAGCCTTGAGCTTCGCTTCGACATCTGAGGCGAAGTCTTCCGCTGTGCTGTCGGTTGACGGCCAGGAAACCATCAAGGAGTTCAGAGAAGCCTGCCGATTATATGACAAAGGAATGGTAAACCGTTCAAAAGTGCTGTTCGATGCAATGTCCGACAAGGACTCCAAGGCGGATAGCGAAGGGTATTCTGTACTTTGTGACGTGATGATGAAGACGCCAGGATATGAGTTGCGGATGAAGGAGTTCTTCAGAACATACCCGTATTCGGTCCATATCCCTCAGATAAGATATGCATATGCGCTTAATCTTTTTGATGCGCAGAAATACAAGGCCGCCTCAGCTGAGCTGGCCCTTATAAAGCCTAAGCAGCTGGAGAAGAGCCAGAGGACTGAATTCCTTTTCAAGAGGGCCTACAGCGATCTTGAGAACAAGGATTACGATCTTGCGCTTCTGCGTTTCCGTGATGTAGAGAAACTTCCGGTTTCGGAATATACAGCTCCTTCCAGATATGCAATCGGCTACATCAACTATCAGAAGAAGGACTTCAGAGAAGCACTCCCTTGGTTCGAAAAGTCTGCTGAAGACGGACGCTTTGAAGCGATTTCCAACTGGTATATAATGGAATGCCGCTTCATGATGCATGATTATTCATATGTCGTGAAGTATGGACCGGACATGTATGAGACCATAGCTGCAGAGCGCAAGCCGCATCTTGCCAGAATCATTTCGGAGTCATACCTTGTGCTTGGCGATGCAGACAGTGCCAGAAGATATTACGGACTCAGCACAGATGTCGATGCTCCAAAGACCAGGGCTGACTGGTTCTACAGCGGCTCGGTCCTCTATGCCGTGGAGGATTACAAGGGCGCGATCGAAAGCTTCAACCAGATGGGTATGCGCACAGATTCTTTAGGACAGATAGCCAACTATCAGCTTGGCTACAGCTATATCCAGACAAAGAATAAGGTTGCTGCCATGGAGGCTTTCAAGGATGCTTCATTCTCGAAGTATGATGAGGATATAGCGGAGGATGCATATTTCAATTATGCAAAGCTTGCTTTTGACCTCAATAACGACGCGACCGTATTCCAGAATTATCTCAAGACATATTCTGATGTCGAGAAAGGTGACAGAATCCACAGCTATATAGCAGTTGCCGCACTTCATGACAGAAACTATGCAGGAGCCATCGAGGCTTATGACAAGATAGATGAGCTGGATGACAATATGAGGGATAATTACATGAAGGCTAATTATCTTCGTGCATATCAGCTTATCCGTAACGGGTCGTACAGAAAAGCTATCCCTTGCCTGAAGGCAGCCGCTTACTATTCGGATAAGGGCAGCAGGTTCAATCAGCTTTCAAGATATTGGCTTGCGGAGTCATATTACAGAAATGACGACTATGCCGCAGCCAGGGAGCTCTTTACTGAGCTTTATAATGTTTCGGCAATGTATGGAGAGAAGGAATCCAGTCTGATTCCATACAACATAGCATACTGCTTCTTCAAGGAACGCAACTATCAGTCTGCTGTCAAATGGTTTACCGAGTATCTTGACCAGCCTCAGGTGAAGTACCGCAAGGAGGCTCTGGAACGTAAGGCCGACTGCCACTTCATAAGCAAGCATTACAAGACTGCCGCAGATGCCTATGCGCTTGTCATGGAGGATTACTTCAATGCAAATGACGTCTATCCATATTATCAGGCGGCGCTTTCATACGGACTTTCAAAGCAGCCTGAGAAGAAGATTGAGGCGTTGACAAATGTCCTTGATGCCTCGCCTGAAGCAGAGTTCTATCCTGAGGCCCTCTTCGAACTCGGACGTGCATATACCCTCAATGATGATGACGAGAACGCATTCAGCTGCTTCAGGAAGCTTGCTGACACGGTCAAGGACAGCACATTCGTCGCCAGAGCATATATCGAGATGGGATCACTTGCGCGTAACCAGTCGCAGTTCAACGAGGCTCTCGGTTACTATAAGACCGTAGTGGAGCATATGCCTTTGTCAGGATATGCAGAAGATGCCCTTCTTGCGATTGAGTCAATCTACCAGACCAGAAATGAGCCGGAAGAGTATATTGCATACATCGAGACCATCGGCAAGGGCGCGACAAAGACGGCTGATGAGAAGGAAAGCATGATCTTCAATTCAGCGGAGCAGATATTCCTGTCTGAGAATTATCAGAAGGCCCTTACATCGCTTCAGGCTTACAAGGAGAAATATCCTGGCGGCCAGAACATCTACAAGGCTGATTTCTATATTGCAGAGTCTTACAAGGCATTGGGCAAGAAGGAGCAGGCGTGCGACAGCTACAAGGCGGTGATTGCTGGCGGACAGGGATCATTTGTAGAGATTTCAATGCTCAATTTCTCAGTTCTTTCTTATCAGCTGGAGAGATGGGATGATGCGTACAGCGGATATCAGAGCCTTTATTCTGCAGCCAAGCTTGACAATAACAGGTTTACTGCCGTGGCAGGTATGATGCGCTCTGCATTCAGAGGCGGCAAATGGGACAATGCGCTTTCGGGAGCTGATTCCGTTCTTGGTGACGCTCGTGCGGACGATGAACTGAAACTTGAGGCCAAGTATGTGAAGGCCAAGTCGTTCCTTGCTGTCAGCCGCCGAGATGAGGCTTATCTTATTCTCAATGAGCTGTCTAAGGATATGACTACTCCATATGGTGCGGAGGCTGCATACATGCTCATCGTAGACAGCTATGACAAGGGTGACTTCTCAGATGTGGAGACCAAGGTCTATGCTTTCTCTGACTCGGGCTCAGGACAGACATACTGGCTTGCAAAGAGCTTCATTGTGTTGGGTGACTCGTTTGCAGAAAGGGGAGAGTTCACACAGGCCAAGGCTACATTCGAGAGCGTAAGGGACGGATATTCACCTTCAGGTGCGGATGATGATGTCCAGGATAATGTGCGTGTGCGTCTTGAGAAGCTTGAGGTTATGATTTCGGAAAAGAATAATCAGTAGGAATATGTACAGAATATATAGATATGCAATGATATTGGCTGCCGCAATGGTATCTGCGGTGGCTGCGGCTCAGAATCTGGATCCGACAGTTGAGGTGTCCAGAGCGTATGAAGGTAATCTCGTTGAGGTTCATAAGCCGACACTGGAGATGAGCGTTCCTGATTCAGTACAGCGCTTCCGCCTTGACTTCGATTATTCTGTCTTTGACAGTCCATACAAGGGTTCCTACGAATTCAATCCTTATATGACCAGCATGAGGCCTGCTCCGTCGGTCTTCAAGCCTCAGAAGTTCTATATGAGGGCTGGTGCCGGCTATAGGCTTAATCCTGTAGCCGACATTATCTGGTCTCCTGCCCTGAAAAAGGGTTTCAAGATGAATGTGTATGCTTCTCATCGTTCGTATATCGGTGACTACAGGACTATTGAGCAGTCGGGGACCAATGGTGAACTTGTCCGTTCGGATGTGGTTGAACCTTGGAAAGGTGCCGACTCTAGGACTGATGCAGGAATATGTGGCACATATGATTGGCGTAAAGGCGTTTTCTCATATGATCTTGCCTATATGGGCATCCATTCAAAGGATTATATGAAGACAAGGGCATTCAATGGGGTGAATGCCTCAATGAGTGTCGCTTCGAAGGCTGCACGTACTTTTGTGTATGATGTCGATCTTGACTACAGATTTGCTGCAGACAAAGGACTTATGCGTCTCAATGAGAATTACATAGCGTTGTCAGCAGATCTCGGACCTCAATTCAAGCTGGCTCATAGGATTCTTTTCGATATGGGTGCTGAGATGGCGCTTTATTCGACTGTCCAGGATTGGAGCAGTGCCAGGATGCATTTTACACCACATTATGTGTATAATAAGGGACGTTGGCATATTGATGCCGGAGTGAGGATTGATTTCCTTGTCGCAACTGATAACGATGCGGCACCTCGTTCTGTCGAGAGGCAGCAGATAGTGTATCCGGATGTCCGCGTAGAGTTTACTGCCATAAGGAATGCCATGAACGTTTATGCTGAGGCTACGGGAGGTAACCGTATCAACACTTATGGAGATGTTGTAAGGTGTAATCATTTTGCAGATACGGCCTTTTTCGACGGTACGCGTCTTGATGCGACTGTCGAGCGTGTCAATGCTGCTCTCGGCCTCAAGGGAAGGATCGGTACGAGATTCAGCTATAACATCAAGGGCGGTTATGCGGGTTACGCAAACGCCATGTTTGATGCAATTAATCAGGCTCCTGGTGCAAATCCAACTGCCGGCATTGATTATTCGCACTGCAGCAAGGCATATGCGTCGCTTGAGTGGATCCTTGACACGGAGAGATTCAGGTTCGACGGAGCTGCCGGTTTTGCACATTATTGGGGCTTTGAGGACATTCCAGGCCTCTTTAAGCCATCGTCTGTCACTGGTGATGTTTCTGTTGAGTACAATATCAGGAAGAGGATATTCTTCGGTGTAGACTGTGAATATGCTTCAGCGAGGAAGACCGTAATGCCTGTTGCGGACAGACTTGATTTCGTTATCCCTGGATATGCTGACCTGGGTGTCAATTTCGAGTGGGTTACCAGCCGTAAGCTTTCGTTGTGGGCGCGTGGAGGCAACCTTCTGAATATGACCATTCAACGTACTCCGCTTTATGCTCAGGGCGGTATCAGTTTCACAGTAGGAATCTGCTTGAATTTGTAGCGTTCCGATTTGATTTTTTGCCGGATTATTGCTATATTTGTCCGTTTATTTGACGCCCCTGAAGAAGTGCGTTTCCGGGGCTTGGAATTGGAAAACGGATAAATATAACATAATGAGCGAAGAAGTAATCAACAACTCTTCAGCGGAGCAGTATTCCGCGAACAGTATCCAGGTATTGGAAGGCCTTGAGGCCGTGAGGAAAAGACCATCGATGTACATCGGAGATGTAGGCGAGAGAGGTCTTCATCACCTTGTGTATGAGGTGGTTGACAACAGTATCGATGAGGCTTTGGCCGGATATTGTACCCATATCGAGGTAATCATCAATGAGGATAATTCAATCACAGTAAAGGATAACGGACGTGGTATCCCTACCGGTATGCACGAAAAGGAGAACCGTTCGGCTCTTGAAGTCGTGCTTACAGTGCTTCATGCCGGAGGAAAGTTCAGCAAGGACAGCTACAAGGTTTCCGGTGGTCTCCACGGTGTGGGTGTATCCTGCGTGAATGCCCTTTCCGATTATCTCAAGGCTGAAATTCATCGTGAGGGCAAGATTTTCGTCCAGGAGTATTCTCAGGGTAAGCCATACAAGCCGGTAGAGGTTACAGGTGAGGCCGAGGATACCGGTACAATGGTGACTTTCCATCCGGATCCTGAAATATTCCAGGTTACGACAGTCTACAAGTATGATACTCTCGCGGCTCGTCTTCGTGAGCTTGCATATCTTAACAAGGGTATCCATCTCAGCCTTACAGACAGGAGAAATCTTGTGAACGACGTTGATGAGAACGGAAACGAACTTGAGACACAGCACTACAGAAGCGATATTTTCTACTCTAAGGAAGGACTCAGGGAGTTCGTGGATTATCTTGACGGCGGTGCGGAGAAACTCATCGAGTCTCCTATATATCTTGAGACTGACAAGATCATTCCTATCGAGATCGCTCTCCAGTATAACACAAGCTACACTGAGAAGATCTATTCATACGTAAACAATATCAATACTATCGAGGGTGGTACTCATCTTCAGGGATTCAAGATGGGTCTTACAAGAACCTTGAAGAATTATGCTGACAAGAACGGCATGCTCGCAAAGCTTAAGTTCGATCTTGCTGCAGATGACTTCCGTGAAGGTCTGACCGCAGTAGTTTCCGTAAAGGTCGCAGAGCCTCAGTTTGAAGGCCAGACCAAGACAAAGCTCGGTAACGGCGAGGTGGTTTCTGCTGTTTCACAGGCTACAGCAGCTGCTCTTGAAGCATATCTTGAGGAGAACCCTAAGGAAGCCAAGATGATTGTCGAGAAGGTTATCCTTGCTGCGACAGCGCGACATGCTGCCAGAAAGGCACGTGAGATGGTGCAGAGAAAGACTGTCATGTCAGGTGCAGGTATGCCGGGCAAGCTTGCCGACTGCTCTTCAAGAAATCCTGAGATATGTGAACTCTTCCTCGTCGAGGGAGACTCGGCGGGTGGTACGGCAAAGCAGGGACGTGACCGTCTTACCCAGGCTATCCTTCCATTGAGAGGTAAGATCCTCAATGTGGAGAAGGCTATGGAGCACAGAGTCTTCGAGAGTGAGGAGATCCGCAATATCTACACTGCACTTGGCGTTACGGTAGGTACAGAGGAAGACAGCAAGGCTCTTAACCTCAGCAAGCTCCGTTACCACAAAGTGATCATCATGACCGATGCCGACGTGGACGGAAGCCACATTGCGACACTTATCCTGACATTCTTCTTCCGTTATATGATAGATCTTATCAAGAACGGATATGTATATCTTGCTACTCCGCCGCTCTATCTTGTGAAGAAGGGTAAGGAGGAAATCTACTGCTGGACAGAGGCTCAGCGCAAGGAAGCTACCCTCCAGCTCGGAAAGGGTTCTGAGAAGGGTGTGTTCGTGCAGCGTTACAAAGGTCTTGGAGAGATGAGTGCCGAGCAGCTGCAGAGCACTACAATGGATCCGGAAAAGCGTCTCCTCCGTCAGATCACTATCGAAAACGCCGCAGAAGCAGAGCGTACATTCTCGATGCTGATGGGTGATGATGTTCCGCCTCGTCGTGAATTCATCGAGCAGAATGCACACTATGCTAACATTGACGCATAATATAGATTGATGTTTCAGATACATTATCAGTGTCGTCACTTAGTGGCGGCGCTGATAATGTGCTTTTATAGGATACGTTTTCAAATCTACGTATATGGAAAAATTAAGGTTCCCCAGCAGATTCAAAGTCTATTTTCCTTTGATTCTCCTGTTTGCTCTCCTGGTCTTTCTTATGCCTAAGGCCCCGAACTTTTCATACGACTATCAGAAAGGTTCGCCTTGGATGTATGAGACTCTTACTGCGCAGTTTGATTTTCCTGTGCTGAAGACAGATGCGCAGATACAGCAGGAAATCGAAAAGGCATGGCAGTCTGTCATTCCTTATTACAGATTGAACAAGTCTGTATCAAGGCAGGCGGAAAAGAATCTTCTTTCTGCAGACCTGGGCAAGTTTTCGCCCTTGAAGTCTGAACTTGCGGCAGCATTGAGAACCATCTATGACAAGGGTGTTATTTCTTCACGTGATGCTTCTGATGCGAAGCTCCTCAGTTCGGAACTGATATATATCCAGAAGGACAACAGAGCTCATAAGGTCCCTGTGAGTGAAGTCTATACGACAGAGTCTGCAGACAGCATTTTCAGAGCTGCTGTCAGTGATAAATGTTCTGGTGTTGATGTTGATTCTTTGTATCAGGTTGCCTCCCTTGCTGAACTTATCCAGCCGGACCTTGTCTTCGATCAGCAGACTACTGACCTCGTCCATGACGAGGCGGTCAATTATATATCAAGGACTCAGGGAGTTGCGAGGGCTGGACATACGATAGTTTCAGAAGGAGAAATCGTTACAGCAGAAATCGCACAGATGCTGGATTCATATAAGGAAGAGTATAACAGGAGTGTTGGTTCAGAGGGGAATTCTACATCTCGTATTGTCAGTACGATACTTTTGGCATTCTCTATTCTTTTAGTGCTTTTCCTTGCCATATATTATTGTAATTCAAAGATTTTTGAGCAATATAACAAGTATCTTTATCTCCTGATGGTCTTTGCGCTGTCTGCTGTTGCATCTTCAGTAATCAGCCACGTGAACCAGGAATATTTCTATATGGTGCCGTTCACCCTTATTGCTCTTTATCTTCTGGCATTCTTCAAGAAGAGGGTGGTGTTCACGGTCTATGTGATATCGTTGCTGCCTCTTCTGATTTTTGCACGTGAGGGTGTTGAACTTTTTGTCATGTATCTTGTGGCAGGTGTTGTAGGAATGCTGGTGTTCAGCTGGTTCAACAGAGGATGGCTTCAGTTTGTTACTGCTCTGATTGTCTTTGTTGTGATGGTACTTGTGTGGGGCGCATTCAACCTTTCTGAAGGATTCGGCGGTCCGGTGAATTACGGAATGATACTCTATATGGCTTTTGGTGCCTTGCTTTCTGTTGCAGCCTATCCATTGATTTATCTTTTCGAGAAGATTTTCAAACTTCTTTCCAATTCAAAGCTTGTCGATCTTAGCGATACCAGCAACAAACTTCTCCGGATGCTTGCAGATAAGGCTCCCGGAACATTCCAACATTCGCTTCAGGTAATGAATCTTGCAGATGCCGTTGCGCGTGCGATTGATGCGAATGTACTTCTGGTGAGAGCAGGAGCATTGTACCATGACATAGGAAAAATTGCCAATCCTCAGTGCTTTACGGAGAACGAGACCCCGGGCGTGCGTTATCATGAGGGACTCTCTCCAAAGGAAAGTGCTCAGGAGATCATCAGGCACGTCTCTGACGGTCTTGCTCTGGCAGACAAGTATGGTTTGCCTTCGTTGGTAAGGGAGTTTATTGCTACTCATCACGGAACGACCTGCACAGCATACTTTTATAATAAGTATCTTGTGGAAGGAGGTTCAGAGGCTGATAGAGGTGACTTCTGTTATGATGGAATGAAACCTAAGACAAAGGAACAGGTTGTCCTTATGCTCTGCGATGCTGTCGAGGCTGCATCGCGCAGTCTGAAGGATTATTCTGCCGAAAGCATTTCAGAACTTGTCGAGAGGATTACAAACGGCAAGATAGAGGACGGACAGCTTTCTGATTCAGAGATTTCAATGAGTGAACTCAGTACTGCAAAGGAGGTCATGAAGTCCTATATCCAGCAGATGTATCATGCCAGAGTGGCATATCCGAAGAGACTTGCCAGAGGTGCCAAGTGATATTTTGAAATGTCGCTTGGATTGATTATTTTTGCAGTCTTTTTATAGGCACTGCCTTTTGATGGAAATGATTAAATAATTTGATATATGAAAATTGAACAGAACAGAATCGACGATCTTAATCTCGAGCTCAGCCTTACAGTAGCTAAGGAAGATTATGCTGAAAACAAGAAGAAGAGACTTAACGAGTACAGAAAGAAAGCTGAATTCAAGGGTTTCAGAAAGGGTATGGTTCCAATGTCTCTCGTAGAGAAGATGTATGGTGGCAATGCTCTTGTTGACTCAGTTAACGATATCATCGCTGAGGCACTCAACAATTTCATCAAGGAGAACAACCTTAAGGTTCTCGGTGAGCCGCTTCCAAGCGAGGATACTCCACACAATGTATGGGAGGATGGCAACGATTTCAGCTTCAAGTTCGATCTCGCTCAGAATCCTGAGGTTTCTTTCGAACTTTCATCAGCTGATGAGATTCCATACTATACAATTACAGTGACAGAGGCTGCAAAGAAGGAGATGAAGGAGAATATCCTTAAGCAGTACGGCTCACTCGAGGAGGGCAAGAAGGCTAAGGCTGACGACTTCCTTATCGTAGATTTCGAGCAGGGTGACCTTAAGGTAGAGGGTACTTATGTAGCAATCCGCAGCATCGCTGAGGCAGCTAAGGCATCTTTCGTAGGTGTTAAGGCTGGTGATGTTCTTGATGTAAACGTAAACGAGGCATTTGAGAACGAGACTGACCGCGCAGCTATGCTTAAGGTAAGCAAGGACGAGCTTGCAGGTATCGAGCCAATGTTCAAGATGACTGTAAAGAACGTAAAGACTTTCGTCAACGCACCTCTTACTGAGGAGACATTCGAGAAGGCATTCGGTGTCAAGACTGAGGCTGAGTTTGATGCAAAGATTGAGGAGAGAATCCGTGCTGAGTATACTCAGGAGGCTGATTTCCGTTTCAATAAGGATGCAAGAAACTTCCTCGTTGAGAAGGCCAATGTTACAGTTGCCGAGAACTTCCTCAAGAGATGGATCTATGTAATCAACGATGGCAAGTTCACTATGGAGGATATCGAGAAGGAGTGGGATCTCTTCATCGTTGACTACAAGTGGCAGATGGTAAGAAGCTACCTTATGGAGAAATACAATGTTAAGGTAGAGGAGGCAGATCTTCTTGCAAGCGCAAAGGGCTTTGCGGCTTACCAGTTCGCTATGTACGGAATGAACAATGTTCCTGAGGAGCAGCTTGAGGCATTTGCAAAGAACATCCTTTCACAGGAGGAGCAGGGCAGAAGAATTCTCGACCAGGTTGAGAACGAGAAGACTGTAGCTGCTGTAAGAGAGGTTGTTACACTCAAGAAGAAGAAGATTTCAGTTGACAAATTCCGTGAACTTGCATAATGAAGGAATTTGATAAATATGCACGTCTGGAGCAGGGCATCAGTTCGATGACCCTGCACAGATATTCATCTGTTCTTGACGGTTACATCAATCCGACAATCATAGAGGAGAGAAAGCTCAATGTCGCTTCTATGGATGTTTTCAGCCGTCTTATGATGGACCGCATCATTTTTCTCGGTGTTCCTATTGATGATGACGTAGCCAACATCATTCAGGCACAGCTCCTTTTCCTTGCTTCTACTGACAGCAGCAGTGATATTTCTCTATATATCAATACTCCTGGAGGTCAGGTATCATCAGGACTTGGAATCTATGACACGATGCAGATCATAGAACCGGATGTTGCAACTATCTGTACAGGTATGGCGGCATCTATGGGATCTGTCCTTCTGTGTGCAGGAGCTCAGGGCAAGAGGTCTGCTCTCAAGCACTCAAGGGTGATGATTCATCAGCCGCTTGGAGGTGCAAGAGGACAGGCATCGGATATCATGATTGCTGCTCAGGAAATCGAGAAGACAAAGAAGGAACTCTATTCAATAATCTCTGAACATTCCGGCCAGCCGCTTGAAAAGATTTATGCGGACGGTGACCGTGATTTCTGGATGTCTTCACAGGAGGCGCTTGAATATGGAATGATCGATGAGATCCTGACCAAGAGAAAATAATATGTCGAAAAACAACAAACAGAACAGATACTGTATGTTTTGTGGCAGGAGTGAGAAGGAAGTTCCACTCCTGCTACAAGGTTTAGATGCCTGCATTTGTTCGGAGTGCGTCAAGATTGCAGGGGAGTATGTCAGTGATTTCAACAGGACAGTGTCAGCTGAGCCTCTTGCAAAGCTTGATTCCCTTTACAAACCGAAGGAGATTCATGAGTTCCTTGATCAGTATGTCATAGGTCAGGACCGTGCAAAGAAGTTGCTTTCGGTGGCTGTCTACAATCATTACAAGAGAATCAACAATAATTCAGAGTCTGAGGTCGATCTTGAACTTGAGAAGTCAAATATTCTGATGGTAGGACCGACTGGTACGGGTAAGACGTTGATGGCTAAGTCAATTGCTAAACTTCTTAATGTGCCGTTCACGATTGTTGATGCTACAGTCCTTACAGAAGCAGGTTATGTGGGTGAGGATGTGGAGAGTATTCTTTCGCGTCTTCTTCAGGAGGCAAACTATGATGTTGCCAAGGCTGAGAGAGGAATCGTGTTCATTGACGAGATAGACAAGATCGCACGTAAGAGCGACAATCCGTCAATCACTCGTGACGTGTCCGGAGAGGGTGTGCAGCAGGCGATGCTTAAGCTTCTCGAAGGAAGCGTCGTAAACGTTCCCCCACAGGGAGGCCGCAAGCATCCTGACCAGGAGTTCCTTCATGTGAATACCCAGAATATACTCTTTATCTGTGGCGGCGCTTTCGAAGGAATCGAGAGAAGAATCGCTCAGAGGCTCAATACTCAGGTCATTGGATTCGGAGCAGCCAACAAGAAGCAGATTGATAAGGAGAACCTTCTCAGGTATGTGGAGGCTCAGGACCTTCGTTCATACGGACTCATTCCTGAGATCATCGGACGTCTTCCTGTCATTACTTATCTTGACCATCTCGATAGAGATGCTCTCAAGAGGATTCTCACAGAGCCGAAGAACGCCCTTATGCGTCAGTATGAGAGAATGTTCGAACTTGACGGCATAAAGCTGACGGTTGATCCTGAGGTTCTGGACCTTATCGTTGATACCTCAATTGAAAACAAGCTTGGTGCACGTGGTCTCCGTTCGATCTGTGAATCTATTATGACAGATGCCATGTATGATGCACCTTCTTCTTCAAAGAAGACGTTCAGGCTTACTCTTAAGTATGCTAAAGAGAAACTTGAAAAATAATATATGGAAATCAGCCCGATAGCTGTCATCAGAACCGAGTTTCCTGAGAAATTCGGTGTTCCCAGACAAAGCGGTCTTGCCTCTGGTCTCAGAGGCAGGATTGTTTTTAATAAGGAATATAGGGATCCTGATGCTTTCAGAGGTCTTCAGGATTTCTCGCATCTCTGGCTTATATGGGAGTTTTCATGCAATCGTCATTCCGAGTGGCATCCGACTGTCCGTCCTCCGAGACTTGGCGGAAACTCGTCAATGGGAGTCTTTGCTACCAGGTCACCATATCGACCTAATCCGATCGGTCTTTCCTGCGTGCAGCTGGAAAGCATAGAATATGACTCACCGGACGCTCCGGTGCTTATTGTGAGGGGTGCAGACCTGGTCGACGGTACACCTATATATGACGTAAAACCTTATATAAGGTATGCCGATTCCCATCCCGAATCATGTTGTGGTTATGTTGATTCGCTGAATGAGCCGAATCTTGAAGTTTATGTTCCGGAACATATCTCAGTGGAATTCAAGGATAGGATAGACTTTCCTACATTGAGGCAGGTCTTGTCTTTGGATCCTCGTCCATCATATCAGAATGATCCCGAAAGAGTCTATGGTATGCCGTTCATGGGATTTGATGTCAAATTCTCAGTCAGGGACGCAGTCCTGACTATTATAGATATAGTTAGTTTGTAGTATATTTTATGTTTAAGCTTTTTCGTTCATCAGCCCTTGCCGGATTTACTATTGGCTTGGCCGGGTTTGGATATCTTACAATCGGTGGAGTGCCCGGAGCAGTTGTGTTTGCATTCGGACTTCTTACTGTAATTGCCTATAAATTGAAATTGTTTACAGGTACAGCCGGCTTCATAAAGAAGGATGAGGCTCCGACTCTCCTGCTCATACTTCTGGGAAATGTGACAGGATGTCTTACTGTCGCCTTGCTTACCCGTCTTTCTCCAAATGATCTTCAGACAGTTGCCCAGACCATAATGCAGGGTAGAATTGAAAATGGAGCCCTGCGTTCAGGCATGCTGGCAATCGGCTGCGGTTTCATAATGACTACATCAGTGACGTTTGCCAGAGAGAAGAATTATCTGCCTCTGCTCTTTGGCGTCCCTCTGTTCATCTTCTGCGGTTTTCCGCATTGCCTTGTGGATGCCTTCTATATAATGACGACTCCAGTGGATTTCATCAAGGAGAATATTTCCGCTCTATTGGCCACATACGGTTGTGTCGTTCTTGGAAACTTCGTCGGTTGCAATTTATATAGAACGGTTCTGCCTGAGAAATAATAAGAAGAGAATGCCCCTGACAGTCAAGTGATTGACTTCAGGGGCATTTATAATCTGATCTTAGTGTTCCTTACTCGACACGGAACCAGTCCATTGTTCTTCCGAGCAGACCCTTCTTGTCAAGGGAACCTCTTACCTTGAGGACCTTGCCTTCTACCTTCATAGAGCAGTTGTATGTCTTTCCGTTACCTGGGTCATAGATCGTTCCACCAGAATATTCTTTTCCATTGCTCTTGAGTCCATGAAGCATATTGAGTCCGATAAGCTGGCGCTTGCGAAGTGCAGGATCAGGATTGTTCTTGTCGACTGTTGGAGTGCCGTCTTCCTGAGTAGGCTTTTCGAGCCATACGATCTTGCCGTTGAATGCGTCACCGCTCTTGTAGACCTCTACGATTGCTGTTCCATCTTCAAGTTTCCATTTTCCGAGAACATCCTGTGCGTTCATGGTCGAAAGACCAAGCACCAGTGTCATCAAGCTAAAGATAATCTTTTTCATTTCATTTGGTTTTAGTAATTCAGACTGCAATATAGCCGTTTCTTCGAAAAAGATTGCTATATTTGTCTGTTTTTGTGGTGAAATTTTAATATTTGGTATGGGAAAGATTATATTGACGGGTGACCGTCCTACCGGAAGACTGCATCTCGGTCATTATGTGGGTTCGCTTAAAAGAAGGGTTGAGCTTCAGAATTCAGGTGAATTCGAGAAGATCTTCATTATGATCGCTGATGCTCAGGCATTGACTGACAATGCTGACAATCCTGAGAAGATTCGTCAGAATATCATAGAAGTTGCATTGGATTATCTTTCTGCCGGCCTTGATCCGGAGAAGGTGACAATTTTCATTCAGTCACAGGTGCCTGAACTGTGTGAACTTGCATTCTATTATATGAACCTTGTTTCTGTCCAGAGACTTCAGCGAAATCCTACCGTAAAACAGGAGATTCAGCTTAGAGGTTTCTCCGATAGCGAAGACGATGAGAATCAGAACAGGAAGGGTATTCCTGTAGGATTCTTTACATATCCTATCAGCCAGGCATCTGACATTACTGCTTTCCGTGCTACAACAGTACCAGTTGGTGTGGATCAGGCTCCGATGATCGAACAGACCCGTGAGATTGTACACAAGTTCAATACAGTATATGGTGAAACACTTGTGACACCTGAGATGCTTCTGCCTGAGAATCAGTCATGTATGCGTCTTGTAGGTACAGACGGTAAGGCAAAGATGAGTAAATCACTTGGCAACTGCATCTATCTTTCAGACACATCAAAGGAGATCAAGAAGAAGGTAAACAGCATGTACACAGATCCAGAGCATCTTCAGATAACAGATCCTGGTCATGTGGAAGGTAATGTGGTTTTTGCTTATCTGGATGCTTTCTGCGAGCCGGAACATTTTTCAAAATTCCTTCCTGAGTATGAGAATCTCGATGCGATGAAAGATCATTATCGTAGAGGAGGTCTTGGTGACGGAACCTGCAAGAAGTTCCTTTTCAACATCATGGAGGACTTCCTGCAGCCAATGCGTGAGAGACGTGCACAGTACGAGCAGAACATTCCGCTTGTGTACGAGATCTTGAGAAAGGGAAGTGAGACTGCACGTGCGGAGGCAGCGAAGACTCTAGCTGATGTGCGTAAGGCAATGAAGATCGACTATTTCGATGATGCGGACCTCATAGCAGAACACACTAAGAAATATCAGAAATAAAAAATGGTTGGCTTTAAGCCAACCATTTTTTTATCTTTCGTACTCAACTTTTGCACGTACTTCTGCAATAGTCTTTACGTATTCTATGATGTTGTCCCTCATGGTGTCTGCCTTGTAGGTCGCAAGTGCTTCCCAGCTTTCAAAGTCTGCAATCATGACTGCATCATAAGAAGTCTTTCCTTCGTTTCGGTTGATGCCGATTTCGATGCTTGTCAGACCTGGCACAAGTCCCAGGAGGGACTCATATTTTTCCTTGACATCTTCAGCGAGCTCCTTTGAAGTCTTACCATCTGATGGTTTGAACTTCCACATTACACAATATCTTACCATAGCTGTTATAGTTTAGTGATGTTTGTTATTTCAAATACACCACTAATTTAAGCACATTTGCCGAGAATACCAAAAAATAATCAAGATATTCATAAAAAGACCTATCTTTGCTATAACTAAAGTGTCTTGAGAATGGATAATTCTAGCAGAGTAATGGTAAATACAGCGGCCCAGTATGGAAGGACGGTCATCAATCTATGCCTTTCACTGGTTTCTGCCCGTCTTATCCTTGGCGCATTAGGTGTTTCCGATTATGGAATCTATACGTTGATAGCAGGTATAATTTCACTGCTTTCATTCGTTATAAATGCTCTAGTCGTCACTACTCAGAGATTTCTATCATTCTACTCCGGCAAAGGGGATCAGGGCAAGGTCAGGGAAATGTTCGCCAACAGCCTGTTCATCCATATCCTGATGGCTCTTCTGTTCGGAACAGTCTTCGAACTCTTGGGAAATGCTCTTTTCGACGGCTTTTTCAATATATCTCCAGATAGGATCGATGCAGCTGAAACTGTTTACCATATAGTGACAGTCAATGTCATGCTGTCATTTGTGACTGCTCCATTCAGGGCTCTTCTCATTGCGCACGAGAACATTGTGTTTATTTCGGCCGTTGATGTACTGGATGCCGTCATGAGATTGGTCATTGCAATCCTGATCACACACTGCGAGTCCGACAGGCTTGTCGTCTATGCGTTGCTTCTGTGTGGAATCTCACTGATGAATTTTCTGGTCTACGCATTCTATGACCTTCGTAAGTATGATGAGTGTGTGATTCCGCGCCGCTCCATGATCAATGCTGAGACAATCAGGGAAATGGGTGGATTCGCCGGATGGACCATCTACAGCATCTTCTGCATAACAGGACGCACACAGGGAGTAGCAGTAATAATAAACAAGTTCTTCTCTGTCGCTGTCAATGCTGCGTATGGGGTCGGTATGCAGGTCAATGCTGCGATTGCATTTCTTTCTCAGTCAGTAGTGAATGCTATCAATCCGCAAATCATGAAGGCGGAAGGAGCAGGGGACAGAAGAAGGATGATACGCCTTTCTGAAATCGAGAGCAAGCTATGCTTCATGCTCCTGTCGATGTTTCTGATACCTTGCATTTTCGAGATGCCTGCCCTGCTGAATATATGGCTGGGGAAGGTTCCCGAATATAGTGTGTATTTCTGTCGGGGACTTCTTCTCGCATCTGTCGTAGACCAGTTGACCATCGGTCTTGGTGCGGCCAATCAGGCAATAGGAAAGATACGTGCATACTCGCTGACTGTCAATACAATCAAGTTCCTTACAATACCGGTAATCATAATATGCCTTCTCCTGACTCACAATATATATATAGTGATGTCTGCATATGTGCTCTTTGAGCTTATCTGTGCTGTTGTGCGCCTGTTCTTCCTGAAGAAGACGGCCGGACTGTCTATAAGGGAATTTACCGTCAATGTCTTTATGAAAGAGGCGTTGCCTTTAATGATTCTGGTTGCATATTGTGCATCTGTCGTTCTTCTGCTTGAATTCAAGGGAAGGTTTGTCCTTACTCTTCTCACGTCTCCATTCATATATGCAGCGGCAATATATTTCTTCGGTCTCTGTCCCGATGAGAAGGAGGTACTCAATGGGCTGAAGGTAAAGGTGTGGAACAGAATATGGCTATGGTACAGGCAGTTTATGGGAAGGCATTACCCGAAGAGACTTGCATCTGTACTTTTCCGCAGGACATTCGGACGTCGTCTGGACTGGAAGAATCCAAAGGATCTCAATGAAAAGATCAACTGGCTCAAATTCCACTCAGACACTTCCATGTGGAGTATGCTTGCAGACAAATATGCCGTGCGTTCTTATGTCGCGCAGAAGGGGTATGAAGATACGTTGGTGAAACTTTATGGCGCATGGGAGTCTCCAGAGCAGATTGATGCTGATGTGCTGCCCGAGAAGTTTATAATGAAGTTGAACAATGGTTCCGGAGATGCTGTGATCTGCAAGGATAAGACTTCGTTTGATCCTGACGGTCTACGTCGCTCAATGGCAGGTGCATTGAAATCGGAATTCGGATATATTTCAGCTGAGCCACATTATCTCGACATCAAGCCGATGATCATTGCTGAGGAACTTCTGGATGCTTCCCGACAAAGCGTTGAGAGTGACTCATTGATAGATTACAAGATATGGTGCTTCAATGGTGTTCCCGAGTGTGTGTTCGTTGCTTTGAACAGGACAAAGTCTTCTCTGGACGTCCTTCTCTATGACACAGAATGGAATGTACATCCTGAGTACCTGAACTTTACAGGACATTATCGCAGATATGAAGGTGAAATTCCACGTCCTGTTAATCTTGACAGAATGCTCAAGATGGCTGCTGATCTTTCTGCAGGATTCCCGCAGGTAAGAGTGGATCTTTATGAGGTGGATGGAAGGGTTTATTTCGGAGAACTGACATTCACTTCATGCTGTGGCCTGATGGAATACTTCGCTCAGGATTATCTCCGTGTTATGGGAGATAAGGTCGTTCTTCCTTAAAGAAGCTCTGTAAATATCGCTTTCGTGCTTTTTGCCGTGAATATGTTCCTGCGCACATTCGCTGCGGTGTCGCGCATTATTCTGTTGCGACGGCTCTTTTCAGTAGCATCGGAGCAGTCACAGAACATGTATTTAAGACCCCTGATTGCCTCGTAACACCAGATGAGCATCCCTGCTGCAAAATATTTTATCTTGCAGATCCTTGATGTGCCTTGAGGACTGTCAATATGCTTCAGACTTGAGTACAGGATCAATGAGCCTCTTACTCTTGTCGGCTTGATTGCAGCTTCAATCCTTGATGCTGTGGCATTGGCAATGTGAGTGATGGATACGTCTGCGTCAGTGTAGACTGCATATCCGCGTCTGTTGAACAGCAGGCCAAGTGCGATGTCTTCAGGAGTGAAAGTGTAGGTTTCATCGAACCATCCGCATTCTTTGAATATTGCTGTTTTGGCAAGGAAGCATGCTCCGTTAAGGGTCCAGGTCCTGAAAAGGCCATCCTGCATTGTCCACTCTGTCTTCTTTGTCTCGTCAACAAGGTGAAGGTAATGTCTGAGATATCTGCTCATGTTCCAAGGACCTCTTCCGCAGGTCTGGACAGTTCCGTCCGGAAATACGATCTTCGGTGATACTGCAGCTGTGTTTTCCGGCAGGCCTTCAATGTCAGACACAAGTCTGTCGATTACCGGCATTGACATCAGAGTGTCGTCATTGACGATGAAGGTATACTTGCCGGATGCCTGTCTCAATGCGAGATTGTTGTTCTCCGCAAACCCTCGCAGTTCCTGGCTTTCTATTACCGTAACCCACGGATAT
The DNA here is from genome assembly GCA_045133255.1 of Candidatus Cryptobacteroides sp. Lineage (GTDB taxonomy): Bacteria > Bacteroidota > Bacteroidia > Bacteroidales > UBA932 > Cryptobacteroides. The sequence continues at coordinate 55,534 of JBGUTV010000009.1, forward strand.
TTTGATTTCAGCTCTGCTAGATTCCCCTCAGAGAACATATATGCGACAACAAGGGTTTCATATGTCGACCTGGTATGCTCCTGAATCCCGTCAAGGCAGGGAAACAGGAACCTGGTGTTGTTCATCGAAACTATTATTATACTTACTTCAGGCTGCATATCAAGTTCAAAGATATTAAAAAATATTATTATTTTTGTAGACTTTAACAATCGATATATGAAAAACGTCGGCTCCACATATCATATAGGCTGCAGTACAGATGACAATTATGTTCATCATGCATCCGTTATGATATGCTCGCTTCTAGAAAACAACAGAGATAACTCCATTGTGCTGCACCTTCTGCATGATGTGCTGTCGGAAGAGAACAAAGACTTTATTTCCGGTCTTGTACGCCGCTATGGTGCAGATATCGTTTTCCATAAGGTTGATGTCCAGAAGCTTCATGGGGTGAAATTCAGGTCAAAGAGGCCATTGTCCATGGCTGCATACTATAGACTTCTCCTGTCATCTGTTCTGGAAGGAGTAGACAAGGTGCTTTATCTGGATGTTGACACAGCAGTGCTCGGTGATGTGACTCCTTTGTTCGAACTCGAGATGGACGATTACGCTCTTGCAGCGGTAAAGGATGTTGTTCCTTGTTTCGATGATCATAGAGCATCACTTTCCATTCCATATGATGCCGATTACTTTTGTTCGGCAGTCATGCTTGTGAATCTCAGATATTGGAGGGATCATGGTGCCGAAGATTCTCTGATTGAGTTTGCTAAACGTGACAGAATAGTATACTGCCATGATCAGGATGCGCTCAACTACGTGTTCAGAAACTGCTGGTATCAGCTGCCGCCAAAGTGGAACAGGTTCAATATGAACTATATGAGAGCGCGCGACTTCAGGGATTACAGGGACCGTTTCGAGTATTGGAACAGGCCTGTGATAATGCATTTCAGTGACTATAAGCCACAGTTACGCTGTATTGGAGTCAAAGGAGCTGATATATATCAGAGATATTATACTCTTTCAGGATGTGATACGCTGAAACCGGAAAAGGCTGGCCTCGCAGCCAGATTGAAGCCGCTTTCGTCATATTTGTTCAGAACGACATTGAAATGTTTCGGTCTCTATGAGGCTTATCTGTACAGACGACTTTGTCTTCGAAACAAGCTTGGAAGAGTCAAATGAGACGTATTCTTGTCATAATCGTTACCTACAATGCGATGAAGTGGGCCGACAGATGCTTTGGCAGTCTTCGAGACTCAAGGCAGCCTGTTGATGTGTTTGTCGTTGATAATGGTTCAGCTGATGGTACGGCAGAGCATATCAGGAATCATTATCCGGAGGTGATGCTTCATTGTGCCGATGAAAACTATGGCTTCGGTAAGGCAAACAACATCGGACTGGAATATGCGCTTGCTAACGGATATGACTATGTATACTTGCTGAATCAGGATGCTTGGGTATTTCCTGATACCTTCGGCAGACTTCTTGACGCTCATGATGCTCATCCGGAATACGGAATCCTCAGTCCGGTGCAGATGACAGCATCTATGGAAAGACCTGATCCCCGCTTCAAGATCAAATGCCTTGATAAGGAACTTTCCGCATATGAGTCAGGGCGCATTCATGATGCTGACTTCGTCATGGCTGCTCATTGGCTTGTTTCGCGCCGATGTCTGCAGTCTGTCGGCGGTTTTTCTCCAGCCTTCAGGCATTATGGCGAGGATGATAATTTCATCCACAGGGCCTTGTGGAAGGGATTCAAAGTCGGTTTCCTTGCTGGAACATATGCTGTTCACGACAGGGAAATGCGTACTGTTGCAAAGTCTGCCGCAATGAGACTCAAGTGTGTCGCTTCCATAGTCAAACTTTCGAATCCGTCATATTGCCTGCCTTTCAGGCTTGTGGCTCAGCCATTGGAACTGCTGGCTATATCTGTGAGATACATGTCCTTTGATGTGCTGAAGTTCATCCCTTCTTTTGTCGCTTCCTGTCCAAAGATGGTAAAACTTCGCAGGGAGTCTCTTGCAGAAGGCGCTTTTCTCAATGTACCAAATGAAAATTGACTAAATTTGCACTTGTGAAAGACAGACAGACCATATGTGATCCGTTAAGGAAGAAGGATGTCGTCCTGACTCCGGAAGAGAAAGTAAGGCAATGGTGTATCGGAGTCCTTGCTTCAGGGGTCGGAGTTCCGATGCACATGATGATGAGCGAGGTTGGATTCTGCCTGGGAGGCAAGCAGTTCAGGGCTGATATAGTTGTGTATGACAGAAAGGCTCAGCCACTAGTCATTGTTGAATGCAAAAGACCAGAGGTCGAATTGACGGCAGAAGTGCTGGACCAGGCTCTCAGGTATAATATGGTGTTGAATGTCAAATATATAATAATAACTAACGGAACAAAGACTTTTGTCGCGGAAAGGAAGGGGGAGAGGTTTGAATTCATGAATTCTGTTCCGTCATATAATCAAATGTTGCAGTAATGTCGGCTACTATCACCCAGGGTTATCTGGACCATAAGATATTTTCAATTGTGTCGGAAGTGGCTGCCGAGAAGGGCGTCAGGGCCTTTGTCATCGGCGGTTATGTCAGGGACTGTTTCCTTGGTCGACCGAGCAAGGACATTGATATCGTTGTTGAAGGAAGCGGTATAGAACTGGCTGAGGCTGTCGGTGAAAGAGTCCGCAGCAATGTGTCGGTCTTCAAGAATTTCGGTACAGCGATGTTGAAATATAAGGGTATCGAGGTTGAATTCGTAGGAGCACGCAAGGAGTCTTACAGGAGAGACTCGCGTAAGCCGATAGTCGAGGACGGCACTCTTGAAGACGATCAGTTAAGAAGAGACTTCACCATTAATGCCATGGCATTCAGCCTTCAGAAGGAGGATTTCGGTGCTTTGGTGGATCCTTTCGGAGGTATACGTGACCTTGCAGCAGGCATCATCAGGACTCCTCTTGATCCTGATACCACTTACAGTGACGATCCTTTGAGAATGGTTCGTGCCATCAGATTCGCAACCAAATTGAGTACTGCGGAGCAGCAGTTCACGATAGTGCCGGAATCGCTGGAGTCCATAAGACGCAACAGGGAAAGGATGAGCATACTTTCCAAGGAACGCATTGTGGAGGAATTGAATAAGATTCTTGTGACTCCTAAGCCATCAATCGGTTTCAGACTTCTGGAACAGACTGGTCTTCTGGATTATGTCCTTCCGCAGCTTTCGAAGCTCAAAGGTGTGGAAACCGTTGAAGGAAAAGGACATAAGGAGAATTTTTCCCATACACTTGAGGTGCTGGACAATGTTGCGGCTCTTGAGGTCGAAGCGATTGCGGCAGGTACACTTAAAGATCATGTGTTCGAGGATGGAGTGGAGGTTGAGAAAGTCAGGACCGAGCCGAATGTATGGCTTAGGTGGGCTGCTCTTCTTCATGATATAGCCAAGCCCGCCACAAAGAGGTATGATGCAAATCTCGGATGGACCTTCCATGGTCATGAGGTGGTTGGAGCAAAATGGATCCCAAAGATTTTCCAAGGACTCAAGATGCCTCTGAATGAAAAGATGAAGTTTGTCCAGAAGCTCGTCAATCTGCATCTGAGGCCTATTGCTCTTGTAACAGATGAGGTTACGGATTCGGCTGTACGACGTCTTCTTTTCGACGCCGGCAATGATATTGATGATCTTATGCTTCTTTGCAATGCCGACATTACCTCCAAGAATCCTCGTAAGGTTGCACGTCTTCATGCCAATTTCGAACTTGTCAAAGCTAAGTTAGTCGAGGTCGAAGCCAAGGATGCAATCAGGAATTTCAAGAATCCGATAACCGGTGAGTATGTTATGGAACTTTTTGCCATAGAGCCTTCGAGTGTGATCGGAAAGCTTAAGGATGCTGTCAAGGAGGCTATCCTTGAGGGCGAAATTGAGAATACCTTTGAGGCGGCAGACGTATATATGCGTGCCAAGGCTGCAGAGATGGGACTGTTCCCTGTGAAATGAATCTTGTAGATAAATATCTGTCTTATGTAAAGAATGTCAAAAGATATTCCGATCTGACCTTAGAGTCATATAGGAGTGTCCTTGAGGCTTTCTATGCACTGACATTAAAAGAGGAGGACCGTACGGATGCTCATTTGCTGGAGGCTTTGAATCCTTCGGAGATACGTCAGTATGTTGCATTCCGGATGAAGGACGGGTCTTTCGGACCAAGGACAGCCAATACGCACCTGTCAATTCTAAGCGGATTCTGTCGCTTTCTGCTGAAGGAAGGCCGAATCAAGACAAATCCTGTAAGGCTTGTGCCGCGCCTGAAGGAGGAACATATGCTTCCTGTCTTCTATAGATCAGATGCAATGGATGGTTATTTCAATGCTACTGAATATTATGCGTCTGAAGAATCATTGAAGGCATTGCTTGATGAGCCGGATACAAAAGCTGCCAAAGATCTTTACCGCAGTAGGCTTCAGCGTCTGATAATCAGTATTCTTTACAATCTCGGCCTGCGTCGTTCAGAACTCATATCCCTCAAGATTTCTGATGTGGATTTTGGCAGAGAAGTTGTCCGTGTCAAAGGAAAAGGAAATAAAATGCGAGAAATTCCATTCGTCGCATCATTATGTGAAGAAATTTTATTATATTTGAAAGCGGTTGATGCAATGGCGGGGAGGAAAAGATCTTTGACAGAGCCTCTTCTGGTGACGGAATCCGGCAGGGAATTATATCCTGCGTATGTTGACCGTGCAGTGAAGAAGCAGCTCGCAGGCAGGGATGGGGTTACAGGGCAGAAATCTCCCCATATCCTCAGGCACTCGCTTGCTACCTCGCTTCTTGACAATGGCACGGACCTCAATGCGATAAAGGAACTGCTCGGGCACTCATCATTGGCTGCGACACAGGTCTATACTCACAATTCCATAGCTAAACTGAAGACTATTTATGAATCTGCCCACCCAAGGGCAAAAAAGCGGAGGTAAAAATGGAGATTAGAGTACAATCCATCAAGTTCAATGCAGATCAGAAACTGTTGGACTTTGTAGAAAAGAAGTTCTCAAGAATCGAGAAGTTCTATGATGGTATTACCGGAGTGGAAGTTGCGCTTTCATTGCTACCTGATCACGAGAACAAGAACGTTAAGGTACACGTTAATGTTCCGGGAAACACCATCGTTGTAGAGAAGAATGCGAAGACCTTCGAAGACGCAGTTGTTGACTGCGCCGACATTCTCAAGGAAAAACTTGTGAAAGAAAAAGAAAAGAGAGTACAATAGAAAGTCGTAAAATTTATCAGGCAGCACATTTAATGTGCTGCTTTTTTTATATCTTTGTTCTTCTATGGCAAAGGGTTTTATTGAAACGGACACGCTGTGTCGTGAAATTGTGTCAGATGTCCGTAAAGGCATCTTCAGTCCGGTTTATCTTCTTATGGGAGATGAACCGTATTATGTTGATATGGTGTGTGATGCCATCATCGAAAATGCGCTGGACGAGAGTGAAAGAGACTTCAATCAGACCATCTGTTACGGAGCAGATGTTGATGCCGATACAGTAATAACGGCTGCAAGGCGTTATCCGATGTTTGCTGAGCGTCAGCTTGTCGTGGTCAAGGAGGCTCAGATGATGAAGGGACTTGAGGAACTTGCCGTATATTGCCAGATGCCTCTGGAATCTACCATCCTCGTGATCGCTATGCATGGCGCCGGGGCAGACAAGAGGAAATCTCTTTATAAGACCGTTTCCAAGATGGGTAAGGTCGTAGACTCGCAGCAGCTCAGGGACTACGAGACAGCAAGATGGATTTCGATGTACTACACCGGATGTGGACTTAATATCGCTCCGGATGCCGCTGCTCTATTGGCTGAATATGCCGGAACGGATCTTAACAAGATTGCTGTGGAGACTCAGAAGATGCTGAAGAATCTACCTGAGGGTACGGTGAATGTATCTGCGGCAGACATAGAAAGGAATGTAGGCATCAGCCGTCAGTTCAGCATCTTTGAACTTACAAAGGAACTCTCAATGAAGAATGCTCCGAAGGCCCTCAAGATCGCTTCTTATATCGGTTCTGCTGCAAAATTTGCCATGCCTATGGCTGTCAGTGCTTTGTATACGCATTTTTACAGGATACTCAGATACGGTGCCCTGCTGATGCAGAATCCGCGCCCTGCCAATGATGCCAAGGCCAAGGTGTTGGGTGTCAATCCGTATTTCTTTGCGGAGTATGATACTGCAGTGAGAAACTATCCGGTAAAGAAATGTATGGCAGTGATAGCGCTTCTGAAGGAATACGATTACAAAGGTAAGGGCGGAGATGTCGGAGAAGCAACTCCTGCCGAACTCATGGTGGAGCTTACCGCCAGAATTTTGAATATTTAACCTACTCGAATATTATGGGATTGATAAAATGTACGGATGTCTGTAAGAGCTTCGGTGAAAAGATAGCTCTTGACAATGTTTCGATAGACATTCCGGAAGGAAAGATTTTCGGATTGCTCGGACCTAACGGTGCCGGCAAGACCACTTTAATACGCATCATAAACAGAATTACCATACCTAACTCCGGTTCAGTGCTCTTCAACGGAAAGCCTATTACCCAGGATGATGTGGAGAAGATCGGATATCTTCCGGAAGAAAGAGGACTTTACAGGAAGATGAAGGTGGGTGAGCAGGCGATGTACTTTGCCCAGCTCAAGGGTATGAGTGCCCGTGAAGCAGGAAATGAACTTAAGAAGTGGTTCGTCAGATTCGGAATTGAAAGCTGGTGGAACAAGAAGGTCGAGGAACTTTCTAAAGGTATGGCTCAGAAGGTGCAGTTCATAACAACAGTTGTCCATAAGCCGTCTCTTCTCATTCTTGATGAGCCGTTCTCCGGATTTGACCCTGTCAACGCTCAGGTCATCCGCGAAGAAATCCTCAGGCTTAAGGATGAAGGTGCGACGATCATCCTTTCCACCCACAACATGGAATCTGTAGAGGAACTTTGCGACAATATTGCTCTCATCAACAAGTCGAAGGTCGTCATTTCCGGTGGCGTGGATGAGATCAGACGCAAGTATGGAAACAATAATGTCGAGGTTGTATATACTGGTCCGCATGCATTGGTTTCCGTTCCGGACAAGTTCAACGTTTTGTCTGATGTCGATGATTCCGGTCGTCATACTGCAGTACTTTCTCTTGAGGATGGAGCGGATACGAATTCTGCCATATCCGAGATCATGTCAGCCGGATTGAAGATTTCTTCTTTCAGGGAACTTGTACCTAGAATGAACGACATATTCATCAAACTTGTAACAGAGGGGGAATAAGCTATGAAACTAAGAAACATAAAGACTATTATCGCTCGTGAATATCTGACCCGTGTAAAGAAGAAGTCATTTCTCCTCATTACGTTCCTCGGCCCGATATTCTTTGCTGCAATTGCTGTTCTTCCGAGCATCATAATGTTCATGGCAGAGGATAAAGGCAAGCAGGTCGCTGTAATTGACGAGTCTGGTATCGTTATGCCTAAATTCGTCGATACGGAGGTGATAGATTATACTGATTGTACCGGTCAGGTTCCCGACAGTCTCAAGACGGCTCTTGATGAACTCGGTTATGATGCTCTCGTGCACATCTCGCCGCTCGATACTGAGTCAAAGTCAGTAAGCGTCACTGCATATTCGTCTTCTCCGATGAGTGTAGACATGAAGGAGACAATCAGCTCCAGAGTGGATGATGCAGTGGAGGATTACCGTCTGTCGCTCTATGATATAGGAGACCTCAAGCAGATAATGCAGGATGTCAAGTTCAACTCTACCGTGATGACATATACTCTTGGCGAGGACGGTGAGGAAAAGATAACATCATCTGAAGTATATATGATCATATCACTTGTTCTTTCGATGATCATATATTTCTTTGTAGCAATGTTCTCAGGAATGGTGATGCAGAGCGTCATTGAAGAAAAGGCCAGCAGGGTAGTGGAAGTACTGGTTTCTTCTGTCAAGGCCACAGAACTTATGTTCGGCAAGATCATCGGAGTCGCTTGTGTGGCACTTACCCAGTTCCTGCTATGGATCATACTTACGGCTGTCATCGTGACAGGAATCTCATCATTCGTGGGACTTGATTCCATGATGCAGAGTGCAACAGTGCAGACGGAGCAGATGGCCCATATAACAGATGATCTCGGGGTAGATCCTGACATGATGGTGATGACATTTCCTATGCCGGAAAAACCGGATTCCGTTGCTCCGGCAGGAGAGGATAATGAACTCGCTGCTGTCCTTTCGACTCTGAAGGACCTTAACTACGGCATGCTGCTGTTCGGTTTCTTTGTATATTTTGCCTTGGGGTATCTCCTGTATGCCTCATTCTTTGCAGCCATAGGTTCTGCAGTCGAAAACGAGGCAGACACCCAGCAGCTGTCCATCCCTGTGACTATTCCTCTCATGCTTGGATTCTTCATAGCGTTCTATGCATTCAAGGCTCCGGACAGTGCTGTCGTATTCTGGGGATCTATGATACCGTTCACTTCACCTATCGTAATGCTTGCCAGGATTCCGTTCGGCGTTCCTGTATGGGAACTTGCCCTTTCTATTGGCCTACTGGTGGCTACTTTCATTGCTTGCGGATGGGCATCTGCAAAGATATATAAGATCGGTATCCTGATGTTTGGAAAGAAGACATCATTCAAGGATTTGTGGAAATGGCTAAAAATGAAATAGATATGAGAAAGATCATTCTTTTGCTTTCTGTTCTGTGGATTTCTGTCCAGGTCAACGCTCAGACTTATTCCTGGAAGTCGACACCGATTGACGGTTCCAGGACCGGATGTGTCGCACCTTCCGGAGATAATGTTACTGAAGCTCTCGGCAGATTCAAGGGTAAGACATATGTGGCTCCAAATGGAAGGCAGTTTGAGGCTTCCTCTTCTGCTGCCAAGGTTGCTGCCATTGTCATAGCTGCTCAGAAGGATATGGCTAGAGTCAAGGACGTCATAGCATATTCATCTGACAATATGTATAAGGAATATCCTGAGAGTGCATTGTCCAACTGGTATATAGATCTTTATATGAAGGAGGTGGAGAGGATATGTGGAAAGAAGGTACATATAGGTGTCGCTAATTTCGGAGGAATCCGAGTAGATATGCCTAAGGGTGATGTCATTCTGGATGATATACTTTCCATGTTTCCATTCAGGAACAATGTGATCTATATCGAACATAAGGGTAAAACCATCCGTAATATCCTGGAATCTATGGCATCAGGCAGATTTGAGGTTCTTGGAGGTGTCAAGGTGGTTGCTGAAGACGGCAGACTTGTGTCAGTTGAGATTGACGGAGAGCCTCTTGATGATGAGAAGGTTTATGGTCTAGCTACAAATTCATTTCTCCTCAATGGCGGCGATGGATTGTATCTGGCTTCTGACGCTTTGCTCGTCCAGGATCTGGGATTATTGGTGAATGATGTAGTCCTGGAACATATAAAGGCTGAAACAGCTGCCGGCAGAGCTCTGTCGGGCAGAAAGGATGGTCGTGTAACAATAAGATAATCTACTATGAAAAGACTGCTTGCCATTTTATTCATAAGCACATCTGCTCTTATTTCATATGCACAGAATCTTACAATCCTGCATATGAACGATACACACAGTCATATAGATCCGGAAAGGGGTGGCAGGAATGCCGGAAAAGGAGGGGTGATCGAGCAGGCTGCATATATCGACAGTGTGCGGGTTGCTGACGGAAAGGAAAATGTTCTTCTGCTTCATGCTGGAGATTTCAGTCAGGGAACGTCGTATTTTACTGAGCTTTCCGGTGATATAGAGGTCGATGTTCTCAATGCCATGGGCTTTGATGTCACCTGTCTGGGCAACCACGAATTCGACAATGGCATAGATGAGCTGGCCAGACGTATTGAGAATCTTGATGTTCCTGTCGTGTGTGCCAACTATACCTTTACGGGAACACCTCTTGAGAATCTTGTGAAGCCATATGTTGTACTTGAGAAAGCCGGAAAGAAGATAGGTGTAATTGGTCTGCTGACAGATGTCACTTCAGTTGTGGACAAGGGGATTACAGATATGTTGAAATATCGCAATCCTGCTGACGTTGCAAATGAGTATGCCAGAATTCTGAAGATCGACCAGCGATGTGATCTCGTGATATGTCTTACCCATCTTGGTTTTGAAGGTGAATCATATGTCGATACGGAACTTGCGGCCCAGACCCGCAATGTGGATGTGATTGTAGGTGGTCATTCCCATACCTTGCTTAAGGATTTTGAGAATGTGTATAATCTTGACGGTGAACCTGTCATCATAGTCACCGATTGGAAATGGGGGTTGAATATCGGTAATCTCAAGGTTAAGTTCAAACCTCAGATGCTTTACAGAAAGTATCTTGACCTGATGCCGGAGAATGTATTCTCATATGATGCAAGCTGGTTCCCTTATCCTTCATATGCAGACAGAGATTCCTGGAATAAGATTTTGGGTACAAATGCTGAATATCTTGTCAAGGCTGGTGAGAAATATCTTGATTACAATTGGAAGATTGTTCCTGCGACAGCTTATCTGGCATACGAGAGGACAGGCGAAAGAAACATCATGCAGGACCCTCTGTCAGCTAACAGGAATGCCCTTGCAGCATTGATGCTGGCAGAGCTGGCTGAAGGTCAGGGGCGTTTCATTGATCAGCTGGTCAATGGACTCTGGCATCTTTCGAATTCACCGTCATGGGTGCTCTCTGCGCATCTTCCTCGCCAGAAGTCCCGTCGCAGCCTTCCGGATCCACGTGAGCAGCTTATCGATTTGGGATCAGGAGGTCTTGCCGCCCAGGTTGCAGTAGCATGGCATTTCTTCCATGAGGCTTTCGATAAGATTGATCCTGTAATTTCAGTAGTCATTCAGGATGCAATGAAAAAGCAGATCCTTGATCCGTATTTGAATACAGAACAGTATATTCCACATTGGTGGCTTGCTTTTGAACTCAAGAAAGGTCAGGTTGTAAATAACTGGAATCCATGGTGTAATGCTGATGTCATACTCTGTTTCCTTTTGATGGAGAAGGATCCTGTCCGTCTTGGACGTGCATTGAGGCAGTCTGCAAGATCAGTAGATAAATTTATTGAATATGTGAAGTCTGACGGTGCGTGTGAAGAAGGACCTGCATATTGGGGACATGCTGCTGGAAAACTTTATGATTATCTGAAGATAATGTCCGATGCATCAGATGGACGCTTTTCGTTCTTTGATCATAAGCAGGTGAAGGATATGGGCGAGTATATTTCGCGTTCATATGTCAAGAACCGTTGGGTTGTGAATTTTGCAGATGCATCTGCTCAGCTGTCATATTCGCCATCCGTCATCTATAATTATGGCAAGGCAGTCGGAAGCAGGGAAATGATGGATTTTGCCGTATATAATCTGGGAAATCAATCAAAGGAGAGATTCAACAGGCCGAGACCTTCCGTGTCAAACGATGCATACAGGTCTTTGGAAAGCATCATTACCATCAATGAACTTGATGAAAAAGTTTCCGAACTTAATTCAAGGATAGATTCCGGGGAATCCTTTGATTCGCTTATGGATTCGCTGAGGGATGCAGTTCCTGATAATGTGTGGTATCCGGAAACTGAGTTCTGTTATATGAGAAATGCCTCAGACTGGTTTGTGGCAATGAAGGGTGGACATAATAACGAGAGCCATAATCATAATGATATAGGCACTTTCATTCTTTATGCAGACGGAATTCCGATGTTTGTCGATGCAGGAGTAGGTACTTATACAAAGCAGACATTCAGTAAGGACAGGTACACGATCTGGTCGATGCGCAGTGAATGGCATAATCTGCCGGTAATCAATGGCATTTATCAGCATGACGGTGCTGCGTACAAGTCTGCTGATGTGTCTGTTTCATTAAACAGGAAACCAATGAGATTCAGCCTTGACATCGCAGGTGCATACGATGATGAGTCTGAATGCAATTATTGGAAAAGAGAGTATCTTCTGACTGATGATCAGCTTACCATAACAGATTCATATAGCCTCAAGAACAGAGCTGCTTCCGATGTTGAGAATTTCCTTGTTCAGGGTGATGTATATCTCCCTGGTCAGACAACTCCTGCAGGATATTGTGTCAGGAAAGGGGAGACAGTTGTCATAAATGAAGACAAGCAGATGATCATGAGTTATCCGGTTGAACTTCAGCCGTCAGTCAAGGTCAAGGAACTTACTGATCCTCGTCTGACAAAAGTTTGGGGTGACTCTCTGAGAAGAATCTCATACACATCTTCAGAGGAAGCTCCTTTGAAAGGCAAGTATATCTTTAAGATAAAGGAACTTTAGAATATGGGAATTTTTGAACTGCTTATCATTGCTGTAGGAGTGTCAATGGATGCCTTTGCGGTATCAATATGCAAAGGTTTGTCCACAAGAAAGATAAAGCCGACAGATGCAGTTTCTGCCGGTCTGTGGTTCGGAGGTTTCCAGGCTCTGATGCCTTTGATAGGTTACTATCTGGGTGTCAGCTTTGCGGATTTTGTATCAGATGTCGATCATTGGATCGCTTTCGTGCTTCTCGGCATAATCGGTGCAAAGATGATCAAGGAATCATTTGAGAATGAGTCATGTGAACTAAGTTCCGATTTCTCCTTTCGTACGATGCTTCCTATGGCGATTGCGACCAGTATAGATGCTTTGGCTGTAGGCGTATCACTGGCATTCCTGCGCGTGGAAATCTGGTCTTCAATAGCGCTGATAGGAATTACGACTGCTCTTTTCTCTGCTTTTGGCGTATGCCTAGGTAGTACTTTTGGTTGCCGGTTCAAGTCTAAAGCTGAGTTCGCAGGTGGGCTCATACTTTGCCTTATCGGTTTGAAGATTCTCTTGGAACATACCCTCCTGGCATAGTTTAGAGCGGCTAAAAAAGTAATTTTTTCTGTTCGTATTTGTGAAATAAATTGTACTTTCGCGCACATTTTAAAACGAACAGATATGCCCCAATCAATTTTGACCAATTACAGCTTCTGGAGTAAGTTCAGAAGACGTGTCTCTTCCAGCATTGTTCTTATCATATGTACAGTGTTGGCCTTGGTATGTGCCAATGTCCCTATAGTGAAGGATTGGTATTTCTCTCTTTGGCAGCATCAGGTCAGCCTGTCCGTGGGGTCATTCAATCTCTTTGCGCATAATGGTCATCCAATGAGTGTGATGGAGGTCATCAATGACTTTCTGATGGCTATATTCTTTCTCTCTGTAGGTCTTGAAATCAAACGCGAAATCCTGGTTGGTGAACTTTCTTCACTCAAGAAGGCTCTTCTTCCTATCATTGGTGCCTGCGGAGGTATGATCGTTCCGGTTCTTGTCTTCTGGCTCGTCAGTCCCGCAGATGCAGACATGCAGAGAGGTCTTGCCATACCGATGGCTACGGATATCGCTTTTTCGTTAGGAGTCCTTTCTGTATTCAAGACTCGTGTACCTGTGGGTCTCAAGGTTTTTCTGGCTGCTCTGGCTGTTGCAGATGACCTTGGCGGTATCATTGTCATTGCCCTGTTCTATTCATCGCATATAAGTGTTGCATTCCTTATTCTTTCTGCCCTTTTTGTTTTGCTGATGATAGCAGGAAACATGATGAAGATAAGGGCTAAATCATTTTATGTTCTTGCGGGACTTGTATTATGGTATTTTATGCTGAATTCAGGAATTCACGCTACCATTGCAGGTGTAATTGTCGCTCTATGTGTTCCTGCATCGCTTATTAAGGGTACTGGATATTATCTTGAGCGTATCAGAATGAATATAAATAAGTTCCCAGTAATCGATGTTGATGATCTTCACAAGACTGTAGTTCTCACGAACAGTCAGATACACACTCTCAAGAGCATTGAGTCGGCTGCCGACAAGATGATCAGCCCGCTTCAGGATCTTGAGGATAATCTTCATGGACTCATCAACTTCTTTGTTATCCCTCTGTTTGCCTTTGCAAATGCCGGAATCGATCTTTCGCAGATGTCTATGACAAGCCTGGTCTCAGGTGTCGGAATTGCAGTTATGCTCGGACTTGTAGTGGGTAAGTTCCTTGGTGTATTCTCGTTCTCATGGCTTGCCGTGCGTGCAGGTATTGTTACTCTCCCTGATGGCACGAGCTGGAAAGCATTTGCAAGCGTCTGCGTGGTCTGCGGTATAGGCTTCACAGTCTCAATGTTCATCGCTGATCTGTCCTATGCCGGACTCGGCGCAACAGGAGCAGCTCTTCTCGACCAGGCAAAGCTCGGTGTCCTTTGCGGATCCGTCCTTTCCGCTCTACTCGGATGCATCCTGCTCAACCGCACTCTTCCGAAGTCCTGATCTTTCCTGCCATTAACTTTATTCGGATTCTTACACAATTGATCATTAACAGAACGCACGAAGAAGAGTTACGGTTTTCCAAGCAAAATTAACATTAGTTGAATAAAAGAAACGAGTATGAAATTCAACATTTTCATACTCGTTTCTTTTTGTTTTTATTTCAAACCGGATTTCAGGAATTCTATGAATGCCTCTATGTCAAGGTCGTAACCACGGACCGGAGCCAGCATTTCGCCTTCTGGGGAAAGAAGTATGTAGTTCGGCTGTGCATTGACATTCCAGTTCGTACGTGCAATGTATGAGTTCGCTCTGCCAAGATCTTTGTATACCTTTCCTGTCTGTGCATCGGTCACCTGATCCTCTGCCTTAAGTCTTGTCTTGTCATCTGTGTAGAGGGCAACTATAACGAAGTCATTCTTAAGCATTTCAAGGACTCTAGGGTCGCTCCATACTCTTGACTCCATCTCGCGGCAGTTTACGCAGCCGTGGCCTGTTATATCCACAAAAACTGGCTTTCCGGTCTCCTTTGATGCTGCAAGTCCTTCCTCAAGAGTGAAATATCCTTCAAGTCCGAGCGGAAGATGAAGATCGTATTTCTCTCCGAATGAGCTTACAGCTTTATTGTCATCACTATTCTGGACATTCACATTGTTCTGACCGAGAACGAAATCCTGGCTTGTCAGCGGAGGAAGATAGCCTGAAAGTTTGCTAAGAGGTGCTCCCCACATACCTGGGATAAGGTACACTACAAATGCAAAAACAGCAATTGAGAGGGTCAGTCTCGGAACTGTCAGATGCTCGACAGGTTCGTCGCTCTCGAAACGGATCTTTCCAAGGAGGTAGAGGCCGAGAAGAGTGAATACCACGATCCAGATGGCAAGGTATACCTCTCTGTCAAGGATACCCCAATGATATGTCTGGTCGGCGACGCTGAGGAACTTCAGACCAAGCGCAATCTCGATGAATCCAAGCACAACCTTTACTGAGTTGAGCCAGCTTCCTCCGCTCCTCTTGAACTTTGTGAGGAGGGAAGGGAAGAGTGCAAGCACTGTAAATGGAAGTGCAAATGCTCCCGAGAATGCGAGCATTGTGACCATCGGAGCCCAGAACTTGCCCTGAGTGGACTCTATAAGCACAGTACCTACAATCGGTCCTGTGCAGGAGAATGAAACGAGGACAAGCGTAAGAGCCATGAAGAACACACCTGCAAGGCCTTTCTTGTCTGCTCCCTGGTCGCTCTTGTTCACAAGTGACTGCGGCATCTTGATTTCGAATGCACCAAAGAATGAGGCAGCGAAGATCATGAAGATCACAAAGAATATGATGTTCGGGATCCAGTGGGTCGAGAGCCAGTTGAAGATGTCTGCAGTTACTGCATCGCCACCGATGACACGAGTCAGGATGATGATCACTGAGATTGGGACAGTGTAGAGCAGAATGATGAACAGTCCGTACATTGCCGCTTTGAATCTACCGGCTGCAACGCTCTCAGAACCTTTCATGAAGAATGATACGGTCATTGGAACCATTGGGAATACGCATGGTGTCAGAAGCATTGCAAAGCCCCAGAGAATGGCCTCTATGATAAGCATCCAGAGAGAATTGCCTTCTTTCTCTGTCTCCTCTGCAGCACCCGCATAAGTTGCAGCAGCGCTGCCTACATTGATTTCAAAGTCCCAATATTGAGCTGAGCACGTTGTGTCGGTGCAGATGTTTGAGAATATGCTTCCTGAAACGACTGCGCCTTCTGTCGTTTTGACGTCCTGAGCGAGTTCAATCTTTCCGTAATAATGCTGTGAACCGTCTTCTTCGACGGTTGGAGTGCCAATCTCATATACTTCTCCAACAAGTTCTCCACCTTCTACTGCAAGGTCATTGATTGCCGTTGCCGAGTACTCGTCCTTAAGAGTGTAGGTATAATGACCGGAAGGTACATTGCCGGTAAATACCAATGTGTATACACCGTCACCTTTCTCCTGTACAGATGTCGTCCAGGTTATTCCTTCAGACATGCCCGGCTGAGCAAAACTTACGGCACTTGTAAGAAGTGCCGCAAGAATTATAAGTTTTCTGAAAAGCTTCATTTTCATTTTATTTTGCAAATGCTACTGATCGTGTCTCGCGGATTACTGTGATCTTTACCTGTCCAGGGTAGACCATTTCCTCCTGAATCTTTTTAGCAATTTCCATTGACAATGATTCAGCATCCTGGTCAGTAACCTGATCGGCGCCAACGATCACTCTGAGTTCACGTCCAGCCTGGATAGCGTATGTCTTTGTTACTCCAGGGTATGACTGGGCTATGTTCTCCATATCCTTGAGTCTCTTGATGTATGACTCGATCACCTCGCGACGAGCTCCAGGACGCGCTCCTGAAATCGCGTCACCTACCATTACGAGAGGTGAGATGATAGATGTCATTTCAGTCTCCTCGTGGTGTGAACCGATTGCATTGCATACCTCAGGTTTCTCCTTGTACTTCTCGGCAAGCTTCATACCGAGAATTGCATGTGGAAGTTCAGGATCCTCATCAGACACCTTTCCAATATCGTGGAGAAGTCCGGCTCTCTTTGCAATCTTAGGATTGAGTCCAAGCTCTGAAGCCATTGTTGCACAGATGTTTGCAACTTCGCGAGAGTGCTGGAGGAGGTTCTGTCCGTATGATGAACGGTATTTCATTCTACCGATGAGTTTCACGAGCTCGATATGCATTCCGTGGATTCCGAGGTCGATGCAGGTCCTCTTACCTGTCTCCATGATCTCATCTTCAAGCTGCTTCTGTACCTTCGCTACAACCTCTTCGATTCTTGCAGGGTGTATACGTCCGTCAATAACGAGCTGGTGAAGTGCAAGACGCGCAACCTCTCTTCTTACTGGGTCGAATGCTGAAAGGAGAATTGCTTCCGGAGTATCGTCCACTACGATCTCGACTCCTGTTGCAGCTTCGAGTGCTCGTATGTTACGGCCTTCACGACCGATGATTCTTCCCTTTATTTCATCGCTTTCGATGTGGAATACAGTAACTGCATTTTCAATTGCAGTCTCGGATGCGGTTCTCTGAATTGTATTGATGACGATTCTCTTCGCCTCCTTGCTTGCAGTAAGACGCGCCTCATCCATCATGTCATTGATGTATGACTGTGCCTGAGTCTTTGCCTCAGCCTTCATGTTCTCCATCAGCTGGTTCTTCGCTTCTGCTGCAGTCATTCCTGCAATTTCTTCGATCTGGCGGATAACATCCTGCTTGAGCTTATCATACTCCTCGGCCTTCTTTGTCGCAATCTCTACCTGTGCCTTGAGGTTATCTCTGATTGCATCAGCTTCCTTCTGCTTGCGTCCAAGCTCAGCGTTCTGCTGGTTAAGGCTATTCTCCTTCTGCTTGAGTCTGCTTTCGGTCTCCCTGATGTGGTTGTTCTTCTCGTTTATATAGTTCTCGTGCTCGCTCTTGAGCTGAAGGAATTTCTCCTTAGCCTGGAAAATCTTCTCCTTCTTGATGCTCTCTGCCTCAAGCTCCGCCTTCTTGATGATCTCCTCTTTCTGACCTTTCAGAAGTATTCTACGTACGATAATATACGTAGCGACAGCAAAAATTGCAGAGAAGGCAGCTGCGATGATGTTAATTACAATAGTGTTCATAATAGTATATATAGTTATGTTGTTCCAATAAAAAATGACCAGTCGGCCCGGGAAGCTGACTGGTCAGATAAGTTATTATAAAAAAGCCGTTAGCGAGTTTGTCAGAAAATCTTAAAAAATAAGATTTGGGCTCCGGTCATTAAGTTCAGAAATCCTCCGTCCCGCAATGCGGAATCCCCATATGGGTAACATAGGTCCGTCTTCCCCAACCGAGTTCGCCCGGTTACATTATTAGTGTTGATTTCAGCAAAAATAAGTAACTAACGGCTGTTTTTATCAATATTGTCAAGATAACCCTCCACCTCTTTTGCAAGAATCTCTTCCGCCTCTTTCACTCCACGCATCTGCCTGTTGAGAGATATATTGTTTACACACACATTCAGTGCCATAATAGAGAGTACTTCCACAAGTGTCTTGTCTGCGTATCTGCTCTGGTAGGCTTGAATCTGTCTGTTGATTTCCTGCGCTGCCTTCCTGATGTCCTCTTCCTGCTGGGGAGATGTCACCTTAAGAGGGTATTCGCGTTCAGCAATCTTTATCTTTATGCTCTGCTCCATTTTAACCCTCGATAAGTTTAATGCATCTGTCTATCTCCTTAAGCAGTGAGTCAACCTTTCTCTTGGCTTCTGTGCTGTTGATCGCTCTGCCTTTGAAGGCTTCTGTCAGTTTCAGGTTATCAATCTGTCTTTCCAACTCAAGTATCTGCTTCCTGTAGGTCTCGTTCTGTGCCTTTGACTGTAAAAGCTCTTCCTGCAGCTTCATACGCTCAGTTCTTTCCTTTTCGTATGCAGCTATCAGCCTTGTTATTTTATGCCTTACATTCTCCAGCATCATCAAAACATTTTGACCAACTTCACAAAGTTAGCAATTCCAGTTGAAAAATCAAAGAATTTCTACAGACTTCATGCCTTCTTCTATAGCAGCCTTGTTCAGTGCGATAAGGTCACTGTATCTTGCCGGAATGGATTTCTGAAGGCCTTTCTCGACATTCTCCATCTCGACCACTGGTTTCATCTTGAGGTAACCTCCGAGAACAGCCATGTTATAAACCTTTGAGTTTCCGACTTTTGCAGCTACGTCAACGGCGTTGATACGACATACTGTGATGTCGGTTCTTTCAGGATGTCTGATGATTCCGTTAGGGTCGTAGATGAGAAGTCCTCCAGGTTTCACTGCACTCTCGAATTTGTCGAGAGACTGCTGGTTCAGGATGATCGCAGTGTCATATTTTGTCACGATAGGGGAACTGATTTTCCTGTCGCTGAGAATTACGCATACGTTTGCTGTGCCGCCGCGCATTTCAGGACCATAAGATGGCATCCAGGTAACCTCCATATCCTGCATGATTGCTGAATATGCCAGAATCTTTCCCATAGAGAGGACTCCTTGTCCTCCGAATCCTGCTATTATAATTTCTTCTTTCATGATTACTCTGTTTTTAATACGTCCTTGATGTCACCGAGAGGATATTTAGGGAACATGTTCTCCACCATCCACTTGTTTGCTGCAGTAGGGCTGAGCTTCCATCCTGAATTGCATGTCGCAACGATTTCCACGAACGAAAGTCCGATGCCCTTCTGGCTGTATTCGAATGCCTTGCGGATTGCAGCCTTTGCCTTGCGTGCTGCAACAGCCGTGTGCACCGACTGTCTTGTTATGAATGCTGTACCGTCCAGCTGAGCAATCATTGGAGCAAGTACAAGCGGGAATCCGTTGAGCTTTGCATCGCGGCCGTATGGGGTGGTTGATGTCTTCATTCCAAGGAGGGTAGTCGGAGCCATCTGACCTCCTGTCATTCCGTAAATACCGTTGTTGATGAAGATTACTACAATGTTTTCACCACGGCTGCAGGCGTGGATGATCTCAGCGGTACCGATTGAAGCAAGGTCGCCGTCGCCCTGATAGGTGAATACATACTTTTCAGGCATAAGTCGCTTTGTTGCGGTTGCAAGTGCAGGAGCGCGTCCGTGAGCGGCCTGCTGCCAGTCGATGTCGAGGTAATTGTATGCGAATACGGAGCATCCTACTGGGCTTACTCCGATTGTCTCTTCCTGAATGCCCATCTCTTCGATGACTTCAGCAAGCAGTTTGTGTACTGTGCCATGAGAACATCCCGGGCAGTAGTGCATTACATTGTCTGTAAGAACAGGTGTTTTCTTGTAGACGATGTTCTCTGGTTTCTTTATATCTTCGATATTCATAGTGTTTGCTTATTTCAGATTGTTGAACTTCTTGAACTCCTCTACAATTTCGTCAGGTGTGTAGATGTTTCCTCCCTGTCTTCCGTAGAATCCTACCGGACAGGCTCCGTTGACTGCGAGTCTTACATCGTCGACCATCTGGCCGAGGTTCAGCTCGATGCTCATCATGCTCTTCACCTGACCTGAAAGTTCCTTGATTCTCTTGGTAGGGAATGGGAAAAGTGTGACAGGACGAAGCAGGCCTGCCTTTACGCCCTCCTCGCGGAGCTGGTCAACTACAGCCTCGCAGATGCGTGAAGAACATCCGAATGCTACGAAAAGATATTCGGCATCTTCAGTCTGATACTCTTCATATTTCACCTCGTTTTCTCTGATTACCTCGTACTTGGCAGCGAGTTTCCTGTTGAATCTCTCCTGTACATCAGATTCGAGTGCAAGTGATGTGATGATGTTGTATGGCCTGTCGGCAGTCTTTCCTGTGGTTGCCCACGGAGCTGCCTTCAGAAGCTCTTCTCTGGTCATGCGTGGTTTCTCCGGACGGAGTTCTACCTTCTCCATCATCTGTCCAACGATACCGTCTGCAAGGATGATGACAGGGGTCCTGTACTTGAATGCGAGGTCGAATCCCCAGTCTACAAAATCATACATGTCCTGGCCTGAAGCAGGTGCAAGCACTATGGCATTGTAGTCTCCGTGTCCGCCGCCCTTTACGCACTGGTTGTAGTCGCTCTGGCTAGGCTGGATGGTTCCAAGGCCAGGGCCACCGCGCTGGCAATTCACGATAACGCACGGAAGTTCTGCTCCTGCAAGGTAGCTGAGCCCCTCGCACATAAGGCTGATTCCCGGGCTGCTTGAAGATGTCATTACCTTCTTGCCGCAGCTTGCTCCACCGTATACCATATTTATCGATGAGGTCTCACTTTCTGCCTGAAGGACAACCATTCCGGTTGTGAGCCAAGGTCTTTCCTTCATAAGCGTCTCCATTACCTCCGACTGTGGGGTGATCGGATAACCGAAATATCCGTCCACGCCGTTGCGTATTGCCGATATGGCAATCGCTTCGTTTCCTTTCATTAGAATTTTCTCTGCCATACCTTAAATCTTTACTCTGTAGACTGTTATTACCGAATCAGGACAAACGACTGCGCAGTTGCTGCAACCGATGCATGCCTCGCCGACCATTTCGGCATAATGATAACCCTTGCTGTTGACCATCTTGGAAAGCTGAATGCTTTTGGTCGGACAGTTTTCGACACATACAGAACATCCTTTGCATTTCTGAGTGTCAACGTCGATAGCTCCTTTGAATGCCATTGCTGTTGAATTATGATGGTTTTACAAAAACATTCAAATTTAGTAAAATCTATTGAATCTTGGCTCAATTTTCTAAAAATAAATTATAACTTTGAGTTCTTTAATTTGGGATTCTTATGGGTAAGATTTTGTTGAAGAACATATTGCACAATGATGTCGCTTCAGATGTGGAGATTGCGGAGGGGTTGATAACCCGTATCAGTCCTGCCGGATCTTTGCATTCAGTTGATGATGTGGAGGTTATGGATTGTTCCGGAAAGGCTGTAATTCCTGGTTTCGTGAATATGCATACACATGCGGCGATGTCGATGATGCGAGGAATAGGTGAGGATATCGCTTTCCATGAGTGGCTTGACCGTATCTGGCAGATTGAGGAGAAGATAGACGATGAATATGTCTATCATGCAACCAAGGTGGCTTGTCTTGAGATGATAAAGACAGGTACCACTACCTTCAATGACCATTACTGGCATATGCCGATGGCAAGGAAGGCGGCTGTCGAAATGGGTGTAAGACCTGTGCTTGCATATGTGATATGTGACAGAAATACACCGGAAGAGTCTGAAAGGCAGAAGGTTCAGTGCCAGGAGATGTATGAAGCGTCTCTGACCTGGCCTGAGCGTTCGATGTTCGCTATTGCGATTCACGCAATCTATTCGGTAAGCGAACCTATGATTCTTTGGGCTGTCCAGTTTGCTCGTGACAGGGGATTGAAGATTCATATCCATCTTTCAGAGACTGAGAAGGAGGTTCTTGACTGCAAGGCTCTTCATGGAGGAATGTCGCCGGTTGAATACCTTGACTCGCTTGGAGTCCTTGGCCCGGATGTAATCGCAGCCCATACTCTCTGGCTTTCTCAGAAAGACATTGAAATACTTGGAAAGCGGGGTGTCACCTGTGTGCATAATGTGAATTCGAATCTCAAGCTGGCTTCAGGATACAGATTCCTATATAATGAATTGAAGGCTGCAGGAGCAAACATCTGTCTTGGAACTGACGGATGTGCATCTTCCAACAATCTCGATATGCTTGAGACTATGAAGACCTCTGCAATGATACAGAAGGCGTGGAGAAACGATCCGTCAGCAATGCCTCTTGAAGATATTCTTGCAATGGCTACTGAGAACGCTGGCAAGGCTTTCGGGCTGAATATCGGAAAGGTCGAGGAGGGAGCTGAAGCAGACCTTCTTGTCATCGATACGGATAATTACAGTTTCCTTTCTCCTGGTTCGTTCCTTGCAAATCTCATCTATTCCGCTCACAGTGACTGTATTGATTCTGTCATCTGCCAGGGCCGTTTCGTGATGAAGAACAGGGTTGTTCCTGGTGAAAAGGAAATTCTGAGTCAGGCTAGAGAATCACTTAAGAAAATATTATAGATATGGATGCAAGAGTTGAAAGGATAATGACAGCTGCTGATTATATCGCAGCTAAGCTTGACGGTAGAAAGCCGTTCGCAGGAATCGTACTTGGCAGCGGCCTTGGCAAGCTTGCGGATAAGATTGAGAATCAGACTGTAATTCCATATAAGGAAATTCCGGGCTTCCCGGTTTCAACGGCTGTAGGTCATAAGGGTAATTTCATTGCAGGTGAACTTGGAGGCAAGTTCGTGGTTGCAATGCAGGGCCGTTTCCATTTTTATGAAGGTTATCCTATGGAGCTCGTTACATTGCCGATTCGAGTTATGAAAGTGCTTGGTATTCAGTATCTTTTTGTTTCCAATGCGGCAGGCGGTGTCAATTTCGGCTACAAGGTCGGTGACCTTATGATAATCAAGGATCATATCAATCATCTTCCAAATCCGCTTATCGGTCCTAATATGGAAGAGTTCGGACCACGTTTCCCTGACATGACGCGTCCATATGACCTGGACCTCATCAGGCTCGCCAAGGAAAAGGGTGCGGAACTTGGCATATCACTCCATGAGGGTGTGTATTTTGCGGGAACAGGACCTTCCTATGAGACTCCTGCCGAATACAAGTATTTCAGACTGATCGGAGCTGATGTGGTCGGCATGTCGACTATACCGGAAGTCATAGTGGCTCGTCACTCGGACATTCCTGTTTTTGGTGTGTCTGTTGTGACCAATGAGGCCCATGATGACTATGCGGAAGACTATTTCAATGACGGTGACGATGTGGTTGTAGCTGCAAATGCTGCAGCCGACCGTATGACAACCCTCTTTACTGAGATCATCAGAACTTTGTAGAACATAAATGCAGTATCTGCATCAGGAAACTGAAACGCGCACGAAATCCATTTTTCGTGCGCGTTTTATGTGTTCTGTCGACATTTTGACACGAAATTGACAAAAACGTGTCTGCGAAATCAGTGAACTCTGATTTCTTGTGTCGTATGATTATTTCAGTGAGTTGAGATACTCCATGCTCATCTGAACAGATTCAAGCGGAGTCTTGCCCATGCTTGGATTGTCCTGCTCAACAACAAACCACTTGCTGCCGGCAGCCTTTGCTGCTTCAATGATAGCTGGAATGTCCTGGAGACCATGTCCGAGAGGACGGAACTCAAAAGCTGTGTTGGCTTTCTTCTCGCCCTCGTTGAGACCGATAAGGGCATATGGGTCGCCTTCCTGCTCGCCCTGGAGATAGAAGTCCTTGAGGTGGACTACAGGAGAACGTCCTGAATACTTCTGGAGATATTCTACAGGCTCGTATCCTGCATATTTAACCCAGCACTGGTCAAGCTCTGTCTGAAGAAGGTCTGCAGGGATGTTCTCGTAAAGATAATCAAGTCCGCACTGTCCGTTCTCAAGCTTTCTGAACTCAAAGTCGTGGTTGTGGTAAAGAAGGACAAGACCTGCTTCCTTTACCTTCTGACCGATAGCACGGATTTCCTCTACCATCTGCATGAAGAGTTCTCCGTTAGGACGACGCTCTTCTGTCACGTATGGCACTGCGATGTATTCACATCCGATCGCTTTGTAGTCTGCGATCACCTTGTCGATGTCTGCAAGCATGTCTGCCAATGGAACGTGTGCTGAGATAGGAACAAGTCCCAAAGAGTCACACCAATGCTTGATCTGAGCAGGCTCGTAACCGAAAAGTCCTGCGAACTCAACGCCGTCGTAACCGATCTCGCTTACTTTGCACAATGTGCCGAGGAAATCGGCTTCGAGATCACCTCTTACGCTGTAAAGCTGGAGTGCAACCGGAATTTCATCAGTTGCTGTCTTCTTGGGAGCGCAGGATACCGCTGCAGCTACTGCAAGAATTGCGATAAATAGTTTAGTGATTTTCATGGTATTTTATTAATACAGTTGTTTTCTGTCAGTAAAGATACGATGAAATTATAATTATATGCAAATCTTTGTTAATTGAGATATAAATTCTTAAATTTGTGGAGATGTGTGCATTTATGCACCGATTATGAAACAACCACTAAATAAATAAAGCCATGGCACTAGACAGAAGAGGTTTCCTCAAGACATCGGCTCTTGGACTTGCCGGTACAATCGTACTTGGAAGTTGCGTCGGCAACGCAGGAAAAGGCGGTAAGAAGCCGCAGTTGAAGACTAATCCGTTCGGTGATGTGATCAATGTCGGAGCAATCGGACTCGGACGCCAGTCACTTCACGTTTCAAGAGGATTTACAAAGATCAAGAACGTAAAGATTGTAGGATGTACAGATGTTTATAAGGACAAGTGTACACGTTATGTAAACGAAATAGGCGAGAGCTACAGAAAGCAGGGTATCGAATCGGACATCAAGATCTATGATTCATACGAAAGCCTTATCGCTGATCCTGATATCCATGCTGTAATCATTGCAACTCCTGACCATTGGCATGCAGCCATTGCCATTGCAGCCCTCAATGCAGGTAAGGATGTTTACCTTGAGAAGCCGCTTACATTTACAATTTATGAAGGACAGGAGCTTGTCAAGGCTGTGAGAAATAATAACCGTATCCTTCAGGTCGGAAGCCAGCAGCGCTCAGACCCTGCATTCCAGCATGCCGTGAAGATGGTACAGGAAGGCAAGCTTGGAAAGATTCTCAAGATCAAGGCTAAATTTGGTGCGCCTCCTACACCATATGATCTTCCTCGCACAAGAATTCCAGAGGGTCTTGACTGGGACAAGTGGCTTGGTCCGCTTCCGCTTTATGTCCACTATAATGACGATCTCAATCCACCTATTTCACTCGAACCTAAGAAGAACGAGCATTGCTGGGGAGCATGGAGATGGTATCGTGAGACAGGTGGCGGTTTCACAACTGACTGGGGCGCACATATGATTGATATCGCTCAGTGGGCTATCGGAATGGACGGAAGAGGTCCTGTAAAGGTGATTCCGGCAGGTGTTGACGGCGCAGAATATCTTACTTGGGTATATGACAATGGCGTTGTCATGACAGAGGAAGTCCTTCCTGTCTCACAGGAGAACGGTGTCCGCTTCGAGGGCGAGAAAGGCTGGATCGAGGTTACAAGAAAGCAGTATCATGCTTCTGATCCTGAATTCATGTATGAGAGGGAAAAGGGCAATGCTGACTACGAGGAAGCTCCTGCACACTATCAGACATTCATCGACAGCATGAGATCACGCAAGGATCCTAACTGTCCTGTTGAGAACGGTCACAGTACTTGTACTGCATGTACGCTTGGAAATATTGCAACTGAAGTCAAGCATGCAATCGAGTGGGATCCTGACAAGCAGGTATTCGTGAACGATGATGAGCTGATGAAGCACAGACTTGTAAAGTACGCTTACAGAGAAGGATATACTCTCGGTTAACGATATTGCAGACACGTTTTGGACAATTTTGTGTCTAAAACGGGACCTTAAAGGCAAAACGCGCACGAAAATCATTTTCGTGCGCGTTTATGCATATGCTTGCTTTATTCGAGACTTTCAAGGAAAGTCGTGCTCCAGGCATCTGACGGCATTGTCCAGTCTCCTCGAGGTGAGAGACTCACAGGACCTGCTTTCGGGCCGTCAGGCAGACATGATCGCTTGAACTGCTGGTTGAAGAATCTTCTGATGAAGGTCTTCAGCCATTTCTTTATCACGTTGTCTGAATATTCACCTTCAAATGCTTTGCGTGCAAGGAAATATGTCTTTTCAGGAGCGAATCCGTAGACTGTCATATTGTAGAGGAAGAAGTCGTGGAGCTCGTATGGTCCCACCAGATCCTCTGTGACCTGCTTGATTTCTCCCTTTTCGTCTGCTGGCAGAAGCTCAGGGCTGATAGGAGTGTCGAGGATGTCAAGAAGAGTATCCTTGACATCAGTGAATCGGTTTTCTGCAGCCCATCTTACCAGTGTCTGTACCTGCGTCTTCGGTATGCTGCCGTTGACTCCGTACATTGACATGTGATCGCCGTTGTAGGTTGCCCAACCAAGTGCAAGTTCCGACAGGTCTCCTGTGCCGATAACGATGCCTCCCTTCTGGTTGGCAATGTCCATGAGTATCTGAGTCCTTTCCCTTGCCTGAGAATTCTCATAAGTCGCATCGTGTACATCCTTGTTGTGTGAAATGTCTGCGAAATGCTGGTCACAGGCAGCGGTAATTGAGATTTCTTCTGATGTGATGCCGAGCCTTTCCATCAGGAGCTGAGCATTGCTCTTTGTTCTGGATGTGGTTCCGTATCCCGGCATAGTGATACCGATGATTCTTTCACGTGACCATCCGAGCTTGTCAAAAGCAAGAACAGTGACAAGGAGGGCGAGCGTGCTGTCAAGACCTCCGGAGATTCCGATGATCGCAGTCTTGCATCCTATGTGAGAAAGTCTTGTCGCCAGAGCGTTCACCTGTATTGCCGTGATGTCGCCGCATCTTTCTTCAAGTCCCTCGACTTTTGTGAAAGGATGCGCTTCCAGCGGCCTGGCAAGTTCTGCTTCAAAATCAGTTTCTGCTGCTGTTCCAAGCGTTACCCTGCTGTACCTGTTCCAATATGCCGACTGAGGTGTGCCGTCTGGTGCATATGCTCTGAAACTGCTGTGTTTCTGTCTCTGACAATCAATGTATGAAGTGTCGACATCAGCAGTAATCATAGAGGACTCAATACGATATCTTTCGTTTTCTGCAATCAGTTCACCGTTTTCGTAAACATATGCGGCTCCTGCATAAACCAGATCCTGGCTTGACTCACCGAATCCGCTTGAACAGTAGACATATGCACAAACATTTCTGGATGAGTGGTTTCCTATCACGGATCTGCGCTGAGCATCTCTGGATGATATCTCATTGTCTGCCGACAGGTTTACGATTATCTGTGCACCAGCCATAGACGCATACGATGATGGCGGTACTGGAGACCAGAGGTCCTGGCCGATCTCGACTGCGAAATTCTGTCTGTCGACAGTGAATATCTGGTTTGGTGATATATTGCAGCGCTGGCCGGCATATCTGATTTCAGAATGAAAACCTTCCCTGAAGCAATCTTTTCCATTGTCAAGCATATGGGATCCTGTGAATGAATCCTTGCTCAGGAAATCTGCTCCTGATGCAAACCATCGTGCTTCAGATGCAGGAATATATGTCTTTGGAACGATTCCCTTGATGTTTCCGTTCCTGATCACGACTGCACAGTTGTAGAGCCTGCCGTTATGACGGACCGGAGCACCGGCGATAATCACCGTGGCCTTTCCTCTGCTGTGTTCGGCAATGCGCCTGATGCCTTCTTCTGCCTTTGATATGAGGAAATCCTGATGGAACAGGTCTCCGCAGGTATAACCTGTAAGAGACAGCTCAGGAAATGCTACAAGCGAAACATTCTTGTCGAACGCTTCGCTTGTAAGTCTGCATATTTCCTCTGTATTGTATCTTGTATCAGCCACCCTTACTGTAGGAACGGCGGCCGCAACTCGGAAATAACCGTAATTCTTCATTAAAGTTCTTCAAAATTTACATCAGAGAAATTTTCACCAGCTGGCTTGCCGCCATCCTTGAGACAGTTTTTCTTGATATATCCGATAACCTCCTCAAGTCCTTCAGTAAACTTCTCAAAGTCTTCCTTGTAGAGGAAAATCTTGTGTTTATCATACGCGAAGTGGCCGTTTGAATCCATTCTGCGCTTGCTTTCGGTAATAGTCAGATAATAATCATTTCCTTTTGTCGCCTTCACGTCAAAGAAGTATGTACGTTTACCGGCTCTTACTGGCTTTGAGAAAACATCCTCACCAGAACGCTCCTGAGCATAAGCTCCATCATAATCCTCACTATACATAGCTTGTTTTTTTAATGTAAATCTTTACAAAGTTAGGGATTTTTCTGAAAATGCGTGTATCTTTGCATAAAATAATTCGTCTAAA
>JBGUTV010000010.1:0-8167 GCA_045133255.1 Candidatus Cryptobacteroides sp.
GTAGTAAAACTCGAAATCTCTAACACTTCACATCCATTCTACACTGGTAAGATGAAGCTCGTTGACACAGCAGGTCGTGTTGATAAATTCTATCAGAGATACGCAAAGAAGAAGTAATTCTTCCAAGACAATAAGGTATGGAAAAGGCTTCCGAGATATCGGGAGCCTTTTTTGGATAAGATAAGATGAGTATGGACAGATCATATATGATACCGACCTCTGCCAAGGAGGTCAAGGCTCTGGGCTGGGATTACATAGATGTCATCTTCTTCACAGGTGACGCCTTTATCGATCATCCTTCGTTCGGAACGGCAGTGATTGCCAGATGGCTTCAGAAATATGGCTACAGGGTGGCTGTAGTACCTCAGCCTAACTGGAGGGACGATCTGCGCGATTTCAGGAAACTGGGCGCTCCGAGGCTTTATTTCGCCGTCAATGCAGGTGCAATGGATTCAATGGTTAATCATTACACTGCAGCGAAGCGTCTTCGCAGTGACGATGCCTATACCCCGGAAGGAAGGGCAGGGCAGAGGCCTGATTATGCTGTGACTGTCTATACAAGGATCCTTAAGGAGATGTGGCCTGACGTGCCGGTGGTGATCGGAGGAATCGAAGCCTCTCTCAGACGCTTCACTCATTATGATTACTGGCAGGATGCCCTCAAACCGTCCATTCTCGTAGACAGCGGTGCTGACTGGCTCTGCTACGGAATGGGAGAGAGACCGATGCTCGAGCTTACAAGGGCTATCGAGGCTGGACGTAATCTCAATGACATCAGGAAGATACCTCAGATCGGCTTCTATATGGACGGACGATGCCGTCTGAAGGATGCTGTCATCCTCAATTCATATGAAAGATGCTGTAAGGATAAGCCGGCGTTTGCGGAGAATTTCCATGTGATTGAGACCTATGCGAATATGATGACTCCTCCTGTGCTCATCGAGCCTACGGGGAAAGGATATGTGCAGATCAATCCTACCTATCCTCCTGCTGATGAGAAGGAGATGGATTCATTCTGGGATCTCCCTTTCACTAAGCTTCCGCATCCACGCTACAAGGGGAAGCATATCCCTGCCTTCGAGATGATCAAGTTCTCGATCAATACCCACCGAGGATGTTTCGGCGGATGTAATTTCTGTACGATTGCGGCTCATCAGGGCAAATTCATCCAGTCTCGCAGCGAGGCTTCCATAATAAAGGAAATATCAGCTCTGAATACGCTGCCGGGCTTTGCCGGCAATATTTCGGATGTCGGTGCTCCGACGGCGAACATGTACGGAATGAGGGGCAAGGATCCTGAGCTTTGTGCGAAATGCCGTCGCAAGTCCTGCCTGTTTCCGGGACCGTGCAGGAACATGAACCGTTCTCACGAGCGTCTTCTCAAGCTCTATGAGCAGATTGCTGCGGTCAAGGGCATCAGGCATGCCTATATCGGCAGCGGCATCCGCTACGATCTCTTCCTTGACGAAAAAGGATTCGTAGACGAGACGTCATATCCATATCTGAAGGAACTTATCCTGGAGCATACTTCGGGACGTCTTAAAGTTGCTCCGGAGCATACTGAGGATGCGGTGCTGAAGCTGATGGCAAAGCCTTCATTCAGACTTTTCGAGAGACTTCGCATGGAGTTCGACAGCATTGTGCGTTCAAGCGGAAGAAAATGCGAGCTTGTACCGTATTTCATTTCCGGACACCCTGGCTGCGGAATGCGCGAGATGAAGCGGCTTGCGGCAAATCCTGCGCTCAAAGGTCTGTATATGGACCAGGTTCAGGACTTTACGCCGACTCCGATGACAGCCTCGTCTGTGATGTTCTACACCGGCCTCGATGCCAAGGGCCTCGAAAAGATCTTCGTGGAGCGCGACCTTGAGCGCAAGAAGGAACAGAAATCCTTCTTCTTCCGCCGCGGGAAATGATGGGATTTGATTAAAAAAGTGCATTTGGTGTTGCTCAATTCAAAAAAATGTCCTACACTTGCACCGGATTTTAACAAATACTAACCTGAGTAACTTATTATAAAGATATGTCGACAATCAACAAGAGAAGAGCAGTGGTAAGCTTTGAGAATATGTCAGAGGAATTGGCTGCCGCATTTTCAGAAAAATATCCAAAGGGGTATAGCGATTATTTCCCTGATCTCGTAAAGTATGACAAGCCTGACGGAACATCGTTCTATGCCGTGACCATCGAGATTCCTGATGCGATCTATCTCGTGAAGATCAAGGTGAAGACTGATGATGCTGAGGATATCGAGCGTTGGCTTGACGGAGAGGATAATGAGGATTCTGATGGAAACGATGGTGAGAGCCTTCCTGATGACAACATCTCGCAGTACTCGAACGGTGATGATGACGCAGCAGACGTAGAGTAATACATATTATATTATGGATATGACGCCCTGAATTTCATTTCAGGGCGTTTTTTGTATGCTGTGGAGGAAAAATGATTATCTTTGTATGATTGTGGAATTACTATGAGATCGAGGTTTTTCATAAAGGATGTTCTGGCGCCTTTGAGAAGGCTGCTGATGAAGATGTCTGAGCGTGATGTGGTCATGCTCCTGTCTCTTGTGGTCGGCATTGCCTGCGGTCTGGCGGCGGTGATTCTTAAGACAGCGATTGAATTCTTCCATCATCATCTTACATCCTGGTTCACAGGGGAAGCATATAATTTCCTGTTCCTTGTCTATCCTGGTATAGGTATGCTTATCGCTATGCTTTTTGTCAAGTATATAGTCAAGGACAATATAGGCCATGGAGTGACAAAGGTGCTTCTGGCAGTGTCAAAGAACGAGTCAAAGATACGCCCCCACAATATGTGGTCCTCAATAGCGGCATCTTCGGTTACCATCGGATTCGGTGGCTCGGTTGGAGCGGAGGCTCCGATTGTATATACCGGCGCTGCCATAGGATCCAATGTCGCGAGATATATGGGGCTTTCGTATAAGAACATGACCATCCTTCTCGGATGTGGCGCTGCGGGTGCTGTGGCCGGCATATTCAAGGCTCCTCTTGCCGGTGTGCTCTTCACTCTTGAGATCCTGCTTTTCAATATCTCCATGTCTTCGATATTGCCATTGCTGCTTTCTACGATTTCGGCGACGGTGATTTCATATATCTTCTTTGGTGACCAGCCTGCATTTGACTGTACGCTTTCGGAATTTGCCATGGGCAATATTCCGTTCTATGTGATATTGGGACTCTTCTGCGCTTTGTTCTCGGTGTATTTTACCAGAATGACCCTTTGGCTGGAGGATAAGATCAAGAGCGTTGAAAGACCTTTTGTGCGCTGGGCCCTGTCTGCCTCTTGCCTTGGACTCCTGATATTCCTTTTTCCTCCTCTTTATGGTGAGGGATACGGATCGCTTCATGAACTTCTCAATGGCGGAGTCATAGATTTCGAAGGACAGACCGTATTGGCGTTCATTACCCGAAAGCCGTGGTCCGTGCCGATCTTCTTCTTGATGATCCTGCTCCTGAAGGTGTTCTCCATGTCTTTTACGAATGCAGGAGGTGGAGTCGGAGGAACATTCGGTCCAACGCTGTTCATAGGTGCGATTGCCGGATTTGTGGTGTCGAGGACCATTAACCTTATAGGTGGCGGTGCAGTGGTTCCAGAGCAGAATTTCGTTCTTGTAGGCATGTCCGGTCTGATGGCAGGTGTCATGCAGGCACCGATGACTGCAATCTTCCTTATTGCGGAGATTTCCGGAGGATATGAACTTCTGATCCCTCTCATCCTTACTGCGACGATTTCATATGGTGCCACAAGAATGGTTGAGCCATACTCCATCTATACGAAGCGAATTGCCAAGAAGGGTGAGCTTCTTACTCATGACAGCGACCAGGCAGTGCTTACTCTTTTGAAGACCAGTGATCTTGTCGAGTCGGATTTCAAGACTGTCAGCATTGACGCGACTCTTGGTGAACTTGTGCAGGTGGTGTCTAAGTCAAAGCGAAACATTTTCCCTGTGCTGGATTCAAGAAAGCATTTCCAGGGGTATGTGTCTCTTGAGGATATTCGTCGCGATATGTTCAAGACAGAACTCCACGCAACTCAGCACGTCTATAATTATATGAAGTC
Source organism: Candidatus Cryptobacteroides sp. (assembly GCA_045133255.1). Lineage (GTDB taxonomy): Bacteria > Bacteroidota > Bacteroidia > Bacteroidales > UBA932 > Cryptobacteroides. The sequence continues at coordinate 4,084 of JBGUTV010000010.1, forward strand.
TGCGCCTGCATATGTCTATGTGGACGAGAAGATGGACAGCGTGATGGGTAAGTTTGAAAGCACAGGCGCCTGGAATCTTCCGGTGGTTGAAAAGGACAGGACTTATGTGGGGTTCGTGTCCAAATCCAAGATATTCTCTGCTTACCGTGTTCAGTTGAAGCAGGTTTCACACGATTAAACAATGGAAAAGATCTATATAAGCTATATCGCTGAGCGTCTGCAGGTCAAGGACTGGCAGGTGGAAAACTGCGTGTCCCTGTTCGATGACGGAGCAACCATTCCGTTCATCAGCCGCTACAGGAAGGAACGTACCGGAGGACTCGACGAGGTGTCTGTTGCGGAGATCCGTCATTGGGCTGATGTGTTCACAGAGATGGAGAAGCGTAAGGCTACTGTGCTCCAGGCGGTTGAGGCTGCCGGGGCTTTGACTCCTGAACTTGCATCAAAAATCAAGGGATGCGTGGAATCCCGCGAGCTTGAGGACATCTACCTTCCTTATAAGCCTAAGCGCAGGACAAGGGCTACTGTTGCAAAGGAGGCAGGCCTGGAGCCGCTTGCTGACAAGATGTATGCGGTGTCTCTTGCTGATCCTTATTCGGAGGCACGCAAGTTTGTCGGAGAAAAGGTGGCTGATTCAGAGGCTGCTTTAGCCGGTGCCCGTGATATTATCGCTGAGAGACTTAGTGAGACTGCCTCGGTTCGTGAGACGCTAAGAGGTATGTTCAAGACTCGCCGTCTTGTGGCTAAGGCTACCAAAAAGGCTGTCGGACAGGAGGCAATGAAATATAGAAGCTATTTCGATTATTCCGAGTCTTTGACCCGTATTGCTCCTCACAGGCTTCTTGCGATGCTCAGGGCTGAAGAGGAGGGCTTCATATCATTGAAGATAGATGCTGATGCTGAGAAATGCGGCAAGAAGATATATTATGATTTCTGTCAGGAACGTCGATATCCGTCTGCTGCTCTGGCTGAGCAGCTGCACCTTGCGTTTGACGATTCATTCAAGCGGCTCCTCGAACCATCCATTTCCAATGAGGTGCTCAAGGAGGCAAAGGAACAGGCTGATATCGAGTCTATAAGGATATTCGGGGAGAATCTCCGTCAGCTGCTTCTTGCTCCGCCTGTGGGGCAGAAGCGTGTGCTTGCCATAGATCCTGGATTCAGGACCGGATGCAAGGTTGTATGTCTTGACGAGCAGGGCAATCTTCTGCATAATGAGGCAATATTCCCGCATCCTCCTGTCAATGAGAAGGTAAAGGCGATTCAGGCTGTCTCCTCTATGGTTCAGAAATATGGTATTGAAGTAATTGCCATCGGTAATGGTACTGCAAGCCGTGAAACTGAAGATTTCATTAAGAGGGTACCTCTTCCTTCAGGAGTCCGTGTCTTTACTGTAAGTGAGGATGGCGCTTCGATATATTCTGCCTCTGAGGTTGCGAGGGCTGAGTTTCCGGATTATGATGTGACTGTCCGTGGCGCGGTTTCCATCGGCCGCAGATTGATGGACCCTCTGGCGGAACTTGTAAAGATCGATCCTAAATCTTTGGGAGTGGGACAATATCAGCACGATGTTGATCAGGGATTGCTTAAGGAGAAGCTGGATAATACGGTGGAGAGCTGTGTGAACAGTGTCGGTGTCAATCTGAATACTGCCAGCAGCTATCTCCTGAGCTATGTCTCAGGAATCGGTCCTTCTCTGGCTGAGAATATTGTTGAATACCGTTCTGAGAATGGTGCATATACATCCCGTAATCAGCTCCTTAAGGTGAAGCGCCTTGGTGCGAAGGTGTTCGAACAGTGTGCCGGCTTCCTCAGGATTACAGATGCCGACAATCCTCTTGATAATTCTGCAGTCCACCCAGAGGTGTATCATATTGTAGACAAGATGGCGCGTGATCTCAATGTTTCAGCCAAGGAACTGGTAGGAAATGCTGATCTTTGTTCTAAGATTGATGCGGCTAAATATGTTGAGGGAGATTTTGGACTTCCGACAGTCAATGATATCATAAATGAGCTTAAGAAGCCTGGCCGTGATCCTCGAGAGTCTGCCCAGGAGTTCGAGTTCTCTCAGGATATTCATTCGATAGAGGATGTATTCGAGGGTATGGAACTGCCGGGAATCGTTACAAACATAACGGCTTTTGGTGCTTTTGTCGATATTGGAATCAAGCAGAACGGACTTATCCACGTGTCTCAGATGGGTGTAAAGGGACTTTCAGATCCGTCTAAGGTTCTGAAGCTGCATCAGAAGGTGATGGTGACCGTAGTATCAGTGGATCTTGACAGGAACCGTATCGGCCTGAGACTTATGAAATAGAAGAACTGTTAAATTTAAGCTATATGAAGAAATTTTTATTATGTGCCTTGATCGGCTTTATTGGAGGAGTAGCCATTATGCATGTTGTTTCAGCTCAGGAAAAGGGTATTGCCATCGTTGCTCACAGAGGATATTGGAACTGTGAGGCTTCCGGCAGTGCGAAGAATTCAATTGCTGCTTTGAAGCAGGCTCAGGAACTTGGAGTCTGGGGAAGCGAGTTTGATGTAAATATGTCTTTGGATGGTCAGCTGCTTGTATTCCATGACAATTCCGTTGAGGGAAAGAGAATTGAAAAGCATCCTGCATCTGATTTCGATTATTATCGTCTGAAGAATGGTGAGTCTATTCCGAATATCGATCAGTTCCTTGAGCAGGCAAAGAAATCTCCGAAGACCATGCTCGTGTATGAACTCAAGAAGCATTCATGTGACAGCGTGGAGACGAATGCTGTAGATGCAAGTATCGCTAAGCTGAAGGAGCATGGCATCTTCTCTCCGGACCGTGTAATGTTCATTTCATTCAGCAAGCACATCTGCAAGGAGTTTGCAGCAAAGGCTCCGGGCTTTACAGTGCAGTATCTTGAGAAGGATGCAGATCCGGATGAGCTCGTGACTTACGGCATCAACGGAATCGATACAAAGTATAAGGTTCTCCTCAGAGACTCGGTTCTTTTTGATGCTGCGCGTCGTAACAATATGAGCATCAATACCTGGACTGTGAACAAGGAAGAGGATATCCGTAAGGCGATCGAACGTGGTGTCGATCAGATAACTACAGATGAGCCTGAACTTACACGCCAGCTCCTTAAGGATATGGGTGTTAAGGAAAGAGTTGCCGGAAAGTAACATCTGTCTCGGCGTGTGAGCACCTGTCGGGATGTATATGTTACTCTCCTGCCGGAAGTTGATGCTCTCCTGAGTTATTCTGTCAATCCGATTTCAGACCAGGAAGCCATGAGCTTCTCAGAGTCAATCATAGCGAGCTGTTCGTCAATGCCATAGCGCTTGATGAGCAGCTCTGCCATTTCTGTCTGGGTGAACTCTTTGCCCTGAAGCTCATTCCAGAGATAGGCGGCGCTCTCATTGAGCGATATGAGCTTGTTGAAATTAACGTGCTGGAGGCCTTCTCCTGCCACTATGTTCTCTCCGCACATCTGACGGAGTACAAATCCTTCCTTGATCTTCATATACTTTTGTATGTTGTCCATGAAATTGCCTGTTTTCATGGAAGTTGTCTGGTTTTCTGTGGGCCTGTCCACAAAATGCGGGTGTTTCATGGACGGAATCCATTTTCCGGTCCCTGTTGTCCCTAGATTGACACGTTTTCGTGTTTTTCGTGTCAGTTTCGGGTGTTTCCCTGTGCTTCAGACACGTTTTCGTGTTTTTCGTGTCAGTTTCGGGTGTTTCCCTGTGTTTCAGACACGTTTTCGTCCTTTTTGTGTCAGTTTCGAGTGCTTCCCTGTGCCTCAGACACGTTTTCGTGCTTTTCGTGTCAGTTTCTGGTATTTCCCTGTGTTTCAGACACGTTTTTGTGTTTTTCGTGTCAGTTTCGGGTGTTTCCCTGTGTCTCAGACACGTTTTCGTGTTTTTCGTGTCAGTTTCTGGTATTTCCCTGTGTTTCAGACACATTTTCGTGTTTTTTGTGTCAGTTTCGGGTGTTTCCCTATGTTTCAGACACGTTTTCGTGCTTTTCGTGTCAGTTTCTGGTATTTCCCTGTGTTTCAGACACGTTTTTGTGTTTTTCGTGTCAGTTTCGGGTGTTTCCCTG
>JBGUTV010000011.1:0-15611 GCA_045133255.1 Candidatus Cryptobacteroides sp.
ATTCAGTAGGGATCTGAACGCCTTAACTTATTTTCATAACAGCCTTTCGGCCACCCATTATTATGCAGCAAATATACGCACTTTTTTGATATCTGCAAACGAATGAAATAAATTGTCAATGAAATGTATTCTTCGTAAACCATAAACAATAATGTTAGTTCGCGGACCAAATTATGGACCAAATTTTACTTATATTAAAGAACATACATTATAGACTCTATTAGTCTATTTGCTAAAATAAGTTATTGTAAATAAATTACTTAAGACTCTATTTTAACAATGGGGAATATCCCTCACTCTCCGCTGAGAACGAAAGTTTAAACAAAAAAGTCCTTGACTATCAATTAGTTAAGGACTTTCATTTTATACCATATAGCCATATTCATAGACGGTTACTGATATCAGATTGAACAAAAGTTTTATCGATTATCTATCTCTGTATGTAAACTTTCATTATATTTGCAGTTGCGAAACCGCTGTTTCGGAAACCGCTGTTTCGCAACTGCAAATATTGAAAGCTATGAGATTTTTTGACAGAACAGAAGAAATAGCATCTCTCAAAGAGATTCAAGAGTTGTCTAAGAACAATGCTCAATTCACAGTAGTCACCGGTCGTCGTCGTATCGGTAAGACCCACCTTGTATGGAAAGCATATGAAGACCAGCCAATACTTTATTTCTTTGTGGCCCGCAAAGCCGAAAGCGACTTATGCTCTGACTACCTCCTTGAAATTGAAACCAAGTTAGGCCTACCTATGATGGGTAAAGTTGAACGTTTTCCTGAGATCTTCGAGTATCTGATGAAGCTCTCCGTCGAACGTCCGTTAACACTGTTTATTGATGAGTTCCAGGAGTTCTTCAAAGTCAATAAATCTGTCTATAGCGACATGCAGCGTATCTGGGATAAGTATCATACTGTGGCCCACATCAACCTCATAGTCTGCGGTTCCATCTACTCAATGATGACAAAGATATTCAAAGATAAGAAAGAGCCGTTGTACAATCGCCAGACGCGTTTTATGTCGATAAAACCGTTTACTCCTGCAGTACTGAAGGAGATAATGGCTGAATATAACCCGGATTACACTTCAGAAGACTTGCTTGCTCTCTACTCATTTACAGGTGGAGTCGCTAAATATGTTCAATTGCTCATAGATGCAGGAGCCACAACAAAAACAAAGATGCTCAATCAGATCATCAAATCAGACTCAATATTCCTGGGCGAAGGCAAAGCCATTCTCATTGAAGAATTCGGCAAAGACTATGGCATATACTTCTCAATCCTTCAAGCAATTGCACGCGGCAAGACTTCACGATCAGATATAGAGAATATCGTCGGCAAGGAGATCGGTGGCTACCTTACAAAGTTGGAGCATGAATATGAAGTCATCAGCAAGAAGCAGCCTATCTTTGAAAAAAGTTCAACCAAGAATGTTCGATATACGATTGAAGACAACTTTTTCACATTCTGGTTCCGCTACGTATACAAGTACAACTATATGCTTGAGATCGAGAACTACGACGCTGTAAAGACCATCATCAATCGCGACTACGAGACTTTCTCCGGACTTATGCTTGAACGCTACTTCAAACGCATCCTTATCGAAAGCAAGAAATACACCCGCATCGGCAGTTGGTGGGATCGTAAAGGCGAAAACGAAATTGACATCGTTGCGGAAAACGAACTTGACGAGCAAGCCATCTTCATCGAAGTTAAACGCAAGATTGAGAACTATGATCCGGAGCTTCTGAATAGCAAGATAGCAGTTTTCACTCGCGCCACTGGAGAGTTCAAGAACTACAGTGTGGCTCAGAAAGGTGTTTCTCTGGAGGATATGTAGCTTATCTTAGCTTGTGCTTCAGTAGTACTTTGGGCCTATTCTTCCGGCTACAACCTTTGGAATGGCCGGTCTTGGAATCAGGCTCTAAATTGTCGTGCACTCCTATTTTGAGTCCACGTCAGGTTCGATGTGGATGCTGATCTGACTTTCGTTTCCGAATCTGTCTTTCAGGGCGCTTTCGACTGCTGTGGATATGTCGTGCGCCTCCACTATCGATATTTCCGGATTGACCACTATATGGGCGATGATTATGAATGAGATTCCGTTTCTTCGGGTCTTGAGCTCATGGATGTCCTTGACTCCGGGCACAGAGGACGCTGTGGAGATGATTTCCTTTTCAATGTCTTCCGGCAGGGCTGTGTCAAGGAGTTCCGCGAGGCTTGGCAGGGATATCTTTATGGCGACGATGATGATCGCTATGCTGATGCAGCATGAGACGATAGGGTCAAGGATTGTCCATTTGTCTCCGAGAATGATGGCACCTCCGATTCCGAGGAGGGCTCCGATGGATGAAAGCGCATCGCTTCTGTGATGCCAGGCATTTGCTATGACGACCGGACTGTCGGTCTTTCTTCCGACTCTGACGGTGGCCTGGTAGAGGATTTCCTTTGCTATGATTGATACGGCTGCGGCAATAAGGGCTATGTAGCCGGGTTTAGGGATGGTGTCTCCATTGATGACGGCGATGATGCTCTTGACGCCGTTTGCCATAAGTTCTGCTCCCACGACCACCAGTATGACTCCGATGAGCAGTGTGGCCATGGTCTCGAATTTTCCGTGTCCGAAAGAGTGCTTTCTGTCTTTGCCTTTTGAGGAGATGTGAGTGAACACCACCACTACCACATCAGTAAGCAGATCCGACAGCGAGTGCACTGCGTCTGCAATCATTGCGGCACTGCTTCCGAGTGTGCCTGCCACGAACTTGCCGGCTGTAAGTGCCAGATTGACAACAGCTCCCCACAGGGTGATTCTCCGTATTTCCTTCTCTCTAGATTTCATTGTATTTGTCTGAGACGCAAAAATAATGAAAAATTTTCATTACTTCCTGCTGTCGATCCAGACCCAGAGGCGGTACATGAGCCAGCCCCAGCCTAGGAAAAGGGCGATGTGCAGCCATACGGGTACGGATGTCTTGTAGGCCTCGTCGTTCATGATCTTCTCGAATCCGGGGATGTCGGCGTAGTAATAGGCTCCCGCACCGAAGTCATAGCCTTCGACAAGACCGAGTCGGAGAGTAACGATGACGATTGAACATATCAGAACGGCCGCAGCGACGATTGCTGTGACCGTTCTGATTATTTTATCCTTACGTGTCATTATTTGTAAAGTTCAAGTACAGGTATCTCAAAGAGGATGCCTGAGAGCAGGAGCCATACGGCGAGGAAGGTGAGCGCTATGTTGAACAGCTGGCCTACGATGTAGAGCCAGAGCACTTTGCCGCCCTGGAGCTGGCTGATGATTTCGCGGAAGTTTGTGTCAAGTCCGATGCTTGTGAATGCAAGGACGAATGCCCAGTTCTTGTACTGGTCGAGAACTGTGTTGATTGCCTTTACTTCTGCACCGCCGTAAATCGGCTGGATGATGAATGAGGCGATGAGAGAGGCGGCGAAGAATCCGAGGATGAATTTAGGGAAGCGTGTCCAGATCTCGCCGGCTCCTACGGTACGCGACTGTGTGCTGTCGATTCTGGTGGTAAAGAATACTGCCACGAAGAAGGCGATGAAGCCGATGAGGATGTTCTGGATACTCTTCACAAGGACTGCAGCCTGCTCGCCTTCAGGACCGAGGGCGTTGCCTGCCAGCACTACGGCTCCGGTGGAATCGACGGTTCCGCCGATGAGTGCACCACCCATGAGAGGACTCATTCCGACAGCCTTGATGATCATTGGCTCGAATACCATCATGAGGATTGTGAATATGATGGATACGGAGATTGCGATTCCGAGGTCATTCTTCTTTGCACCGGCTGCGGCACCTGTTGCAATAGCTGCGCTGGTTCCGCAGACTGATGTTGCCGAGGCCACGGTGATTACAAGCGGTTTGTTGTCTATCTTGAGGATGCGGGTTCCGAACCACCACATGAAGATTATCACGATAGGGGTTACTACCCATGCGATGCCGAGGCCGTAGAGGCCGAATTTAGCGATATTGCTGAACAGCACGCTGAATCCCATCACCACAAGGCCTGTCTTGATGTAGAATTCTGTACGGATGGCCGGACGAAGCCACTCGGGAACTCCTACAGTGTTGGATACGAGAAGTCCGACGATGAGTGCCCAGAATGCCCACTCGAGGTAGCGGTTGAGGGTGAATTCCGCACTGATGAGCCTTACGGCGATAGCCATCACGAAGAGGACTGCGAAGGCGGGGAGGAATTTACGGATTTTCTCTCCCTGAAGCTTCACGCCTGCTGTGAACAGGAGACCTAGAACTGCAAATGTGCGGAGGAGCTTTGCAAGGAATGCTCCGGAGAATATGTATGCCAGGGTCTTGGGCTCTGCCACGTCTTCCCAGAGATGCCATGTGGAGAACTTAGCTGCGCTGAAGTCGAAAGATCCGCTCAAGACGGAGATTCCAGCTACGATAATGAGGATGAAGCCGATCCATACTGCCAGCCAGTCTTCACTTTTCCAAAGTTTTGAGATGGATGTTTTCATATCTTATTATATTTTTTTAATTTTGTAAAAATCTAATACTGTATACCAATGTTACTATCCAAAGAAATCGCCGTTGAATTGAATCTTACAGGCTGCAAACTCAAACAGTTCATTGCTGCTAAGCTCAGGCAGATGGATGTTCCCCTTACTCCGGAGCAGTTCATCCTCATAGATCTTCTTTGGAATCAAGGCTCCATGTCCCAGCAGCAGCTCGCGGACCAGATGCAGAAGGATAAGAACTCCGTTACCAAACTGGTTGATGCTCTTGAGCGCAAGGGCTTTGTCGTGCGCGAGCAGAACCGTCAGGACAGGAGGTCCAATACGCTTGTTCTCACGGAGAAGGCCGAGGGCCTGAAGCCAGGTGCGAAGCAGAAGGGTATCTCGATTCTCGACGAGATGCTCATAGGCATCAGTGAAGAGGAACTGCGCTCCTTCCTTGTGACTCTGGGAAAACTCAACCGCAATATGACTGTTGCCGAGCCTGACCTCTAGAACAGCGCCTTCACTGAACTGATGACTTCTTCTGTCGGAAGAGCCGGATCGAGGATGAGGTGCGGCTTCGCGTAGAATATCTCCTGCTGCGATTTTGCAAGCTCTTCGCCTCCTCCAGTGATGTTCAGCATTATGGTCTCGTCCTTCTTTACTGCTCCTTCTTTGACTGCCGCTGCCAGTGATGCCACTGCCACTGCCGGTGCATCATGAATGTCTATTCCTTCAAGCTCTGCAAATCTCTTCTTCCAGAATCGGAGCTCTTCATTGGTCGCCTTGAACATATCTCCGCCGGCGTCTTCCATTGCATCGAAAAGGCCACCTGCCAATGAGTAAGGCGGCTTTCTGTTTGAAAGGACCTTTGCGTCAATTTCTGCTGCTGCCTTGCGGGCATCGTCAGGACTCATGTCCACCAGCTGGCGGGAATGCAGTTTCCATGTGTCATACATTATTGTGAACGGATCATTCTGTGAAGGGTAGAGACGCATCTTGTGCGATCCCCATCTTCCGTCTTCGATGAGACGGAGGTTGTTTTCCCACACGGCAATGGCTCCGGTTCCGCTTCCGATGGCCTGGAAATATGCGTCTGGAATCCTTCCGATCACTTCTACAGCCGAGAGAAGGGTTGTACCCATGCCGTCGCGGCGTGCCACGTTCTTTGCGCCTCCTTCTGCCATGAATGCAGGGTCTGTGCAGACCTTGTCGGAAAGCGCAATGGCGTCATAGTAGTCCGATCCTTCAGGAGATGCGATGATCTTCACGCAGTCGTTGAGCGGCTTGCTGAACCACATCGCTCCTATGTTGTCTGCAGGGATGGATATGAGAAGCGGAATATTGTTCTCTGAACATACCTTTGCGAATGCACGGGCGGTGTTTCCGGCTGAAGCCACGACAAGAATCTTCCTGTTGTCCGCACCAAGTCTGCCGCATACTGAATATGCCTCAGTCTCCTTGAACGAGCAGGTTGTCATCTTTGCGCCTTTCTCCGGCCACCATCCTGAGAATGTGATGTAGAGGTTCTCCAGACCGAGCTCAGCTGCGAGACCGGTGCTCCTGTAGGTCACAGGGGTTCCTGAACCTTTGAGTGTCCTCTGGATAGGGAGCCAGTTTGCGTATCTGTAGAAGCCGTCGAGATCCTCTCGAGGCTCATATTGCTTCTTTTCGTATTCTGCCCTGACAAGGCTTGGGCATCCGCACTTAGGGTCTGCGAGACACCATCCTGTGTCTTCGAATCTATGACCGTCTGCACAGCAGATCAATGAATACTTTGTAGGTGTAAATTCCATAGTATTATTGTTTTGTGTTATTTCTACCTGAGGCCTGCGCCACGATTTCCGCGATGTCGAGAACCGGCACGGCCGCATATCTGTTGAAAGTGTTCTTGCATAGAGGGCAGGCGGTAACCACAGCATCAGGAGATGCCGACGTGAGGTTGCCTAGTGCATTCTCTGCCAATCTTCTTCTTTGGTCGTCGCTTAGAGTAAGGCTGCCGAGACTGCCTCCGCAGCATATGCTTTCCTTTCCGCTCCTGACGCCTTCCACGAGTTCTCCTGCAGCCGACACCACATTTCTAGGCTCTTCATATATCCCGCATCCTCTTCCGAGTTCACAAGGATCGTGGTAGGCGTATCTGAGGTCTGTTCTGGATATGTCCAGCTTCTTCTCAGAGATAAGTCTGTCGATGTATTCGCTGTGGTGAAGGACTTCGATTCCTTCAAGCTTATAATCCTGCTTGAATATCCTGTAGCATATAGGGCAGCTCAGCAGAAGCACTGATGCTCCCGAAGATCTGATGATTTCGGTGTTCTTTTCGATCATCTGCATGGCGGCATCCTTCCTGCCGGCTGTCAGCATTGGCCTTCCGCAGCATATTCCTCCGTCTTCATCCATCAGGGAATAATCCTCTCCGACTGTTTCGAGGATGGATGTGAGGGCTCTCTTGATCGAAGGCGTCAGGTGCGTCATGCATCCTGCGAAATACAGCACACGCCTGCCTTTGTCCTTCACGAATCCGTTTTGGTCTATCATCGAATAATCCGCAGATATTCCGTATTCCCTTGTAGCTCGCTGCGCTATCCTCAGCTTGTCTCCTTCCACTCCCACAGGGCACACTGCCGAGCATTTTCCGCACAGGAGGCATTTGTCGCTGATTTCTTCTATACGTCTTCTGTTGTTGCGTTTCAGCTGCCTGTTGAGGTAGACTGTGGTGTCTCTTACATTGGCTGGCACAGTACTGAGAGGACATGCGTCTATGCAGACTCCGCAGCCTGGGCATGAGTGTACCTGCAGTCTGGAGATGCCTTTGCGGGAGTGTCTGATCTGGATGCCGGCGTTTCGCATTGGAATGAGAAGGATTTCTGCAGGGATGTGCATATATCTGCTGAACGGAAGTACGCACATGAATACTCCCAATGCAATGGAATATGCCCACCACACAGGCAACGCATTTGTAGGGTCGCTGTAGAACAGGTGCAGCAGGTTGTTCAATGACTTTGTGAGGAAGGAGCCTCCGCTTATGTCGGCAGTGAATCCTTCTGCAAGAAGTCTCAACGGGAATATGCACCAAAGGGCATACAGTCCTATCAGGTCTGTGAGGCTGCCGCGTGTCGTGCGCCGCATTCCGAACAGACGCGAGTGCACTCTTTTGATTATGGCCAGCAATATGCCGATCAGTATGATAAGCAGAAACAGGTCCATCAGGAAGAAAAGAAGCGCTCCCTCCATTGTGCTGTCTGAAACTGCAACGAAATATCTGAAGAATATCGGGTACCACAGACGGTGGATTCTTTCAGGGGTGTAGAGGAATACTTCTATGTGGCCTATGACGATTATCATGAACCATCCGAAGGCTATGCTTGAATGCATGTATCCCAGAAGCTTGTTGCGCTTCCAGAGCTTTACGTGGATGAGGCAGTCAAGGAACCAGTCCCTGATGTTCTTCGCCATTATCTTAGGGTTGATGAAGGATAATGCGAGCTTCTTTCTGTCTTCTTTCGGCAGTTCAAGCAGCACCCTGAATGCACCGACGAGACACCAGCCGAGAACGAAAAGCATTCCCAGCATGAAAGGCGTCACGAAACTGTTGAAGCCGGATGGATATATCTCCCTCATCATACCTTCTCCTCCTTTTTATATAACCTGCTGACTGTCAATATGAGACGGCGGGTCTTTATGCCTCTTGGACATACCATCGTGCATTTTCCGCAGAGCATGCATCCGGATATCATCCTGACGGTTTCATCCACCTTGCCTCTCTGTAGATTCAGCAGCATCTTCCTGACACTCATTCCGCTGAGACCGGACGATGTGCATGTGGCGGTACACGATCCGCAGGCCATGCAGCGCAGAGCGTCGGGCTCTATTCTGCACAGCTCGTCGAACAGCGTCCTGTCAATCTTGTCCAGATTGATTGCGGAACTTGGTGAAAGCCTGAAGCCGAATCCGTTCATGTCTTATGCCTCCTGTATCTTGAAATGGATATCCAAGGCTGCCGAACGGGCCTCTGCAAGGGTTTCAGGCACGGTCTTGGGACCTGTGCAGGCTCCGGCGTAGAACACTCCCTTCTTTGGAGAGGAGGTGATGTGGATTATGTTGTCCTCGCTTTTGAGGAATCTGTCCGAATCTGTAGGGAGGGCAATCATGGATGCGAGTCTTGTGCTCTCAGGATTGCATGCCATTCCGGACATGAGCACAAGAAGGTCCAGGGTAACCTTGACTGGCTTGCCGAGCAGCGTGTCTTCTGCCTTGACGATCAGTTTGCCGTCTATGTTCTCGCTTACCTCTGACACCCTGCCTCTGATGAAGTGTATTCCGTGGTCGCGCTGAGCCTTGGTGTAGAAGTCCTCGAACTTCTTTCCGAACAGGCGGAGGTCCATGTAGAAGCAGTATATCTGCGCGTCTGGATACATTTCCTTCATCTCGATCGCCTGCTTGATGGCAGTGATGCAGCACACTTTCGAGCATTGGCCGTTGCCGGCCTTTTCGTCGCGCGAGCCCACGCAGTGCACGAATCCGATTGCCTTCATCGACGAACTGTCTATGCGCTCGTCCTTGTTGCCGTTGAACCAATTCTCAAGGTCTGAATTGGTGACGACATTGTTGTATATTCCATATCCGTACTCTTCCTTCTTCGACGCTTCGAACATCTTGAATCCGGTCGTCATGAGGATGTATCGGGTGCTTATCGTAATGCCGTTGGAAAGGATGATGTTGTAGCCGTCTCTGAGACGGTTTACAATGGAAACCTCAGTGTTGAGGAATATGTTGGCTTCCTTGCAGGCTTCGGTCAGCCTGTCGATGAGTTCACCGGCAGGTGTGAGGTCCGGGAAAAGCCTGTGCCAGCGTGCCACATGGCCGCCCAGACGGTCGCCTTTCTCGATTATGATAGGGGTGTGACCAAGCTTCAGAAGCTGGGCTGCAGCTTCCATTCCGGCTATTCCGCCTCCTATTATAGCTATTATCTCCTTCATGTCCCGGTGGTTTTAGAAGCATTTCATTACTTTCGGAAGCTCAGGTCTCATTATGTCCTTTCTGTCCAGACCTTTATACTTCTGTTCAGGGTCGTATTCTATTCCTATCTTGTCCAGAAGAGGCTCCACTGCTGTCTGATGCAGCTGAAGGCCGAGATCCCACGGGTCATATCCCAATACAAGTCCGGCCACCTCTTCATATGTGAATACCGGTATTCCGAATCCGTTCTGGCCGTAGGTCTTGCCTTCCATTTCTGCAATCACATACTGCCATCTGTCAAGGAAATAAGGGCATCCCGGGCAGTTGGTTATGATCATGTCCGGCTTGTAAGGGGCCATGGACTCGAACTTCTTGTGTGTGTTCGAGATCGAGTAGCCTCTGTTCGCCTTTACGTGGTACTGGCGGAATCCGTAGCCGCAGCAGTGTCTTCTCTCTGGGTAGTCGATGATGTTTCCTCCCCAGGATTCCACCATTCCAGTCAGTACGTATGGATATTCGGCTCCGCCGACTCCTTTTGACGGGAACATCTTGGAGTAGTGGCAGCCGATGTGCTCCACTACTTTGAGAGGATCTCCTGTCTCTTTGTTTACAAGGCGGAATTTCGCCTTTTCAGCTATCTCGTTGCGGAACTTGAAGATGAGGTCGCTCGAATGAGCCAGATGCTTAGGCTTCTTGAATTCCTTCCTGCAGGCTTTCCAGAGCAGTTCGCGTATCCTGGCCTCAAGTTCCGGGAATTCGTTCCAGGTCTCGAGAATCTCCGTGTAGTTGCCGAATGATGTGATGCAGGATGCGACATAATTTTCGTAACCTGCTTCGGTCATCAGGGCAAACTGTCTTGCAACGATGGTCATTGCTGTCTCCTGAGGGATTGTGTCGCAGTGATAGGCGATTCCTCCGCAGGTCGTGTGGTGCTCGTTTTCGTATATGTCCTTGCCCAGAACGTTCCTGCATATTTCCAGGAACATCTTTTCCGACGCAGGAAAGAAGTTCTGGCGTATGCAGCTGCGCACGTAGTACCACTTATCATCAGGGATCTCCTTCTGATAATCACTCCATATCTTCTGTTTGCCTTGATATATCATTTCCTGTCAGTCGTTGTTGAAATGCCCGTCAGAGCAGTGTTCGAATGTGTGTCGGAAATACTCTTCCATTGTCATTCCCATTTCTTCGGCTTTGGCTTTTGAGAATCTCTCCACCGTTTCCATCCTTTCCGTCGCCCCTGTGACGTCGAATATCTTCTTCAGTTCGTCAAGAGACTCTTTCGGGATGTTGCGTAGGATTCCCGGGCCGGTGCCGCGGAAATTGGCTCCCTGCCTTGCGTAGCTGTCTTCGAGATGTTCCGTGTGCCATTTCCAGACGGGGCCGGATTCCACGTGGTCTTCCCAGCTGAAGGTGTCAGGGTGTATGCAGTAGCCGTATTTGAGGATGTTGCCTGTCATTATCTTTGTGAGAGGGTACAGCTGGCGTCCTTTCTCTGATTCGACGAAGTAGCCGAGCCTTGCAGAAAGGTCGCGCAATGCCATTATCACCAGTCCCGGACCATTCCGGCGGGGACATCTTGTGAGGCAGGAGAGACATTCTCCGCAGTACCATATGGTATCGCTCTTGAGCAGGGCCTCGATGTCTTCATCGTTGCCTCTCTGGACCGTGTCCACGATTCTGCGAGGGTCATATCTGTAGAACTCGGCTGCCGGACATATCGCCGTGCAGGTTCCGCAGTTGATGCAGGTCTTAAGACCTTCCTTGACCCTGTAGTCTTCTCTCAAAAGATCATACAGCTTTCCCATACTGCTACATAGGTTTGATTTTACGGGCAAGAGTGGCGCAAAGGTCAGGGAAGAAGCGTTTTATATATACCATAAGAAGTTCCTTCCTTCCTACCAGCACTTCCTTCTTTTCCTTTGCTATCGCTCTTGTGATGACGCGTGCCGCGGCTTCTGCCGTCATTCCGCCTGCCTGACCGGGATCCATCACTCCGTGAGGCTTTCCTCCCTTGTCAAGGGCATATCTGGATATGTTGGTCTGTACGCGGCCCGGACATACGATCGTCACTCTGATACCGGCGTTATAGTATTCAGCCTGGAGGGTTTCGAAGAATCCGTACAATGCGAATTTAGATGAACTGTATCCGCATCGCAGCGGGAATCCGAATCTTCCGGCTATGGATGTTGTCACGGCAATCTTTCCGCCGCCTCTGGCAGACATTTTCGGCAGAAGTCCCTTGGCAATGGCTACCGGTGCAAAGTAATTGATTTCCATTATCTTGCGTACCATTTCCATTGAGGTGTCCTCTACGTTGGTCCTTTGGCTGATGCCGGCGTTGAGCATTACTATGTCGATGCCTCCGAGAGCATCCCATACTCTGTCGGTGAGATTGTCGATGCCGTCGAGGCAGGTGAGGTCAAAGGGGAAAATAGTCACCTCTTCTGCCCCTAATTCACGGCATTTTGCTGCAACTGTTTCAAGACGGTCTGCAGAAGAAGAGGTGAGAGCGAGTCTTGCCCCTTCTTCTGCGTACCGGTAGGCGCATGCTTCACCGATTCCGGAGGATGCTCCTGTGATCCAGACTGATTGCATGGCTTATTTCAGGAGCGCCATATTCGGCATTTCCTTGTCGAATTCTCCTCTGTCAAGTCTCTCCTTCATGTCCTTGAAGGCTGCAAGTGTCCTTTCGACATCCTCCATGCTGTGGGCAGCTGTAGGGATGATACGGAAGATCACCATTCCCGGAGGAATTACAGGGTAGATGACTACAGAACAGAAGATGTGGTATTCCTCGCGGAGTGCAACTGCGATGTTGGCTGCTGAGTTGACTCCTGCCTTTACGAGAACAGGTGTTACACATGCCTCGGCAGGTCCGATGTCGAATCCGAGTTCGCGGAATCCTTTCTGAAGGCTTCTTGTCACCTTCCAGAGCTGTGCGCGGAGTGCGTCACCCTCAGGGCTGTCGATGATGTCGAGTCTCTTGAGACAGCCTTCCACGATAGGCATAGGAAGCGACTTCGCGTAGATCTGCGAACGCATGTTGTATTTGAGGTAGTCGATGATGTCCTTGTCGGCTGCTACGAATCCGCCGATGATGGCCATTGACTTTGCGTATGCTCCGATGTAGATGTCGACCTCGTCCATCACTCCGAAGTGCTCCGATGTTCCGCGTCCGTGCTCACCCATCACACCGAATCCGTGAGCATCATCAATCATGATGCGGAACTTGTATTTCTTCTTGAGTGCTGCGATCTGGTCGAGGATTCCGAGTGCTCCGGTCATTCCGAATACGCCTTCGGTGATGAGGAGGACTCCGCCGCCCTTCTTCTCTGCTTCTTCACATGCTTTTGCAAGTACTCTTTCGCAGTCCTTGATGTCGTTGTGGCGGAACTTATATTTGCTTCCTACGTGGAGACGGATACCGTCGAGAAGGCATGCATGGTCTTCTGCGTCATATACGATGACGTCGTGACGGCATACGAGCGAGTCAATTGTCGACACGATGCCCTGATAGCCGAAGTTGAACTCGAAGGCAGCCTCCTTCTTCTCGAATGCTGCGAGTCTGCGCTCAAGCTCTTCGTGAAGATGAGTCTGACCGGTCATCATTCGGCTTCCCATAGGGTAGGCGAGTCCCCATTTTGCAGCAGCTTCTGCATCTGCCTTGCGGATTTCAGGATGGTTTGCGAGTCCGAGGTAGTTGTTGAGACTCCAGCACAGAACATCCTGGCCGTTGAATTTCATATTTGGTCCCAGTTCGCCTTCAAGACGTGGGAATGCGAAATAACCTTCTGCTTTTTCACGGTACTGGCCGATAGGGCCACCTGCTGACTTTCTGATTCTGTCAAAAATATCTGTAAACATATCTATTGATTTTTGATTGTTTCCTTTGATACAAGTCCCATCATTCTGAAGAGGAATTTAGGGAGTTTCTTTTCCGGATTGCGTTTCTTCATGTCTATGAACCATCCGAATTTCTTTACTACCGGCACCTTGTTGGTCTCGACCAGCTCAATCAGCGTGCCGTCCGGATCCTCGATGTATGCGAAGCGTCCTGATGCATCACCCATGTCGAAGATTTCTCCGTCAGGACAGCTGTCCACTGTGAATGGATGGCCTTTTTCTGCGCAGAATTTCTTCATGCTGTCCATGCCTGTCACGTCGAAGCATACCTGGATGAATCCAGGGTCTCCCCAGTAGCGTCCCTCGAAGATCTTGCGAGGAGTGTATTCGAGGGCCTGCACAAGTTCTATAGTCGAGTCTCCGAACAGTTCCGCGAATGCTCCTTTGCGCTTAGGGGCGCCGAGAATCACCCTGCGGCAGTTCTTGTCGGAGCCCGGCATGAAGAAATGTTTGCTGAACGGGCCTGTCGTGTCGCTGATGATGGTGTCGTAGCCGAGTACGTCACGGTAGAATCGGATTGATCTTTCCATGTCGGTGACGCCGATGACTGCGCCGATCATTCCGCCGGTCGGCTTGTTCTGTTCGATGAATACGTCTTTCCTTTCAACGATCTGGAAGCAGTTTCCGTAGAGGTCCTTGACATAGAAGCACGGAGTGCCGTCCGGAAGTGTCTCCGGGGTGGTGCAGTCAGGCCATTTCTGGGAAAGGATATTGTGGAAGGCTGCGACGTCACGGCATTTAAGCTTTGCTGCAAAGATGCCGAGGTCACCTACCGATATTGTGAACGGACAAGGTTCAGGCTTACGCTTCGAGTATTGCCATATCTCGAATCCTCCGCCGCCCTGAAGATTGACTGCGATGCAGGCATGGCGCTGATGAGGCATGCCTCCGGTGTATGGGAGCATGCGTTCTGCTACTGTGTCGTCTTCCAGAATCTTTACATCGATGCCGAACATTTCGATGTACCAGTTCCACGACTTTCTGAAATCTACTGTTCCGGTACCGATCTGCTGGATTCCGGAAATCATAAATGATTCCATATATAAAAAGGTTTAGATTTAGTATACGCTTATATAGTAAAAGTGTTTACTATTGTGGCGCAAAGGTAGAAAATTATTCAGACATTCCAAGAATTAATCAGATTGGATGTATTTTATTGTCAGGTTATGTGTTTTAGGATTATCTTTGTGTCATTGCTTTTGGAACAATGATAATGAAGATTGGAATAAGATATATTACCTGTTGTATATTCTTGATATTCATGAGTTTGGCTGGATATGCCCAAGGCTCATGCCACATCAGTGGAATAGTGGTGGATGAGAAGGAGGAGGGTGTCCCGCATGCTCTGGCTCGGCTTGTCATATAACTTCAATTCATTCAAGCAGAGGAAGGCCGAATCCAAGGCTGATTCCGACCGTTCTCTCATCAAGCTGGGATTATAGTTTTTGTTATTATGAAAAGGTTCTTCATCATTTTATTGTTGTTGGCGTTCTGTCTTGTCTCTGAGGCCAGAAAGGTAAGGGGATCGGTAAAGTGTGACTCAGAGAGGCTGGAGGGCGTTATCGTTACGGATGGTTATGGGTTTGCCGTGACTGACAGAAAAGGACACTTTGTGTTTGATATGAGGGATGATGCGGAATTTGTCCATATAGTTACCCCTTCGGGATATGTCGCTGACTGGTCTTCCGGTGTTCCTGCTTTCTACATGCCGGCGTCAGGTCGCACCAGATTTGATTTCAAGCTCAGGCGTACAGCTTCTGGGGACGACTATCATATAATTGCCGTTTCTGATCCTCAGACTCATACTGATGCTCATTTCGCTAAGTTTGCAGGAGAGCCTGTAGCTGATATGGCTAAGACTGCGGGTGAGTTTGACTGTGCTGCTGTGGGACTTGTGCTGGGAGATATAAGCTGGGACAGGATCGAGATTCTGGATATGTACAGGAAGGAGATTGTCAGGGTGGGGATTCCTTTCTATCCTGTTGTCGGCAATCATGACAATCAGGCTTCTCTTCAGGGCGATTCTGCAGCGTCTGCCGCATACAGGTCCAAGATGGGCCCCGAGAACTATGCTTTCTGTATAGGTAAGGATGTGGTGATAGTCCTTGACAACATAATCTATGGCACCAATCATTAGTGTCCGGTAAAAAATCATAAAAGTTCTTTGAAAATATTGAAAGTTAGGTAGTTATAGAGGTTTTTCGAGTCAACCGATTTGAATTTATCTTTGCCAGACTAACGTAGAATGGCATATGCATAAAGGAAAATAC
>JBGUTV010000012.1:0-13928 GCA_045133255.1 Candidatus Cryptobacteroides sp.
TTTGGACTAATTACTGACAATTGAAATTATAGAAATATGCCTACTTTTAACAAAGAAAACAAGGTAAAAAGCAATTTCGAAAGAATCAGCATCGCTCTTGCTTCTCCTGAAGACATCAAAGAAAGGTCTTCAGGAGAGGTATTGAAGCCGGAAACCGTCAACTACAGAACCTACAAGCCTGAAAGAGACGGTCTCTTCTGCGAGAAGATCTTCGGTCCTACAAAGGATTATGAGTGCCACTGCGGTAAGTACAAGAGAATCCGCTACCGTGGTATCGTCTGCGACCGATGCGGTGTGGAGGTAACAGAGAAGAAGGTGCGTAGAGAGAGAATGGGTCACATTGAACTCACTGTCCCTGTAGCACATATCTGGTACTTCAAGTCAGCTCCTAACAAGATTGCAGCTCTTCTCGGCATCGCAGCAAAGAAGCTTGAGTCTGTAATCTACTACGAGAAATATATCGTAATCAATCCTGGTACATCGGGACTTCAGAAACTCGATCTCCTCTCAGAGGACGAGTATCTTGATCTTCTCGACACAATGCCAGGCAACAGCACTCTCCCTGCTGACGATCCGGACAAGTTCGTTGCAGGTATGGGTGCAGAGGCTATCTATGAGCTTCTTAAGGACATCGATACCGATGCACTTGCAAAGGAACTTCGTCAGAGAATGCTCAAGGAAACTTCACAGCAGAGAAAGGCAGAGGCTCTCAAGAGACTCAGCATTGTGAAGTGGTTTCAGGAGTCTAAGGGCACTAACCGCCCTGAGTGGATGATCCTCAAGGTCATTCCAGTGATTCCGCCAGATCTCCGTCCTCTCGTTCCGCTTGATGGTGGCCGTTTCGCGACATCTGACCTTAATGACCTTTATAGAAGGGTAATTATCAGAAATAACCGTCTTAAGAGACTCATCGAGATCAAGGCTCCTGAGGTGATCCTCAGAAATGAGAAGCGTATGCTCCAGGAGGCAGTTGACTCACTCTTCGACAACTCGAAGAAGTCAAATGCAGTAAAGAGCGAGGCTAACAGAACTCTTAAGTCTCTTTCTGATTCACTCAAGGGTAAGCAGGGTCGTTTCCGTCAGAACCTCCTCGGTAAGCGTGTAGACTATTCAGCACGTTCAGTTATCGTCGTAGGTCCGGAGCTCAACATGCACGAGTGCGGTCTTCCTAAGTTCATGGCTGCCGAGCTTTACAAACCATTCATCATCAGAAAGTTGATCGAGCGTGGTATCGTAAAGACAGTTAAGTCTGCAAAGAAGATCGTTGACAGAAAGGATGCGGTTATCTGGGATATCCTCGAGAACGTGATGAAGGGTCATCCGGTTCTTCTCAACCGTGCCCCTACTCTTCACCGTCTCGGTATCCAGGCATTCCAGCCTAAGATGATCGAGGGTAAGGCAATCCAGCTTCATCCACTTGCTTGTACTGCGTTCAACGCCGACTTCGACGGTGACCAGATGGCTGTTCACCTTCCGCTCGGTAACGCTGCAATCCTTGAGGCTCAGCTTCTTATGCTCGGTTCTCACAATATTCTCAACCCTGCAAACGGTACTCCTATCACTGTGCCTTCACAGGACATGGTGCTCGGACTTTACTACATCACCAAGGCTAGACCAGGCGTGAAGGGTGAGGGAATGAGCTTCTACGGACCGGAAGAAGTTATTATTGCTCTCAACGAGAAGGCAATCGACATTCATGCTAAGATCAAGGTAAGACTTCCTAAGGATAAGCTTAATCCAGAGGCAGGTACAGAGATGGTAGAGACTACTCCAGGTAGAATCATCGTAAACCAGCTTGTTCCTCAGTCTGTACCATATATCAATGAGATTCTCGGTAAGAAGTCTCTCAGAAAGATCATTTCAAATGTGATCAAGTACACTGGTGTAGCACGTACAGCACAGTTCCTTGATGACATCAAGAACCTCGGTTACACAATGGCGTTCAAGGGTGGTCTTTCATTCAACCTCGGTGACGTGATCATCCCTGAGGAGAAGCAGTCTCTGATCGACAACGGTTATAATACCGTAGAGTCTATCAAGAATAACTTCGCGATGGGATTCATCACCAACAACGAGCGTTACAACAAGGTTATCGATCTTTGGTCTTCTATCGACAACCAGATTACCGGTATCGTCGAGAAGCAGATCTCAAGCGACCAGCAGGGATTCAACCCTGTTTATATGATGCTTGACTCTGGAGCCCGTGGTTCTACACAGCAGATCAAGCAGCTCTGCGGTATGCGTGGATTGATGGCTAAGCCTCAGAAGTCCGGCGGTCAGGGAGCTGAGATTATCGAGAACCCGATTATCTCGAACCTCAAGGAGGGTATGTCGGTGCTCGAGTACTTCATCTCAACTCACGGTGCGCGTAAGGGTCTTGCCGATACAGCGCTCAAGACTGCCGATGCAGGTTACCTTACTCGTCGTCTTGTTGACGTTTCACACGACGTCATCATTAATGAGGAGGATTGCGGTACCCTCAGAGGTCTCATTGCAACTGCAATCAAGAGCAAGGATGAGGTCGTTGAATCTCTCGGAGAAAGAATCCTCGGCCGTACTTCAGTACACGATGTATTCAACCCTCTTACAGGAGAACTTATCATTCCTGCAGGAGAAGAGATTACTGAGGACATTGCAAATCTCATCGAGTCACTTCCTATCGAGCAGGTTGAGATCCGTTCAGTGCTCACTTGCGAGTCTCGTAAGGGTGTCTGCGCAAAATGTTACGGACGTAACCTTGCTTCAGGCAGAATGGTTGAGAAGGGAGAGGTTGTCGGCGTAATCGCTGCTCAGTCAATCGGTGAGCCTGGTACTCAGCTTACACTCCGTACATTCCACGTCGGTGGTACAGCGTCAAGTACAGCTGCTGACAGCTCAGTTACTTCTAAATACAACGGTAAGCTCGAATATGAGGAGCTCAGGACAATCGAAAGAGTTGCAGACGACGGTACAGTTCAGGATGTTGTTGTCAGCCGTACTACCGAGGTCCGTATCGTTGATGAGAATACAGGTATCACATACTCACAGTACGATGTGCCTTATGGCTCAGTCCTTTACAAGAAGGATGGCGAGAAGGTTGCTAAGGGTGACCTCATCTGCGAGTGGGATGCATATAACGCGATCACTATCATCGAGACTGCCGGTAAGGTTCGTTTCGACAGCATGATCGACGGTGTTACATTCCGTGAGGAGATGGCTGATGAGTACTCTCTCAACAGAGATAAGGTAATCATCGAGTCTCGTGACAAGTCAAAGAACCCTACCATCGTAATCGTAGATGCATATGGCGAGGAGCTTAAGCATTATAACCTCCCTGTAGGTGCTCACGTAATGGTTGAGGATGGCCAGGATGTGAAGGTCGGTGACATCATCATCAAGATTCCACGTGCTATCGGTAAGTCAAGCGATATCACAGGAGGTCTCCCACGAGTTACAGAGCTCTTTGAGGCACGTAACCCATCTAACCCAGCTATCGTTTCAGAGATCAATGGTGAGGTTATCATGGGTAAGATCAAGAGAGGTAACAGAGAGATCATCATCAGAAGCAAGTCTGGCATCGAGAAGCACTATCTCGTTCCTCTTACCAAGCAGATTCTTGTTCAGGAGAACGACTACGTGAAGGCTGGTACAAGACTTTCTGACGGTGCTGTTTCTCCAACAGATATCCTCAGTATTCTTGGCCCTATCAAGGTACAGGAGTATATCGTGAACGAGATTCAGGAGGTATATCGTCTCCAGGGTGTGAAGATCAACGACAAGCATTTCGAGATTATCGTTCGTCAGATGATGAGAAAGGTACAGATCAACGATCCGGGCGACACAGAATTCCTCCCAGAGGAGCTCGTGGACAAGTGGCTGTTCATGGACACCAACGATGCGATCTATGGCAAATTCTATGTCCTTGATCCAGGTGATTCACAGACTTACTCAGAGGGTGACATCATCACTGCACGTGAGATGAGAGGTGAGAACTCTTCACTCGAGCGTCAGGGTCTTAAGATGATGGTTCTCCGTGAGGCTAAGCCAGCTACTGCAAGCCAGGTTCTCCAGGGTATCACAAGAGCAGCGTTGAAGACTAACAGCTTCATTTCAGCTGCTTCATTCCAGGAGACAACCAAGGTTCTCAGCGAGGCAGCTATCAGAGGCCGTGTTGATACTCTTGAGGGTCTTAAGGAGAACGTTATCTGCGGACATCCTATTCCAGCCGGTACCGGTCAGAAGGAATTCCAGGAGATTCTTGTTGCTCCAGCGATGGATATGCAGAAAAATCTTGCAGATCTCTAATAGTCTATATTATACTGATAGAGCCGGCCATAGTGGTCGGCTCTATTTTTTATAAAAAATTGCAAATCTTAGCTTTATTTGGTAATTTTGACGGAATTTGATTAAGTAGTCATTATTATATCATATTAACAATATATGAAACTTGCATATATTCTGAAATCTTCAATTGTTTGCCTTTTGGCCCTTTGTTTCTGGAGTTGCGACAATCAACTTCCTGAAGTTGAGATTACTCTTGATGAGGGGCTGTCGTTTATCCTTAAGGAGGATGTTGTCTCCCTACAGACAGCCAGCATTCGTGTAAAGCACAATGGAAAGGAGGATACTCAGTGGGTTTATGTACAGACTGATGATCTTACCTCAGATGCTGATGAACTGATAACCCAGAGGATTCATCTGGAGTACGAACTCACAGATCAGGTCGTTTCTCAGAAAGGTATGAATGTAAGTCTTAATCTCAAGAATCTTGAGGCAAAGCAGACCTATCGCCTTATAGTTAAGGGTATAGATCCTAAGTCTGGCCGTTTGTACGGTAAGGTTGCTGAACTGGTGTTTAAGACAAGGCGTGATCCTGATGTATGGGAAGAGAATCCAAACTGGTCTATTTCACGAAAGGCTGAGCGTTCAGAAGGTGTTGCAGAGGGCTCATCTGAGGTAATCGAATATGAGAACTTTGACTGCAAGAGTACCGATGATGAGGCATATATCGTACTCTCCCTCACAGAAGATGATTTTGCAAACTATAAGAAGAATGCTGAGCATAAGGATAAGATAAGGACTATCTTTGAGGATTATCTTTCCTATGTATCTTCCTCTGATGATTTCGAGGATAAGATCCTTAAGGGTGATGCCATCTGGAAGGAGCAGAGATTAAGGTCTGGTGAGTATGTGTCATTTATGATCGGCGTAGACGAGGATGGTGACCTTTCAGGCCTTTATAAGCGTGCTGATATCACTATCGCTCAGGAGACTCCGACAGAAGGCTATAATAAGTGGCTCGGATGGTGGGAGATTTCATTCAGCGACGGAAGCAAACCTTGGCAGGTGTATATCGATGACCTTGATGCAAATATGTGGTATCTTTCAATGGGATGGGAGCCTGAGGCAATCGGCGAGGCTGTCTATAATATGGGTCTCAGACTTTATTATGACAAGAGTAGCGGAAAGATTTATTTTACTTCGCAGGAAGTTGCATCAAGTCCGGATGGAAGCCGTATATATTATTATGGTACCTTCCCGTACGGAACTTATCAGACCGTGCTCGATATTGAGAATGTCAGATTGGCAGAGGCTAAGATGACTGACCTTCAGGGCACTCAGGCTAAGATTACAGGATTGAACACTGTGCTTCCTAATGTAGGAAATGTTTCATTCTCATACAGTGTGTTCTATATCTCGTACCCTACTGCAAGTACGGCGGCAAGTGGTTCTGTGCCAGCTTATCCTTGGATGATGAAGAAAATTTCAGGTATGACTGAGTAGAACAATCTCTTGTTAAAAGAAAATCGGCTGACATCAGATATGTCAGCCGATTTTCTTCATATGGATGTTTGTTTATCTCATTATTGTTGCCTCGCGGTCAGGTCCTACTGAGATGATCTTGATAGGAACGCCGAGATACTGCTCCATAAACGCGATGTATTCGCGGAACTCTGTAGGGAGTTCTTCCTCTGTGCGGCAGTGTGTAAGGTCTGTGTTCCATCCCTTGAACTCTGTGTACACAGGCTCGATATTCGCGTATGTGTCGAATGGCCACTGGTCTGAAGGCTGTCCGTCTACAATGTATGATGTGCAGACTTTGATTGTCTCGAATGTGTCAAGGCAGTCAGACTTCATCATGATGAGATCGGTTACGCCGCTGATCATTACAGCATACTTGAGGGCTACAAGGTCAAGCCATCCGCAGCGACGTGGGCGTCCTGTAACTGCTCCGAACTCGTGTCCGATCTTGCGGATCTTCTCTCCTGTCTCATCGAAAAGCTCTGTCGGGAACGGACCGCTTCCTACTCTTGTGCAGTATGCCTTGAAGATACCATATACATGGCCGATCATTCGTGGGTTCACACCAAGGCCGATACATGCTCCTGCGCAAGCTGTAGATGATGATGTTACGAACGGATATGAACCGTAGTCGATGTCAAGCATAGAGCCCTGTGCACCTTCTGCAAGTACTTCGTTGTTCTTGAGGAGGTCATTGATGTAATATTCGCAATCAACAAGCTTGAACTGCTTGATGAAGTTGACTGCTTCCATGAATGCAGCGTCTTCAGCGTGCGGATCACATTCGAAGCCCATCTGGTTGAGAATGGTGATGTGTCTGTTCTGGAGCTTAGCGTATCTGTCAGCGAAGTCCGGTGCGAGGATATCACCTACGCGAAGGCCATAACGTCCGATCTTGTCTGTGTATGTCGGGCCGATGCCTTTGAGTGTAGAACCGATCTTGCCTTTGCCCATCGCTGCCTCATTTGCTGCGTCAAGGAGTCTGTGGGTAGGGAGGATGAGATGTGCCTTCTTTGCAATCACGATTCTCTCTGTCACAGGAATTCCTGTCTTTGCGATGTTGTCACACTCTCCCTTGAATGTGATAGGGTCGAGCACTACTCCGTTACCAACGATGTTGATGGCATCCTGTCTGAAGATTCCCGAAGGAACTGATCTCAAGACAAAACTTTTGCCTTCAAAATGGAGTGAGTGACCCGCATTGGGACCACCCTGAAAACGTGCAACTACAGGATAGTTTCCTGCAAGAACGTCAACAATCTTACCTTTTCCTTCGTCGCCCCACTGGAGGCCGAGAACTA
This sequence comes from Candidatus Cryptobacteroides sp., assembly GCA_045133255.1. GTDB lineage: Bacteria > Bacteroidota > Bacteroidia > Bacteroidales > UBA932 > Cryptobacteroides. The sequence goes on from JBGUTV010000012.1 coordinate 7,083, forward strand.
CGTCAAGTTTCATATCTGTTATGTGTTTTGTTTCGGTTGATTAGAATGGGAGATCGTCTTCCGGACCATCATTGGCAATGTTCTGCGGAGCTGCCGGCTGGCTGTAGGACTGGGCCGGTGCAGGCTGCTGATACTGCTGCTGGTAGCTCTGCTGCGGCTGTGCATATCCCTGCTGTGCCTGAACTGGCTGAGCTGCGTATCCGCCTTGTCCTGCAGGATTGTCCTGACGCTTTCCGAGAAGCTGAAGAGTGTCAGCCATAATCTCGGTAGTGTATCTCTTGTTTCCGTTCTGGTCATCCCAGCTTCTAGTGCGGATACGTCCCTCGATGTATACCTGAGTACCTTTCTTTACGAATTTCTCGACAACATCAGCTGTGTTTCTCCAAGCTACGATGTTATGCCATTCTGTGTTTTCACGAGTTTCACCGTTACGGTCCCTGTACCTCTCGGTTGTGGCCAATGTGAATGTCGCCACTTTTGCCTGTCCATTACTTCCGTCAAGATAACGTACCTCAGGGTCTTTTCCAACGTTACCGATCAGCATTGCTTTATTAAGTGACATAATATATTGTGTTAAATATGTTTCGTTTTGAGGTCCTGTCCAAAAACTTTGCAAGATAGTGATATTTTCTTACAAAACATCGGACATCTTTGTCAAATCGGGCTTTTCTCCTGTCAATATTTTATATCCGGTCATGGCCTGATAAAGAAGCCATGTCTCGCCTCCAGTGTAGACTGCTTTGCTTCCGAATGACTCCATCGTTTCACGCAGAGACGGGTCTTTGTAGTTTGCTTCGAGTATGAGCTTCGGTTTGTCTTCATTGAAATCGCTGTCTGTCAGCTCCTTCAGTTCCGGAATTGCAGCAGGGATGTTGTATATCATTATATCCGCCTCTCTGAGGCATTCTCTGAACTTGTCCAGAGGGAGAGTTCTGCTGTCTCTGACAGTCCGGTTCATTCTGATCACATCCATTCCAAGTGACTCTGCCGCAGCCGCAGCCGCTTTTCCTGCACCTCCCAATCCTACAATCAGTATCTTGACGCCTTTCAGATCCTCAGTCACCTCTGAAAGCCACATGCGGACTCCAAGGAAGTCGGAGTTGTATGCCTTGATGCCTTCAGGTGTCTTGACTAGAAGATTAGTGGCGCCGGTTGATGCGCATTCTTCAGATAGAATGTCAGCTTTTGCAAATGCTGCTTCCTTGAATGGAGCGGTTACGTTGATTGCATCATATTCTTCGATGAATCTGCGGTATGAGGTCTCGAAGTCCTCACCTTCAATAAGGTCATATGCATATTTCCCGTCATATGCTGCCTTGAAAAGGGCAGGGGACAGAGAATGGGCGATGGGGTGCCCTATGAGACCGAACTTTTTCATGAATTTCGCTGTCTAATGGCTTCGTACATCAGGATTGCTGCCGAGACAGATACATTCAGTGAGTCCAGTCTTCCGAGCATTGGAATCTTTATATGTGCGTCAGCGGCCTTTCTCCAGATGGATGTAAGACCGGTGGCTTCTGTGCCCATCACGATTGCAGTGCCGCTCTTCATATCTGTGTCATAATACCATTCAGAATCCTGAAGTTGCGCGGTATAGATCTTTATTCCGTTCTCCTTGAGCCACTTTATTGTTTCTTCGGATGTTGCTGCAGCAGTAGGAACAGTGAATATTCCGCCGATGCTTGAGCGTATGAGATTAGGATTGTAGAGGTCTGTAAGCGGATCGCATATGACTACAGCATCTACCCCGGCTGCGTCAGCGCTTCTGAGTATTGCTCCCAGGTTTCCAGGCTTTTCCACCGATTCAAGAATGACTACAAGCGGGTTTTCCTTAAGTTCAAGATTCTCGAGGCTGTGCTCCTTGCAGTGAAGTTCTGCGATTACTCCTTCGGTACTGCCCCTGTAGGCAACCTTTTCATAAAGCGGTTTGGGAATCTCGATTATTGTGCATTGTCTCTGCTGACTGACTTCTGTCTTATCGATGATTCCATATACGGATCTGCTGGCATCTTCTCCCAGGATTTCCTTGCAGATGAATACTGTATGAACAGCATATCCTGATGCGATGCAGTGCTCAAGTTCTCTGCGTCCCTCTACTACAAAAAGTCCTTCCTTTCGTCTTGCCTTGGATTTCTCCTGCAGTTCCATCAGGGTCTTTATCTTTGCATTCTGGGCGGATGTGATGCTTTCTGTTCTCATATACCTCTATTCAAAATACTCACAAATATAAGAAATAATCCTTACCTTTACATATCTCCATAATATGCGATCATATGAAACGACGTGATTTTATCAAGACGGCCGGAGGGCTTGCTGTAGCGGGCAGCCTGGGTGGGATTTCAACTGTTGCTCAGGGTTGTTCTTCTGTGCCTCGATTCAATATGAACAAACTCGGTACAGGTGCGGGGCTTAAGCTCAGCTTTGCTCCATATGAACTTCAGCTGAGACATACTTTCACGGTTTCCTCCTACTCCCGAAAGACGACTCCCGGCGTTCAGGTACGTATTGACTATGAAGGGTTTACGGGTTATGGTGAGGCCTCTATGCCTCCTTATCTGGGGCAGAGTGTCGAGACTGTGACAGCCTTTCTGCAGAAGGTGGACCTTTCCCAGTTCAATGACCCGTTTCAGATGGAGACCATACTTGCCTATGTGGATTCTCTCTCTCCAGGGGATGGAGCGGCCAAGGCTGCCATAGATATTGCGCTTCATGATCTTGTCGGGAAACTTCTCGGTGTCCCTTGGTGGAGACTTTGGGGATTGGATGCCGCAAAGGCTCCGTCAACTACGTTTACTATAGGAATCGATACTCCTGATGTGGTCAGGGAAAAGACTCGTGAATGTGCTGACAGGTTCAATATACTGAAGGTCAAGGTTGGATTGGACAATGACAAGGAGATGATCAGGACCATTCGTGAGGTGACTGATCTCCCGCTGGCAGTGGATGCAAACCAAGGCTGGAAGGATAGGGAAGAGGCTCTTGATGAAATCTTCTGGCTGAAAGAAAACGGTGTGGTTATGGTAGAACAGCCTATGGCCAAGGAGAATATGGACGACAACGCATGGATTACAGAGCGCAGTCCTCTGCCTATCTTTGCAGATGAGGCCATCCAGCGCCTCGCCGATATACCATCCATTAAAGGTGCCTATCATGGCATCAACATCAAGCTGATGAAATGTACCGGAATGCGTGAGGCGTGGAAGATGCTGAATTATGCACGTGCTGAGGGCATGAAGGTTATGATAGGATGTATGACAGAAACCTCCTGCGCTGTGTCTGCCGCAGCTCAGCTTGCACCTGCCGTAGACTTTGCTGATCTGGATGGCAATCTTCTGATTACCAACGATCTCTATAAAGGAATGCAGGTTGTTGATGGTAAGATCACTCTCTCCAATCTTCCAGGTATCGGTCTGGAACTCTTATAGTCGCTAGAGTGCTTTGAGATTGAAAATCAAACGGTCATTGACAGTGCCTTCTTCGTCATAGATTGCAATGATCTTTATGACTCCCAAGGACTTGAGGATTGTCGATTCTTCGTCATGCCTTTCTCTGCCGATGAGGATAATGTCATCCGACTGAAGGTCTTCCACAGAGTCAAGGCGGACGGAGTTCATGAACATTGACTGTATGCTGGCCTTGCTTGCAGAAGCGTAGTCGAAGTTGTTGGCTTTGCAGAAAACGATGTCAGTACATGTTCCCCATTTGCGAGGCATGTCATCGTTGTCTTTTGTGTCAATGAAGATAATATCGCAATCCTCGCTTTCCGACGACGATTTGAGTGTCTGTAAGGTTCTGAACGAGAACGCGTCAGCTTTGCCTGATTTTGTGGAATAGATGCTGTAGCCGCTTCGCTCAGGAGTAAGTGCAAAGTTTCCTCCAGTAGCTTTGATCCTTATTGTCATCTGATTGGAGATGTCTTCGTCATCAGAAGCGGAAATCATTATTTCTACGGAGGTAGTATCTTTGGTCATGGAAGGTATCTCCCATACGATTCTATCTTTGAATTTCTTTGTTCCTGGATTTGTGCTCAGGATTTCTTTTGTACCGTGCTCTGAGTCAAATGTGCTGACCTCGACTTCAGTCAGGATGTTATTGAGAGTCGATACTTCTAGATCTAAGTATATCTTGTCTCCTGATTCTACAATGTATGATGATGGTTCAGCATATATGGCTACAACCGTTGCATCGTTCTCGTTGATACAACTGATGGCAGCAAATAATATTGCTGGAAATATGAAGAAGAGTCTTCTCATGTCAAAGCATTGTGAAATCCGGTGCCAGGATAGAAGTCCATCCGGCACCGGATATTGTATTTATTTCAATGAATATGCTTTTACCTTAGCTTTTGCGGTTACTTGTGAACCGAGAAAGAGCTGATATTTTTCGGCGCTTTGGTTTGCAACTATGAAGTAGTCTGCGTCAGGGAATACTTCAAGCAATTTATATGAAGCGACCTGGAGATTAGGCATCAGGTCATCGGTCATATTGTTGTTGCTGAAGATCGGGAATAATTTGACTTCTTTACGCTCATAGACATTTCCGTTGATTTTGTCTATCTGGGTAATGAATCCAAAATATCTTCTGTATTCTACTGTGATTTCAGTTTCTCCCAAATAATGAAGATCGTCCATCTGGAGATTCAATTGAGTTTGGGTAGGTGTGTATGCTTTGTACCTGGTTACACTGCAGGATGCAAGTGTCATGGCAAGCAGCATAGCGCATATTATAAACTTAAGTGCTTTCATGGTTCTATGCCTTTATTACTTGAAATAATATGACAATGTAAGACGAAGCTGACCTCCTATCTCGCCTTTGCGTGCCTGAAGCTTCTCGTATCTTTCGTTTGAGTATATGTTAGGGAGGTCGTTGCGGTCTGTTGTGTATGTGATGGTTGTCTGATTGTCTCTTGTCTCTTCTGTCTTGTATTTAAGACCTGTATCAAGACGTGAAGAGATGCCATACTCAACTCCAAGTGCTAATGGAAGGTCTGCGATGTAGGCTTGGAGACCGACGAAAGCACCGAGTCCAAGTACGAATGAGCGTTTTGTGATGTTTCTTGTATATTCTGTTTCTATTCTCTTGTTGATGTTTGTGTCCCATCCGAGAGGAAGTTCTGCTCCAATGTAAACATCAAGGATGTTGAGTCTAGAGAAGTGATATGCAAATCCGGGATAAAGCATTACGGTGCTTTCTCCATACTTCTCTTTTATTTCATTGATACCAGGGTCAGTGTCAACTGTTCCGCTGATATTTTCGCTGAGTTTGTATGCCTCCAGTCCAACTCTCAATTCGAAGTTGTCAGATGTCATGTATTTAAGGTTCAACAGTGGGAGTGGCACTATGTCCACATTGCTGTCGATCATGTTGCTGAACATAGTTGATGTGGCGCCTATGTAGAGTCCGAAGTTACCTGCTTTAGCACGGTTTCCGGTACGGATTACTTTAGCTGTGGGTTCACCGGTAGTGATCTGTGCACTGGCTGCAAATGAAGTGCAGATTGCAAGCGCAAGTGCGAGGAATAGTGATTTTGTTTTCATGTGATTTGTTGTTTTATGTTAGTTTCACAAATTTATATAAAAGTCATAGCTCATCCAAATGTTAATGGTCTATTCATACCAGGTCTTGTAGAGGAGGTAATGTTCGGCATTGGCGTGAGCTTTGGCCTGAATTGCCTCCGAGCCGTCCTTTATCTTTCGTGCGGGGATTCCTGCCCAGATTCCCGGCTCCAGTTTCTGGCCAGCGGGAACCACGGCGCCAGCAGCTATTATGGTGCCGTCAGGAACGACCGTGTTGTCCATCACGATGGCTCCCATGCCGATTATCACATCGTTGCCGATGATGCATCCATGCACGTTGGCACCATGTCCCACTGACACGTCATTGCCGATAATGCATTCTGACTGCTGATGGGTTGCGTGCAGCACAGCGTTGTCCTGGATGTTGACCCTGTCGCCGATGCGTATGGCTCCGACATCTCCGCGGAGCACTGCTCCATACCAGATGCTGCAGTCATCTCCAATAGTTACACTTCCGATGATTGCAGCGCTTTCTGCAATGAACGCGCGTTCGCCTATAATCGGTCTGTCACCCTTAAGTTCCTTGATTATTGCCATATTCTTTTTATTGCAACATCAAATATAGGCAATTATTTTGTAGATTTGCCTAAGTATGAAAAAGCTTGAACCGGAAAATATAGAAAGATACGGTAAGCACTATGATGAAAACCGTCTATGGAACAAGCTCGGCACTGTTGCGAGACGTGCCGGTTCAAAGGTCGTGTATCCGGTTCTCCTGCTTTATTATGTCCTTCAGGACAAGAAGACTCCGATGAAGCATAAGGCTGTGATCCTAGGTGCCTTGGGCTATTTCATCCTTCCTATGGACCTTGTTCCGGATCTTGTTCCCATCCTTGGATTCTCTGATGACCTTGCTGCTCTCGCCGCATGTCTGAAGGCCATAATCACCAACGTTACCCCTGACGTCAAGGAAAAGGCATCTCGTAAACTTCAAACCTGGTTTTGATATTTGTTATAAAGAAAGAGGAGCATCCATTTCTGGAATGCTCCTCTTCTGCTATAAGAAACCTTTTATAAGGTACGCTTTCTTTATGAAAGTTTGTTGATGTAAACTGCGATACCGCTCTTAAGGTTTGCAGCCTTGTTCTTGTGGATAACACCGATCTTTGCAAGCTTGTCGATCATTGCGTAAACCTTAGGTGCGTTAGCCTCTGCTGCTGCCTTATCTGAAGTGTTACGAATCGCACGAATTGCGTTTCTTGTTGTCTTTGCATAATACTTATTATGCAATCTGCGCCTTTCGCTCTGGCGATAGCGCTTGTCTGCTGAA
>JBGUTV010000013.1:0-68737 GCA_045133255.1 Candidatus Cryptobacteroides sp.
TCCATTGTATTTACCCTCCTTCGCCTTCCGTGCTTTTCCACGAGCAAATCGACTTTTCTTTTCTATTGCTTCTTGGGTCGCTAATGTTCCGAATGTTGAAATAATGAGACGAGACGTGAATGGAATAGACGTTCTGTCATCATCCAACAAAGTAAACTCAGGATTCTTACACTTTAACTGAATCTTGTTCTCTTGCAGATACTCAATAAAACTCCACAAGACTTTCTCTGTTCTTGCTATACGGGAGAGTTCTGAGGTGTAAATCGTATCTACACCCTCTGAGGCAACTATCCCCTTCAATTCAGTTATACCTAATCTTTCTTCCTCTGATAATTTCACTCCACTCTCCTTGTACTCCACCACTTTAATAGAATCTCTGTTAAGATTATCAGTCTTAGAATAATGATTCCACAACTCATCAAATTGAGATTCTAACTGCTGTCCCAATCCACTGACACGAAGAAAAAATACATTTACTGCCATAGAAATCAGATTATTATATGGCAAAGTTAATAAAAATAAACTGGATGTGAAAATAGATTGTATGTATGGACGTTCATCTCTGGGTTTCTAAGGTTGATGCCAGAAATCTTGTGAACAGAAAACCAGCGGAAAACACAGCAGCAGTAGCGGCAAGAGTGCTGAGAGCACGTGAAATACAGACACGACGGTTCGAAAAGGAGAATGCCGGAATTACCGATCCGGAGAGAAAAATCTTCTGCAACTCCGCAATGAGCAACAGGCAGATAGAAAAATATTGTCCCTTGTCAGAAGACTGCAAGGAGCTGCTGGAACGCATAATAGAACGCTTCGGTCTATCGGCAAGAGCATGTTCGCGCATAATAAAGCTGGCCCGGACAATAGCCGACCTTGCAGACCTGCCGGATATTCTGCCCGAACACATATCGGAAGCTGCAGGCTACCGCTTCCTGGACAGACAGAACCTATTCGAGTAGCCTGCGCATATTATACTCACCTTGATTTACTCCAGCAACTTCCTCTGTAAGACAACGGTACACAGACACGTTTTGAACGATTTAGTGTCAAAATGTCGGAAAAACACACAAAATGCGCACGAAAACACGGATTTCGTGCGCGTTTTGGTCAGAGGAGAAATGGATTGAATTGTTGATATACTTCTGCAATTGATTATCTTTGCGGTATGGAACAGACAGTCATTATCAGAAATATCGAAGATCTGGAGAGAGCAGCCAGGGAGTTTCTTGAAAAAATAGGAGAGAATACGCTTGTGGCTTTCTTTGCTCCTATGGGATCCGGAAAAACAACCTTTACTACTGCAATCTGTAAGGTGCTCGGAGTGACGGATCCAGTGGGCTCCCCTACATTCGCCATCGTAAACGAATATATGAGAGCCGACGGAGATCCGATGTACCACTTCGACTTTTACAGAATCAACAGGCTGTCAGAAGCTATCGAAATCGGTCTTTATGACTACCTTGACAGCGGTTGCCTCTGCATCATGGAGTGGCCTGAAAACATTGAGGAACTTCTTCCGGAAGAGACGCTTAAGGTATATTTCACCATTAATCCAGACCAGTCCCGCACACTTACCTGGCAGGCCTGACCCGGCTTCCAGACATAATACTATTTCCCTGGAACAGACGAGACGGTGCAGATGTAGCCGTTCACGTCCAGCTCTTCCGTCTTCCCGTCTTTCCATAGCAGAGGTTTCTTTCCTGTAATGGATGACAGTCCTACTGTAAGTATCCCGTCAGCCACATCCACCGGAGCACCACCAAGACAGCAGAATCCAAGAGGCACCTCATACCTTTCCCCCATCCTGAATATGGCTCCCCCTACAGAAGGAGAATCGGAATTCAAAACACAGGCAAAGCCATCGCCTCCAGACCAGATGGAGGATACCGTCAATCCAGCCGCAAACTTTTGAAACAGGGTATTCTGCAACCACATCGCGCTGAAGAAGTCCGATCCTGATTCAAGGATCATCTCTATCCCCAATATATTTCCGGCACTGAAGAACTGGCCGGACACGATTGTAGAACCATATGGCATAGACAGAGCATCCAATCTGCTCTCAGAAATGATGACAGGCTCTGAGATTCCTGTCAGGGTTGCAAGGCACCACACTTTTTCCTGATGGAAGCAGACATCCCAGACCTTCCTGACATCTTCCCTCAGCGCTACCTGACTGACTGAACCTTTCCTAAAGGAATAATAGCGCTCCGACTTGCTCTCTGATGATTCTACAGGCTCTGCGAATGCAAAGCATACATCATCCTGGATTTCCGTCAATCGCCCGAACACATACCCGTTCTCCCTTTCAAGGACCACACGCCCATTGATCCTATAGGTGAAACCTCTGCCATTCCTTTTCTGTCCCAGAGTGTACAGGCTATCCTTCTTCACCAGTGCCGCTACAATCGACTCCCTGCCATCATAAGAAATGAAGGGCTTGCCATCCTTCTTTATGACAGTCTCAGCATCTGCAGCAAAATCCGTATACAGATGACCATCTATGACTCGATGCATATCCGGATCATCGCTCACGAGATACGCATCTCCGACCGGTACTTTCATTATTGGTTTAGAATCTGAGAAGACGATCAGAGAACACCTCACACTACCCTTTTCCGGATTGTGTCTCCAGTCATAACCGTCCGGATAATCAAAAGCCGTGACATAGGTTCTGCTATGTGACGTGGAAGGAATTCCAGAAGAAGGTGCAGTCCACACATCATTAATATCTTGCTTTCCCGGACCATCGATTTCCGAAATGCCACACGAGATTGCAGACAGTCCAACCGCCACCTGCATACATTTTCTTGCAATCTTTTTCATAGAATCTTTTTTGATTCAAAGAAAGCAAATACAGAAAAAAGGGCGCGAATCATTCACCCCTGATCCGGCCCTTTGGTCACATTTTTCTTTTTTTTATAAAGATTGAATCTTTTTTATAATGACTTGCTTCTATTTTCTATAGATGGCAAACAGCGCCGAACCAGATCCGGACATCGATGCATATACCGCTCCAGAGTCATACAGCGACCTCTTGATGGCCGCCAGCTCAGGATACGTTGCAAAGACAGTCTCTTCAAAGTCATTCAGAAGAATTCCATCCCACTCCTCCGCAGGCCTTGCAAGAGCCTCTCGAAGAGGAACCTCTGGAAGATGCGATCTGATGCCGGAATAAGCATCCTTGGTGGAAACTGCTATGCCGGACGGTGTAATGACCTGCAGGTCGTAGGCTTCGAGGGAAAGAGGATATTCACTCAAAACCTCACCCCTACCCTCTCCTATCATAGGTCGATTGTAGATAAAGAAGGCACAATCACTTCCGAGGCGTGAAGCATAAGATGCAAGCTGCTGTTCCGAAAGGTTCAGTTCACAAAGTTCGTCAAGCATCTTCAATGCAAATGCCGCATCTGCCGAACCTCCTCCCAGGCCGGCACCTACCGGAGACGTCTTCTCTAGAAAGATCTTGACTGGAGGCAACTTGAAGTCCTCTGCGAGAATGCAATATGCCTTAGTGCACAAATCCTTCAATGGATCCCAGTCAACCCCCTCCGCACGGGCAATGGTAATCATCAGTTTCCCGTCTTCGGAAATTCCCTGAAGAAGCTTTGGCGCAACAGATTCTTCCATCTCTACACCGAACACACCTTCCGGTTTCATGGATCCCTGAGATGCCGGCAGATTAGAGCCATACTTCGCGAATAGCGCAGCTGACGTTCTGCTGTAATCATCTCCTACGACAATTTCAAGGGTATCGTGAATCCCGAAGTACGGAACGAAGAGAGTCTCCAGATCATGAAAACCATCCTCACGCTTGCGCAGGACGTTCAGGCCTAGATTTATCTTGACATTAGGATTAGTAATCATAGTCTTGTCTGCTGAACTCCCCGGAGGGGGCATGGAAGACCCTTCAAAGAATTCAGGCTTTACGTATAATGTTTCTGATATCCGATTCAAACTGAGCGGCGACAGCCTCACGCTGGGCTTCATCCGGAATATTTTCCAGAACAGGAGCAATGAAGGAAATCATCTGAAGAACCTTGGCATCCTCAAGGCTTATGCCGCGGGAACGCATATAGAACTGCTCCTCCTCATTGAGACGTCCGATGGTCGCACCATGAGAACACTTCACGTCATCCGCATAAATTTCCAGCTGAGGTTTGGTGTCAACCTTAGCCTCATCGGAAATAAGGATATTATGATTCTCCTGATACGCCTCTGTCCTCTGTGCATCCTGTGCCACTATTATCTTTCCATAGAAATCGATACGGGATGAACCTCCGGCGATTCCCTTGAACAGCTGACGTGAATTGCAATGAGGGACATCATGATGCATATCTACAGCAAACCTGACCTTCTCGTCTCCTCCGCAGATGTAGGCACCATAGATATTTGCTTCGGCACCCTCCCCCTTCAGAGACACGTCCAGGCTGACATCGCAGCTTACCCCGGGATACACCAGGAAAACCATATCCGCACTCTGACCGGACTGGACTTCAATGCTGCGGTTCAGCTGACCTCCTGAAACAACTATTACTTCAGTCATAGCTCAGTCTCCTACAGATTATCATATCCCTTTTCTTCGATCTCCGCAACAAGCTCCTTGCCGGCAGTCTTGACAATACGGCCATCCTTAAGGACATGGACAACGTCAGGAACAATATAATCAAGAAGTCTCTGATAGTGAGTAATGACAATTGCAGCCTTCTCAGGAGTATGAAGGGCATTCACTCCATTTGCAACGATACGGAGAGCATCCACGTCAAGTCCGCTGTCTGTCTCGTCCAGGATTGCAAGAGTAGGGTCAAGCATCGCCATCTGGAAGATTTCGTTACGTTTCTTCTCTCCGCCTGAGAATCCCACATTGACCTCACGCTTGGCAAACTCCGGTTTCATCTGCACAAAGGCCATCTTCTCACGCATGAGCTTCAGGAAATCACCTGCCTTCAACGGCTCGAGGCCCTTGCCGGTACGATGTGCATTCACTGCAGTCTTCATGAAGTTGGTGATGGTCACACCTGGGATTTCGACAGGATACTGGAATGAAAGGAAGATACCAGCCCAGGCACGCTCCTCCGGAGACATAGCCAGAAGATCCTGCCCAAGGAATTCAATGCTGCCGGCAGTCACAGTAAACTGTGGCTTTCCCGCCAGAACAGCAGAAAGTGTACTCTTTCCTGCGCCGTTCGGACCCATAACCGCATGAATCTCTCCTTTACGGATGGTAAGATCCACTCCCTTAAGGATTTCCTTATCTTCCACAGAGGCTCTCAGCCCCTCTATCTTCAACAATATATCGTTCATATCATGAATTTTTTCTATATAATTTATACCATGTGAACAGTGACCAGATGCCGTTTATAAGATATAGGCAGCTGACAATTGGCATAAATACCAGGCCAGCCTTCAGGTAAAGCGTCAGGTTGGCAATGTTCACAAAAAGCCATGCAATCCAGCAGTCCCACTTCTTCAGTGCCGATAGAGTCTGAGCCGTAAGAATCAGCACGGTCACACAGCAGTCAAGATATGGCAGCGGGTTTGCAGGAAAGTATCCGACGAACCACTTCGTACCCATCATGCTCATCAGCCATCCCCATACAAAAGCCAGTACAAGCACCAATGCCACCACCATTCCTCTCTGAGACCAGTTCAGCATCGACACCTTGAGTTCACCGTTTCCTGCATCCTCTTCCTTTTTCGGATGGCTCCAGCGATACTGGCCAAGAATATTTATTCCTAATGATATCGGCTGCAGCAGAAGGTTGGCATAGAGATTCTTCTGCCAGAACATAAAGAACAACAATGCAGTATACATATAACCGACATAAAAGTTATATCTGCTGTTGCGTCCTGCCAGAAAAACGGTAGTAAGTCCGAAAACCGCCGAAAGAAGATCTATCAGCAGTACCGGCTTTCCGCCCATCTCAAACAATATTATATTCCAGAATTCCATCATCCTACAGAACCTTCAAGTGACACCTGGAGAAGCTTCTGCGCCTCAACGGCAAACTCCATCGGAAGCTTTGAAAGCACCTCACGTGCATATCCGTTGACTATCAGACCAACGGCCTCTTCCGGACCGATACCCCTCTGATTGCAGTAGAAGAGCTGGTCTTCACTGATTTTTGAAGTGGTTGCCTCGTGCTCCACGACAGCAGACTTATTGGCATTCTCAATGTATGGGAAAGTATGGGCTCCACACTTGTCGCCGATAAGGAGGCTGTCGCACTGAGAGAAGTTACGCGCATTGTCCGCGCCAGGAAGCATCTTCACAAGACCACGATAGCTGTTCTGGCTGCGTCCTGCAGAAATACCTTTGCTGACAATACGGCTTCTAGTGTTCCTTCCTATATGGATCATCTTGGTTCCTGTATCCGCCTGCTGCATGTTGTTGGTCACGGCAACGGAATAAAACTCTGATGATGAATTGTCTCCCTTGAGGATAGTTGAAGGATATTTCCATGTAATGGCGGAACCTGTCTCAACCTGCGTCCATGACAGATGACTGCCTGCCCCCTTGCATATACCCCTCTTGGTCACGAAGTTGAAGATGCCGCCACGACCCTGGGCATCACCCGGATACCAGTTCTGAACTGTCGAATACTTCACCTCCGCATCTTTCTCGACGATAATCTCGACAACAGCAGCATGAAGCTGGTTCTCATCACGCATCGGAGCTGTACATCCCTCCATATAACTTACATATGAGCCTTCATCCGCCACAATCAGAGTCCTTTCAAACTGACCTGTACCGGCAGCGTTGATGCGGAAATAGCTTGACAGTTCCATCGGGCAGCGTACTCCCTTTGGAATATAGCAGAACGATCCGTCGCTGAATACGGCAGAATTAAGTGCTGCATAAAAGTTGTCTCCGACAGGAACAACCGACGCAAGGTACTTCTTTACCAGTTCCGGATGCTCCTTGACTGCCTCAGAGAAAGAACAGAATATGATGCCTTTTTCAGCTAGTGCTGCACGGAATGTGGTAGTGACTGATACGGAATCAAAAACTGCATCCACGGCAACACCGGCCAGGGCTGCACGCTCGTGAAGAGGAATTCCAAGCTTATCAAACGTCTTCTCCAGCTCAGGATCAATCTCCTTAGGGCGGTCTTCCGCCTTCTTTGGTGCCGCATAATAGATTATATCCTGGAAATCTATCTCAGGAATATCAAGATGTGCCCATTTCGGCATCTCCATCTTCTGCCAGCGGCGGAATGCATTGAGACGGAACTCCAGCATCCACTCCGGCTCTTCCTTCTTTGCCGAAATAAGTCGTATTATATCTTCATTGAGACCCTTAGGAATGAACTCCTGCTCGACATCCGTCACAAAGCCATGTTCATATTCCTTGTCTGCAATGCTGTCCAATATTTCCTTGTCTTTACTCATTTGTTTCTGATTTCTGCTCCGCCTTATGTTCCTCTGCAGTATTTATTCGCTGAGGACCACCTGCCTCAGCACGCAGGAAGGCAGCGGAACGCTTAAGTACAAAGTTTGAGCCCAGATACTTTGTGCGGACCTCATCATCTGCTGCAAGAGCCTCCGGAGTACCGCTCTGAAGAATGGATCCTTCGTAAAGAAGATAGGCTCTGTCTATGATGGCAAGAGTCTCTCCCACATTATGGTCGGTGATGATGACACCAATATTCTTGTATTTAAGTTTTGCAATGATGTACTGGATATCCTCCACTGCAATAGGGTCGACACCAGCAAACGGCTCATCAAGAAGAATAAACTTAGGGTCAATCGCAAGTGCTCTCGCAATTTCGCAGCGGCGACGCTCTCCACCGGAAAGCTGGATGCCCTTGCTCTTGCGCACCTTGTGAAGATTGAATTCATCCAAAAGCGACTCAAGACGTGCCTTTCTTTCCTCTTTGGTGAACTGCTTTGACATCTCCATGACCGACATGATGTTGTCCTCCACTGTCATGTGACGGAACACAGACGCCTCCTGGGCAAGATAGCCTACTCCCTTCTGAGAACGCTTGAACATAGGAAGACCTGTAATATCCTCATCATCAAGATATATCTTTCCTGCATTCGGAACAATGAGACCTGTTATCATGTAGAAACTAGTGGTCTTTCCTGCACCGTTCGGACCAAGGAAGCCAACAATCTCGCCCTGCTTCACCTCCATCGAGACACCCTTCACAACGGTTCTCGGTCCATATTTCTTAACAAGATTTTCGCAACGAAGTTTCATAATCTTTCTATTTTATGTCAAGACCAAGATCCGTGATAAGGTTCTTGACCTCTGCATTTTCACTCATTACAACACCGGCCTGCTCGCTCGGCATATAAGCCTTCTTTTCCGCAACGGCATCATCAGGAACGACTGCAACTCTCAGGCTGATCTTTGTCGAACCTACGATCTTTCTGTAATTTCCCTCGAGATCGTACAGAAGCTTTGACTCCACCCAATCCTTCTGAGCCTCGTTCACAACCCTGAAAGTCACAACCTTAGCATCATCAACGGCCTCAATCACCAACGAAGAGCTTGAGAGCATGCTTGCAAGACGCGGCTTGTCACTGTAGATTTGTGCCAGTTCAGGCCACTTTGAATTAAGAAGTTCATCAGATGGAACCGGCTGGTCCTCCGCCTGGACAGCTGCTGCAGGTCCTGCTGTACTCTTGTCCATCATTGCCTTCAGTGACAATGACGCTCCCGGACGCGCTGCACGTGCACGCCTCTCGCGCTGAGGCTCCTCGACTGCGACGGGAGCAGCAGGAGCCGGAGCAGGTGCCGGCACTGGTGATGACTGCTGAGCTGCCGGTGCTGCCTGACGCTCCTCCGCCGGAACAGAAGGCGCAGGCTGAGGTGCCGGCTGTACCGGAACCTGAACTGCAGGCTGGGAGACAGGCTGAGGTGTCGGCTGTACCGGAACCTGAACTGCAGGCTGTGCGGCCAGAGTCCCTGTCAGGAAACTGAGACGCATAAGAGCGAACTCGATATGCAGACGAGGGTTTACACTTGCTCTGTATCCAGACTCGCACTGAGTGGTTATTCCCAGGCTGTCATAAAGGAACTGAAGATTACATCTGTCGGCCTGTTCCTTATACCTTGCCTTCAATGAATCCGGAAGTTCGAGCAAGGCATTGAGCCCGCCGCTCTTGCTAACGATAAGGTCTCTGAGGTGAGAGGAAAGAGCAGCAACGAAATGAAGAGCATTGAATCCTTTTGTAAGCACTTCGTCAAATGTCAGAAGAGCCGAAGGATAATCCCCCTTGAGAAATGCATCCACAAGAGAGAAGCTGTACTCGTAATCCAGAACGTTCAGGTTGCGTAAAACATCCTGATACTTGACATCAGTACCGCAGAAGGCCACGGTCTGGTCAAAGATTGTGAGTGCGTCACGCATTGCGCCGTCAGCCTTGTGGGCTATGACATGGAGCGACTCGTCATCGATGGCGATGCCTTCATTAGAGGCTACCATCCTGAGGTTTCTCACGATGTTCTCGACGGTGATCCTGTTGAAATCATATGTCTGGCATCTCGAGAGAATGGTTGGAAGGATCTTGTGCTTTTCAGTAGTGGCAAGAATGAATATCGCATGAGCAGGTGGCTCCTCAAGTGTCTTGAGGAAGGCATTGAACGCAGCCTGCGAAAGCATATGCACCTCGTCGATGATATAGACGCTGTATCTTCCGACCTGTGGAGGTATGCGCACCTGCTCCATCAGGGTCTTGATGTCCTCAACTCCATTGTTTGAAGCAGCATCAAGCTCATGGATACAGTAAGAGCGTCCTTCCGCAAAAGAGAGGCATGATTCGCACTTTCCGCAAGGCTCCATCTCGGCAGAAGGATCCGAGCAGTTGATCATCTTTGCAAAGATTCTTGCAGTAGTGGTCTTGCCGACTCCTCGAGGTCCGCAGAAAAGATATGCGTGTGCCAACTGACCGCGGAGAATGGAATTCTTCAAGGTCTGAGCGATGTTGTCCTGACCGATGAGTGTCCCGAAGGAGTCCGGTCTGTACTTTCTTGCTGATACAATATACTGAGCCATAAACGTTCTTTGGTCGTAACTGACAAAGATAGGCATTTATTTTGTAACTTTGTGCCCGATTGTACATAGACTGACATCACCATGAAAAAGATTTTATTGATTATTGCTCTTGCCATCGCATCCGTAAGCGCATTCGCGCAGGCACAGATTGACACAAAGAAAGTCAAGATCGGGGATTTTACTGAAAAGGTAACCAAGGTCGTACTGACAGGAAACGCCCTCTATGACGGCGTTCTTCAGGACGAGATTGCAGCAAGATGGCGCATCTCACCTTATGAATTCTGCACACTCGAAGAATTCAACAGTCTTAAGGACAGCGACAAATACTATTTCCTCATAACAACCAAAGGTCAGTTCAAGAAGGAGGTCGAGCCAAGCCTCCAGTTCCTCACTTTAGTAAAGGGAGGCAGCAAGGCGACAAAGGGTTTCGGCGAAATGCTTGAGATCGTATCCATGCCTATCGCATCTGCAGAAGATCCTTCCGGCAGAGAGCTTGTGTTCCTTCCTGCATTCCTCACTATCATTCAGAAGTATACCCTCGACTCGATGGACAACGACTACAATGCGTACATCGGCTTGGGAAACTACACATCAAATATCTCGAAGTCAACTGATATGAACATCGTGTTCTCAGAAGACGACCTCGAATCAAGCGTTGAGGAAGGCGCCTGCGAAAGATTCACTGTAACAGATGAGGATTCTGCAGATGAATTCATCATCAAGAACACTCCGAAGACACTTGTCAGCTATGTTGCTGCTCCGGCAAATCCTGTCAATGGATCATTCTGCTACAAGATGCTGATCAATGCAGAGACATATGAACTCTACTACTACCGCAAACACAAGATCAATGCAAAATCAGGAGCAGGGTTCATGCCATACGACATCAAGAGCATATCTACTGCCCATTCTGGCCTAAACTAATCGGAAATGATCAGCGGAAAGGCAGATTGTGGACTTGCATATGCAGTCAAGCGCAGCGGATCAGCAGTTGCATACTGCTCCTTGAGCATCAAGTGCGGCACAAGAAACGAAGTGGGCTACCATAAAGGCATAGCCCATTTCACCGAGCACACTATATTCAAGGGCACAGCGAAAAGACGTGCATCTGTCATAAACAGCTGTCTTGAACGCCTTGGAGGCGAACTTAACGCATTTACAACCAAAGAAGAGATCGTTTTCCACGCAACCGTCCTCAAGGAAGACCTGGGGAAGGCTGCCGGACTGCTGTTCGAACTTGCCACTTGCCCGACTTTCCCGGAACATGAAGTGGAAACGGAAAAGGGAGTGGTAATCGACGAAATCCACTCATACAAGGATTCTCCGGCTGAAGACATCTATGACAAATTCGAGGAAATGATCTTTGAGGGGCACCCTCTCGGCACCAACATCCTCGGAACAACCGCTTCAGTGAAAAGAATCACTCGGGATGAGCTTATAAGATTCGTAAGAGATAAATTCACCCCTGACAGGATGGCCTTCAGCATTGTGGCGGACATCGATGAGAAGAAGATGGAAAAGCAGGTGCTGAAAATGGCAGAAGAGTTCTTCCATGATACCATGACACCGGACAGGACAGACAACGGTCAGAACTCGGCAGGAATCCCCAAGGCAGAACCCTTTGAGAAGACTCTGAACAAAAGGAATCATCAGGCAAACTGCATCATTGGGGGACTTGCGCCCTCACTTTACCAGGAAAGGGAAAGACTTGCAACCGTTCTCCTGTGCAACATTCTGGGCGGTCCTGCCACGAATTCGATACTGAATTCCGTACTGCGCGAGAAGCATGGATGGGTATATGGTGTGGAATGCTCCTACACTCAGTTTGCAGACACGGGACTTGTCGCCATCAGCCTTGGATGCGACAAGAGCAATCTGGACAAATGCATCAAGGCTGTCGGCGCAGAAATAGCAAAGCTCCAGGCAGAGCCACTCTCGGAAAGGAAACTCAAGGCTGCCAAGAAGCAGCTTCTCGGACAGCTGGCCGTAAGCAGTGACAACGGAGAGACACAGTGTCTGTCTATGGGAAAAAGTCTTCTGGCATACGGGAAAATAACCGAGGGAAAGGAAACCAAGGCACTGATAGACGGAATCAAGGCTGAAGATGTCCAGGAAATGGCACGCACCATCTTCAACCCAAGCCGGATTTCAAAACTTATATATGTATAATGGAACACATCTACAAATACATTGAGGATCATGCATCCGTGCCAAACGAGGCGCTGGAGTGGGTCGTGAAGCAGACGCACATAAGGACAAACCACGCAAGAATGCTCTCAGGAGCGGCCCAGGGTCAGCTTATGAGAATGCTCGCACTCATGAGTGGCGCCAGACGCATCCTTGAGCTCGGTACTTTCACAGGCTACTCCGCCATATGCCTCGCATCTGCACTCCCTGAAGACGGACACCTCGACACATTGGAGCTGAATGACGAACTTGAGGACCTTATCCTTGAGGGATTTGAGAAGGCAGGACTTGCTGACAGGATCAGCCTTCATATAGGAGACTGCAAAGAAACCCTCAGCAAGATGCGTTCTGAGATGAACGGGGAACTCTACGACATCGTCTATATAGACGCTAATAAAAGAGAGTACTGCGAATACTATGACCTGGTGTTTGACATGATCCGTCCTGGCGGCCTGATACTTGCCGACAACGTAATCTGGGACGGCAAGGTGTGCCAGAATCCCCTGCCTCAAGACAAGCAGACCCTCAGCATTGTCCGCTTCAACGATATGGTAGCAAAAGACCATCGCGTTGAGTCGGTAATCCTCCCCATCCGCGACGGTCTTAATGTTATCCGCAAGAAATAACTTCTACTGACGGGTTATTCTTGCACCGAGGGCATTCAGACGCATATCGATGTCCTCATATCCTCTGTCAATCTGATCAATGTTGCTTATGATGCTTGTGCCCTTTGCAGACATGGCTGCAATCAGGAGGGCGATACCGGCACGGATGTCAGGTGAAGCCATATTGCATGCACGGAGCTGATAATTATGATCGTGACCTATGACAACTGCCCTATGAGGGTCACAAAGGATGATCTGCGCTCCCATATCGATCAGCTTATCTACAAAGAACAGACGGCTCTCGAACATCTTCTGGTGAATCAGGACGCTTCCCCTGCACTGGATAGCCACGACAAGAAGAACACTCAGAAGGTCTGGAGTAAGTCCCGGCCAAGGAGCATCAGCAATGGTCATGATGGAACCGTCAAGAAAAGAATCCACTATATAGCTTTCCTGTTCAGGAACAAAGATATCATCTCCTCGCTGCTCGATTTCCACACCGAGGCGGCGGAAGCAGTCCGGAATGATTCCGAGATTTTCGTATGAGACGTCCTTTATGAGTATGGAACTCTTGTTAAGGGCTGCCATTCCAATGAATGAGCCGACCTCAAGCATGTCCGGCAGGATACGGTGGGTAGCAGAGTGAAGAGACTTAACTCCCTTGATCTTCAAAAGGTTGGAACCGATTCCATCAACTTGGGCTCCCATCGCCGTAAGAAGTTTGCAGAGCTGCTGCACATACGGTTCACAGGCTGCATTATAAATTGTAGTTTCGCCTTCGGCAAGAACAGACGCCATCACAATATTGGCTGTACCTGTAACGGAAGCTTCATCAAGAAGCATATAGCTTCCTTTAAGGGACCCTCCTTCCGGCACACTGAGGTAGAAAGCCTTTCTGGAAGGATCATACACCTGCTCAGCACCGAGCTTCATCATTCCGACGATATGGGTATCAACTCTACGGCGGCCTATCTTGTCACCTCCCGGCTTAGGGAAATATGCATGCCCGAAACGCGCAAGAAGAGGTCCCACCACCATCACTGAACCACGGAGCCTTGCGCATCTTGCCACAAAATCAGCACTTGCGATATACTCTTCATTGACATTGTCAGCCTTGAATGAATATACTCCCTTGTCGAGCCTTTTCACCTCGACACCCATTCCTTCAAGAAGCAGAATCAGATTCTTCACATCCAGAATCTCCGGAATATTGGAAATGACCACCTCCTCCTTTGTCAGAAGCACTGCGCTGATCACCTGAAGAGCCTCATTCTTGGCTCCCTGCGGCCTTATGGTTCCGCTAAGTTTATGTCCTCCTTCTACTATAAATGATCCCATTTCGTCTGTTTTATTTATACAAAGATATAAAATTATCTGTACACGGAGGGAGCAATCCTGTAGATTGTAGTCTTCCCTTCTTCCCAGAAGCTGACAAACAGCTCGCCATCATGGAAGAAGACGGCCTCCGGCTCATGATTCAAGCCTAGGTCATAAAGGTTGATGTTCTTTTCAAGCGTTCCCTTGACAGAGTCTATCACCCTCAGCCTTCCGCTTTTCCTCAGGCCCACGACCTGATACATGGTGTCTCCCCTTTTGCAGATTGCCTGATCTGTCTTTGGATCCCTCGGGAGACGAAACGAATATCGCGGCTTACCTATATCCACGACTGAATTCTTCCTGAAGCGCGGAAGATCATATCTTGTGTAGACATTCTCCTTCTTGTCAGACGAATATGCCTCAATCCAGAGACAGTCACCTTCCCTGTCATAGAAACAATGAGGATAAAGTATGCCTGCTGAATGAGGATCCGGCATATTCAAGGTCTGGACCACGTCAAGAGCAAACGGAGCCTGAAGATCCCCGGTCTCGACCACTCTGTAGACAATCACCTTGTAGTACTCATTCTTCGCATAATTCTCTGATGCATACAGAAGAGGGAAACGGTCCTTCCTGGAGTATTTCTTCTTTGCGAAAGTGATGCTGGAGTTATGGAAGTTCTGATTGAATCCCAAGTCGATGAATTGAATCAGCCGTCTGGTTCTGAGATCGATTACAGAACATCCGTTGTAATCGCCCTCCGGCTTGTGATTCTGACTATGGAACTGGAAAAGAATACCATCATGACAGTCTCCGTCGTTTGGATATTTGCGGTCAACCGTCATTATATGCTCAAAATGCTGCTGGGCAGCAGCCGTCTGAACCATCAGAGCAGCTGCTGCCACAGCAATTATCATATATATCGTTCTCATTATCCGAGGAAAACCTTCTGTTTGCGGAGGACATCAAGAAGTGACGGTACATCTACGGCACGTGGAGTCACCGCATTCTTCACCGCAAGTGCAGCAGCAGCACCTGCCGCCTGACCCATGGCCATCACAGGAGGCATGACGCGGATCGCACCAGCTGCATCAGAAGTAGCTGAGAGACAACGTCCTGCGACAAGGAGTCCCTCAACGCCCTTAGGAAGAAGCGAACGATAAGGGATACCGTACCACTTTCCTGCAGTAAGAGGTGTATACTGAGTCTTCATTCCGCCTCCTCTACCGTGAATATCAAGAGCACTCGCTGTGACAAAGACCGTATCCTCGAACATTGTTGCGCTAAGGAGGTCGTCAGCTGTAAGGATATAATCGCCCTCGATATGACGGGACTCACGTATTCCGAGATGCGAACCTGTAGTCATCAGGGTTGCATTCTCACAGCCTGGGACGTATTTGTGAAAGAAGTTCATAAGCTGCTGAACCTGCTTGCGTCCCTCAATCTCTGCCATTGTAAGACTTTCCGGATCTGTCGAGTCGACATTCTGGATACGGCTGCAGTTAACGCACCACTCGTCATCCTGAACACACTTATAGATATTCACAGACTTACGCGCAATATCCCATTCTCCATTCTTCTCAGCCTCGGCAACCCACCAGTGAAGGGCACGGTAGCTCACTCCGTCCACCTTACGGAACTCATGGAGATGCTTCTGCACATCAGCCTCAAGCTTCTTGGAATCTACGTTATTGATGTGGAAGAAGGCAGTTGAAGGCTGTGGCTTGCCATTCTCATTGCCAAAGTGACAAGGAACACCTGAACGATAGGCAACGTCTCCGTCACCAGTACAGTCAATCACCACCTTTGCGTCTACCATCTGCAGACCTGCCTTGTTTGAGATAACAGCACCTGTGATTCTGCCGCCCTTTAAGATCGGTTCGATGAAATCTGTATGAAACAGAACTTTGATTCCCGCCTCCTCGACCATCTCGTCAAGAACAAGCTTCATGCACTCTGGCTCGAATGGAGTACAATGGTCGTGTCCTGCTGTAATCCAGGCAGAATAAGGAGTAGTGGCGCGCACATCCTTAGGATGGATGGCACCACCCTTTGCAACCATTCTGTCCACAATCTCCTCAAAGAGACCCTTGATGATCATCTGCTCTCCGGCAGCATCGAAGCATGTCATGAACGGGCCCACAAGACTTCTGGTAGCCATACCTCCGAGGAAGTTGGCAGTCTCCACAATCATGACCTTCACGCCTTCACGAGCAGCTGCAACTGCGGCGCACACTCCGGCAGGGCCACCTCCTACAACAAGGACTTCCGTCTCATACTTCTTAGTAATGTTCTTTGTATTGACAACTCCCTTTGAAGTCTCGCAACAAGAAGATAACACCGGTGAGGCCACACCTGCAGCCGCAATCATACCGGTCATTGAAAGGAATTCTCTTCTTTTCATTATATCCTGATTATTAGTTTTACATGTAGGATGCCATCAGACATCACGCAAAGATAAGAATAAAATGGACACCACCCATTCATTTATGAAAATATGCAAGAAAATGAAAGGGGTATATAGAATAAAAGAGCCACCGGAATTTTTCCGATGGCTCTTATTATGTAGGATGTATGAATCCGAATTAGTCAGCGAGTGAGAGTCTCTTGAATACGAGAACCTTAGCCTCAGCGTCAGCCGCCTTGATAACGTCCTTCACTGCAGTCTTGCCGTCACCCATCTGATAGCCCTGCTCCTCGAGAGTCTGCTCCTTGAAGAACTTCTGGAGACGACCCTTAGCGATGTTGGCTACCATCTGCTCAGGAAGGTTAGCTGCCTTCTCTGCAGAAACGGTCTTGATGATCTCACGTGCCTGCTCAGCCTGCTCTGGAGTGATCCAGCCCTTAGCTGTGTTAGACTCGATGTGAGCCTCGCTGTCAACGTGTGCTGGGTTGATGCCTGCCTTGCTGAGAGCAGCGTCAACTGCCTTCTGAACAAGCTCTTCCTTAGTCTTCTCAGTTGCAGTCTTGAGCTCAGCGTCGATAACGTTCTGAGGTACTGACTCAGCTGAAACAGCTACAGGGTTCATTGAAGCAACCTGCATTGCAACACCCTTAGCCACCTGAGCGTCGAACTCCTTGTTGAAGCCTACTACAGCAGCGAGCTTACCTGTTACATTGTGCATGTAAGCAACGATGTAAGGAGCCTCAACTACCTCGTAACCTGCTACCTGATGCTTCTCACCAGTCTTACCGGTCTGCTCAGTAACCGCAGCCTCAACTGTTCTGCCGTCAGCAAGAACACAAGCCATAAGAGCGTCCTTGTCAGCCGGGCAGTTAGCGATAGCTGCCTCAGCGATAGCCTCAGCAAGAGCCTTGAACTCCTCGTTCTTAGCTACGAAGTCAGTCTCACAACCGAGTCCGACTACGATAGCCTTAGTGCCGTTTACCTTAGCGATAACACGACCCTCTGAAGTCTCACGGTCAGCACGCTTAGCTGCTACGAGCTTACCTTTCTCGCGGATGATTTCCTTAGCTCTCTCATAGTCGCCGTTAGCCTCTACGAGCGCCTTCTTGCAGTCCATCATACCTGCGCCTGTCATTTGACGAAGCTTTGCTACGTCAGCTGCTTTAATCTCCATTTTCGAAAAATGTTTATAGATTATACAATCAATTACTCTGCTGCCTCTTCAGCTGCTGGCTTTGCACCCTTGCGAGCACGAAGCTTCTTGCCTGCTGGCTTCTCTTCAGTCTGCTCTGGAGTCTCCTTCTCCTTCTCAAGCTTCCTTTCGTCCAATCCCTCCTTGATGGCACCGCAAAGTACATCCATGATGTAAGCGATAGACTTTGCAGCATCGTCATTTGCCGGAATCACATAATCAATCGGAGTAGGATCGCAACAAGTATCAACCATAGCGATAACCGGAATATTAAGACGATTTGCCTCCTTAACGGCATTCATCTCCTTCTGTACGTCTACTACGAAAAGTGCTGATGGGAGACGGCTAAGGTCGCGGATAGAACCGAGGTTCTTCTCGAGCTTAGCTCTCTGACGGGTTACCTGAAGACGCTCACGCTTTGCAAGTGTTGCAAATGTGCCATCCTCAATCATCTTGTCGATGGTATTCATTTTCTTGACAGCCTTACGGATGGTAGGGAAGTTTGTAAGCATTCCACCTGGCCATCTCTCTGTCACGTATGGCATATTTACTGATCCTGCCTTCTCAGCAACGATCTCCTTTGCCTGTTTCTTTGTGGCTACGAAAAGTACCTTGCGTCCTGAACGAGCGAACTGTTTGAGTACATTTGCAGCCTCATCAATTTTAACTATACTTTTATGCAGGTCGATGATATGGATACCGTTCTTCTGGTCAAAGATGTATGGTGCCATCTTAGGGTTCCATTTCCTCGCCAAGTGTCCGAAGTGAACACCTGCATCAAGCAGTTCCTGGAAATTTGTTCTTGGCATTTTAATAAAAGTTGTTTGTTTGTTTGTAATTTTCCTCTTCAGGCTATTGCCTTCGCCTGTGAGGCTCTTTTCTTCAATCCGGAGTAGCGGCCTGGCCGGTCTCCTGGATTTTCCGCAATCTCGGCAATCATCAGGCAGCTTCTGAAAATTCGCATCTTCGGGGAAGGTCCTGTGATTTGGAACCGGATTGTGCTTTGTAAATCAGACAGCAGATATTAACGTTTGCTGAACTGGAAGCGTCTACGTGCACCAGGCTGACCAGGCTTCTTACGCTCGACTTCACGTGCATCACGAGTAAGGAATCCAGCTGCCTTAAGTGCAGGACGATAAGCCTCCTTATCGATCTCGCAAAGTGCGCGAGAGATACCGAGTCTCAAAGCCTCTGCCTGACCTTTGATTCCACCTCCGTCGAGGTTAGCCTTTACGTCAAACTGAGCGATCGTACCTGTTACTTCAAAAGGCTGGTTTACGATGTAACGGAGGGTGTCCATTGTGAAATACTCATTAAGGTCACGGCCGTTGATTGTAATGTTACCTTTTCCAGGCACGACATAAACGCGAGCGACTGCTGATTTACGTCTTCCAAGGGCGTTTACTACTTTCATGCTCTGCTTAAATTTCGTTTAATGTAATTGTTGTTGGGTTCTGTGCCTGATGCGGATGCTCGTTACCTGCATAGAGGTAGAGGTTGTTGAGGAGCTTCGCACCAAGACGGTTCTTAGGCAGCATACCTTTAACTGCCATTCTTACGAGTTCGGTAGGCTTCTTTGCAAGAATCTCCTTAGGAGTAGAGAAACGCTGTCCACCTGGGTAACCAGTGTAGCGCACATACACCTTGTCAGTCATCTTCTTACCAGTAAGTCTCACCTTGTCAGCATTGATGATGATGACATTGTCACCACAATCCATGTGTGGGGTGAAGCTTGGCTTGTTCTTACCACGAAGAACGAGCGCAACTCTGGCAGCAAGACGTCCGAGCACGAGATCAGTTGCATCGATCACAACCCACTCCTTCTTGATATCACCAGCTTTGAGTGACATCGTCTTGTAGCTCTGTGTGTCCATCTTGAACGTTTAATTGGTTAATACTTAATAATTTCTATGCGATCCTTTACCACATAGGGGGCGCAAAGGTAAGAATAATTTTCTGATTAACAAAATTTTAGTCAAAGTAGAGGCTCTCGTCATCCTGAGCGGAGCCGACAGCATCCGCATCACTTCCGTCGCAGTTGAGCTCCAGCTTGACTCCCGAAGGCACGAATCTGTCATTCTCGCTGACTCCAAGCGTTCCGTCCTTGAGCACCTTCTGCATGAAGAGTCCCCAGATAGGAAGAGCCATGTTGGAACCTCCTCCCAAGGCAAGGGATTCAAAATGCACCTGACGGTCTTCTGCTCCGACCCACACTCCTGCAGTAAGCGAAGGAGTATAGCCTATGAACCATCCGTCAGACTGATCATTGGTCGTACCCGTCTTTCCGGCAATCTCGCCTTTGAGGCCATACTTTGCACGAAGCCTCACTCCGGTACCGCTGTTCACGACTCCCTGCATCAGGTTCGCCATAAGGTAAGCAGTGTGTTCGCCGATAGCCTCACGCTTTGTGTTATTGAACTCTCCGATCACATTGCCCATGTTATCCTCGATGCGTGTAACAAATATAGGTGTGACATATACTCCCTTTGAAGGGAATGTATTGTACGCCGCCACCATCTCATACACAGAGATGTCAGCGGAACCCACACAAAGAGAATAGGTCTCATCGATATAGCTTCCCACACCCATCTTACGCATCATATCCGCCATCGCATGAGGGCCATACTGCTTCATCAGGTAGGCCGAGATGTTGTTCGAACTCTTGGTAAGTCCCCACTTGAGGGTAACTGTCTGGCCTATCCACTCGTCCTTGTCTGTACTCTTAGGCGTCCATGTGGTGTCATTGACAAGGAAGGTCTGCGGAACGTTCACCACCTTGTCGCAAGGAGTCATACCCTCCTGCATGGCCAGAGTATAAAGGAATGGCTTGATGGTCGAACCGACCTGACGCTTACCCTGACGCACGTTATCATATTTGAAATAACGGTAGTTCGGGCCTCCGACATAAGCCTTGATGTGTCCAGTGTGAGGCTCGATCGCCATAAAGGCAGCACGCAGATGAGACTTATAATATTTAATGGAGTCATCCGGGGTCATAAGTGTGTCCACATATCCCTGCTTGTCCCAGGAGAAGACCCTCATCTTGACCGGCTCCGTAAAGCTCTTCCTTATCTGGGCCTCAGAAGCACCGTTCGCCTTCATTATACGATATCTGTCGCTCCAGCGGCGGGCCTGCTTCATGAGCTGATCTATCATCTTAGGGTCAATGTCGTTCGAGAACGGCTTGTTCTTCTTCCACCTGAGGTCTCTCCAGAAACTCTTCTGGAGATCTTTACCAAGATGCTCAGCCACCGCCTCCTCAGCATACTTCTGCATCTTATAATTAATAGTGGTATATATACGCAGGCCATCCTTGTCCAGATTGTACTTCGATCCGTCTGCCTTTGTATTCTTGTTGAGCCATCCGTAGAAAGCGTTGTCAGCCCACTGAAGAGAGTCCACCACGTAATCTTCATACTGGGCATATGAAGAACGCTTAGGCTCCTTGGCATTCATTGTCCTGCGGAGCATGTCGCGGAAATATGGTCCGAGTCCGGCATTGTGATCCTGAATCTGATAGGAAAGAGTGATAGGAATCTGCTGGATCGAGTCGCACATCTCCTTGCTTATGAAGCCAGCCTTCTCCATCTGGGAGATGACGAAATTCCTTCTGACAAGAGACTTGTCCGGATTGAGTGCAGGATTGTAACGTGTAGGCTTATTGACCATGCCGACAAGAGTTGCGGCTTCCTCCACTGTCAGTTCAGACGGAGCCTTGGCAAAGAAGGTCTGGGATGCAGCCTTGATTCCATATGCATTGCTGCCGAAGAAGATGGCATTCATGTACATATTCATTATCTCATCCTTTGTGTAGCTTCGCTCGAGCTTTACAGCCGTAACCCACTCCTTGAGTTTGATCCAGACCATCTTCAGGATGGAAACTCCCGGTATCCTGCTGCTCACATCCTCTCTCGGATAAAGAGTCTTCGCGAGCTGCTGGGTAATGGTACTTCCTCCTCCCTGGCTGGAATCTCCGCCGAGAAGGGTCTTGACAGCAACACGTCCGAGACTCTTGAAGTCTATGCCGGAATGATTGTGAAATCGCACATCCTCTGTGGCGATCGCAGCGTTGACGAGGTTCTGAGAGAGCTCGTCGAATGTGACGAACGACCTGTTCTCTATATGGAATGTGGTCAGGATCTCACCATCTTCGGCAATCACCTGCGTGGCAAGCTTGCTGTCCGGATTCTCCAGTTCCTCGAAGGACGGAATGTCCGCAAAAGCCCACACCAGGGCAATAAGACCTCCCACCATGACGATAGGAAGCGTGAACAATATCCAGAACCATTTGATGATTTTCTTTTTTACAGCGTCTGTCATCTCTCAAAATCCTTTAAAATTTTTCATCACCTTTTACCTATAAGGTAATGCCTTGAAGGGCAACGGTACAAGGTTACAAAAGTAGCAACAAAATTTGGAAATTTGCCTCAAATGTAACTTACTTTGCACCTTCTTTTGCAGAAGCTGCACAAAAAAGCAGCAATGGAAACATTATAAAAACAGGTAGAGTATGAAGGATGGACAGAATTTAGTGATCGTAGAGTCACCTGGTAAGATCAAGAAGATTCAGAGCGCGCTTGGAGATGATTATGTCGTAATGGCAAGCATCGGCCACATCAGAGATCTCGATGAAAGCGGCCTGAGCATCGACATCAACAACGGCTTCAGACCGGAATATGTAATCCCTGCAGACAAGAAGAAGGTGGTGGCAGACCTCAGGAAGGCAGCTGGAAAAGCTTCGGCGATCTGGCTTGCATCCGATGCCGACCGTGAAGGAGAAGCCATTTCATGGCATCTTTTCGAAGCGCTGGAGCTTGACGAGAGCAAGACCAGAAGAATCGTATTTCAGGAAATCACAAAGCCGGCGATCCTCAACGCAATCCAGAATCCCCGTCAGATCGACATGAACCTTGTCAACGCCCAGCAGGCAAGACGAGTTCTCGACAGACTTGTCGGATTCGAGCTCTCTCCCGTACTCTGGAGAAAGATCCAGCCGAAGCTTTCTGCCGGCCGAGTTCAGTCGGTAGCCCTCCGACTCATCGTCGACAGGGAAAGAGAAATCCTCGCATTCAACAACGAAGCATATTATAAGGTAGAGGCACATTTCCATCCGGAAAACAGTCCTGAAAAGACCCTCATAAAGGCAACTCTCGACAGAAGACTGCCGGACATCGAGGCCGCACAGGCCTTCCTTGAGAAGTGCAACGGAGCGGAGTTCAAGGTGGACAGCATAGAGAAGAAGGAAGGAAACCGCTTCCCTGCTGCTCCGTTCACGACTTCGACACTCCAGCAGGAAGCGGCGAGAAAACTCAGATTTTCTGTCAGCCAGACTATGAGCATCGCACAGAAGCTTTACGAGCATGGTTACATTACCTATATGCGTACCGACTCCACCAATCTCTCAGATCTGGCACTTGGGACAGCAAAGAAGTTCATATGCGAGAATTTCGGTGAAGAATATTCGAAAGTCCGCAACAGATGGGGCAAGGTAAAAGGAGCACAGGAAGCACACGAGGCCATCAGACCCACATATATAGACAACACATCCATCCCGGGAACTCCGCAGGAACAGAAGCTTTACGAGCTTATCTGGAAGCGTACCGTGGCATCACAGATGGCAGATGCAAGACTCATCAAGACAGACATCAAGGTGGGAGCAGAAGGTATTGAAGAAAAGTTCAATGTCCAGGCAAGCCAGGTACTCTTCGACGGTTTCCTTAAATTATACATAGAAAGCACTGACGACCCGCAGCAGGACGACGAGGACATCATTCTCCCTGAGGTTCACATCGGAGACAGAATGTTCGAAAACGGCATTACGGCAGACTGCAAGTTCACTTCAGCTCCGGCACGCTACACGGATGCATCGCTGATCAAGAAGCTTGAAGAGCTTGAGATAGGCCGTCCTTCAACATACGCTCCGACCATCACAACCCTCACAAAGGCAAGAGGATATGTGACGAAGGGCGACAAGACAGGAGAGAAGCACACAGTGACCAACCTCACGCTCAAGAACGGCAAGATCAAGTCGTCATCCAAGACCGAGACCACCGGCGCAGAAAGAGGAAGACTCCTCCCTCAGGACATAGGAATGATTGTCACAGACTATCTTGTAAAGAACTTCCCGCAGATTCTCGACTACAGGTTCACCGCCAACGTGGAAGAGGACTTCGACAAGATTGCGGAAGGCAATGCAGTATGGAACGGCGTGATCGAGGATTTCTATGGAGAATTCCACACAAAGATAGACGAAGCGCTGAGCAACAGGGAATTCAGCAACGTGAGCAGGGAGCTTGGCGTTGACCCTGCAGACGGTCAGCCTCTCGTGGCAAAATTCGGTCAGTATGGACCTTACGTTCAGAAAGGTGACGGAGAAAACAAGCAGTTTGCAAGTCTTGCTCCGGGACAGATCATCGAAAGCATCACACTCGAGGAAGCATTGAAACTGTTTGAGTTACCACGAAAAGTGGGTCAGCACAACGGTATAGACATCATCTGCACAAAAGGAAGATTCGGACCATATATGAAGTATGGAGATAAGAATGTGTCACTTCCTCGCGGCACCGACCCGCTGAAAGTCGACCTCGAGACATGCATAAGACTCATTGAAGAAAGTGCAGTCAAGAAGACCGGCAGCATCATCCATGAATTCAAAGAGAGTGATATTCAGGTGATTGATGGAGCATATGGTCCATACATCAAATGCGGAAAAAGCAACTACCGCATTCCGAAGGGAACAGATGCCACTACACTTACAGAAGATAAGTGCAAGGAAATAATCAGCAGCTCAGAACCTACAGGACGCAAGAAAAAACGTTGATTTTTTCAATTTTCTGATTAAATTCGCAGTCGGAAATTATAATTCATAAGAGCTATGTCTAACTATCAGATCGACAGGATCGACCAGAAGATCCTCTCTTTCCTTGTCAAGAACGCCAGAATGCCGTTTCTGGAAATCGCAAGGGAGTGTGGCGTTTCAGGTGCGGCCATTCATCAGAGAGTGAAGAGGCTTGAGTCAAACGGAGTCATCACAGGATCGCGTCTTCTCGTGAAGCCACAGGCCCTCGGACTCAATGTATGTGCTTTTGTCAGCGTATCTCTATCGGAGGCGAACAAGTACCCGGATGTCATTGAATCCTTCAAAAGGATTTCTGAAATCGTGGAATGTCACTTTGTGACAGGAAAGCACGCTATCCTCATCAAGCTTTACTGCTTTGACCATGACCATCTTATGGAAATTCTTCTCAACACCATCCAGAAGATTCCATATGTACAGTCGACTGACACGCAGATTTCTCTCGACCAGGCGATCGAGCGTCAGGTATGGGTGAAGGAATACCAGAACACCAGCTTCTCTGCTACTGTCAGAAAGAACAAGCTCAAGGCAGCGAAAGAGCAGCACAAGGAGCACAAGGAATAAAACTATCTTAAAGAATCCACAGCACGTGCCAGGAGAAGATCCTCCTGAGTCGTGATCTTGATATTGAGCCTTTCCCCGATTACGTAGGAAAGGCTTTTTCCATTCTTTTCCACGACTGAAGCGTCGTCAGTGAAAGAGGTGTCATATGCCTGACGATAGGCATCCTTAAGGACCTCCGAACGGAACACCTGAGGAGTCTGCGCACCAAACAGGACTGACCTGTCGGCAGAAGCTCCGGGCACGGTCTCCAGAACACCGTCCTTTTCCGAAAGAACCTTGAGAGTCTCTATGCACGGAGTCACAGGTACGACTCCATCCTGCTCACCGGCCAAGGAATAGAGTCTGGACACCAGGGCAGGAGTGATCAGAGGACGCACACCGTCGTGGACACCGACTATGGCCCCGTCCGGGATCCTGTCAAGAGCATTTCTGACAGAATGGAAACGGGTCATTCCTCCCTTGACCAGAATCTGGGGACAGATGAAGTTCCTGCTGTAGCAGTAATCCTTCCAATAACCGATGAACTGCTCCGGAAGAACAGTCACTACCGTAATATCCGGCTCCGCCTCCATAAAGACCTCTATAGTCCTCTGCAGCACAGCCTTGCCGCCAAGTTCCAGAAACTGCTTCGGCCTGTCTGCCCCCATTCGGCTTCCGCTTCCCGCAGCCATTATGATCACATATTTTTTCCTGTCCATTTTTATTAGCTTGAGCGAGGCAAATTTAATAAAGTTGTTTCATATTATTTGAGAGTTTTTTTGTAATTTTACGGCCTATTTGAATAAACTGAAAAAACGAATAAGAAATATGGGATTTTCTTTCTTGACACAAGAGATAGCAATGGACCTCGGAACGGCCAACACCGTCATTTTCCAGAATGACCAGATCGTGCTTGACGAGCCGAGCATCGTAGCTATCGACAACAGCACCGGCAAGGCCATCGCACTCGGACACAAGGCGAAGCTCATGCAGGAGAGAGAGAACCCGGGCATCAAGACCGTGCGTCCTATGAAGGACGGCGTCATCGCTGACTTCAATGCAGCGGAGATGATGATCCGTGGTTTCATCAAGCAGGTAAACAGCAAGCGCAGATCACTCTTCACACCGAACATCAAGATGGTGGTCGGTATTCCATCAGGCAGTACTGAAGTGGAAATCAGAGCGGTGCGTGACTCTTCAGAGCACGCCGGAGGACGTGACGTATATCTGATCTTCGAGCCTATGGCTTCCGCACTCGGTATCGGACTTGACGTAGAGGCTCCAAAGGGAAACATGGTAGTCGACATCGGAGGTGGTACAACCGAGATTGCGGTCATCTCCCTCGGAGGCATCGTTGTGCAGGACAGCATCAAGGTTGCAGGTGACGTGTTCACAAACGACATCCAGCAGTATCTCCGTCAGCAGCACAACATCAGAGTAGGACAGGTTACTGCCGAGAAGATCAAGATCGCCATCGGAGCCGTACTTCCTGACCTCGACGAAGAACCGGAGCCATGCGCAATCACAGGACCGAACCTCATGACGGCTCATCCTGTTCACGCAAAGATCACATATCAGGAGATCGCACACTGTCTCGACAAGTCAGTGGCGAGAATCGAGAGCGGAATCCTCCATGTGCTCGAGCAGACTCCGCCGGAGCTCTATTCGGACATCGTGGAGAACGGTATCCACCTTGCTGGTGGCGGCTCACTCCTCAGAGGTCTTGCAAGACGTCTTTCAGAAAAGGTGAACATTCCTTTCTATGTGGCGGAGGACCCTCTTAGAGCAGTTGCACGCGGAACCTGCCTCGCACTCAAGAACACAGACAACTACTCTTTCCTGATGCGATAAACGTGCGCAAAAACGGCATCATACCAATCCTGATCAATGCAGCTATCTTCACAATTCTGGAGATAGCTGCGTTGAATATGCTCCGAAACAACGGAGAACTGCAGGATATCTGGATCTCAAAAGGATCACAGGCATTCATGAGTTCCGTATGGGGAGGCACCCAGCAGATAAAGGACTACTTCGCTCTTGGCAAAACCAACGACAGACTCGCAGAAGAAAACTTCAATCTGAGAGTGCGCATTGCACAGCTTGAGCAGATTGTGGCTGACGCAAGGGAATCCTCATTCACAGCAGGCAAAGACGTTGCCGGAAACTATCGATTCATCCCGGCGGAAATCACAAAGATCAGCACCGGAGGCGGACACAACTACTTCATTATCGACAAAGGTTCGGATCACGGAGTGCTTGAAGGAGCAGGAGTGATCACCGGACAGGGAGCAGTCGGAATCATTGATGCGGTAAGCCGCAACTTCTCATATGCAAGGTCGTTCCAGAATTTCGACATGAGCATCAGCGCCCGTCTTGGAAAGGAGGGTTCTGCGGGTCCAATGAGCTGGAGCGGCAAGGGCGGAAGCAAGGCTCTGCTGAAAGAGATTCCTCATCACGTGGAATTCACCCCTGGCGACACAGTGTATACAAGCGGATACTCTTCGATATTCCCTCCTGACATTCCTCTGGGAACTGCAGGCAAGGCAAAGATAGTCAACGGAGCCACCTATGAAATTGAGATCAGTCTCTTTGAAGATTTCGGAGCGCTCCGATATGTTACAGTTGTAGAAAATACAGGTCAAAACGAAATAAACAGTCTTGAGAACCGATGAAGCATACATCTTTCGGCATATTGTTTTTCCTTCTGGTAATAGGGCAGATGATAATCTGCAACTATTTCCAGTTCACGCCTTATGTCGTACTCTCAATGCTTCCGGCAATGATACTATGCATGCCTCTTACGGTAAGGCCCCCTGTCTGCATGCTGATTGCCTTCGCTTCCGGACTGGCAGTAGACTGGCTGGCTGAAGGCCTGATCGGCATCAATGCTGCATCCCTTGTACCCGTAGCACTCGCGAGAAAAACCATCATCCGAGTATTCCTCGGTGAAGACCTCATAGCAAGAAGCGACAGCTTCACATTCAAGAAGAACGGATTCGGCAAGATATCGACTGCACTGTTTGTGGCACTGTCAATATTCTTCGGCATCTACGTCATACTTGACTCTGCCGGAACACAGCCGACATCATTCAACCTCATACGCTTTGCCGCTTCGGTCGCATCCAGTCTGATTCTGTCACTGATTGTCACCTCGGTGCTCACCCCTGATGACAGAAAATAGCCGGATATGAAACTGAACAGAAAAAACAAGCTCCTCATAGGTCTTGGAACTACGGCGCTCATCCTTATTTCCAAGCTTTTCGTCATCCAGATCATTGACGACAGATACAAGCTGGATGCCGACAACAATTCCATGGTCTATTCCATAATCTACCCTACCAGAGGAATCATCCACGACAGGAACGGAAGGATCCTTGTCGGCAACAAGGTTGCGTATGACCTGCTGGTCACCCCACGCGAAGTCGAGGAATTCGATACCCTTGGGCTCGCCAATGTACTCGATGTGCATCCGGACGTCATCAGGGAGAAGATGGCGGAATATAGAAAATATCGCAGACGCATCGGATGGCAGACCGTGGTGATGCTCAAGCAGATTCCGCAGGAGACATACATGAAGTTTGCGGAAATAGCTTACAGATTTCCTGGTTTCAGAGGCCAGGCCAGAAGCATAAGGGAATACCCGTACAATGCAGGAGGAAACCTCCTTGGCTACGTTTCGGAAGTGGATGCCAACTACCTCAAGCGCCATCCGGACGAATACAAGGCCGGAGACTACGCAGGCATGACCGGAATCGAGGCGGCACGCGAGAAGGAACTCAGAGGCGAGAAGGGCTATACAATCTGGCTGCGCAACTCAAAGAACAAGATCGAATCAAGATACAAGGATGGCGAGATGGACAAGGAGGCCATTCCAGGCAAGGACATAACCACCACCATCGACGCAGAACTCCAGCACTATGGACAGATGCTGATGCAGAACAAGGTCGGCAGCCTTGTGGCCATCGAACCATCAACCGGAGAGATTCTGACAATGGTGTCCAGCCCCGGCATCGATGTGGATATGCTTGCAAATATCGGTCAGCACTATGGAGAGATTTCATCAAATCCATACAAGCCGATGTTTAACCGTGCCGTCCAGGCTCCTTATCCTCCGGGATCGGTATTCAAGCTGGTCAATGGCCTGATAGGACTTGAAGAGGGAGTCGTGACCACCTCAACCCATTACCCTTGCAGCATGGGTTATCATTTCGGACGCAACAAACTCGGTTGTCATGCCCACAAATCTCCTCTCAGCTTTGAGGAATCCATCATGATGTCATGCAACGCCTATTATTGCTACATCCTTCGAGACCTTCTGGAAAACAGGAAGTACGGTTCAATCGGCATAGCGATGGACAAGTGGCAGGAGTATGTAAAGAGCTTCGGATTCGGTCAGAAACTCGGCAGTGATTTTCCATCCGAACTTGGCGGATTCATTCCGGGTTCTGGATACTATAACAAAGTCTACGGAAAAGGCGGATGGAAGGCGACCACGGTCATATCCCTTTCCATCGGACAGGGTGAGATCGGAACCACGCCGCTCCATATGGCAAATCTTTGCGCTACAATCGCAAACAGAGGATTCTACTACATCCCTCATATAGTCAAGGACTCTGATAACGTAAGCATCGATCCGAAGTACAAGGAAAAGCGCTACACAATGGTCGACACCACACATTTCCCAAAGGTCGTAGGAGGAATGTACAGGGCGGTGAACAGCGGATTCGGCTCAGGAGGAACAGCCAGCATCGCAGCAGTGGATGGTCTGGAGATATGCGGAAAGACCGGTACTGCACAGAATCCTCACGGAAGCGACCACAGCGTGTTCATATGCTTCGCTCCAAAGGATAACCCTAAGATTGCAGTAGCGGCATATGTTGAGAACGGAGGATTCGGCGCCACATACGCCGCTCCAATTGCATCACTCCTTACGGAAATGTATCTGAACAAGGAGATCAGCGAAGAAAGGAAATATCTTGAAGAAAGGATGCTGAACAGCAACCTGATGGATAGAGTTAAAGTCAGAAAGAGATAACATGAGAGAATTGGGAGGACATAGGGGCAGAGGACTTGCCAAATCAATAGACTGGTCACTTGTGATCTGTTATCTCATGCTCATCCTTATCGGATGGGTGAACATATATGCATCCATACACTCAACAGAACCATCCTCAATCTTTGACTGGAACTGCAGAAGCGGAAAACAGGCGGTATGGATCGGAACATCAATCATACTGGCCGGCATAATACTTTTTGCCCTCAACCCCCGAATATACGAAGGGCTTTCACTGCCGATATACATTCTGGCACTAGGTCTGCTGGTGGCTGTAATCTTTCTTGGAATCGAGGTGAAGGGATCCAGATCATGGTTCGGATTCGGCCCTGTACGATTCCAGCCGGCCGAAATATCCAAGATTTCAACATCCCTGATGCTGGCCACGATAATGAGTCAGCTGGGCTACAGAATCGGCAGAATGAGGGATTTCCTGCTCACGGCACTGATAATTCTTGTGCCGATGATGATAATAGTGGCACAGAGCGAGACAGGTTCCGCACTTGTGTATGTGGGATTCATATTCATGCTCTATAGGGAGGGCCTTTCGGGCTGGCTCATCTTTATGGTCGGGATGGCCATCCTGCTCTTTATCCTGACCCTGACGGCGTCTCCATTTGTTGCAATACTCGTACTTGCAGGCATCGTTTCACTCTGCATCTGCCTTTACTCCGGAAGAGTCAGGCTGTGGCTGTTCGTATGTGTACCGCTGATCGTGCTCATGGCTTTCGTGCCTATGATTCTCGACACCATCGCACTCAAGACCCTTGGGGAAGAAGCGGTCGCAGCTGCCGCTGTTGAAGGAGCCGAAGTGCCGTTGCTGCTGCAGATCAAGCCACTGTACGTTCTGCTTGGAACAATAGGTGTGGCGATTCCCATAGTGACATATATTGCCTTCAGAGAAGGTAACACATTCAGTCATCTTGCTACCCTTTCACTTATAGCCGGAGTAATTCTGGTGTTTTCAGCCGACTTCATCTTCAACAGCGTCCTTCAGGACCATCAGAGAAAGCGTATCGAGGTGCTTCTGGGAATGAAGGAAGATCCTGCCGGTGTAGGTTACAATGTAAATCAGTCCATGATTGCCATCGGCTCAGGCGGATTAACGGGAAAGGGATTCCTCAACGGAACGCAGACCACATATGGCTTTGTCCCTGAACAGAGCACTGACTTTATTTTCTGTACCATAGGAGAAGAATGGGGCTTCCTGGGATCGGCATTCGTAATACTTCTGTATGTGTTCCTGATATCAAGAATCATATCAGACGCAGAGCGCAGCAGGGAAGCATTCACGCGAATCTACGGTTATTGTGTCGCCTGCTGCATCTTCATGCACCTTTTCATCAATATCGGAATGACCATCGGCATAATGCCTGTCATCGGCATCCCTCTGCCGTTCGTCAGCTACGGTGGATCATCACTCTGGGCGTTCACGATAATGCTCTTCATCTTCATTGCGCTTGACCGTAATGAAAAGAAATATTTCTAACAGACACTTGATATGAAGATAGGAAACATAGATCTTGGAGACAGGCCGCTTCTGCTGGCGCCGATGGAAGATGTCACCGACGCTTCCTTCAGATTCATCTGTAAAGAATTCGGAGCTGACATGATGTATACGGAGTTCATCTCATCGGATGGACTGATCCGTGATGCACGCAAGTCTCTTGAGAAGCTTGTCACATATGACTATGAGGCGCCTATCGGCATTCAGATCTACGGCAATATCCCGGAGGCAATGGTAGATGCAGCAAAGATGGCAGAGCAGGCAGCCGAGATAGCCGGAGGCCATGGAGCTGATCTTGTAGATATAAATTTCGGATGTCCGGTAAGCAAGATTGCAAGACGCGGCGCCGGTTCAGGCATGATGAGGGAACCGGACAAGATGGTAGAAATTACAAGACAGGTAGTGGAAGCCGTCAAACTCCCGGTGACAGTAAAGACGCGTCTTGGATGGGATGAGGATTCCAAGATTATCGTTGAACTGGCTGAAAGGCTCCAGGATGTGGGCATCCAGGGACTTACCATCCACGGACGCACAAGATGCCAGATGTATAAGGGCGAAGCGGACTGGACACTTATCGGAAAAGTGAAGGAGAATCCAAGGATGCACATTCCGATCATAGGAAACGGCGACATCAACTCACCGAAGAAGGCAAAGGAATATTTCGACAGATATGGAGTTGACGGCATAATGATAGGTCGTGCGACATACGGACACCCATGGATATTCAACGAGATAAAGCATTACCTCAGAACTGGTGAACTCCTGCCTCCTATGAGCGTAACCGACAGAGTCGCACTGGCAAAGAGGCACCTGGCTAAATCGATTGAAATAAAGGGAGACAGAGTGGGCGTGCTCGAAATGAGACGACATCTGTCATGCTATTTCAAAGGTCTGGCTGACTTCAAGGAGACACGACTCAAGCTCGTCACTCTAAACGACCCTGCAGAGCTTTATGCGACCCTTGACCAGATTGCGGAAAAGTGGGGAGACGAAACACCTGAGATCCGCAGCATTTACGGATTATAATCAAGACAACATACAGATAAGATGATAGACAAGATACTTCTTTTCCCTTACTGGCTGAGTCTTAAGCTCAGACATTTCTTCTATGACAGCGGGCTCAGGAAAGTCAGCAGTGCCGACGTGCCGACAATTTGCATCGGCAACATCACCGTAGGAGGAACCGGCAAGACCCCTCACACAGAAATGCTTATAAGAACCCTGCTTCAGGACGAAGAATGGGGCAGCAGGAGCATTGCTGTGCTTTCCCGTGGCTACAAGCGCAAGACAAAAGGCTTCCAGCAGGTCACCTCAGACGGAACGGCTCTTGCATATGGCGACGAACCGCTTCAGATCAAGAAGAAATTTCCGGGAATCACCGTTGCCGTAGACAAGTTGCGCACAGATGGGTGTGATTTCCTGGCACATCCCGACAAACTCCAGACAACGAAGAAAGGAAAGAAATGCATAGATAAGGATCTCCCGGCAGCAGACCTCATCATCCTTGACGATGCTTTTCAGCACAGAGCCCTGAAGCCGACCCTTTCAATCGTTCTTGTTGACTACAACAGGCCTATATTCAAGGATCATCTTCTTCCGATGGGAAGACTGCGCGACCTTCCTGAAAGAATCGCAGCAGCAGACATCGTCATTGTGTCCAAATGTCCTAACGACGTGAACGCATGGGAGAAATGCACATGGGCAGAGAATCTGGGGATAAGGAACTTCGACGCAGCATCATGCAGCGGAACCCGCAGAAACGGGAAGAAGCAGCATATCTTCTTCTCTACCATCACCTATGATGCCGCAGAGGCTGTCTTCCCTGAAGGAAATCCAAGATATATCTACACAAACAGGCTTGTGCTGTTCTCCGGCATTGCCAACGACGCTCCTCTGCTAAGCTACCTCAGCAGCGACTACAAGATCGTACGCCACTTCAAGTTCCCTGACCATCACAAATTCTCAAGAGCTGACATCAACACCATCGCCTCAGCTGCAAAAGAATTCCCGACATCGGTAATAATGACGACTGAGAAGGACTGCCAGAGAATCAGGGACTGTCACAAAATAAAAGAGGAGTTGAAACAAAGAATGTTCTACTCCCCTATCAAGACTGCTTTCCTGACGGAAAACGAAAAAGAAAAATTCATTACTGCTCTGAAGGACGGCCTGAGATAATCTCGTTCTGAGCATCAACAGATGCTTCGTGGATAGCATTGAACACAGCTGTCAGGAACTTCTCCGGCAGTTCGTATTCCTGTCCCTTCTCCACAACCTTGGCAAGAACGGCATCCCAACGTGAAGCCTGGATGATGGCAATGTTGTTGTCCTTCTTATACTGACCGATCTGACGGCTCACCTTCATTCTGGACGCCAATGTATAGAGCAGATTCTCATCTATGACATCTATCTTGGCTCTGAGCTGATCGATGTTCTCCTTCCATTGCGGTGAATCCGAATCCGCATCCCTGACGGTAATCTGATTATAAAGCAGATCACTGAGCTCCGGTGGCGTAAGCTGCTGCTTTGCATCGCTCAATGCACAAGCCGGATTGCTGTGCGACTCTATCATCAATCCTTCGAAACCAAGGTCAAGGGATCTCTGAGAAATCTCACGGATATAGGCCTTGCTGCCTCCCATATGGCTCGGATCCACGAAGAACGGGAGTTCCGGAAAACGGCTTCTGAGTTCAATTGCAATCTCCCAATGAGGATCATTGCGATACTTTATCTTCTCGAATGTCGAAAATCCTCTGTAAATGACACCAAGCTTCTTGACCCCGGCACGGCTGAGACGCTCCAAAGCGCCAATCCATAGATCAAGATCCGGGTTGACTGGATTCTTTACCAGCACAGGAATATCGGTACCCTTGAGGGCATCGGCAATCTCCTGTACGAGGAAAGGATTTGCTGTTGTTCTGGCACCTAACCACACGAGGTCCACGCCGTATTTCAGACACTCGTAGACATGCCTCTCACTTGCAACTTCTG
This sequence comes from Candidatus Cryptobacteroides sp., assembly GCA_045133255.1. Classification (GTDB taxonomy): domain Bacteria; phylum Bacteroidota; class Bacteroidia; order Bacteroidales; family UBA932; genus Cryptobacteroides. The sequence continues at coordinate 34,660 of JBGUTV010000013.1, forward strand.
TGGAAACCTTGATTCCATATTCCTTCTTCACCTGCTGAAGCCACTCAAGACCTTCCACACCGATTCCCTCGAAGCATCCAGGATGAGTTCTGGGTTTCCATATACCTGCGCGGAAAACATTGATTCCCAACTCCTTAAGACCCTTGGCAGTCTCCATTACCTGCTCAAGACTCTCAGCGCTGCACGGACCGGCAACCACACTTGGTCTCGGCTCCGTGAACATACCCCACTCATAAAGGGGAACAAGTTCCAATTTCTTATCAGCCATAGTATTAAGTTTTATCTTATTATTCTTCGTATTCTGTTTGCATCTTCTATAAGTTCACGCACCCTCTCCTCATCACCAGCTGCAATTGCCTGTCTGAAGGCATTCATCTTCTCTATATACGTATCCATCACCTGAAGTATATTATCCCTGTTCTGGGAAAGAATCGGAGTCCACATGTCCGGACTGCTCTTGGCAAGCCTTACTGTGGATGAGAAACCTCCTGAAGCCAGATCAAAGATATGCTTTTCATCCTTCTCCTTGTCCAATACGGTCAACGCCAGGGCAAATGATGTGATGTGAGAAATGTGAGAGACATATGCCGTGTGTATATCATGGCTGGCTGAAGACATCTCTATCGTTCTCATATTCAAAACAGTATAAAGATCCTCCATAAGTGCCACAGCATCAGGATCGGAGTCCTGATGATCACAGATGATGCAGGCGTGACCGTCAAAAAGTCCCGGCATTGCTGCCCAAGGTCCGCTATATTCGGTTCCTGCCATGGGATGAGATGCAACGTAGCGCCTGCGCATCGGATGAAGCCTCACCTGATTGACAAGAAGCTCTTTTGTAGAACACACATCGGTCACAGTCTGCTTTTCACCGATCCTGTCCAGCACTGCAGGCAGAAGCTTCATTGCAGCACCGACCGGCACAGCAAGAATGATGACATCGCTCTGTCTGACACAATCTTCAAAATCAGTAACCTGATCAACAAGACCGATCTTCTCCGCTGCTGAAGCATTGACCGGATCCGCCTCCACACCAAGCACCTGCTCAGCATAGCCCTTACGTTTGAGGTCAATTGCTATCGAACCACCTATGAGTCCAAGTCCTATGATTCCTACTTTCATATACTGTCATCTGTTTATGCCGGCCTGTCTTATTCTTTCCGCCGCCTCTCTTAATGTCTCCGGTTTGGCGCAAAGCGAGATGCGGATGTAGTCTTCACCGTTCTTTCCGAATATGAAGCCCGGCGTAATGAATACGCCTGCCTCATAAAGAATCCTGTCTGAAAGCACCTGACCGATGCTGATTTCTTCTGTCGCCTGCACATCCTGAGGCACCTTGCCCCAAAGAAACATTCCTGCACTGGTGGGGTCATATTCCACACCAAGCATATCGAAGATGGCTCCGGCCAGCACCCTTCTGCGGCGATATTCATCATTAAGCTCAGTGAACCACCCGCGTCCCTGCTCCAGCGCCTTTACTGCAGCAAGCTGAAGCGGCTTGAACATTCCTGAATCCATCTGACTCTTCACCTTGAGGATCTGAGAAATGACCTCTGCATCAGCAGCGACCATTCCGATTCTCCATCCTGCCATATTATGAGCCTTGCTGAGGGAATTCAGTTCAAGACAGCATTCCTTTGCTCCCGGTTGCGCCAGGATTGACAGAGGACTGTCATTCAATATAAAGCTGTATGGGTTGTCGTTACATATGAGTATGCCGTGCCTTTTTCCGAAAGCCACAAGCTCCGCATAAAGTTCTTCAGTGGCAGGAGCCCCTGTGGGCATATTCGGATAATTGGTCCACATTATCTTTACACCGCTGAGGTCCATCTTTTCCAACGCCTCGAAATCGGGTTTCCATCCATTCTCTGCCTTGAGGTCATAGGTAAGGATTTCCGCCTCGACAAGCCTTGACGCTGAAGAATATGTAGGATAGCCTGGATCCGGCACCAGCACCTTGTCCCCTTTATCCAGAAACGCCAGAGATATCAGAAGTATTCCCTCCTTTGAACCGACAAGAGGCTGAATCTCAGAAGCAGGATCAAGCTCCACGCCATACCATTTCCTATACCACTGAGCAAAGGCAGCCCTGAACTCAGGAAGTCCTACATAGCTTTGATATGCGTGATTTCCAGGCTGGCATGCAGACTCGCACAGAGCCTCCACTGCAGCCATCGGAGGCATTCCGTCAGGAGAACCTATGCCGAGATTGATCACAGGACTTTCCCCTGCAGCTTTCCTTGCCGCATTCATTCCTGCAATCTCCTTCAGTTTTCTTGAGAAGTAATATTCCTGGACACTTTCTGTCCTCTTTGCTGGCTTTATGATCATATAGCTGACTTATATTCTCCCAGAATGTCAAGATCTTCCATCAGAGGTCGTACCGCCGACAGAGCCTGCTCATAACGGATATAATCCTCGAACTTGATGTCGACATAGAAGAAATACTGCCATTCATGCCCCGGGATCGGGAGAGACTGGATTCTGGTGAGATTCATATCGTAGAAAGAAAGAATCGTCAGTACATGAGCAAGAGAGCCTGGCTTATGATTCAGCGTGAAGCACCATGACGCCTTGTTGACCTTATCCTTCTCAACCTGAAGTCCGTCATCAAGAATCAGAAACCTTGTGAAGTTCTGCTTATAGGTCTCAATGCTCTCTGCAAGAATATCAAGTCCATACAGCTGGGCAGCAAGTTCTGATGCCACAGCTCCCACGCCCGCAAGACTGTTCCCGGCCACATCTGCAGCACTCTTCGCGGTGTCTTCAGACTCCACCAGCCTGATCCAAGGATAGTCCTTGAAAAACTCACGTGTCTGGTTTATTGCCATATAATGCGTACGGACTTCCTTTATATCCTCTATCTTCTGTCCGGGCAAGGCCATAAGATTCTGCTGGATTCTGAGGAAAACTTCTCCCTTGATCTTTCTGTCGTACTTGCGAAGAAGCTCAAAGTTCGGGAGCAATCCTCCTGACACAGTATTCTCGATGGCCATTACAGCAGCATCAGCCTGCCCGCCGGACAGACTCTTATAAAGATCATCGAATCCGGCACACTCCACGATTTCCGGAGCGGAACATCCCAGTCCTTCATAGAAAAGTCTGGCAGCCTGCTCATGAAAACACCCCTTTACACCTTGTATAGCAATCTTTCTCTCCATATCTGTTAAAATAGAAAGGCTGTCCGTTGTACCGGACAGCCAATATCATATCAGAATAATCTGACAGACTACACTGTCATAATCTCCTTTTCCTTCACTGCAACGAGCTCCTCAACCTTCTTTGAGAAAGCGTCTGTCTCCTTCTGGATCAGCTGCTCATATTCTTTCTGAAGATCCTCAGGCATACCTTCCTTCTGGGCCTTCTTAAGAAGTTCAATCGCATCACGACGGGCGTTACGTACGCTGACCTTAGCATTCTCACCTGCGCCCTTAGCCTTCTTGATAAGCTCCTTTCTGCGCTCCTCTGTAAGAGGCGGAACAGTACAGCGGATGCTCTCACCGTTGTTTGAAGGAGTAAGGCCGATGTTTGCATCAAGAATTGCCTTCTCGATTGCAGGAATCATCTTCTTCTCCCAAGGCTGAAGCATAAGTGTCTTGGCATCAGGAGTTGTGACAGAAGCGACCTGAGGAACAGGAGTAGGACAACCGTAATAGTCAACCATTACGCTGTTGAACACGAGTGGATTTGCCTTGCCGGCACGATATGTCTTGAGTTCCTCATCGAGATGAGCGACAGAATGAGACATCTTGTCTTTTGCACCTGCCAGAATTTCTTTTGCTCTTGTAATCATAGTATTCTGTATTAGTAATTTCTGTTAAAGTATCCTTTTCGGGACTTCCCGCTAGACATGCACCAGAGTTCCGACCTTTTCGCCCTTCACAAGCTTGGTGAGATTACCCTTCTGGTTCATATCGAAGACAATGATCGGCATATTTCCCTCACGACAGAGAGCGAAGGCGGTCTGGTCCATGACCTTGAGACGGTCCTCTATAGCCTTGTCAAATGTCAGTTCTTCATACTTCACGGCTGTCGGGTCCTTTTCCGGGTCAGCTGTGTAGACACCATCTACGCGTGTTCCCTTGAGAAGAGCATCCGCTCCGATCTCAAGAGCGCGGAGAGCCGCACCTGAATCTGTAGTGAAATATGGGTTTCCTGTGCCGCCGGCGATGAGAGCCACGCCTCCCTTCTCCATCACTGCCACAGCGTCATCCCTCATGTAATAACGTGCCACAGGCATCATTGGAGTCGCTGTGAACACCTCAGCCTCTACTCCTGCCGAACGGATGGCCATCGCAAGACCGAGGGAGTTGATTACGGTCGCAAGCATTCCCATCTTGTCACCATTCACTCTGTCAAATCCTTTACCTACGCCCTGCAGGCCTCTGAATATGTTTCCACCTCCTATGACGATTGCCACCTGGAGTCCGTTTCTGACGGCCTGAGCCACCTCTTCCGCATACGCTGCAAGCCAATTTTCATCAATACCTTTTCCTGCAGGTCCTCCCAGGCTTTCGCCACTGAGTTTCAAAAGAACTCTATTATATGCACCCATAGCTGTATTCAGTTTATATTTTCCAACAAACAAAAGTATCGAATTATTATGAAACTTGCAAGAAAGAATATATCTTTGCACGATAGAATGGATAATTCCGATTGGATTATTAACTGTAAATATTATAACAACTATGGCACTTTCTTCAATTACCAAGAAGCTTATCATGAGTGTAAGCGGCCTGTTCCTTATCCTTTTCCTTCTCCTCCACACAACCATCAACTTCTTCGCAGTTGTTGACGCATTCAAGGGCACATGGGGTGCTCCTGCCGGCGAGGGATGGTATGCTGGCGGATGCTGGTTCATGGCGACACCAGTAATCGACATTATGGTTCCGGTTCTCGCTGCAGGTTTCTTTGTACACATCATCTACGCCTTCATCCTTACCATCGGTAACTACAAGGCACGTGGAACACAGCGTTACGCTATTCCTCATCAGGGTAAGGCTGAGTCTTGGGCATCAAAGAACATGCTCGTACTCGGTGTTATCGTTCTTGGATTCGCAGCATTCCACATGTCACACTTCTGGGCAGAGATGCAGTATGTAGAGTGGTTCAAGGGAGAGCACGTTGCTCCTGAATCAGTTTACGCTCTTATGGAGATCACATTCGGCAAGTGGTGGATGGTAGCAATCTACATCGTTTGGTTTGCAGCTCTCTGGTTCCACCTTACTCACGGTTTCTGGAGTGCACTTCAGACTATCGGATGGAGCAACCAGATCTGGGAGAAGAGACTCGAGTGCGCAGGCAAGGCTCTCGCAACACTCTTCTTCGTGTGCCTCACTGTTACCGCTATCGTTGCATATTGCGTAGCAAACGGCATCATCCCTGGCAGCGTTCTCACTTGCTGCTGCGGTGGTTGCTAATCTAAAGAATCACTGAAATTTAACAGGAGTCTGAAACAGTATGTTTCAGGCTCTTTTTTATTGCACTAACGGGTTCATTAACGGATTTTTTAACTAAATTTGTAGTTTTCTCGTTTGAATATATGACCAGAAACGAATATTTACATACGGAAAGATTCGAGTTTGAGGGCGGCGGAAGCATTGACGGGCTGAAAGTAGTCTACCACACCTCAGAGAACGGATGGAGAAAAGGTGATACAAGAAAGGTCATCTGGATATGCCATGCCCTGACTGCCAATTCGGACGCCGAAGACTGGTGGCCGGAACTTGTTGGCAAGGGAAAATTCTTTGACACAGAGAAATATTTCGTGATATGTGTAAATATGCTGGGGTCATCATACGGGTCGTCAGGTCCGGCATCCGTCAATCCGGAGACAGGAAAGCCTTTTTATTTTGACTTCCCGTTGGTTACAGTACGCGACATCGTCCGCGCCAATATTCTTGTCCGCAAGCATCTGGGAATAGACAGGATAGACCTCATGGTCGGAGGTTCGATCGGTGGATTCCAATCTGTTGAGTGGGCGGTAATGGAACCGGAAACAATAAGGAATCTGGCACTGATCGCATGCAGCTGTCGTGCTACTCCATGGCTTACAGCATGGGAAGAGTCGCAGAGAATGGCTCTTGAAGCAGATCCGACATTCCGCGAATGTGCAAGCCTTAAAGGAGGAGAAGCCGGATTGAAATGTGCCCGCAGCATAGCTCTTATTTCATACAGAAGCTATGAAGGATACAATCTGACCCAGTCGGAATCAGATACTGACTGCATGTTTGCGGACAGAGCCGGATCCTACCAGAGATATCAGGGCAAGAAGCTCGCAGACCGTTTTGATGCATACTCGTACTATTATCTTGCGAAATCGGTTGACAGCAACAACCTCGGAAGAGGGAGAGGCGGGTGTGAAGCGGCATTAGGCACCATAAAGGCACGCACGGTCGTGATCGGAATAGACAGCGACCGTCTTTTTCCTGTATGCGAGCAGAAGTTCCTGGCGGAGCACATTCCGGGAGCTGAGTACAAGGAGATCACATCAAGATTCGGACACGACGGCTTCCTCCTTGAAAACGACCAGCTCATAGAGGTCATAAAACCATTAATGAACTAACAAATAGACAGATATAATATGCAGGTACTGAAATTCGGCGGCACATCGGTTGCCAATGCAGAAGCCATACAGCAGGTGGTCGAGATTGTTTCCAGATCAGTTGACAGAGACAGGACTATTCTTGTCGTGTCCGCTATACGCGGATGTACTGACGCCCTCATACGCATCGGCAATCTGGCTTCCCAGAGAGACGAGACATACAAGGAAGTGATTGATGACCTGCAGAAGCAGCATCATCAGATCATCAAGGACTTGCTGCCGGTGGAAAAGCATGAAGAGTCCCTCGAGACCTGTGATTCTCTTTTCAATTCCCTCAGGAGCATCGCGCAGGGCGTGTACCTGCTCGGCGAGCTTTCCCCAACAAGCCTCGATGCCATCCAGGGATTCGGAGAGCAGTGGTCATCCCGAATAATTGCGACCAAGCTGGCATCAATAGGGATAGCCACGAAGTGGGTTGACTCGCGCAAGATCATCAGAACCATAAGCAAAGGCGAGAAGACTGCTGTGGACGTGCAGAAAACTTATTCCCGTGTCAACGAGATGATAGAAAGCAATCCGATCACACAGCTTTTTGTTATGCCTGGTTTCATAGCGTCAGACAAACAGGGACGCACAACTACACTCGGACGCGGAGGTTCGGACTATTCGGCATCTCTTATGGCTGTAGGCTGCAAGGCACGTGCGCTTGAGATCTGGACAGACGTACCGGGCATGATGACCTCCAACCCGAAAGTCGTACCTACAGCACGTACAATCAGCAATATTTCATATAAGGCGGCACTCGAACTTTCACATTTCGGAGCCAAGGTAATCTACCCTCCGACAATCCAGCCGGTGGTCACAGAAGGCATTCCGATCTATGTAAAGAACACATTCGACCCCGAGGCGCACGGAACCCTGATTGAAAAGAACCCTCCTCGCAGCAAGGATTCCGTCATCGGCATTTCGAACTCAGACAACATCGCCCTTCTCTCGCTCGAAGGAAGCGGCATGGTAGGAATCCCTGGATTCTCCAGCCGTCTTTTCGAAACCCTCAGCCAGAATGACATCAACATCATCCTGATCACTCAGGCATCGTCGGTTCATACAATGTGCATTGCAGTGTCGGAGAAAGATGCAGAAAAGGCGCGCGAGGCTGCCGACAGATGCTTTGCATATGAAATTTCACTCGGAAAGCTCAATCCTCTTAAGGTCGAGAAAGGCTTCTCCATCGTGTGCCTCGTAGGAGACGATGTGCTCAACCAGAGCGGCGCGACCGGCCGCATGCTCGCGGCACTTGGAAGCAACAGCATCCAGGTAAGAGCTACGGCTCAAGGATCATCCGAGAAAAACATTTCGGTGATCATCTCGTCATCGGATACGGAAGCTGCAATCCGCACTATCCACAATGAGTTCTTCGACAGAAGAAGCGGAAAGGACATTCACCTCTTCATTGCAGGATATGGAGTTGTGGGCAAGGCATTGGTCGACATCATAGCAAAGAACCGCGCAAAGATTGAAAAGCGTACAGGTAGAAGACTGCACGTATGCGGACTTTCAAATAGCCGAAGATTCATTCTGGACAAGAACGGTCTTTCGCTTGACAACATTGCAGAACAGCTCGCAGACGGATACAGTTCAGCTGATGAAGCCTATTTCAATCAACTTGCAACCCTGGCAATGGAGAACTCAGTGTTCGTAGACTGCACTGCTTCTGCTGACATTGCATTCAAATACATGAACCTCTTCAAGAGAGGCTACTCAGTTGTCGCATGCAACAAGATCACGTTCTCATTGCCGTACAAGCAGTATGCGGCCGTAAAAGAGGCGGCAATCGAAATCGGAGCGACACTTCGTTATGAGACAACCGTGGGAGCAGCTCTTCCTATCCTTGAATCCATTTCGCGAAGCGTACACAGCGGCGACGAGATCCTGCGTATCGAAGCTGTTCTCAGCGGCACGCTGAACTATATCTTCAGCAATTATGCAGGAGGAGAGGGAGGCACTTTTGCTGAAGTGGTGAAAAGGGCTCAGGATGCGGGCTATACAGAGCCGGATCCTCGTCTTGATCTCAGCGGACGCGATGTGCTTAGAAAGCTTCTCATCCTCTCACGTGAGGCAGGAGTGGGAATCGACGAAAAGGATGTGGAGATATCATCAATCCTTCCTGAGGATTTCTTTGAAGGAGACGTGGAGGCATTCTATGCGAAGCTTGCCGAGAATGAGGCAATGTTTGCAGCCCGCTACAACGAGGCTGCTTCAAAAGGTCTCAGACAGAGATTCGTGGCATCGCTCGTAAGAGATCCGGAATCATCATTCGGCTACAAGGCAAAGATCGGTCTTGAGTGTGTGGATGCTTCACATCCGCTCTACAGCCTCTGCGGAACCGACAATGCAGCACTTATCCAGACAGACTTCTATCCGTCACCGCTTGTGGTGCAGGGAGCCGGAGCCGGAGCATACCAGACCGCTTCCGGTGTATTGAATGACATTATAATGTAAGTCTGTCCACGAAAACAGGGCTTTTCATGGATAACTGAAGCAAAAACCACCATCTGTCCATGAAAACAGGGCATTTCATGGACAACCGAAGCAGAAAACACTACTCGTCCACGAAAACAGGACTTTCTGTGGATAAAAAGGAAACGGGAATTATGGAAAAGAAATACAGATTCGAAACCTTACAGGTAAGGGCTGGCCAGGAGATCGACCCAGTGTCGAAAGGCACAGCTGTCCCAATCTACCAATCGACAGCATACACATTTGATGATATGCAGTACGGCGCGGAACTTTTTGAGCTGAAGCGCCCCGGCAACATCTACACGAGAATAACAAACACGACCAACGATGTATTCGAGAAAAGAATGGCGGCACTTGAAGGTGGTGTAGCGGCAGTCTCTACCGCATCCGGCCAGTCAGCCGTATTCTTAAGCATCACAAACATCTGCGGACCTGGAGATAACATCGTGGCTCAGCCATATCTCTACGGCGGCACATTCACTATGTTTGCCATCACCCTCCGCGACATGGGTATAGAAGTGCGTTTCGCAAAAAGCGACAACGTTGCTGACCTCGAGGCTCTCGTGGACGGACACACTAAGGCGATATTCCTTGAGAATCTCGGAAATCCGGCATTCAACATTCCTGACTATGAACCTATCGTCGAGATGGCCCGCAGAAAAGGTGTATGCGTAATGGTAGACAACACCTTCGGAATGGGAGGCTATCTTTTCCGCCCTTTCGAATGGGGTGCAAACGTATCAATACACTCGGCGACCAAATGGATATGCGGACACGGAACAGCATTGGGTGGAGTTGTTGTGGATGGAGGAAACTTCGACTGGACTCCTGAGAAATACCCACTTCTTGCAGCCCCATCAGAAAGTTATCACGGACTTATATATAAAGAGGTGTTCGGAAACGCAGCCTTTGCCGGACGCGTCAGAGTTGATGGTCTGAGAAACATCGGCCCTGCCGCATCACCATTCAACTCGTTCCTCATGCTGCAGGGCCTTGAGACCTTGTCATTGAGAGCCGAGAGATGCTGCGCAAATGCACTTGCAGTTGCAGAGTTCCTTGAAAGACATCCGGCTGTTGAGAGTGTCAACTACGTGGGTCTCAAGAGTAACCCATATCATGATCTGGCTTGCAAATACCTCAGAAACGGTTTTGGAGGCGTTCTGACATTCCGCGTAAAAGGAGGGTTCGATGCCGCGGCAGCCTTGGTCAGCAGACTGGAGCTCATACTCCATGTGGGCAGCGTTGGGGATGCAAAGTCTCTCATTGTGCATCCTGCATCGACAACCCACTCGCAGCTCAGTCCGGAAGAGCAGGTTGCAGCTGGCGTCTATCCTAACATGCTCCGTCTCTCTGTCGGCATAGAAAACGTAGACGACCTCATCGCCGACCTTGCTGCAGCCTTGCACTAGAAAGTAAGTCCAAACAGAAAGGGACAGTTAAACAAAGTTGAATTGAAACATTAAAGTCAGAAATTCTGAGCGAAGCGAAAGTAAGTCCTCCTCCCGAGGAGGAGGATTTAGGAGAAGGGTAACGTTGTACATGTTTTCATATTATGCACACCCCTCAAAATAGCGATGAGTTAAACAAAGTTGAATTGAAATAATAAAGTAGAAAATATGAAAGTAGCAGTAGTGGGTGCCACAGGATTGGTTGGCACAAGAATGTTGGAAGTTCTCGCAGAAAGAAACTTCCCGGTAACGGAACTCCTTCCTGTTGCCTCAGCAAAATCCGTAGGCAGGAAAATCACATTCCAGGGCAAGGAGTGGACTGTCGTAAGCGCTGAAGACGCAATCGCAGCCCGCCCTGACCTTGCACTGTTCTCTGCAGGCGGAAGCACATCAGCAGAGCTTGCACCGAAGTTCGCTGAGGCAGGAACAAGAGTCGTGGACAACTCTTCACAATGGAGAATGGATCCGACCAAAAAGCTCGTGGTTCCTGAAATCAACGGTGACGTGATTGAAGAATCTGACTATATCATTGCTAATCCGAACTGTTCGACCATCCAGATGCTCCTGCCTCTCTGGCCGCTTCATAAGGCATATACAATCAAAAGAATAGTAGTGTCGACATACCAGTCAGTGACTGGAACAGGCTATAAGGCTATGGATCAGATGACAGCAGAGCGTGCCGGTGGAAAATGGGGAGAATATGATGCAGTCTATCCGCATCCTATTGACCAGAACATCCTTCCTCATATCGACTCTTTCCTCGAGAGCGGCTACACAAAGGAAGAAATGAAGATGGTAAACGAAACCCATAAGATCTTCGCAGACGACAGCATCGGAGTATCTCCGACAACAGTACGCGTTCCGGTTCAGGGTGGCCACTCGGAATCCATCAACCTTGAATTCGAAAAGGAATTCACGCTTGAGGACGTACGCAGAATGATGGAAGAAGCACCTGGCGTTACTCTTCAGGATGATCCTTCAAACAACGTATACCCTATGCCGCTCTATGCCTGGGGCAAGAACGACGTGTTCGTAGGCCGCATCCGTCGTGACCCTTCAGTAAAATCCGGACTCAACTTCTGGTGCGTTGCAGACAATCTTCGCAAGGGAGCAGCTACAAACGCCGTACAGATTGCTGAAAAGCTTATCGAGAAAGGTTTCCTTCCAAAGGACTAAATCTTTATGAGCAGAGGATTGACACTTATCGTTGAAAGCGGCGCCACAAAGGGTGACTGGAGAGTCGTTTTGCCTTCTGGAGAGGAATCATGCCGATTCGTCTCCGAGGGTACGAACGTCTCCACTATGTCAATGAATGACGTCAGAAGAATCATCGCTGAAACTTCTGAAAAGATTGCAGCACTCGGTTACAACGTAGAAAAAATCTGGTTCTACACTGCCGGAATACCGACGCATGAAATAAAGGAAGCCCTCACAGCCATTTTCAAAGAAAGGTTCCCATCTGCTGACATTGAAATAGAAGACGACCTCACAGCAGCTGCACGAGCTGCCTGCGGACACAAAAGAGGAATTACCGCCATCATTGGCACCGGCTCCAACTCCTGTCTGTGGGATGGAGAAAAGATTGTAAAAAAGATCTGTACCGGAGGCTTCATCCTCGGAGACGAGGGCAGCGCATCCGCTCTTGGCAAAGCCTTCATCGCAGACTTCATCAAGGATCTTGTTCCGGAAAATGTCGCAACACGCTTCCGTGAAAAATTTGACGTAAGCTACGAGACAATAGTAGAAAACGTCTACAGGTCCAAGGGGTCCCCATCCGGATATCTCGGCAGCTTCGCTCCTTTCCTGATGCAATACTACGAAACGGAAACATACATCAAGGAACTTGTCGACAATAATTTCAGGTCCTTTATAAAAAGGGTGCTGAAACAATATGGAACCGATATCCCCGTCGGAATAATCGGCGGCTTCGGCTGCGCATTGAAGGACATCTTCACCCGAATCGCTCAAGAAGAAGGCATCACCGTTTCCGGATTCCTAGCCTCCCCTATCGAAGGACTTATCAAATATCACTGTTCATAAATCCCCATTCACCCCTGAAAGGATTTAGACCTCGGGCAATTTGCTAGGGATTCTGCACTAGATCCCCCAGAAAATGACGGGACCGCGAGCAAAATTCCAAAGAAACTGCTCGCGGTCCCGCTATAAGTAACTGAAAGTAGATCAGGAATGAGGGACAGATCAGGCAAGGTAGACGATAATCTGCCAGAAGATGCAGACAGCTGCAATTGTCTTGATGCCTGTACCGAAAAGGAAACCAAGGAAAGATCCTACGGCAGCCTTGAGGGCAGGAAGCGCATCCTTCTTTCCCCAATACATCTCTGAAAGAAAGGCCCCGAGGAAAGAACCGAGAATCATGCCCACCGGAGTGAAGATTATTCCGATTACCAGACCCGCCAAGGCGCCACGCTCCGCATATTTGCTGCCACCTGTAATCTTGGTAAAATACATCGGGACAATATAGTCAATGACAGAAACGACAGCCACTACCACAGCCCAGACGACAAGCGTCCTCATTGTCATAGGTTCACCGGCAGCATTGGTACCGCTTCCCCATATATAAAGGAGAAGAAGTCCCACCCAACTGACTGGAGTACCCGGAAGGGCTGGAAGAATACTGCCGGCAATACCTATGATGCCGGCAAGTACCGCTAAGATTGAAATAAATAAATCCATATATAACAGATGTCTCGACTCCCTTCGGTCACTCGACATGACAGGACCGAAGAGAGTCCGGATTATTCATTGGCCATGATCTCTTCGATCTCTGAAGAAGCTATCGGAAGACGACGTGAGCCAAGACGACGTACACCGTCTGCAGTAACCAGAAGGTCGTCCTCAAGACGTATGCCTCCGAAATCATAATAGCCCGCAAGCTTCTCATAATTCACGAAGCCCTTGTCAGTGCCTTCCCTCTTCCACTGCTCGATGAGTGCAGGAATGAAATAGATGCCAGGCTCGTCAGTAAGGACATTGCCTGGGCGGAGAGTTCTTGCCATACGGAGATTACCCAATCCAAGAAGAGGAGAACGTTTCTGACCCTCATCATATCCGACATAGTTTTCTCCAAGATCCTCCATATCATGGACATCCATTCCCATATTATGGCCGAGTCCATGAGGCATGAAGAGACCTGATATTCCGTTTGCAACCATTTCATCTACATCACCGCGGACGAAATCCAGAGCCTTGAGCTGCTCAAGCATAAAGCGCACTGTTGCAAGATGGATTTCCCAATACTGTTTTCCAGGAACCGTAAGGTTATATGCAAGCTCATTCGCCTGATGTACTATATCATAGATTTCACGCTGCTTTGTGGTGAACTTTCCGCTGCATGGATATGTACGGGTAAAGTCAGAAGCATAATGAGCATTGCTCTCAGCACCCGCATCGACTACCAGAAGACGTCCCGGAGTGATTATCTGATGATGAGAATGGTTATGAAGAGTCTCACCGTTCTGAGAAAGGATTGTGGTAAAGGACACACCCCATCCCTTTGAAAGAGTGATGCCTTCCATACGACCAACGATTTCCTGCTCGAGAACGCCTGGCTTGCAGCCACGACGAGCCTCAGTATGCATAAGGTAACCCAGATCGCAAGCCTTGTCAATCTCATCTATCTCGCACTGCTCCTTCACTATTCTTAAAGAAACAACTGCCTTCACCAGTTCCTCTGAAGCATGGCGGCCCCCGTCAACATCCATTGCTGCGACCTTGCGGACAGCCTCAACCGGAATGCCGGTAAGGGAAGATAGCTTCATCGTGTTGTAGTAACGCGATGGAGGAAGAAAATGAATCGGACGGCCAGCAGAAACTGCCTCTGCAACCACCTTGTCAAAATCAGCGAGAGGGGCGGTTCTGCTGCATCCTATCAGTTCACCCTTTGAGGCAACTGACGGCTGAGGACCCATCCACACGATATCGTCGATGTCGACATCATTTCCATAAAGACACTCAGTGCCGTTGTCAATGTCAAGCACTGCGGCAAATGCAGGCTCATCTATTCCCCAGAAATACATGAAATTGCTGTCCTGGCGGAACTTGTAGTCATTGCCACGATAGTTCATCGCAGCGTCCACATTGCCTACAAACACCGCAAGGCCTCTGCATGCGGTCATTTTCTGAAGCAGGGCCTTGCGACGATTAGAATATACAGTTGAGTCAAACATAATTACGCTTCAATTTCCCAAGCACCACCCTTGTCGAAGATTGCGTTCACGATTGTATCGTAGAATCCGCCTCTCTTTCCAAGGTCGAGGAGGTTGTAGCGGAAACGCATGAGCTGAACCTTCTCGAACATGTCCTTGAACTGCTGTCTTGTACATCCGATGTGAGTAGGATCGTAAGGAGCACCTACAATGCGGAAGTTCTCCTTCATCTTCTCAAAGCTGTACATCTGAGCCTGCATCTTAGCCTTGAGGGCAGGCCACTCATTCTTGAGCTTGGTCATCTCTGCACGGACAACTTCCTTGTCACCATACTTCTTGGTGATCTCAGTGTAGCCGAGCTTCGGTACAGGGAATCCCTCGAAGATAGCCAGAGCTCTCTCCTGCTCCTGCTCAAGTGTAGGCCATGCCTCAACACAAGCGTCAACATCGAGCTGAGTAAGGTCAAGCTTGAACACCTCGTCAAAAGCAGCACACATTGTAAGGGTACCTACTGACACCTGGAAACCATGTGACTGGAGCTTTCCGTTATAACGGTGGTGAGTCATATCAAGGATATGGCTGAAAAGGTGCTCGCAGCATGATGCCGGACGTGAAGACTGAGCTGCCTGCATTGCAAAGCCGCTGAGTGTAAGACCTTCGAAAAGGCCTGCGATTGCCTTAGGGTCACCTGCAGCAACTGCCTCCGGATCACCAAGGAACTCATTGATGTAGTCCTGAAGGATGTGCCATGCGTCTGGGATAAGAGGCTCTGTGCCCACGAAGTCAGCGATTATCCACTCTGCACCTGCAGGAATCTTAGCAGCTAGGTCTGCATAACCTGCAGCAGTCATTTCCTTAGGAGCATTTGCAAGAACGTCGATGTCAGCTACGATAGCAACCGGCGCAGGACAAGTGAATGTCTGCTTTGCATTCTCATAAGTGATTGAAGCGCCGAATGAAGAGTAACCGTCAACTGAAGCTGCTGTCGCTACGCAGACATAAGACTGAGCATGGTGATGAGAAGCGAGCTTACAGAGGTCGTTGATTACACCTGAACCCACTGAAACGAGTACATAGAAATCATCTGAAGCCTCACGGAAAAGCTTCTCAGGAAGAGTGTCGACATAATCAGTTGCGTCTTCTGTAGCCTTTGCTGCGGCAAAGTCACCCTCGATGATACGATCTACCATTTCCACGTACTTCCAGTCAGCGTGGAACTCCTGCTTGTCGATGATATATTTCTCTACAACGATTCCTGCCTGCTTCATAGCCTCATACACCTTCTCGCCGAGTGCAGGCCATGTGTTGATGTCAGCTACGATAGCCGCTTTGCGGCCAGGAAAACACTTCTGGAAAACTTCAGGAACGCAAGCTGATGCTCCCTGAGCCATTTCAAATACCTTGGTGTCGGTCGAGATGGCCAACGCCTTTGCAATTCTTTCTTTTGAATCCATGTCTTTATAAAATTTTAATTATTACATATTTCTATATCGTGCATATCTTCCACTGAAGTCTCGTGCAGAAGATGCGGTATATTTTACTCCTTCAGTGACGCACATAGCTTTCTGTGCATCGATAAGGGTAGGCCAGCATCCGGAAGCCACAGCTGCATTTATAGCTGAGCCGAGACCGCAGGCCTGAGTCAGGTTCGGAACAAAAATATCCATTCCGAGCACGTCGGCAAGGAACTGTACAATAAACGGTGACTTCACAGCAATTCCTCCGATGGCTGTTATGCTGTCCAAAGCAACACCATTATCAACGAGAGTATCTACCATGGCCTTCACACCAAAAGCAGTAGCTTCTACAATCGCATAATAAACCTCCGCAGCATCTGTAGCCAGTCCAAGACCTGAAACTGTAGCTCTTAGGGATGGATTCGGCTCCGGACTGCGACGTCCATTGAACCAATCTGATGCAAAAGGAGCATCCTCGCGGAAAGGAAGAGCAGACGCGGCTTCCGCAAGACTTGGGAGAATCTTATCTTCCGCTTCCGCGATAACCTCATCAGAAACCTTTCCTGCAAGAAGAGATTTCATGGTACCCGCAAGGAATCTCTTTAACCATGCGAAATTGTCGCCGAATGAGGATAGACCCATCTCAAAGCACATCATGCCGGGAACGACTCCGTCAGGGAACTGTCCGAAGACACCTTTAATCATCATTCCGTCCTTGAAATCCGGATCCACAGCAATCAGACAGGCCGAGGTTCCCATATTGAGAGCCATCTTTCCAGGAGAGCATCCTGCACCGACAGCACCCGCAAGCGAGTCTATCACACCTGCACAGACCACGACATCCTGGCTAAGACCGAGTTCATCAGCCCACTCCTTGCAGAGTGTTCCCACAGGCTCGGTTCCGAAGCACGGTTCTGAAGTAAGTGAATTCCTTATCTCGACAAACTTGTCTCCGCCAAGTTCGGCATAAAGTTCTTCAGCAGGAAGACCGCCCCATTTCTTGGCCCAGAGAGCCTTGTAGGCAATGGTGCTGTACGCGTTTCTGCATCTCTTGCCGATAAGTACTGAAGGAATGTAGTCGCAAAGCTCTATCACCGAATGAGCCTCTGCAGCAACCTCTGGATTTGTCTTGATAATGTGAAGAACTTTTGACCAGATGTTCTCAGCAGAGTAATCCCCACCGCATGTTTCACAGTAATTGACGGCACCGCCGCCCCAGACCTTGACGATCTCCTCGGCCTCGGATGTACCGGTGTGGTCCTTCCAAAGCACGAACATTGCATCCGGG
The DNA here is from genome assembly GCA_045133255.1 of Candidatus Cryptobacteroides sp. Classification (GTDB taxonomy): domain Bacteria; phylum Bacteroidota; class Bacteroidia; order Bacteroidales; family UBA932; genus Cryptobacteroides. The sequence continues at coordinate 52,083 of JBGUTV010000013.1, forward strand.
TTGTCGGCAAACTTCTCCTTAAGTGCCAGAGGAGTGCCCTCTGCATCCGTTAGAGCCGGAGTCGAAGCTGTGGTGTCAACACCGATTCCCACGATGTCTTCCTTACAGTCACAGCCTTCAAGCACTCCTTTCAGCACCTTCCTCAAGACCTCGGTATAGTCAAGAGGGTGCTGACGGAACGACGAAGCCGCCGCATCGCAGTACCGGCCCTCGGACCAGCGCGGATACACGGCAGCAACCGTCGAGATTATATTACCATTTTCAACATCAACAAGGACGGCTCTTGCCGAGTCCGAACCATAGTCGATGCCTATTACTTTCTTTCCCATATGTTATCCAAGAAATGCGTCATTCTTCAAAAGTTCCTCCTGAAGAGCCTTCACATCCACATCGGCAACAGGGACACCTGCATCAATCGCAAGGCGTGCAGCTGTACCGGCTGCCTGTCCGAGAGCCATACATGTCGACATCACACGTGTCGCAGCCATAGCCTCATGGTTCATTGATGAGCTGCGGCCGGCAACAAGAAGTCCGCCTATCTTCTCCGGAACAAGAACGCGATAAGGTATATCATATGAATCGTCACAATAGATCATTGTGCAGTCTCCGCCTGAAGCATGGTGGATATCTACAGGATAACCGGCAACTGCAACCACGTCTTCGAATCTCTTGAGAGCAATGATATCCTCAGCAGTAAGAATATACTTTCCTCTGATTACGCGGCTCTCTCTGATACCCATGAATGGAGCAACCTTATCAACCCAAGCTTCTGCAAATCCAGGAACATATTTCTGGAGATACTCCGCAACCTTCTTGAGCTGCTTGTGAGCTGTCTGCTCGCCATATGTATAGCTTTCAGGCAAAGTGGAGTCTACGCCGCTTACACGGGTCATGTTCACCCATATTTCGTCCTCGGCAAGACCAGTGATAAGGATAGTACGCGCTACCGGAAGATCCAATCCGTCTTCGCGTGCCTTGATGAGCTGGTTACGAAGACCTACAGTAATGAAATGGCCATCAATGAACTGTTCTTTCGGCATTCTGTCCATATCATAGATCTCAGGATGATTTACGATGGCGTCGCGCAGCTCCTGAACCTTTACACCTCTCATGTTGAACATGAGCGTTGGCGGCTGCATGCCTCCGTTCTCATCACCCTTGTCGCAAACGACACCTGCACGGTATGCAACATCCGCATCACCTGTACAGTCAATGACTGTCTTCGCAAGAATAGCCTCACGGCCGGCCTTGGACTCTATGATCACTCCCTTCACGACACCATCCTCGACGATTGCGTCAACGATGAAGGCATAAAGAAGAACGTCTACTCCACACTCTTCCATAACCTCGAATGCAAGGTTCTTCACTTCCTCGCAGTCGACCATAGTGAAGCTGGTATGGAGGTGACAAGGCTTGTGTCCGCTTGCAGCACCTCTTTCTGCAAGTCTGTCAATGAATTTCTGCGGATAGCCCTTGATGATGTGATTTCCTTTTGGACCAAGGAATGCAAGGATAGGAAGACCGATTGTAAGGTTACCTCCAAGGTAGCCTCTGCTTTCAATAAGCATCACCTTCTTCTTTCCGTCTGAAGCAGCCTGTGCGGCAATAATACCTGAAGGACCACCTCCTGCAACGAGCACGTCCACCTCTGCTCTTACCGGCACCTGTCGAGCCGGTTCTGAAACAAACTTTTTCATTGTTGTATCTGTGTTAAAACGATTTTAATCCTTAAAAAGCAAAAGACTATGCAAGATATGGATTTTTTTTCTATTTTTGTCCTCATTGAAGACTTTTATAAGTTCAATTCCTAAAATCTACTTATGTATTTTACTGTTTATTGAAATTGATGAAGAGATTTTTTGTCTTTTTGGGGGTTGTACTGGCTACAATCGGCTCTGCAGTCAGAGCGCAGGAAGTTGATAGTATTGCGCAATTGCAGAAGTCATCCTGGGGGGATGCAAAAACAGAGGAAGCCGTTGAATATATTCCGGATGTGTATGTACACGCCAGAATGGGATATGAACACGATTTCTCCGAACAGGTCGGGCGCTTTGACGGTAACGGCTTGTATCTCGGCATAGACGGTAAGATAAGTCCACACTTTTCATACAGCCTGTATCATTGCATCGCATCGTCCGACAGCGAAGGTCTGTTCGGATTCGACAAGACGCAGTGGATGACCATATCATACGAAAATGACTGGCTCTGCCTGACAGCAGGAAAGGACGGAGTGCTGCTCGGAAACTTCGAGTATGATGCAGATGACATTGACTCATACTACTTCATGAACTCTTCATTCTGGAATGTGTTTGACTGCTGGCAATGGGGGCTTTCTGCCTCTTTCTATCCGGCGGATGACCATGAACTCACAATTCAGGCATGCAACTCACCTCTATCGTTCGGAGAACCGAACCTTTTTGCCTATGCACTTGGCTGGAGAGGAGAATGGGACTGGTATGAATCCTATTGGACTGCCAATCTCTGGCAGTACGATCAAGGCAGCTACATGAAGCTGCTCAACTTCGGAAACCGTTTCACTTTCGACGATTTCTCCTTTGACCTGGAATATATGACAAGAGCGTCCGACATCCGCGACATATTCACCAGAGACTTCACTCTATCCATTGCTCCATCATATGAATTCAGCGACTGGGGACGCATTACAGGACGATTCGGATGGGAGAAATGCGGAGAGGACGAATTGATGGAATACGGCTATGACGGCAGCTATATGTTCTATGGACTTGCAGCGGAGTTCTTCCCTGTCCCGGACTATGAGGACCTGCGACTGCACGCTTCATGGGGCCACGGATGCAACCGCAGCCATATCCTCAACATAGGAGTGACCTGGAAATTCAGCCTTACCCAGACAGTGAAGGACATTGTCTCAAAATGTAGAACAAACAGAGCAAATCTTTAGGCAAGATGAAGGAAAATATCATTGAACTCAATAATATAAGCAAGCACTTCGGTGACAAGTGCATTCTGGACAACGTAAGCCTGTCTGTCAAGAAGGGCGAATTCCTTACCCTCCTTGGCCCTTCCGGCTGCGGAAAGACCACTCTGCTCCGTATTCTTGCCGGTTTCGGAGCTGCAGACTCAGGAGACGTCATCATAAACGGTGAGAACATCACCGACATCCCGCCGCACCTGAGACCGGTAAACACCGTTTTCCAGCGCTACGCCCTTTTTCCACACCTTGACGTGTATGAGAACATCGCCTTCGGCCTGAAGCTGCAGAAGGTTCCCGTAGACGAGATTGACAAGCGCGTCAGACGAGTGCTCAAGATGGTGAGCATGACCGACTACGAAGACAGAGATGTGGAATCTCTGTCAGGCGGCCAGCAGCAGCGCGTAGCGATTGCACGTGCAATCGTGAACCAGCCTAAAGTGCTCCTCCTTGACGAGCCTCTTGCAGCCCTTGACCTCAAGATGAGAAAGGACATGCAGATCGAGCTCAAGGAAATGCACAGGAAGCTCGGCATCACCTTCATCTATGTCACTCACGACCAGGAAGAGGCTCTCACCCTTTCTGACACAATCGTCGTGATGAACGAAGGAAAGATCCAGCAGATCGGCACTCCTACAGACATATACAACGAGCCGCAGAACTCTTTCGTGGCTGACTTCATAGGTGAATCGAACATTCTCAACGGAAGGATGATCAAGGACAAGCTCGTGGAATTCGCAGGACACGAGTTCGAGTGCGTTGACGAAGGATTCGGCGAAGATGTAGAGGTAGACGTCGTAGTGCGCCCAGAGGACATCTATATCATGAACAGGCTTGAAGGAGCCCAGTTCTCCGCTAAGGTAAAGTCATGCATATTCAAGGGCGTGCATTACGAAATGCTTGTAGACACCGACACCGGACACGAGCTGATGATTCAGGACTACAACGCCTTCGAACCGGATTCGGAAGTCGGTCTGATCATCAGACCTGCAGATATCCAGGTCATGAAGAAGGAAAGGACCTGCAATACCTTCGAGGCAGAGATTGTGGACGAGAATCATGTCCGCTTCCTCGAGGAGGAGTTTGAATGCAGACCGCAGACAACATATGCTGCCGGAGAAAAGGTAAAGGTAGAAGTCAAGTTCCATAAAGTGGAGCTCATCGACCATCCGGAAGAAGGAATGTTGTCAGGAACGGTATATTTCCTCCTTTACAAGGGAGATCACTACCACCTTACCATCATCACCGATGACGGCGACCACATCTGGGTGGACACAAACGACATCTGGGACAAGGGAGACCTTGTAGGTATCAACATAGCTCCTGAGGACATAAAGATAGTTAAGTGAGATGACTAAAAGAAGTACCTGGGCCCTCCCCTACGCAATATTCCTGCTGCTGTTCGTGGCGCTTCCGCTCATCCTGATCCTGTTCTACGCATTCACGGACGGAAGCGGAAACTTCACATTCGGCAACTTCGTCAAGTTCTTTACTGACACAGATGCAATAGAGACATTCGCACTGTCTCTTGAGGTAGCTATTGAAAATACTGCCTTATGCATCCTGCTCGGTTACCCTGCGGCATGGATCCTTGCCAACAAGAACCTGAACCGCAGCGCAGTGACCATCGTGCTCTTCATCATGCCGATGTGGATCAACGCCCTGATGAGGACGCTGGCTACAGCCGAACTCTTTCACATGCTTGGAGTGCAGCTCGGCAAGGGAACCCTTCTGGTAGGTATGGTATATGACTACCTTCCTTTCATGATCTATCCTATCTACAACATACTGAACAGGATGGACAAGTCCTATGCTGAAGCCGCTCAGGACCTTGGAGCCACCCCTTGGCAGGTGTTCTGGAAAGTGCAGGTTCCGCTTTCAATGCCGGGAGTGATAAGCGGAGTGATGATGGTCTTCATGCCTACGGTCAGCACATTCGCAATCTCGGAATTCCTTACCAACAACAAGATAAAGCTGTTCGGTACCATCATTCAGGAGAACATCAACTCATCAATGTGGAACTATGGAGCAGCCTTATCGCTCGTGATGCTGGTAATCATCGGTATAACAAGCTTATTGCAGGACAATAAGAAAGATGTCAGTGGAGGAATAGTGTAAATATGAAAAGATTCATCGCTCAATGCTATATATGGCTGCTGCTGATCGTGCTCTATGCACCGATCGTCTTCATCGCAGTCTTCTCTTTCACGGAAAGCAAGGTTCTCGGCAACTGGACCGGATTTTCGACAAAACTATATTCGAACCTCTTCACCGGCAACATGCAGGGAACAGGATCCCTGATGCATGCAATCGAGAATACAGTGATAATCGCATTGATTGCAGCAACGGTTTCGACAATTCTCGGAACAATTGCAGCCATCGGAATCCACAATATGAGAGGAAAGACCAAACAGGCGGTAACCTTCATGAACAACATTCCGATGCTCAACCCAGACATCATCACCGGTGTGTCCCTCTTCCTGCTTTTTGTGTTCCTTCACATCAGCCAGGGATATGTGACAGTCGTTCTGGCTCACATCACATTCTGCACACCTTACGTTGTCCTCAGCGTACTGCCTAAGCTGACCCAGATGAATCCGAACATTTATGAGGCGGCCCTTGACCTTGGCGCGACTCCGTTCAAGGCACTGCGCAAGGTTCTCATTCCTCTGCTGAAGCCGGGCATGATTTCAGGATTCATCCTTGCCTTCACAATGTCGCTTGACGACTTTGCCGTGACATTCTTCACAAGAGGAACAATCGGCCTGGACACCCTCTCGACATACATCTATACGGATGCCCGCAAGGGAGGTCTCACCCCTGAGCTCCGCCCTATGATCACAATCATGTTCCTCGGCATCCTCGTACTTCTGATCGTGATCAACCTCAGGAAGATCCGCAACACCAACAATCCAGTCAAGTAAAGATGAAGAAACTGCTTTTAACCGCCCTCTCAGCCATCCTTTTCTTCGGATGTGCAGAAGAGCGCAACAACATACTCAAGGTCTACAACTGGGCTGACTACATCGACGAAGAACTTATCGGTGAGTTCGAGCAGTGGTATGAAGAACAGACCGGAGAGAAGGTGGAAATCATTTATCAGACCTTCGACATCAATGAGACGATGCTCTCAAAGATCGAACTGGGCCACGAAGACTACGACGTAGTGTGCCCGTCCGACTACATCATCGAGCGAATGCTCAAGAACGACCTCCTGATCCCGATAGACAGAGATTTCGGAGATACGCCGAACTATATCGACAACGTCGCACCTTACATCACTGAAAAATTCTCAGAGGTAGAAGGATACGGCAAGGATGCCAACGACTACTCTGTAGGATACATGTGGGGAACCGTCGGACTCATTTACAACCCGAAATACATCGTAGATGAAGAAAGCAGCAGTTGGAATGTCCTGAGAAATCCCGCATACAAAGGCAAGGTGCTGATGAAGGATGCGTTCCGAGATGTCTACACTGCCCTGCTCGTCGCACTGAACAAAGACGCGATAGACAAGGGAGAGCAGGATCTCAAGACTCTTCCGTTCGACACATCCGAGGAGTCCATCGCATTGGTAGAGAATTATCTGACTTCATTCAAGGACAACATCGGAGGATGGGAAGCAGACTTCGGAAAGGAGCAGATGACCAAAGAACTCGCATGGATCAACCTTTCATGGAGCGGAGATGCGCAGTGGGCGATAGACGAGGCGGCAGAGGTAGGAATGGACCTCAGGTACAGCATCCCGGACGAAGGTAGCGTCGTGTGGTTTGATGGATGGGTCATTCCGAAATATGCAAAGAACATAAAGGCGGCAAGGTATTTCATCAACTTCATGTGTATGCCTGAGAATGCCGTACGAAATATGGACATGACCGGTTATGTGAGCGTGATCGGAGGTGACCATGTGCTTGAGGCAATGTCGGATGAAGAAGAATACGATGCACTTGATGCAAGCTACTTCTTCGGAGATGAGGCAGACAGCGTATTCGTAAACCCTATCATGTATCCGGACAAGGAGACAATCCTCCGATGCGGAATGATGCACGATTCGGACACGGAAGCTCTTCTTAAGATGTGGTCAAGAGTAAAGGGAGACAATGCGTCTGCATGGACATACATACTCATATGCCTTGTATTTGCAGGTCTCATCGCTGCCGTGGTCATCAAGTATACCCGCAGGAGGTACCGCATCAAGGTCAGCAGGAAACACAAGACACGCCGCAAGAACCGCCCAAGATATTAGAATATGGAAGTTAGAGCAAAGAAAGCCCTCGGTCAGCACTTCCTGACCGATTTATCTATAGCACAGAGAATAGCAGATGCACTCCTGGTGAAAGAAGGAGTCACTATGCCTGCGCTCGAGGTGGGCCCCGGAATGGGAGTCCTGACCCAGTACCTGCTTAAAAGACCGGAGGTAGACCTCAGAATGGTGGAAATAGACACCGAGTCGGTAAATTACCTGCTCGTACACTTCCCTCAGGTCCAGGGAAAGCTTCTTGAGGCAGATTTTCTCAAACTGAAGCTCGAGAGATTCTTCCCTGAAGAATTCTGCGTAATCGGAAACTTCCCTTACAACATATCGTCGCAGATATTCTTCAAGATTCTGGACTATAAGGAGCAGGTTCCTCAGGTTGTCTGCATGATACAGAAGGAAGTTGCTGAGCGCATTGCCGAAAAACCGGGAACAAAGACCTACGGCATCCTGTCTGTCCTTCTTCAGGCATGGTATGACATCGAATATCTTTTCACTGTAGGAGAAGGCGCTTTCAATCCGCCACCGAAAGTGAAATCCGCCGTAATACGACTTGTAAGGAATCAGCGCACCGAACTCGGATGTGACGAATCCCTGTTCAAGACCGTCGTAAAGACCGGATTCAATCAGAGACGCAAGACTCTGCGCAACTCTCTCAAGCCCCTGATCAGAGCTAAGGCAGACAGAGAAGGCTGGAACGAAGATCAGCTTGCAGAATTCATTTCTGACCCTGTATTTGAGCTTAGACCTGAGCGTCTTGGGGTAGAAGACTTTATTTCCCTTACACTCAAGCTCGCCTGAACAGCAGCAAACCTGATTAGCATACGATGAAAACTTCACAATACAGGAATTGGGGGCTATGCTTCAATGGCCGTCCTTTTTGTATATATAATAATCCCTAGAGTTTACCGTTGATTCGGAGGAGAGCCTCAAGGAAATAGTAGTCTGCATAAGTAAGAGGAACATTGACCTCAGTGTTGCTTGGATATGAACCCACGCTGTGCTTGAGAAGGAAGTGTCCGTTTGTACCCTTCTCGGCAAGATACTCCGGTGAAGCAAGGGTGCGGATCTGCTTTTCCGCCATCGCCATAAGACTCTTTGAAAGAGCCTTGTCCTGAGTGAAACCAGCAAGTTCGATGAATGATGACGCCATGATCGCACCGGCAGATGCATCACGCTGAGAATCAGGAGCATCAGGAGAGTCAAAGTCCCAGTAAGGGATTCCATCCTCAGGAAGTCTGTCGAGGAGCATTCTTGCAACATTCTCAGCCTGAGCAAGGTATTCAGCATCCTCTGTCTCACGGAACATCATTGTGTAGCCGTATACTGCCCACGCCTGACCTCTTGCCCAAGCAGAGTCATCTGAATAACCCTGGTGAGTCACCTTCATTCTCACTTCGCCTGTTTCCGGCTCATAATCCACTACATGCCAGGTTGTGAAGTCCGGACGGAAATGATTCTTCATTGTGGTCTTCGCATGAGTGTGTGCAACTGTAAGAAGCGAGTCTACTCCGCAAAGCTTGTGAGCCTGCGTAAGGAGCTCGAGATTCATCATGTTATCGATGATTACAGGATAATGCCAATGAGGGCGCTTCTTTGACTGATTCCAGCTCAAAGTAAGTCCTACTGTAGGATTGAAACGTGTGGTGAGAAGATGAGCTGCATTGATGAACGGCTCACGATACTTCTCGTCGCCTGTGATTCTGAGTGCATTACCGTAGCTGCAGTTCACCATGAATCCGATATCGTGGCTGCGTACGATCTGAGTCTCGATGTAAAGTTTTTCTGTGTTTTTCTCGGCAAGAGCCTTAATGTCCTCGTTTCCGGTATAGAGATAAGTGTACCAAAGGCTTCCCGGATAAAATCCTGATGTCCAGCTTTTGCTTTCAGACGGAACCAGAACACCGAAACGCGTAGATTTTGGAACTGTGGTCTCAGTAAGATTCTTGTCCATCTCAGCAAACTGATACTCAGCCACCTCGAACACACGATCAGACAACTGCTTCATTGATTCCTGGCAAGACACCATAGTCAAGGCAGCCAGAATGAAAAGGAATAACGACTTTTTCATACAATATATGGTTTTAGTTTGTGATATATGCATATGCCAAGATATGCATTTCTGTCCAATCCACAAGATTTTGACAGAAATGCAATATTTTTGACACAAATATGATATCCTACCTGATGAAATTGGTCATCACCGGTTTTTCTTTTGCAGGTGCTTCAATACCGGCCTGACGGCCAGCCTCAATACAGCGCATAAGCCAGGCCATGTTTCGACCGAGCTCTCTCATGACCTGCATTCCTTCTTCATCCTGACGGACCTGGTCAGGAGTATTGCCATGCACCATATTCCAGTACTTTGACGAAACGACAGGCATAGAAGATATTGTAAAATACTTGTTCACCTGGTCAAAGGCAGCTGTAGAGCCACCACGACGGCAGCTCACTATTCCTGCAGCAGGCTTGTAGCGGAAAATCTTACCCTTTCCGTAGAATGCACGGTCCATGAAAGAGGACAGGGCACCGGAAATCGCAGCATAATGCACAGGGCTTCCGAAAACGAAACCATCCGCCTTTTCTGCCTTGTCAAGGAATTCATTCACACCATCGTTAATGACACATCTGAGAGTCGGCTTCTCTCCGTTCGGGCCCTTTCTGATGCACTGAGCACATCCCAGACATCCCGACACCGGCTTTACACCCAGCCAGATGATCTCAGTTTCAATTCCGGAATTGATAAGCTCCTTCTCTACTTCTCTTAAAGCCGTATAAGTACAGCCCTCCTTATGAGGGCTGCCATTCACGAGTATTACCTTCATCGTTATCTTATTTATGTATCTCTACCTCAACCACAACCGGAAGATGATCTGATGCTGTCTTCACATCGCCTTCCTGGAAATCTGTACGCACCTCTGCACTCTTTACCTTCACCTCACATGCACCAGGACGGACAAAGATGAAATCAATGCACTTTACCGGATCAACAGCAGGATATGTCAGGTCAGATGTGGATATCTGCTCCCATGACTTCAACATCTCATTTATCGGTTCACTTCCCGGCTCGCAGTTAAAGTCACCGCAGAGGAACACAGGCTTTTCTGATGTACCGTAATTTTCATCCATGTAAGCATTGATGACCGCTACCTGTCCGAGCTGAGAGTCAACTGTGGCATAATCCACATGAGTGGTTGCAAACACAAACTCCTCAAATTCAACAACCGCAAGAGCTCTCGGCTCCTTACCTGTAAGTTTTGGAAGATTCACCACATCAGTCTTTACGACAGGATATTTTGAGTCATATGTTATGCCTACGCCATAAGCTCCACCCTTATAAGGCATCGCTGCAGCATACCAGCATCCCCACTCTCCCATAGCCATGGACAATTCCAGCAACTGATCCACAACACCGGTTCTTGTCGTGCAGCTGTCCACCTCATTGACAGAAACCACATCGGCTTCGACTTCGCGCATCATCTTCGCTATCGCGTCAATAGAGCTGTCTTGAGTCTTGTTGAAGGCTCCGACATTGTAATGAGCCAGTTTCAGAGTAATGACTTCCTTTTCAGCGTTTCTGCACGAAAGGAGAGAAAGGGTTGCAAGAGCAACAATTGCAAGTTTCAGGAATTTCATAGATATGCATATTTATAGTATATGCAAATATAGAAATTCCTGACTTTTATGCAATGGATAAGTCTATCTGTCTTCGATAGTTATCTGTCCGTCCGCGACTCCGATGAGTATCTCAGAGTCACGATGGACATGACCATCCAAGATCGACTTTGCAAGAAGATTCACCAGTTCCTTCTGAATCAGACGCTTGATAGGACGGGCTCCATATGCCGGCTCATACCCCTTTGTGCTCATGTAGTCCTCAAACTCCTGCGAGAAGGCTATTCTGACACCATTCTCCGAAAGCTTTTCCTGAAGAGCAGCCATCTGCATCCTGAGGATGTCGCGGACATCAGTCTGGGACAGAGGCTCGAACATTATGACCTCGTCTATCCTGTTCAGAAACTCCGGACGGACGGTCCTCTTCAGAACCTCCATGACTTCATCGCGGCAATCTGTCAGAAGACTGGTCCTGGAAGACTGGTCAGACAACGGCAGGCGACCCATGTAAGACTGAATGATGTCTGCGCCGACATTTGAAGTCATGATCATGATCGTGTTCTTGAAATCCACCGTGCGACCCTTGTTGTCGGTCAGACGGCCGTCATCAAGGACCTGAAGAAGGATATTGAATACATCCGGATGAGCCTTCTCGATTTCATCAAGCAGGACCACAGAGTACGGCTTCCTCCTGACTGCTTCAGTCAGCTGACCGCCTTCATCATATCCGACATATCCCGGAGGCGCTCCTACAAGACGACTTACTGAATGGCGCTCCTGGTACTCACTCATATCAATTCGGGTCATCATGTTCTCGTCATTGAAAAGAAACTCAGCCAATGCTTTGGCAAGTTCCGTCTTTCCGACACCAGTAGTTCCCATGAACAGGAATGATCCGATCGGACGCTTTTCGTTCTGAAGTCCGGCACGCGACCTGCGCACAGCATCCGCTACAGCCTCTATCGCATCATTCTGACCAACGACCCTCTTATGAAGGGCATCTTCCATCCTGAGCAGTTTTTCTCTCTCGCTTTCAAGCATTCTTTTGACCGGAATGCCCGTCCACTTTGCCACAACCTCCGCTATATCCTCTGGAGTGACAGCTTCTGTGATGATCGGGTCCTTAATTGCAGTCTGCCGATCCTGAAGATCTTCAATCTGTCTCTGTGTTTCCGCCATCTTTCCATAACGGATCTCCGCCACCTTGCCATAGTCTCCGGCCCTTTCAGCATTATGTGCTTCAATCTTGTAATCCTCCATCTTCTGTCTTGCAGACTGGAGCTCAGAAAGGATCTTCTTCTCTTCATTCCATCTCTTCCTCAACTCATCCCTCTGACCGGACAGTTCCTTCAGCTCGGACTTTATCTTGTCCGTCTTGAGCGACACCCCCTCTCTCTTCACAGCCTCCTTCTCGATTTCCAGCTGGCGGATACGGCTGTCAAGCTCGGCAATCGGCTCAGGAACGGAATTCATCTCCAGACGAAGCTTTGATGCGGCCTCATCCACCAGGTCGATAGCCTTGTCCGGAAGAAATCTGTTTGTAATATATCTGTGCGAGAGTTCTACTGCAGCGATGAGAGCATCATCCTCAATACTCACCTTGTGATGGTTCTCATATCTTTCCTTAAGGCCTCTCATTATGGAAATTGAAGCGGCCGGAGAAGGCTCATCCACCATAACCATCTGGAATCTGCGCTCAAGAGCCTTGTCTGCCTCAAAATATTTCTGATACTCATCAAGCGTAGTGGAGCCTATAGTCCTGAGTTCACCTCTTGCAAGAGCCGGCTTCAGGATGTTGGATGCATCCATCGCTCCTGACGAACGTCCTGCGCCCACGAGTGTGTGGATCTCATCAATGAAAAGAATCACCTCTCCATCACTGTCCACAACCTCCTTGACCACACCCTTCAGACGTTCTTCAAACTCTCCCTGATACTTAGCGCCCGCAATAAGGGCACCCAGATCAAGGGAGTATATCTTTCTGCTCTTGAGGTTTTCCGGAACATCTCCGTACACAATCTTCTGTGCGATTCCCTCCGAAACCGCAGTCTTTCCAACTCCCGGCTCTCCGACCAGGATCGGATTATTCTTGGTTCTCCTGCTTAGAATCTGCAGGACTCTACGAATTTCTTCATCTCTACCGATTACAGGATCAAGTTTACCTTGCGCCGCCCTCTCGTTAAGATTGACAGCGAACCTGCTCAGATTTTCAAACTTGTTTTCTGCCATTTTTCTTTCCTCCATCTGTTAATATACACCTATAGCCGTCCATTCCAAGGAACAGACGGCTATCAGTCAAATTATATTCCAAAGGCCTTATGCTGACAAAATGTCAGTAGGCAGAAGACTCAATTACTCAGCTGGTGTCTCAGCAGGAACCTCAGCCTCAGTCGAAGGTGCAGCTGCAGGGAACTCAGGTGCAGGAGCAGCCATCTCGATCTTCTCAGTGAAATCAACCTCTTCAGTCTTTGTATTGAGGGTGAACACGTTGATGAGAATAGCAACAACACCAACAAATGTAACAAGACCCCAAGTGATCTTCTCAAGGATGTCTGTTGTCTGGCGTACACCAAAAGTCTGGTTGCCCGCTACGAAGTTGCTTGCAAGTCCGCCGCCCTTGCCGTTCTGAAGCAATACGATAAGTGTCAGAAGACCGCTTGCAAGAAGCACAAGCACTGTCAAAATAGTAAATAGTACGTTCATAGTATACTAACTGTTAATTTCTTCAATTTTTTGAATAAGGGCTGCAAAGTAAGCATTTTTTTCTGGATATGCCAAAATTAGTTTTGAATATATCTCTTTTGCCTGGTCGAAGTAGCCCTGTTCTGCATATATCTGAGCCAATGTTTCAGTATAGAGATCGAAGGTTCCTGCGCTGTCACCGCTTTCTCCGGAACGCTCCCCCTTTGCCTTTGCCGCATAACGGGAGAACACATTGTCGTCCGAACGGCGCACCTTGTCATATGCCTCCTGTGAAAAATAGTCGCCTCCGACCACAAGAACCTTTCTTTCCTGCACGGCAGTTGAAGTTTCCGATGCTTCAGACTCCTGCTCTACTTCTAAATAGGACTTCAGAATCTGCTCTACATCCGCATCCTTCCAGTCCTCCTTCCTTGCACTTCTCCACACAGAAGCAAGCCTGTCACGGGAAACCACATACATTGCAGCATCCGCAAACTGGGCATCGCTCCAGCCTTCTCCCATACGGCTCATCCTTATACAAAGTTCGCTTCTGGCCGCACCAAACCAAGGATAAAGGTTTATCACCCCTACCAGTTCATCAAGGTTGAGTTTCTTAAGATCAATGTGATTTTCCATAAGGCTACCAGTTCGCTACAGTTCCGTTGAAGATGTCTTCACAAAGTTTCTCAACAATTTCTTCGCACAATGTAGCCTCGACGGCATCAAGCTGCTGCATTGCATCAAAATCGGCAAAAGCAGAAAAAGACTTGTCATCCTGATTTTCCTCAGGATACTTCCTGTTGATGAAAGTAACCTTGACGGTAACCGTAAGACGGTTCTGCGCAGCCTGCTCAGACGCATTGATGGCTGTCGCCCTCACGTCATATCCGGTAACCGCGCCGATGATCTCCAGGTCACCCTCCTCATCCACAAGTTCAAGCCTTGTCAGACGGATGAACTTCTCCTGAAGAGCCTCCGTAATCTGGTTACTCAGTGACGGATTGACTTTCAATGCCTTGTATTCGAAATACGGGATAGTTACAGTCTTGACATCCGGCTGGATGGAAGTTCCTGTAAACGAATAGATTCCGCACGAATGCACAATAAAGGCAGTGACCATAAGAGAAATGACCACACCTGCCGTTGCCAATATGTTTCTGTATCCTTTCATCATTCCTTACCAATATTCTTGATCTTGCGGTAAAGCGTCCTTTCCGAGATTCCAAGCTCTGCTGCCGCTGCCTTTCTGTTGCCGTCGTGTTTGCGAAGAACCTTCTCAATCAGATCCATGCTCGCCGACTTCAGCGAAAGGTCTGCCATTCCGGTCTGATATTCCTGCTCCTCAGGATCCTCCTGACTCTCTGTTTCAACAGGCGACGACCATTCATTCTGAACTTCGCTGCGGACAGGAATCTCCGGTGCCGGAATCGCAGGACCTGACGGAAGGGTTATACCAGCCTTTGCCACCACCTCCTTCAGATAATCGACATCCTGCTTAAGCTGGAAAAGCATCCTTATGACAGCTTCCCTTTCCCCGGGATTCTCCGAATCACCCCAGGACGAAACCTTTGCAGGGAGAAGGTTCGGCTCTTCCTTCGGAATGTATCTGGCCAGAGTCTCGACATCAATCACACATTTGTCAGTGAATCCTGACAGACGCACGGACTCAAGAGCAGAAATCGTCTCAGCGACATTCTTCAGCTGTCGGATGTTGCCCGGCCAGCGGTATTTTCTGAGAAGAATCGAAGCATCCTCGGTCAAAGAGACCTTGCAGACACCGTATTTTGCAGAAAAATCTGATGCAAACTTGCGGAACAGAACATTTATATCGGCCGGACGCTCTCTGAGAGCCGGCATCGATATGGCCACAGCATTGAGGCGATAGTACAGGTCTTCACGGAATTTTCCTTTTGAAACCGCATGGAGAAGATTCACATTCGTAGCCGCAACCACCCTGACATCAGTCTTCAGAACCTTCGAAGAGCCCACGCGTATGAATTCGCCCGACTGAAGCACCCTGAGAAGCTTTGCCTGCGAAGCAAGCGGAAGCTCGGCAATCTCATCGAGGAATATCGTTCCTCCGTCCGCCTCCTCAAAATATCCGCGGCGCATCTCGTTCGCGCCTGTAAACGAGCCCTTTTCATGTCCGAAAAGCTCGGAATCTATAGTTCCTTCAGGGATTGCGCCACAATTTATCGCAAAATATTTACCGTTTCTGCGACGGCTATGCTGATGAATTATCCTTGGAATATTCTCTTTTCCGACTCCGCTTTCACCTGATACAAGCACCGTAATGTCGGTCGGAGCCACAGCCACAGCTATCTCCAGTGCCCTGTTCAGCACCGGATCATTTCCGATAATATCGAATTTATTCTTAATACTCTGTAATTCCTGATTCGTCATAACGGCACAAAGTTAAGAAAAGGATGGAAAATATAAAAATATAGATTATCTTTGCACAGACTAGGCGAAGATTGTAAAATCAACCCTTTATAGGCAATCAACAAACCATTTAACTAATACAAACAAATGAAAAAGAGTATCAAATCTATGTTCGCAGCCGTTCTCGGACTTGCAGCTGTTGCCTGCAGCTCACCAGAGAAGATGGCTGAAATGGCAGAGAACGTAATCGTAAAGTGCGAGCCTGCTGTTCTTGAGGTTGTAGGTGGCGTGATTGACGCTGAGGTGTCAGTTACTTATCCTGCAGATTACTTCCACCCAAAGGCTATCCTCGAGGTTACTCCAGTGATCGTTTACGAAGGTGGTGAGGCTAAGATGGAGCCTTACATGTTCCAGGGCGAGAAGGTTGAGGACAACTATGAGGTAGTTCCAGAGGCTGGTACAACTGTAACAAAGAAGGTTCACTTCGACTATGCTCCAGGTATGGAGAAGTGCTACCTCGAGCTTCGTGGCGTCGTTAAGTACAAGAACAAGTCTACAGACCTCCCTACAAAGAAGGCTGCTGACGGTGCAAACACTACTTACATGCTCGTATGCAAGAAGGGTAAGCTCGATCTTAAGGCTGACAACTATCAGGAGATCATCAAGCAGACTGCTGAGGGTCAGATCCTTTACACAATCAACAGCTCAACTGTAAGAAACAAGGAGCTCAAGTCTCAGTCAGTTAAGGACTTCCAGGCTGCTCTCGACGAG
>JBGUTV010000014.1:0-122598 GCA_045133255.1 Candidatus Cryptobacteroides sp.
AGCAAGAAGAAGTTCATATTCTTCACCAATGCTCTGACTATCAGTCCAGTAATGGTTGCAGAACTCTATCACAACAGGTGGCAGATCGAGCTGTTCTTCAAGTGGATCAAGCAACATCTGAAGATAAAAAAGTTCTGGGGCACGTCCGAAAACGCAGTCCGCATTCAAATCTACTCTGCGATCATAGCCTACTGTATGATGGCTATAGTGCAGAAAAAGATGAATATAGAACGCTCTATCTACGAGATGCTGCAGATTGTAAGTATCTCATTAACAGATACTACCAACCTTAAAGACCTCTTTGCAAAACCTAACTACAATATTGTCAATGAACTGGATGGTTCTACCGAACCAAGTTTGTTTTAATTGTTAAACTTTATAATAATCGTCCGGAACTTTTACCGGACAGCAATGACAAGGGATGACGAAATTTGTGTGATTCGTCATCCCTTGTTAAGTAAATTTATGATATGTGTGGAATTTTACATTCCGCTTAACTTTAAACTCATCTGTTTAGCCCATCGTCTTTCTGAATAGATGAATTCTCGAACTGTATCCCAATATTCGTCGCTCTTGATTTCGTCGAGGTTGTATGAATCCAGTCTTGCAATGTAATTGTTGAGTAGATTAATGGCTGCATTTTTGTCCCCTAATCTTAACGTAGCAATAATCTCTGTTTTGTAGATATTGATGTTGTTTTCGTCTATTGCTTTAGCTTGGCTAATCAAGGTCATGACTTCTTGATTGCTTTCTTCGTCGTTCTTTGTGGAGAGTAAGCAGTTGGCTTTAAGCAAATAGTCGTCTGTTGTACCCACGTTGTTCTCGATGTTTTGGCATACATAAGGCAAGCATTGTCTAAATCGACAATCGGAGTATTTCATCATTGCTACATTAGATACAGCAAAAGATATTATTTGCTCAAACTCTTTCTCCCTAGTGCCAACAGGTGTTCCTGCGCGGCCAATTCTATTAATCAATGCAGGGTGCGTATACGAGGTAATATACATTGCATTATTCCTTTCCTTTATATACTCATCCTCTAGTCTGCTCAGAGCTGTAGCTAAGGCATTTTTGTCATATCCAAGGATTTCAAGGACTTCTTTAGCTAGTTGATCTGCTTCCTCTTCTTGCTGATGGTTATAGTTCATGCCAAGTCGATCTATAACTGCTGTTGCAATGTTTGTTGACATTACTGCCATACCGATGGTCGCTGCTCCTGGTACATAGTACTCGTTATTTGCTGCAATAACTCCTTCTGCTACTGCAGTAAGTCCAGTTGCGAGTGCGGCCCAAAATTCAGCTCTCTGTTGACGTTTCTCTGCTGCAATTACATTTTGAACTGAGTGGTCAAGAATAAAGTGTGCAATCTCGTGTGATAGAATGGCTACCAATTCTGCTTCAGAATGTAGAGTGGCAAGAAGGCCAGTGTTTAATACAATTGTTCCGTTTGGATAGCAACAAGCGTTTATGCTAGGGTTTTGTTGTATTATCAAATTGATACTTCCGGGTCTGCAGTCAACCATATAGGCTGGTGCGATCTTGGCTACCAAACTATATATGTATGTTTCAAGATATGGATCATTGAGTTCTAGGTTGTATTTTCTGACAGTTTGAATGTAATCTAGAGCATCGTTCTCCATCTCACGTCTAAGTTTGTAATTGAATCCGTTCTTCACTAGGCTATGAAGGACATTTGTTACAATAGCGGCATCCCATAATTGCTGGGTATTCTCGTATTGAAAGTCAAAACTGCTTCCTACTTTTGAGCTGATATCAACTCTGTTGCCTGCGTCATCTACTAGATAAAAGGATTCGTAGATATAACCATCCGTGCCCTGTTGAGTGCTATGGACGAATCTCTTAATGTTTACCTCGGAATCCTTTTTCCATACGTTGTATGTT
The DNA here is from genome assembly GCA_045133255.1 of Candidatus Cryptobacteroides sp. Taxonomy (GTDB): domain Bacteria; phylum Bacteroidota; class Bacteroidia; order Bacteroidales; family UBA932; genus Cryptobacteroides. The sequence goes on from JBGUTV010000014.1 coordinate 1,903, forward strand.
TTTAGCATCTTGGCTTTTAGGTCAATGTCAACAGTTTGACCAAATGAGATTAATGCATAAAAAAGGCCGATAATTACAAGCATCGGTTTCTTAATGTTGGTAAGCATAGTATTTAATTGTTTAGTTGTTGTTCTAGATTATAGGAGACTCAACAAATTTCGTAAAACTTTTTAATTTGAACAAGATATGTGTTTGATAAACAATTGTGTTTGTTGAGCGTTTGGGTAAATAAATAGGCACTTGCCCTCTTGTCAAAGCAAGTTTGTCAAGAAGGCAACTATCTATTACTCCGGACCGCCGCAAGACTCTCGTCTTTTTTCCAAAAAGCCAAGAGACTTGTCCTCAAAGGCGGTCCTCCGGTGCATGGGCGGCGACATCAGTGCCGTAGTCTCAAGTGCAAGTCGCCGCCCTCGAACGTTTCTACTGCTTAGTGCAGGCCGGTAGTCGCACAGTGCGTTGAAAGACTCCAGCATTTCAATCGAACGGCAGTGCAGAAGTTCAACGTCGCTGTCCCTTTCCCTTCGGGAGCCTGCGGCTCCCGAAGGGTGCCACTCGGTGGCTTCGCCGCTCGTGGTGCTGAGGATGATTTCAATGATGATGTAGAGAATGTTGATAGGTGCTGCTCGTATCCGGCATTTTTCGTAAAAAGTGTTGTTTGGAAGCAACACTTTTATGATCTTATGCAGAGGGGAATGAAACCGTTACAATTTGTAACGCTTTCAAGTTGCCTGCTAAAGATGGAAAGATGCGCTTGACTCCAATCGCTGATCAAGAGCAGTATTTCGCCTGATTCAGTCAATCCCTTCGCCTAAGGCAGAACCATTTAAGGTTTGGATAGATACAGTAGTAAGCGACAGACTTGATGAGATGAGGATCCTGAATTGACCATTGAGAGAGCAATGACTGACTATCGTCGTATGGGATATTCTGAGGCATGAATAAATCAAAGATTAAAGAGTATTGAAGTCAGGAAGGAGTTGACGGATGAATGGAAACGATGTGGTGTAAGTACTCAGCAGTATGCATCGCTCACAGATATAGTTACAATGTCCTAGTCTGGCAAGTCGACAAGAAGTTATAAAGCCCACAAGGGTTTGACAAAGCAAAACCTTAGAGATAATATGACTAATGTTGAAGTAGCTCTATATACATTAGCAGAGGCGGCTACAACAGAACTATCTAAAGAAATTAATCCGACAACATATCGTGAAAATGTCACTGTCGCAAGAAAAGGAGGAGGAGTCGCAAAGGTTGCCCGTGAGCAGTTGGAACAGCAGCTTGGAAGGTCAGTTATATCTGATTCCAATTCATCAACCTTAAGAATTTCTGGAGATTCTCCGGATGAACAGTAATTGTACATTTCCCACATCTTTCCCACATTTTCGGAAAGGTTAGGAAAATAATGGAAATCTAAGTTTGTCACAATTTGTTGTGTGGTAATGATTTAGATGCCAATATGTGCGTCAAAATTCCTAACTAACATGCCGCTAGGCACCTCTCAAAAATGCCTTTCAGATAGCTGAGAGGCATTTTGTTTTTTGTGGCGTTTCTGAATTGTGAATATTTTGTGATGCACATCGTGAAATCAGATCAGGATAATAACTACCTGAACGGGTCGTTCTGCTTTTCTTTGCGGCGGATGTAGTGGAGCTGGACTCGGTCCATCAGGCGCGGGAATCGTCTGTAGAGCCATATGTCCCAGTATCCGAGTGCAGTGAGAATCATTTCCTTTTTGCGACGGTATAATCCATAGGCTAACTTCTCCGCAACCTTTTCTGCGCTCATCAGCTTGCCTTCATCTTTGGGGGAGTATCCCTGAGGAGATCCATCTGCTAGAAGTGCTGCGTTTCTCACATTTGAGGCGGTGTAGCCTGGGGCAAAGACGAGAATATTGATGCCATCGTTCAGGTGCTCTATCCTCAGTGTTTCAAGAAAGCCTCTTATTGCATATTTTGATGTGACATAGCCGGTTCTTCCCGGAATGGCCACATATCCGGCTGTAGATATGACTCCAGCTATCGATCCTTTTGTTTTCAAGATCTCCGGAAGTGCATATTTGGTGCAATATACTGTGCCCCAGAAGTTTACGTTCATCAACTTCTTTATTACTTCCAGGTTTACATCCAAGAAGGGAGCACGCATGGATATTCCGGCATTGTTGATGAGGATGTCAATCTTTCCGAATCTTCTGACTGTTTCCTCAATCAGCCTTCTGCAGTCTTCCTCTACTGAAACCTCTGTCTTGATGCATAGAATCCTTGATCTGTCGTCAGTGAGTTCTGAAGCCAGTGACTCCAGTCTGTCTATGCTTCGTGCTGCAAGTGAAAGCTTTGCTCCCATGCCTGCAAACAATCTTGCGGTTGCAAGTCCGATACCCGAACTTGCACCTGTTATAATTATGACTTTATCCTTGAAATACGTGTGCATGATCCCGAATTTTCAAAATTCATATCAAATATAGTGCTTGTAAATGATTTTGACAACAAGAAAATACCCTTTGTTTATTATGCTGGAATTGCATAGATTTGCATCTCTAAATCAGATGATGGTATGAAGAATATTAAGATTTTCTTATTGTGCGCTTTGGCAATGCTGCTTTTGGCGGGATGTCGTGAATATGTGAGCTATACTGACTATGCTCAGGTAAATGGTGTGGAATTGTTTTATGCAGCGGAGGGCTGTGGAAAGCCTGTGATCCTTCTTCACGGAAACGGTGGAAGTCATAATAGTCTGGAAACCACCACAAGGCAGCTCGCTCAGGCCGGTTATCTGGTTTATGCTATAGATTCACGAGGACAGGGCGCGAACAAGAAGCTGGATGAGTATCATTATAAGGATATGGCAGAGGATGTCTATCAGTTCATCAGGCAGAAGAATCTTGTCAAGCCGGCTGTGTTCGGCTACAGCGATGGAGGCATAATCGCTCTCCAGCTTGAAGTAATGTATCCGGGAACTCTTGGTGCAATTGTGACAGGTGGAGCAAACATATTTGTTCCAGGGGCTCTTGAACAGAGTTTTATCGATAGACTCTATGAGGATGAAAATCCTTCACCACTTAAAAAGATGCTTATGTACGAACCGACAATGACTGCGGATGATATGCAGACCATTCAGGCTCCGTCTTTGATCATTTCAGGAGAGAATGATATAATTCTTCCAGAACATACCCGACTAATCGGAGAAAACATACCTGATGGAGAGGTTGTGATTCTTCCTGGAGAAGATCATGGTTCATATATCAAGAGAAGCTATAAGGTAGGAGATCTGATTCTTGATTTCTTTAAGAGAATAGGGTATTAAATCGTTTATCTCTGGATTTATACCGTTTATCTGCTAATTTCTTCCATTCGTCGGAAAGTTTGGAATATAATTTGCATAACTGTAATATAAGCAGTACTTTTGCACACGAGTTGATCAGAGAGTTGATCTGTAACTCTCACAACTTATTGGTTATTAGTTTTAGTGTTATTAATTATGTGGTTAGAATGAGAGACCCCACGTGAGTGGCGACTCTCATTTTTGTTTTATACGGGTTCTGTTTCTATATTTGCAAAATGGATACTAAAGGAAAGAAGATAATATTAGGTAGTGCATCGCCTAGAAGGAGGGAACTCCTTGCAGGTCTTGATCTTGCATTCACAGTCGATACAGGAAATACGTTTGATGAAGTATATGGATCCGACATCCCTGCGGATGAAATTCCAGCTGTGCTTTCCAAAGGAAAATCGTATGGATTCCATCGTCCCCTCGAAGATGATGAGGTGCTTATAACATCAGATACACTTGTTTTGTGTGGTGACAGAGTCATGGGCAAACCGCATTCTCGCGAGGAGGCTATAGATATGCTTAAGACCCTTTCCGGACGTGATCATAAAGTCATTACTGCAATCACCATTAGAGATAATGAAAAATGCCGTACCTCTTCAGATACGGCAGTGGTCCATTTCAAATCATTGACTGATAATGAAATAGAGTATTATGTCAATGTGTGCAAGCCATTTGACAAGGCAGGTGCCTATGGTATTCAGGAATGGATCGGCTATATCGGAATTGACCGTATAGAGGGATCATATTTCACCATTATGGGGCTTCCTGTCCATCTGGTATACAGCGAATTAAAGTATTTTCTTGACTAAGCCGAACATTCCGTACGGCATATATCTGAAAGGCAGGTCTATCCACGTGCCGGTCGCTATGATCGAGCGTGTATGACTGAATGCTTCAAAGCTGTCTTTGTCATGGTAACGTCCCATTCCGGAATTGCCTACGCCGCCAAACGGTACGTTTTCATTTGCGATGTGCATGATCACATCGTTTATGCATCCGCCTCCTGATGATGTTCTTCTGATGATTTCCCAACCGTCTGATTCCTTGCCGAAGTAGTAGAAGGCAAGTGGTTTTTCTCTTGAGGTAACGAAGTCGATGACTTTTTCCTTGAAGTCGCCGTCGATTGTGATCATCGGGAATACCGGTCCGAAGATTTCCTCAGTCATAAGAGGGGAGTCAAGCGGCACATTCTCAATGAGGGTCGGTTCTATGAAACGTGTAGCAGCATCTGTCCGGCCACCATATATTATATCTCCGTCCTTGAAATAGCCGGTCACTCTTTCGAAAGCCTTGTCGTTGACCATTCTCACATAGTGCCTGTCAGCCTGAATGTCCTCACCGTGGAGATTTTTGATTTCTTCGGCAAAAGCCTTGACGAATTCACCCTTTATCTCCTTGTGTATCAATATGTAGTCTGGTGCGATGCAGGTCTGTCCGCTGTTAAGTGTCTTGCCCCAGGCAATCCTTTTGGCGGCAGTCTTGATGTCTGCAGTGCTGTCTATGATGCAAGGGCTCTTTCCACCTAGTTCCAGAACTACTGGTGTCAGATTTCTGGCAGCTGATGTCATTACTGTTTTGGCCAGAGCGGGACTTCCGGTAAAGAAGATAAGGTCCCATCGCTGCTCAAGCAATGCTGTATTGACGTCTCTATGTCCCTGTACGACAGCTATATACTTTTCGTCGAAGGTCTCTGCTATCATTTTCTCTATGACCTCCGAAACGTTAGGGACGTATGGCGATGGTTTCAGTACGGCTGTACATCCTGCTGAAATTGCTCCAACCAACGGATTGAGGAGAAGCTGTACAGGATAGTTCCATGGTGATATGATGAGGCTGCTGCCGAGAGGTTCCTTTACAATATAGCTTCGTGAAGGAAAAAGCTTGATAGGCGAGTGAGCTTTTCTGCGGCGAGCCCAGCCTGCTACTTTCCGCAGGTGAGTCTTTATTTCTCCCTTTACTATGCTTATCTCTGTAAGATAGGCTTCTTCGTATGATTTATGAAGGTCGGTCCAAAGTGCATCCGTGAGCTCTTTTTCCCATCTGTTCATTGCATCCAAGAGCTTGACAAGCATTTCTTTACGAAATTTTATATCAAGTGTTGCTCCTGATCTGAAAAACTCCTTCTGCGCGTCGTGGATAGCGATTATTCTTTCTGTAGATGTGCTTTTCATAAAAGTCAAATAATCACAAATTTAATCAAAAATAATTCAGGATGCCTTTGATTTGTGTGAAATGTTAGGCTTCCTTCCTGTGAAATTATCCATTGCGTGATAGATTCCAAACATTTCCCCAAAGAACCAGTCGAATATCTTCACAGGAAGGATTGCCTGCCAGAACCTTATGAAATGGAAACCAAAAGGTATGCCGCAGAATATCCTGTTTCTTTCAATTCCCTTTATCACCCTTTTGGCTACATAATTCGGTTTCAGTATCGGAATGATTCTCGACTTTACTCCGTCGAACATTCCGGTGCTTATGAAATACGGGGCTACGGTCGTAATGTGGACATCGCTTCTGCAGTCCTGAAGCTCGATCCTTACCGAGTCGGACCATCCTGTCGCGCCCCATTTGCTGGCAGCGTACACTGACATTTTCGGATTTGAGAGCATGCCGCCGGCTGATGTTATGTTACATATGTGGCCTCTGTTGCGTTTGAGCATGTCCGGGAGCACTGTGCGTGCGACCAGCATCGGTGCTATAGTATTGATGTTGATGGTGCGGATGATTTCATCAGTGCTGACCTGATCGAATGTCTTGTTACTTGTTATTATTCCTGCACAATTGATCAGTACATCGATGTATCCACAGTCAGAAACAGTCTTTCGGTAGGCGAGTTCAACCATTTCCGGATTCGATACATCCACCACATAGCCTTTGACCCTGCCGAACTTTGAGAGTTCATTTCGTGTGGCCTCTATATTTGTAATGTTTATATCCCAGATTATAAATGTCTTTGCTCCCTTTTCAAGAGCCATTCTTCCCATTATCTTGCCTATTCCGGAAGCTCCTCCGGTAATCAGGACGTTTGCGTTCTTAAGTTTCATGACCGCAAATTTATGGCAATAAAAATGCCGGCCACAATATGCAGCCGGCAATGCCGTAAAAAGGCCTGATAGTTTGTGAATCTGCGAAATCTGTGGTGAAAATCTCGCGCTATGTGGCGAAAATCCGGTGAAAATCCGGCTAAAATTTACGTTTGTAGTCCTGTACGTCAAGCTCCCAGGTTCCCTGGATCTTCATCACCATCTCGATGGTCTCCCTTACGCAACCTTTGCCTCCCGGGCGTGTGCTTACATAATCTGCGGCGTCGAGAACCTCTTCCACGGCGTCGCTTGGAGCTACTCCGCATCCGCATACTGTCATTACAGGAATGTCCGGAAGGTCGTCGCCGAAGTACATCACTTCCTCAGGTCCGAGATCGTATTTCCTGCAGAAATCTTCAAAGTCCTCTATTTTGTCTCTTGAGCCGAGATAGACATCTTCCGCCTTCATTCCGCACTGCTGAACTCTCTTTCTTATGCTTTCCGAGCGTCCTCCGCTGATTACTCCCAGCCTGTAGCCGTGCATATATGCCATTCTAAGTGCGAATCCATCCTTGGAGTCGAAAGTTCTGAACAGCTCTCCGCTGAGGTCTGCGAAAATGCCGCCGTCTGTGAGCACTCCGTCTACATCAAAGATGAATGCCTTTATTCCTTTCAGTATATTTTCCATCAGATGCTCCTTTATGATTTGGCACCGCCTCCGAAACCTCCCATAGGGAATGTCGCTTTCGGTTCTCCGCCAAGGTTTATAGGTCCGTTCTGACTTTCGTATTTGTTGATGTTGTCCTGAAGGGCTAGGAAAAGCCTTTTGGCGTGCTCTGGAGTCATTATGATTCTATTGCTTACTTCCGGCTTCGGAAGGCCTGGAAGCATGGTTGCGAAATCAATGATGAATTCGCTGTGAGAGTGGGTTATGATTGCGAGATTTGAATATGAGCCTCTTGCGACTTCCTGTTTCAGGTCAATGCTGAATTCTTTTTCGTTTGCCATAGTGTCTGTATTTGTGTATGTCATGCAAAATTAAACAAATTTGCTGACTTAAGCTCATGATTAATGAACAAAATAAGTCAAGTTCTACTTCTTTTCGTGTGGAAAGTCGGCGGAAATGGTTATCTTTGTACGATATTGTGCTTGGATGAAAGCGTGATATCGTGTAATTGTCTTTAAGGAGAATAAAGAATATAAAAGAATATATATGAAAATGGAACTTCCAGCAAAGTATGATCCTGCCTTGACGGAGGACAAATGGTATGCCTATTGGCTTGAAAACAAGTTTTTCCACTCGGAACCGGATGAGAGAGAACCCTATACAATCGTGATTCCGCCACCTAATGTGACAGGTATCCTTCACATGGGACACGTGCTCAACAATACATTGAACGACGTGCTTATCAGAAAGGCGAGAATGGACGGCAAGAATGCGTGCTGGGTGCCAGGTACTGACCATGCCTCCATTGCTACAGAAAATAAGGTCGTTCAAAAGCTCGCGGCCGAGGGAATCAAGAAGGATGACCTTACTCGTGAGGAGTTCCTCAAGCATGCATGGGAATGGAAGGAGAAGCATGGCGGCATCATTCTCAGCCAGCTTCGCAAGCTTGGTGCATCGTGCGACTGGGACAGAACCAAGTTCACAATGGACCCGGAACTCAGCGATGCTGTAATCAGCACTTTCGTATATTTCTATAACAAGGGATACATCTACAGAGGCGTGCGTATGGTCAACTGGGATCCGGTCGGCCTTACAGCAGTAAGTGATGAGGAGGTTATCCATAAGGATACTGTCAGCAAGTTCTATCATCTGAGATATTTCATTTCAGACGGTAACGGCAATCCGACAGACAAGTACATCATCATCGCAACTACACGTCCTGAGACAATCATGGCAGATGCTGCCATCTGTATTAATCCAGAGGATGAGAGATATGGCTGGCTCAAGGGCAAGAAGGTGCTTATTCCGCTCATCAACAAGGAGATTCCTATCATTGAGGACAGCTATGTTGCAATGGATTTCGGTACCGGATGTCTCAAGGTTACTCCTGCACACGACGTGAATGACTACGAGATCGGTATGAGACACAATCTTCCGGTTCTTGACATCATTGATGATCACGGAAGACTTAACGAGAAGGCTCAGATTCTTGTAGGAGAGGATCGTTTCGATGCCCGCAAGAAGATCGTTGCAATGCTTCAGGAGGCAGGCAACCTTGAGAAGATGGAGGACTACACTTCTCCGATCGGTTATTCAGAGAGAACAAATGCCGTTATCGAGCCAAGGCTTTCTATGCAGTGGTTCCTCAAGATGGATGCCCTTGCTAAGGATGCGCTCGAGTCAGTTGAGAGTGGCAATGTAAAGCTCATTCCTGATAAATATCGCAATACATATCGTCACTGGATGGAGAATGTACGTGACTGGTGCATCTCTCGTCAGCTTTGGTGGGGTCAGAGAATTCCGGCATATTACCTCCCTGACGGACAGGTAGTAGTTGCAGAGACAGCAGAGCAGGCTCTTGAGGCTGCTCAGAAGATAGATGCGAATCTTACATCAGCTGATCTTCGTCAGGATGAGGACGTACTTGACACTTGGTTCTCATCATGGCTTTGGCCAATTTCAGTGTTCGATACAAACAAGGCCGGACATCCTGAGGCAGAGCCAAATGCAGACCTTGCATATTACTATCCGACAAATGACCTTGTCACCGGTCCGGACATCCTTTTCTTCTGGGTTGCCCGTATGATCATGGCAGGAAACGAGTTCATGAACGATGTTCCGTTCCGTAATGTATACCTCACCGGTATTGTACGTGACAAGCTCGGACGCAAGATGTCGAAGACTCTCGGAAACTCTCCGGACCCGCTTGATCTTATCGCAAAATATGGTGCAGACGCAGTGCGTCTTGGTATGCTTCTCTGCAGCTCTGCAGGAAATGACATCCTTTATGATGAATCACAGATCGAGCAGGGACGTAACTTCAATAACAAGGTGTGGAACGCATTCCGTCTCGTTACAGGATGGAATGTAGATGATTCTGCATCGCAGCCAGAGGCGTCTGCAGTGGCAGTTCATTGGTTTGACAACAAACTCAGCCAGGTTGTTGAGACAGTAGAGGATCACTTCTCTAAGTTCCGTATCTCGGATGCATTGATGACTATATACAAGTTCTTCTGGGATGACTTCTGTGCCTGGTACCTTGAGGCAGTGAAGCCTGCTTATGGTGCTGGTATCGACAGACTTACATATGATGCTACAATCGGATTCTTCGATGCGCTCCTGAAGATGATCCATCCTATCATGCCTTTCATTACTGAGGAACTTTGGCAGAACATGTCTGAGCGCAAGGCTGGAGAGACAATCATGAACCAGCGTTATCCTCAGGCTAAGCCATATGATGCAGAGTTCATCACCAAGTTCGAGATGGCATGCGAGGCTGTTGCCGGTGTGCGTAACGTGCGTCAGAGCAAGAATGTATCTCCGAAGGAAACTCTGGAACTTAAGGTTAAGGGAAATTTCCCTGCTGAGGTTCTTCCTGTAGTAGTCAAGCTTGCTAATGTGACAGTTGGCGATGCTGAAGGTGATATGTCTGCAGCTCAGCGTTTTATGGTAAGAACTGTCGAGATGTTTGTTCCTATGGCAGGTCTCATCAATGTTGAAGAGGAAATTAAGAAGCTTGAAGCTGATCTTGCATATTACCAGAAGTTCCTTAACTCTGTAAGAGGCAAGCTTTCAAACGAGCGTTTCGTTGCGAATGCGCCTGAGGCAGTTGTTGCGGTAGAGCGCAAGAAGGAGGCAGATGCCCTTTCAAAGATCGAAAGCATCACAGCATCTCTTAATGCATTGAAGAAATGATGAGATCGGAACTGGAACTTGATGTCAGATATTACGAGACTGACCAGATGGGCATTGTCCATCACTCGAATTATATAAGGTATTTCGAGTGCGGAAGGTCTGATATGATGGCGAAGGCCGGTCTTCCGATTGAAAAGATTGAAGAGGCTGGTGTAATGCTTCCGATAGTTTCAGTCGACTGCAGGTACAGAAGGCCTGCAAAGATGGGAGACAGGATCAGAATCGTATCGATGGTAGACAGAGTTCCGTCCGCTAAACTTATAGTCCGTTCGGAAATCTTCAATCAGAATGATGAACTTCTGGTTGAAGGTTCCGTGACTTTAGGTTTCATAGATTCCCAGACGAGGCGTCCTGTACGCTGTCCTGAAGATTTAGTAGCTGTTATTGAAAACCTTATAAATCAGTAAGATATGATTGCTTTCCCACTTGTTTTTAATTTTGGTTTCTGGGAAATCCTCTTGATTGTCCTTGTGATTCTTCTTCTCTTCGGTGGCAGAAGGATTCCTGAGCTTATGCGAGGTATCGGCAAGGGTATCAATAATTTCAAGAAAGGTGTAAAGGGCGAAGATGATATCAATAAATAGTCTGACTGTTGCATACGGAGGCTTTACACTCCTTAACGATATTAACTTCCACATCAGTGAAAGCGATAAGATTGGTCTTGTCGGTAAGAATGGTGCGGGAAAGTCCACCATACTCAAGCTGATCTGTGGACTTCAGAATCCTACAGCAGGAAAGGTGGCAGTTCCTAGTGGAGTCAAGATCGGATATCTGCCTCAGATCATGGAACATCATCGCGGTCGTAGCGTCATAGATGAGGCTATGACTGCTTTTGCTGATATGTTCGCTCTTGAAGATGAACTCGAACAGATAACTGTAGAACTCTCCGAAAGGGATGATTATGAGTCTGATGCTTATCAGAATCTCATTATAAGGATGAACGAGGTGAACGACAGACTTGCATATACCCGTTCCGACAATCCTCAGGTTTTGGCTGAGAAGACTCTCATAGGACTTGGATTCAAGTACGAAGAGCTTCAGCGTCCTACGGAGACGTTCAGCCAGGGTTGGAATATGCGTATAGAACTTGCTAAGATTCTTCTCTCCAAGCCTGATGTACTTCTTCTTGACGAGCCTACAAACCATCTTGACATTGAGTCAATCGAGTGGCTTGAAGGATATCTTAAGGAATACAAGGGGTCTCTTGTGCTTATTTCTCATGATAGGAAGTTCCTTGATAATGTTACTAACAGGACTGTGGAGATCATGGTCGGAAGAATTCATGATTATAAAGTCCCTTACAGTAAGTACTTGGAACTCAGGAAAGAACGTCTCGCTCAGCAGCAGGCGGCCTATGAGAACCAGCAGAGAATGATTGAGAAGACGGAAGAGTTCATCGAGAAATTCAGATATAAGCCTACCAAGTCAAACCAGGTACAGTCTAGAGTAAAGCAGCTGGAGAAACTTGAGAGGATTGAAGTGGATATTGAGGACCGTTCAACTTTAGCTGTGAAATTCCCGCCGGCACCTCGTTCCGGTGATGTGGTCTACAAATCCGTGGACATGAAGGTAGGATATGGTGAGAAGATTGTGTTTGAAGATGCTCAGATTGAGGTCAGAAGGGGAGAGAAGGTTGCTCTTGTAGGCAGGAACGGTGAGGGTAAGACTACGCTTATGCGTGTCATCATGAACGAACTTGATCCAAAGGCAGGTGAATCTAAGCTAGGTCATAATGTAAATATTGGATATTACGCTCAGAATCAAGAGGATATACTTGATAAAGATGATACAGTCTTTGGAACTTTGGACCGTGTTGCTGTAGGTGACATCAGACTCAAGCTCAGGGATATATTAGGTGCATTCCTCTTCAGGGGTGAAGATGTGGACAAGAAGGTGGCTGTGCTCAGCGGTGGTGAGAGAGCGAGACTTGCAATGGCCAAGCTGATTCTCAAGCCATATAATCTTCTTGCACTTGACGAACCTACCAACCATATGGATATCCGTTCCAAGGATATCTTGAAACAGGCTCTTAAATCATATGACGGTACTCTGATAATCGTTTCACACGACCGAGATTTTCTTGACGGTCTGGTAGATAAGCTTTATGAGTTCAGAGACGGAAAGGTTAAGGAACATTTGGGAGGAGTGCAGGAGTTTCTGGAGCGCAGAAGACTTGAGAGTCTGAATGAGCTTGAAAGGCATTATAAACCTGTGGCTGAGGAGAAACCTGCAGAGGTCATTCAGAAGAAGGAAGAGGCAAAGCAGGAATATCAGGCTAAGAAGTTTATATCTAAAGAAGAAAAGAAGATAAGGAATCGTATTGCGTTCTTAGAGAAGGGAATAGAGGATGTGGAATCTAAGATGAAGGAAATAGAGGCAGTGCTTATGAATCCAGGTCCTGGTGATGATGTCATGGATCTTACGAGGGCTTATCTTGAACATAAGAGGCAGTTGGATTATAAGATGGAGGAGTGGGAAAAGTTGAATGAATCATTGGAAAATTGATATGGAAGAGAAGAAAATGCAGTATCTGTTCGGAATGCATCCAGTACTGGAGGCAGTAAAGGCAGGAAAGAAGTTCGACAAGGTGCTCTTGAAGCAGGGGCTTGAGGGAGTGCAGTTCAGAGAGCTGATGGAACTCCTTAAGGTTAATGAGATTCCGTTCCAGTTTGTTCCTGGAGAGAGGCTTAACCGCGCGGTACGTGGCTCTCATCAGGGTGTTCTGGCATATATCTCTCAGATTGAATATGTTGATATCGAGCAGCTTGTGAATAATGCTCTCGGTCGTTGCGAGAATCCTCTTCTTGTGATTCTTGACGGAGTAAGCGATGTCCGTAATCTTGGTGCTATTGCCCGTAGCCTCGAGTGTGCAGGAGGTCATGGAATCATTGTGCCTGCCAAGGGAGGCGCAGCCATCAATGCTGATGCTGTGAAGGCTTCTGCCGGTGCACTTATGAGAATGGATACATGTAAAGTTCCGAATCTTAGGGTTGCGGCATATTACCTTAAGCAGAGCGGCTTCAAGCTTGTCGCTGCTACAGAGAAAACGGAGAATCTTATCTATGACGTAGACATGACTGGCCCTACAGCTATCATCATGGGATCGGAAGGAAAGGGAATCTCTCAGTCTATGCTGGAACTTGCAGACGACAAGGCGGCTATTCCTATGGCTGGAGAAATAACCTCTCTCAATGTCTCAGTCGCATCTGCAGTTCTTATGTATGAGGCTGTAAGACAGCGTATTGCAAAATAGATATGTTCGTCCTCGACTCACATTGTGATACTCCCTCACAGATTCATCGTCTGAGAGATCTTTCGCTTGATAATGAATTCGCCCACGTCGATTTCCCGAAACTGAAGAAGGGAGGGGTTGACGGGGCGTTCTTCGCATTGTATATACCTGCAGATCTGGATGTCGAGGCTGCAAGAGAATACATGAGGTGCCTGCTGGATGATGTGAGAAGGACTGTTTCAGATAACGCCGATAAAGTCAAGCTTACAGTTTCACATTCACAGGCTCTTCAGAATAAGTCCGAAGGCAGATTGTCAGTGTTTCTGGGCCTTGAGAATGGCTCTCCACTAGGCGATGGTGACGAGGCTCTTGATATGCTCCGAAGTCTATATGATGAAGGTGTGCGATATATGACACTCTGTCATTCAAGAGATAATCAGATATGTGATTCGTGTGCTTCCAAGTCCCCAAAATGGGGCGGCTTGAGTCCGTTAGGCAAAAGACTTGTTTCTGAGATGAATCGGATAGGAATGCTTGTAGATGTTTCGCATATATCAGATTCATCATTTTACGATGTATTGGCGTGTTCGACCAAGCCCGTAGTCGCAACTCATTCATGCTGTCGTGCTCTTGCAGATCATCCTCGCAATATGACAGATGACATGATCAGGGAGCTTGCACGTCGTGGTGGTGTGATACAGATCAATTTCTATCCGGTTTTCCTGGATTCATCCTTTGCAGTACAACTTGATGAATCAGGTATCTTTGACCGTGGTGAAAAGATTGAAGCTGCCTTTATTGCAGATCCTGCTGATCATGAAAAGAGAAAGGCGTGGAACGATGTTCAGAAAGAACTGCTGGCTTTGAAGCGGCCATCCTTTAGACTCATTGCTGACCATATTGACCACGTAGTTTCCCTGTCAGGAATAGATCATGTCGGTCTGGGATCTGATTTTGACGGTATTGCTGTTACTCCTGACGGACTTGAAGATGTCTCAATGTTACCTAAATTATTTGAGGAACTTCGTTCAAGAGGATATTCTGAAGATGATATTGCAAAGATTGCTGGAGGGAATTTCCTGCGTGTTCTGGATGAAGTCGCTTCTCTTTAGTGCTGGAAATGCTTCTTCTTGCTCTGGTGCTGCACTATTATCATGACAGCTGCCATGATAAGACCGATTCCGATGACAGTCATTACGCTAAGATGTTCATCAAGGAAAGCAACTCCAAGAATTACTGCTGTCAAAGGCTGAAGAGCCCCCATGATTGAGGTAAGCGTTGGTCCGATGCGTCTTACGGCCTTTACTCCTGTAAAGTTGGATACCATTGTTGCCCAGAGTCCTAATCCCAGAATGGATATCCACAGCTTTCCGTCAGTTACAATGGTCATCTTACCGTTGAATATGAAGTTTGCTGCGATGAAATAGATTGCACTCATCAGCATTATCCATGTTGTGAGCTTTACTACCTCTATCTTATCTGCCTTTGCCCTTTTCATGACTATATAATATGCAGCAAAGGATAAAGCTGAAATCAAGGAGCAGGTGAGTCCCAGCGCCGTATCTCCACCTTCTACTCTAAGTCCATCTCCAGAGGCCATCAAGTATACACCGAGCAGAGAGAGGCCTATTGCGCCTATGTTGATCCATGATTTCTGTTCACCGAAGAAGATCATCATGCATAGGGTAACCACGACAGGATACATGAAGTTTATCGTGGACGCGATTCCGCTGGCGATATTTGCATAGCCTATCAGCAGTGTAATGGAAGTAATTGCTCGAAGTGCACTGAGAAGAACGATCTTCCATACTTCATCAAAAGAGTTGAGACGTAGTGACTTCTTCTTGGAAAGAGCATAGATCACAAGAACTATTGCAGCCACTGACCATCTGTATGAAAGCACATCAAGATTGCTTAATCCGGCAGCAATCAAAGCGAGACTGAAAAGGGGAGAGAAGCCGAATGATGCGGATGAAATTGAGGCATAGAAGATGCCATTCAGTGCAATTCTTCTTCTTTTCTTCTCATATATGCTGTGGCCGATGCTCATTTTTCCAGTTTTCTTGCTTTATTTCTTAAGTTATTGAGTATCAGGTGTTTGGTTTTGCAATAAACGGAACTTATAGTTTACAAATTTTATGTAACAATGTTGTTATAGACTTAAACAAAAATGTTTTACTTGTTAATAATTAATTGTTTAGTTCTTTCTTGATCTTGTTTAATAAAATATGCAGTGCAGACGACGAAAACCTTTCAATATTGCGTTTCCTGTCGCTGTTGAACTTTAGTCTGAAGGTTTCTGTACCATTATCCGAGCTGACTCCTATCCAGACTGTTCCTACTGGTTTCTCTTCGCTGCCGCCTCCCGGACCTGCTATTCCTGACGTTGCTACAGAGTAGTCGCTTGATGTGATTCTTCTCACTCCCTCTGCCATTGCTGCGACGCATTCGCTGCTTACGGCTCCGTGTTCTGCTATGATTTCAGCAGGAACTCCGAGTACGTTTTCCTTAACTTCATTGGCATACGATGTAACTGATCCTAGGAAATACTCGGAAGAACCGGCAACAGATGTGATAAGCGATGAAATCATTCCTCCAGTGCAGGATTCTGCTGTGCTTAGTGTCTTACCGTATGCTTTCAGCAGGTCTCCTACAGCTGATTCCAGAGTGTCATCCTTTTCTGAGTAGATGATGTCTCCCAAAATAGCTTTCAGTCCTTTCAATTCAGATTCAATCCTGGATTCCTGCTCTGCTTTGGATCCTCCATATATTGAGAGTCTGAGTCTTACTCCGGTCAAAGCGTTAGGGAGGTATGCCAGATGCATATCTTCCGGAAGATTATCTTCCCAATCTGATATCTTCTTTGATAAGGCTGATTCTGCAATTCCGTAGGTCATGACCGTACGATGATATATGTCTGACAGGGAATTGTGCTCTTTGATGTCATTCAGGATGTCTTCAAGGGCTCCAAGAGCTTCAAAAGGTACTCCGGGCAATGAATAGAGTGTTGCCTTATGGCCAAAACGGCTTTCGGGGAAGCGGAACACCATGACAGGTGCAGTTCCCAATCGGTTTGGAATCACGTCACAGTTCTCCGGAACATCGGCCTGTGCACGATTTATGTCAAGAACATCGAGACCTCTTGCACTCAGAATGCGATGGATGATCTCCAGTTGCCTCTCATCTGTCTTATATGATCTTGACTCTGAGAGTTCGGCAAGGGCATTCTTCGTGATGTCGTCCTTGGTCGGACCAAGACCACCTGTAGTGATTACTATTTCATTTTCCAGTAGCTCCTGCTTCAGTGATTCAATGATTACATTGTGGTCATCGCCTATGGAAACCATTCTGGAAACCCTGATCCCCAATGAGTTAAGTGCTCTTGATATATGTGCTGAGTTCGTGTCGGTAATCTGTCCGATCAGAATCTCGTCTCCAATGGTGCAGATTGAGGCTCCTGTCATCTTAATACTTATTTAACTGTCTGCTCAAGGTATTTCTGTATTCTCTTTACAAGGCTCGGACCCTCATAGATGAATCCTGAATAGATTTCAACAAGTGATGCACCGGCATCAAGCATATCCTTTGCCTGTTCAGGCGACATGATTCCTCCTACACCGATGATTGGAAGTTTGCCTTCAGATTTGGTATGTACGTACCTGACAAGTTCGAGATTCTTTTTGTGTACAGGAGCTCCAGACATTCCTCCGTTGCCTATTTCCTCGATCTTCTCCTTTGATATGCTGGTAAGTCCATCGCGGCTTCTGGTAGTGTTTCCCGCTACGATTCCATCGATTCCAGATCTGAGACAGTAGTCGATTATCTCATCGAGCTGTTCATGTGAAAGATCTGGAGAGACCTTAAGGAGAATCGGTCTGTATTCGTCGTAGTACATTCTGAGGTCAAGGAGCCTATCGACGATGTCAGAAAGGAATGTTATGTCCTGCAATGCTGTGAGTCCCACTACATTAGGGCAGGAAACATTCACCACGAACATATCCACGAAGTCGTAGAGCAATGCGAATGAGGTCTCGTAATCCTTTGCTGCATCTTCGTTGATGCTGGTGCTGTTCTTGGAAATGTTTGCAGCTACGATTACCTCAGGCTTTACCTTCTTAAGGTGCTCTACAGCGTTCTTTACACCTTTGTTGTTGATTCCGAATCTATTGATGATGGCTTTGTCACCAGGGACTCTGAAGCAGCGTGGCTTAGGATTACCGTCCTGTGGTTTAGGAGTGATGGATCCGATCTCAACGAATCCGAATCCGAAGTTAGCCATATCATTGTAGAACTCTCCGTTCTTATCCAGACCGCCTGCAAGACCTACAGGATTTGGAAAATTGATTCCGAAAACCTCTTTTTCCAGGCTTGGAGTCTCCTTATGATAGATAGCTCTGATGATCTGGCGTGCAAAAGGGACATGTCTCAAAAATGCCAATCCGGAGAAAAGGATGTTATGAGCAGTTTCAGGATTGAATCTGAACAGAATAGGTTTCAAGAAATGCTTGTACATAGTAATCTTAGTATTTATCATACAAATATATTAAAAAAGTACCGCATTAGCGGCACTTTTTTATAATTCCTGATAGGTTCCGTCATCGAAAAGGATGATTATTTTTGATACAAGGCGTTGTTTTATAGGTTCTTGTGTCGGTTTATCTAATCTGCTCATTTCAATCAGGGGCTCGATATTTACAGGCGGTGCAGGCTCTTCATCATACTTTGTGAAGAAAAGATCCGGTTCTATGTCAGAGGAAGGGGCTGGAGTCTCGGGATTTCCAGCTGATGATGGGGAAGTGCCGTACATCTTACCAGTGCCGAAGAAAAGCCAGTTGATGTTCAGTTGTGGGAAACCGGCCATGATGGCTGCGATGAAATCGTAGCCTGGTTTGTTTCTTCCGGCAAGAACATGGGAAACGTTTGCCTTGCCGATCTTAATTCTGTCTGCGAACTGTGCCTGAGAGATGTTTTCTGCAGCTAAAAACTGCTTGAGCCTGTTATGCATAATTGTTTACTTTGATTTTACAAATGTAGATAGAAAAAATGTAAATATCAACATTCGAGTGTGGATAAATATGTTAACAACTAGGGGAAACTGTGGATAAATAGATTTGATTGATGCTTTAGATAATTTAGGTAAACTACTGATTATTATAATAGTAAAATATAAAATAATGCATTTTACACATTTGATTTCCCCATTTTGCCAATAAGGGTGGCTAAAATAGGATATTAATGATATAAAAACTATAGATAATCTATGTAACTAACTGATTTCTAATAGATAATGTATAATATAAATAAGCATAATAAATTCTTATTTTACAAAATTAAAAACCGACTGACGCACACAGGAACTGTTGATTAGGTTGCGTTCATATTTACAAATGTGAATTACTTGTTGAATAATGTGGATTACAAATGTGAATTAGAGAAATGTATAAATGTAAACTTACAGATATGGAAATTATTCCTAAATTTGCAGGGCATAATAAGTATGATTGAAAATATCGAATTCTCATATGATACCCGAAATACATATTGAAGAATATAATTATCCCCTCCCCGACAAGAGGATAGCGAAATATCCTCTTGAAAAGAGAGATTCCTCTAAACTTCTGTGCTATAAAGATGGAGATGTAAGTGAAAATAAGTTTACATCGCTGCCAGATCTGTTGGAAGAAGGTTCAATGATGGTATTTAACGATACTAAAGTAGTGCCGGCAAGGCTTCACTTTCAGCGTTCAACAGGAGCTCATATTGAAATCTTCTGTCTTGAGCCTGTTCTTCCTGAGGAATATGTATCAATGTTTGCCGTTACTGACAGATGTCGATGGAAATGCATAGTCGGTAATGTAAAAAGATGGAAGAATGACACCCTTAACCTTTATAATCCTGAGTCTGATGAACTTGTTGCAGGGATGGCTCTAAAAGCTGACCTGATTGAAAGACAGGGAGAGACATCGATTGTAGAGTTTTCGTGGGATAACGGTGCACCATTCTCCAGAGTCCTGGAGATATGCGGCTCTGTGCCTATCCCGCCGTATCTTAACAGGGACACAGAAGCTATTGATCTTGAAAGGTATCAGACTTTATATGCGCGTTTCAGAGGCTCTGTGGCTGCGCCTACAGCAGGTCTGCACTTCACGGAAGAGGTTCTGGACGCTATCAGAAAAAAGAATATCAGCATCCAGTCAGTATGTCTTCATGTCGGTGCCGGTACGTTCCTGCCGGTAAAGTCCTCGTTGGTGTCTGAGCATACCATGCACAGAGAGCCATTTGTCGTGACTCTTGAATTTCTCCAGAATCTACTGGATAGAAAGGGAAAGCTTATTGCCGTGGGAACGACCTCAGTCCGCACCCTGGAGTCTCTATATTATATAGGTGTGAAGTGCATTGAAGGAGGATTTCCTGCAGATGTGGACCAGTGGGATCCATATGTCCGTGATTATCCTTATACATTGCAGGAATCAATTGAAGCTATTGTTGAATATCTTAAGTCTAATTCATTAAAAGAGCTGCAGTTAGGTACAAGAATCATAATTGTGCCAGGTTATTCGTTCAAGGTCGTTGATGTTCTTGTGACAAACTTCCATCAGCCTCAGAGTACACTTCTTCTTCTTATCTCTGCATTTGTTAAGGGAGATTGGAGAAAGATTTATGATTATGCTCTCGGGAATGAGTTCCGTTTTTTAAGTTATGGAGACAGTTCAGTCCTGTTTCGGAACAGATAGCTGGTAAGATGTTTGTAAATATTATGATGTTTTCATATATTTGCACTAGTGTACATAAATTTTGACCTATGGTAGATTTATCTGAATTTGAGAGCATTAGCCCTTATACGGATGCGGAAGCAGCTGAGGCGTTGAGCAAACTTGCTGAATATCCTCTGCTGTCGCATGTCTCTCAGCAGTTTTTTCCTGAAGAATCACCGGATTTTCTTAAGAATCTTCTAAAGAATATAAAGACAATTGATGAGTTCCAGGTACTTGTGATGCAGAAGTTTGTGCGTTGGGTGCTGGAACATACTGCCAAGAATTTCTCATATGACGGTATCGCCAACATCGATCCGAACAAGAAGTTCCTTGCATTGTCTAATCACAGAGATATCATATTGGATCCGGCCATTACCCAGCTGGTACTTTATGCCAATGGTATACCGATGACCGAGATTGCAGTCGGTGATAATCTTATCACAAATAAGACTATCGAGTATCTGATCCGTTCGAACAGAATGATAAAGGTGGTACGAGGTATCAGCGCCAGAGAGCTTTATCTGTGTTCACAGCTTCTTTCAAAATATATCCGTCTCAACATCACCGAGCAGAGAAGTTCGATCTGGCTTGCACAGAGACAGGGCAGGACCAAGAATGGCTATGACATTACAGAACAGGGACTTCTCAAGATGCTTGATATGAGCGGTACTGCTGATTTTCAGACAAATTTCGAGGAACTCAACATCATTCCGATGAGTATTTCCTATGAATATGAGCCGTGTGATATCCTGAAGGCAAGGGAACTTGTGATTTCACGTAAGACAAAGTATGTCAAGGCTGATGGCGAGGACCTGAACAGCATCATGGTCGGCATAATGAGTCAGAAAGGAAATATCCATCTGAATATCGGTCGCCCATTGACATCCGAGGAGATTGCAGAAGCTGCACAGTGTGACAAGAATGACAGGTATCAGCAGATCAGACACGCAGTAGACCTCCGTGTTATCGAAGGATATAAGCTATGGAAGAACAATTATGTAGCCTATGATATCCTGAATCATTCGTTCAAATACTCTGATATGTATAATATCAGCGATGTCGAGACATTCGTTGTCTATATGGAACGACAGCTCGACACCGTAGAGAAGGAAATCAATAGGGAAGACCTGAGACGAATCTTCCTTGAAATCTATGCAAATCCGGTGGTTACCAAGGAATTGCTGGAAAAGGAAAAAAGAACAGGCGCTATTCTGATTTAACTGTTACATCGAGTTTCTGATAAGGGAACTCGATGTTGTTTTCAGGGAGTACCTTATAGATTGTCTCCAGCAGATCGTAGTTGGTTGTCCAATAATCAGCAGATTTCACCCAGACTTTGATCACGAACTGTACGCTGCTGGCAGCAAGGCAGCTCAATGCTATCACCGGATCTGCAGGAGCTCCTGTTTCTATGTTCAGGATGCGTGTCTCCTTATTGATTATATCTGTCAGAATTGTCTTTACATGATCTGCTGAGGTGCCATATTCTACATCAATGGTGATGTCCAGACGTCTCATTGTATTCTGAGAGAAATTGTTGATGGTGTCATTGGAGAGGATTCCGTTAGGAATTATTATGACACGATTGTCTGTGGTCGTCAGTTTTGTGCTGGTAATATTTACTTCTGAAACCGTACCGCCGTATCCCTGAGCCTCGATGTAGTCTCCGGCTTTGAATGGTCTGAAGATAAGGATCATTATGCCACCTGCAAAATTCTGCACAGTACCGTTAAGAGCCATACCGATTGCCATACCACCACCGGCTAGCAAGGCAGCAAGTGAAGTAGTATCGATGCCTAATGTGCCCACTATACTGATTATAAGTATAATGGTCAATGCGATGCTTGCTATGCTCTGGACAAAGGATGCTATTGCAGAATCTGTCTTCTTTTTTTCAAAGATTCTGGCAAGCATTCTCTTTATTCTGCGGATCAGCCATACACCGATAGTATAGAGGATAATTGCAGCAATGACCTTCAGTCCAAAGTTCACTATCTTGTCCAACAGGTCACCGACAAGGACTTCTGTTGGTGTATTCCGTACTGTTTCCAACACTTCAGTAATACGTTCTTCTACATTCAAAGTATCCGTAAGCGCTGTCTGTAATATTTGTATCATATTATTTCGGTTAGTGCTTAATGCTTTGTGATTTAGTTAGTAAAACAAGTATGTTATACTTGTTAACATTTTTGTTAACCCGCTTTTAGCTGATTGAGGAGATAAGATACCACATATATCCAGCCTCAATCAGAAGAAGAACGGCTCCCTCAACTCTGTCAAGGCTCTTCTTCTTGAACAGCCATGCGCTGAGAAGTATGAAGAGCGAACAACCAAGAACTGTTCCAAGATCTGCCATTGTCATTCCAGTGAAAGATAGTGGGGAAATTATTGCAGAACCTCCAAGTATCAGAAGAATGTTTGAGATGTTCGAGCCTAGTATGTTTCCGAGAGCAAGCTGGCCTCGTCCCTTTATTGCTGCTACAACGCAGGTTGCAAGTTCCGGCATAGATGTACCTGCTGCCATTACTGTAATTGCAATGAATTTGTCGGACACACCGAACATTCGTGCTATCTCTGTGGCAGAGTTCACAAAAAGGCGTCCTCCAAAAATCAATCCGGCGAGACCTCCTGTGATCATCAGCATAGAGATTGCTATTGAATGCTGCTTGATTGGTTCATCTTCATCATCCGCAGAGTCAGAACGGAATGATGACCAGAGATACCATACGAATATGCCAAGCAGAATAGCTCCATCAATACGGCTTAACTGATCCTTGCCAAGTCCTGTTATGGTGAAATTCATTCCAAGTGCAATGAGAAGGATGGTGACAATTATATTAAGAGGTATGTCTTTCCTGAGATTACTTCTGGTAATAGTCAGTGGTGCAATCAAGGCTGTGACTCCAAGAATCATTGCTGTGTTGAAGATGTTTGAGCCGACAATGTTGCCGATCGCCATATCTGCCTTTCCCTGGATGGCAGACATGAAGCTTACTACCATCTCGGGAGCTGAAGTTCCTATGCCGACGATTGTTACTCCAATGATGAATTCGCTGAGTCCGAATCTCTTGGCAATGCTTGACGCGCCATCGACAAGATAGTTGGCGCCTAAAAGAATGAGCAGAAGACCTGCTATTAGAATAAAAAACTGTGTTGTCATAATTGGGCGCAAATTTATAAAAAATCTCCTAAAATCAGTTATATTTGCTATTCAACACAATCATCATCATTGTCAAATGAAACATATACTTACATTCTTCGTTGCTGCAGCGTTATCTGTGGCTGCATATGCAAGTGATTCACTTTCTGTCGTATATAGAATAAGGCTTGATCAGGATATTGATAAGGCTGCTGAAAGGATAGTAGTAAAGGGGCTTGAAAAAGCTGATGAGGCCGGTGCAGATTATGTTCTTCTTGATCTGGATACATATGGTGGTGCTGTGGATGCTGCAGACAGTATCAGGACTGCTATTCTAAGATATGAAAAGCCGGTGATAGCCTATATTAATATGCAGGCAGCTTCAGCAGGTGCGCTTATCAGCATCGCATGTGATTCAATATATATGAGGACAGGAAGCTCGATAGGTGCAGCAACTGTCGTGAATCAGTCCGGGGAAGTCATGCCGGACAAGTATCAGTCATTCATGAGAGGTATGATGAGGGCAACTGCACAGGCAACCGGCAGAGATCCGAAGATTGCGGAATCCATGGTCGACACTGCCAATGTGCTGAGCCTTACTCCGGAAGAGGCTATAGCTGTGGGATATTGTGAAGGAAAAGCAGAAAGTGTAGATGAAGCTGTACGTGCGGTAGTAGGTGGCAACGAGTTTATAGTCAAGAATATGGAGGATGATATGACGTGGCTTGACAGGTTGATTCAGCTGCTTCTCAATCCACTGCTTCAGTCTATATTCATGATGATGATAATCGGAGGAATCTTTGTAGAGATAAGGACTCCTGGAATCGGACTTCCGCTTGTTACTGCAATTGTTGGAGCCCTTCTTTACTTTGCACCTCTTTATGTGGAGCATCTTGCAGCATCTTGGGAAATTCTGCTTTTCGTCATTGGTCTTATCCTGATTGCTTTGGAGATATTCGTCATACCTGGTTTTGGTGTAGCAGGAATATCAGGAATCGTTGCTGTCGTAACAGCTCTTGCATTTGCCATGATAGACAATGCCGAGCTTCTTCGTTGGGACGGTACAATTAATCTTCAACCTCTTCTTCGTCCGGTTGCTATTGTAATATTTTCCATTACAGCTGCAGTATTCGGTTCCGTGTGGCTTGTCAGGAGATTATATGCTACCAGAACCTTTGACACTATTGCCTTGAGACAGGAAATGAAGGCTTCTGAAGGATTTACCGGTGTCGTTTCCGGTCTGGAACATTTTATCGGTGATGAACTTGAAGTGTTTGCAGATCTCAAACCGTCAGGAAAGGTAAAGGGAACAGATGGCAGGGTATATGAAGCTATACTCGCTTTCGGTGGTTATGCAGAAAAAGGCAGCCTTGTCAAAGTGCTGCGCACTGAACAAGGCCGCCTGTATTGTGAGAAAGTCTGATTTCTACTGAGCGATGAGCTCGAGAATACAGCTTCTGTAATCGTTGGTGTCTCTGATGTCGTTATAAGGTGTTCTGCGGCTTGATTCCGTAGTAAGTTCCTTTATTACGACTCCTTCTTCCATAAGGTAACGTCCGCTGACGATCTTACCGTCAAGTTCGATAGGCTGTCCCTCCACTTCTGGAGCAACTTCCTTGATGAGATACTTTCTTTCAGGATCAAGGCCCTGGAACTTGATGATCTTCTGATGCATCTTACGTGTAAAGAGCATTCTGTATACGAATACTACAGCCTTTTCCTTTGTTGGCTCCACGTACATCAGAGATGCGTAGTCACGTCTTCCTTCATAAGGTGAAACAAGTTTGTAGAGGTCACCCTGCTGGATTGTTGTGCGGAGACGCTTGTATTCGCTGATTGCTCGCTTTGCATATGCTCTTTCTGCATCGTTGAAGTCAGCCGGCACCATTTCCATTCCCATTCTGCACATAGAGGCTACGTCGAAACGGAACTTGAGAGGAGTACGTCTCTGAGTGTATTTGTTCTGTGCTGAACAAACATGAGCAGCAAGCATATTGGAAGGATAGAAGTTGAGCGCACCCCACTGGATATAGATTCTGTGAAGGGCATCTGTCTGGTCGCTGGTCCACATTTCCTGGAAGTAAGGCATAAAGCCGTAGTTCATTCTATATCCGCCTGATGAGCAGAGCTGGATGATGAGGGTAGGGTAGGCTTCACGTACTCTTTTGAGAATGTTCTGGAGACCGAGATGGTAGTCAACGTAAAGGTTAGACTGGTGGCTCTTAGGAAGATATGGTGATGAAGCATTGAACATCGACATGTTGAAATCCCACTTGATGTATGCTATCTCCGGATTTTCCTTCATCAGATTGTCTACGACTCCGAATACATGGTCCTGAACCTTTGGATTTGTGAGGTCCAGAAGGAGCTGAGTGCCTCCACGGCCGTAGGTAGGGTCGAAATGCTCGTTCTTGAGCACCCAGTCAGGATGCTTTTCGTAGAGTTCACTTTTTGCATTCACCATTTCGGGTTCGATCCATATTCCGAACTTTATGTTGTTGCCATGAGCGTAGTCGATGAGTTTGCCGATTCCTTCCGGAAGTCTTTCTTTGCATACTTCCCAGTCACCGAGTCCCTGTGAGTCTGTGCGGGCATATTTGTTACCGAACCATCCGTCATCCATTACGAACATTTCTCCTCCGAGTGCTGCGAAATCATCCATCATCGAGTTCATGCCTGTCTGGGTAACGTTCATTCTTACGCCTTCCCATGAATTGAGGAGTATGTGTCTCTGTTCCTTGCCGTCGAGGATATGATGGTTTCTGGCCCAGTAATGAAGGTTCCTGGTTGCCTGACCTTTACCTTTTGAACTGTAAGTAAAGATCATTTCTGGAGTCATGAGTGACTTCTTGCCGTCAAGCGTGTAGTCAGCTGCAGTAGGATTGATACCTGCATTGATGATTACCGGCTCTTTTGAGATCATATTGTTTATGAACTCGATGTGGAAATTTCCTGTCCATGCGAGAGTACCGGCGATCACGTTTCCTTCAGTCTCGCTGATCCTGTTGTCTGTTCCAAGCATGAAGGATGCGTTGTTGTGTCTTGAAGGGAAGCCTCCTTCCATTGTGCTGAGCACTTTCACACCTTCTGTAAGAGGTTCGAATGTTTCGTTGTTCTCGCTACCGTGTTCTCCATCAATGTGCATGAGCCAGCACTCCTCAGACTTGACAGGAAGTGCTGCAGACATGTATTTCTGAAGGATTATAGGCTTCTTGCCATCATTGATATACTCTGCTGCCATCTTGATGACGTCGCAGTCCTTGTAAGCCTTGTAATAGAGCTTGACCTTAAATGGTCTTGCAACTTCCTTCAATGTAACTGTGAGGATGTTCATAGTCTCGGTAGATGTCTCCTCGACCTTCTCTACTACAAGCTTTGTTGCATTGTCGCCGTCTGCATGCTTGATGATGCAGGCTGAAGGAAGGCTGCAATGAGTACCGAATGCGCGGAATGCTTCATACTTCATGGCTCTGTATGAAGAGAATACATCAGTCAGATCGGCCTTGATTCCGTAGTATCTGAAATAGAGCGGCTCTCCTTCTTTTGCAGTAAGGACAAGCATCGAATTTGGAGTTGACACTCTATAATCCTTACCGGCAAGAGTTGCAACTGCCATTATGGCAACTGCAATAGTCATTAGGATTCTTTTCATGTTATTGTTGTGGTTTATGATTTTCTTTTGAGTGCTACAACATTTTCCACATGGTGGGTATGTGGGAACATGTCTACAGGACGGACAGCTGTGATCTCATAGTCAGTGCAGAGGATTTCAAGGTCTCGTGCCTGTGAAGCCGGGTTACAGCTTACATATACCATTCTGTCAGGGGCTGCATTGAGGATTACCTTTGCAACATCAGGGTGAATGCCTGCTCTAGGCGGGTCAAGGATGATTACATCCGGGCGTCCATGCTCTGCTACGAAAGCGTCAGTCAGAATGTCTTTCATGTCGCCTGCATAGAAATCGCAGTTAGTGATGTTGTTTGCAGCCGCATTGATCTTCGCGTCAGCAATAGCTTCAGGAACGTATTCAATACCAATGACTTTCGACGCCTTTGAGGATACGAACTGTGCAATTGTTCCTGTGCCTGTGTAGAGGTCGTAGACAACTTCCGAGCCTGTGAGGCCGGCAAATTCACGAGTCACGCTGTAAAGCTTGTAGGCCTGCTTGGTGTTTGTCTGGTAGAAAGACTTAGGTCCGATCTTGAATTTAAGTCCTTCCATATATTCATAGATTGCATCTTCGCCTTTGAATAGTATGCATTCCTGATCGGAAATTGAGTCGTTAGCCTTGCCGTTGATCACATAATAGAGGGATGTGATCTGCGGGAATTTTTCAGCCACAGCGTTCAGCAGGGCAGTGCGCGCCTCTTCGTCTTCATGGTAGAAGCAGACGATAAGCATAACGTTACCTGCCTCAGTTGTTCTGACAATCATATTGCGGAGGAATCCGACATGCTCACGTATGTTAAAGAAAGTCAATCCGTTAGCAAGTGCATATTCCTTGATGAAGAGACGGATTTCGTTGGAAGGGGAGTTCTGGAGCCAGCAATGTCTGATGTCAAGAACCTTGTCGAAGAAACGTCCCACATGGAATCCAAGACCATATTTTTCCTGCTCTGTAAGGACTTCGGCATCTTCGTCTTCAAAGATCCATCTGCGCTGTGAGAATGTGAATTCCAATTTGTTGCGGTAGTATGTCGTATCATCTGAAGCAACGATAGGGGAGATTTCAGGAACATCGAGATGACCTATTCTCACGAGCTGGTCATAAACCTGCTGCTGCTTTGCCTGAAGCTGCATTTCATAAGGAAGCGGCTGCCATTTGCATCCTCCGCAGACACCGAAATGACTGCAGAAAGGTTCGAGTCTATGTTCCGAAGGCTTAACCATTCTGAGGATGAAGCCTTCCATGTAATTCTTTTTCTTTTTAGTGATTTTGACGTCTACAACGTCTCCAGGAACAGCAAACTGCACGAAAAGCACAGTGCCGTCAATTCTGGCAATTGCTTTGCCTTCGGCAGCAACTGATTCAATAACAACATTTTCAAGGATGATTTCCTGTTTCTTTCTTGCCATATCTTTTGATTTATTCTCTGTATTTATACAGAGTAGTGCAAAAGTATCAAAATATTACGACAAATTAAAACATTTTATACCCTTAGTTAACATAATATCAATTCTGTAACCTATTTTTCAGAATGGGGAGACCTATCAATGATGCGTTTTGCATATTGAACAGTTATGTGCTTTGGGGTTTACGATTTAAAAATGAGAGTGACTAATCAGTTACATCAGTTTGATGTGGATTGAGTGGGTAAAATTCTCCTGATAAATTGGTTGATATGAAAAATATCGGTTAGATTTGTGGAAAATATCAAGCAATGAAAAAATCAGCATTCTCAAGATGTTTCGGATTCAGTGCCTTGTCCGTTTTACTTGTCTTCGCGGCTTCCTGCGTTGATGAGGATTATGATCTGAAGAAACTGGATACTGAAGCTGTTATCCTTAAGGATATCACAATGCCTCTGGGAAATCTTTCACCGATTTCTGTTTCGTATTTCCTGAATGTGAACAATGATGAGTCTTCATTCATAAAGGCCGATGCCAATGGCGATTATTCGCTTTATCTTGAAGGTGAAGATCTTATAAGCCGTTCATATCTTGTTCCTACATTCAGACTTTCACTCGAGGAAAACAGGACGCAGTCCAGAAGGATTACGATCGAACTGCCTGAAAGCATCGCCGGACGTGACATATCAGTAATTCAGCAGCAATGGCCTGACCTTTATGATAAGCAGATTTCATTCAAGGACATCAATGGCGTCATTGCATCTTTGACCAAGGTCCTTGAAATGAAGGAAGATTATGTGCTTCCGCACTATATTGCAGATGTGAAGGACATTGACATGAACTCGGATCTGGTATATGAGTTTACTCCAAAACTGCTTAATGCCGATGGAACTGCGACTTCTCCAGACGGCGCCTTGTATCTGAGCAAGGGTTTCACAATCGATTTTCCGGATTGGCTTACATTGAAGAAAAATGATGATATTGATGCGTATATTATTGAAAATAAGCAGGATAATAAAAATGTCATCACCTTTGTAAAGGACTACAGGATTGATTTGAAGCAGCCTGCAGCCTTTACCCTTCTTGTCACCAGGATAGACGTTCCGGAGGGATTTCTTATCGACGGCGGTGTGGATTCAGAAGGAAGATCATACAAGAAACTTCACATCGATGGCTATGAAACGCGCAATATGATTCTCATAGACGGTGACACATATGTCAAGCCGTCAGATTTCACCAGGGTTCCTTATAAGGCTGAGCTGGACATGGTTCTCAGTTTCAGGAATATCGTGGCGCAGTCTGCTACCTTGAGTCTGAATGTGGATGAGTCCCTTCCTGACATGGAGATCAATCTTCCGGAACTTCCGGAACTTCTTACAGGAAACGGCGTGGTAATGGACCTTTATGATCCGGCCATGTACATGAATTTCAGGAATCTCTCCCCTCTTGAACTTAACGTCTACGCTCATCTGTATTCATACAGGAACAGCCAGATGCTTATGGATATGCATTTCGGTGAAAATGGTGAGGATAAGCCTATTACAGTGCCTAGGCAATTCGATGGAAGCATTGGAGTGTCACGTCGCGGCGAAGGTGAGATGATGGCTAATCCGGGACTTGGAATGTTTTTCAGAACCATTCCTGATATGGTGCAGATAAAGGATATAAGGCTGATTGCCAGCCGTGATTATGCAAGTATAGTTGCCGGACAGGAGGTGGAATTTTCATTCGGTTACGAGCTTGACGCGCCACTTGCATTCGGTCCTGATCTGGCTATGGATCTTGAATACGAATTGGCTGGTTTTCAATTAAGTATCAATGATGTCAATGTCAAGAAGGCTGTACTGACATTGGATGCCGTAAACAGCATTCCTTTATCGCTGAATGTTACTGCAGTTGTGCTTGATTCCGAGGGAATGCCTGTCAATGACATGGAAATCACTATCGACAATGAAATTAAGGCCGGAAGCGTTCAGTCCCCTACTGAATCTTCTGTCACTCTGACTCTTACTTCTGAGGCAGAATATCTTAATCTTGATGGGTTGAGACTTTGTTTCAGGGCAACCTGCCCTCCAGAATGTCAGGGAATCGTTCTCAATGAAAATCAGACATTGGAACTTAAGGAAATCAAGATCTTCCTGCCTGAAGGTGCATCGGTGGATGTCAGTGACTATATATATGCCATTTAATCCTAAAGTGACTGATTATGAAAAAGATATATCTTACCATCGTCATAATGCTCGCTACGCTGAGCCTGGCCGGACAGAATCTCAGAACCGGTTATTTTCTTGACGGCTATTCCTATAGATATCAGTTCAATCCTGCATTCCAGGGCAATACAGGCTTCATTTCAGTGCCTGTATTCAGCGGAATCAGTGCCGGACTTGAAACCAGCTTGGGATTCAAGGACCTGCTCTACCCTACTTCATCAGGCACTTTGGGCACCTTCCTGCATCCTGACGTTTCTGATGATGCTGTCATGAAGAATCTTGGAGGCAGAACACTTGCCAGCCAGAACCTTGACCTGAACATTCTAGCTCTGGGATTCCGAACAAAAAAGAGTTATCACACCTTTGACATCTCGTTGAAGGAGAATATCGACCTGACTCTTCCAGGCGACATATTCAGATTCTTTAAGGTCGGTGGCTCTGACAACAATGCAGTATATAATCTGTCAGACCTCAGTTTTTCTACAGATGCCTACGCGCAGGTTGCCTATGGCTATTCCCGCCGTTTTCTGGACAAATTCAATGTAGGACTCAGAGTCAAGGGACTCGTGGGTATAGAGTCTGCCAGGACTGATATCAGAAACCTTACATTGAAGATGGAAAGCGATCAGTGGATGGTCAATGCAAACGGAAGTGCAACTATGTCTTCAATAGTCAGCGGTCTGCTCACAGAAAGCGAAACTCCTATTGAAGAAATTCTGCTGTCAGAGATCAAGACTCCTAATCTCGGCATGGCGATCGATCTCGGTTTTTCTGTGGATGTCCTGAAGTATATCACTCTTTCAGCCTCGATTCTTGACCTTGGTTTCATAAGCTGGAACAATGTAGGCATCTATAATCTTGCTAATGATCCTTGGGTATATGAAGGATTTGAACTTTCTGCCGATCAGACAGGTGAGAATACTGTAGAAGAACAGTTTCAGGCCAAGATGGATGAGCTTGGAGCCTTATTCAATTTCAGTGAGATCACTCCTGTAACAAAAGCAAGACACAGACAGATGCTTGCAATGACGGTTCATGTCGGTGCAGAGGCCAGAATGCCGTTCTATGAAAGACTTTCTGTCGGTTTATTGGGTACACACAGGTTCAAAGGTTCTCATTTATGGACTGAAGGCAGGTTCTCGCTCAATCTAGCTTTGCTCAGATGGTTCTCGCTGGGTGCCAATTACGCAATATCAAATTACGGCCACTCATATGGAGCAGCCGTAAATATTCATCCTAGAGGTTTCTCACTGTTCTTGGGTACGGATTCATTCCGACCATTTACATCATTTGCACCAGGATCTACCATCAAGCCATTCAAGGTGACTCCGCTCAATGAACTGAATACAAACCTGGTATTCGGAATAAATTTCCCGTTCGGAAAATACAATGGAAGATTCCCGAAGGCAGAGAAGAAATCAGTAGAGCAGGTCAAAGACTAGCCTAGAAAAGCTACGCTTCTCTTCCAGTTTCCGAATTTGAGATCGGATTCCTTCATGAGAAGATAAAGTGCAGAGCCCTTGCCGAAATCAACGGCGAGGGCTTCATTGTTATCTATCTGAAGCATATTGACATAACCCTTGTAATTTTCCTGGACTTCCTGTGACATCGGTATTCCAAGAAGTTTGATACCTGGTGCATCGTCTGCACATTCTTCAAAACTTACAGTGAGTTCAGGCTCTGTAAGTGTCTGGCCTTTGTCATCTACCATCATGCAGCTCTGGAAGGTCTCGAAATTGATGGTTTTTGCATATTTGACAGCTATATGTCCCTTTGTCCATTCTCCTCTGTCATTTGCTGTCGGTGAATCATATCCGATCCACTTGTCAAGAGCGGCAAAGAAATAGAGCATGCCTTCGTGCGGGAATCTGCCCTCTGTATCAAAAGGTGCAATGTCTTCACAGTTGATCTGGCATATGAATGTCAGAGGATAGTCGTATGTTTCACCGTCTTCTGTTACCTGTACTGTCGGATAGGTCATTCCTTCCGGCATATCAGGGTCTCCCCACCATTTGCTTCCGCAGAAAAGTACTCTGTCCGTTCTTTCAAGTGTCAGTTTGATTGCCATAATTCAAATAGTTTAGAATGAGAGAGATACGCCTAATGATATGGCGCATCCGTATGTATTGTTCCTATTTATTCTGTCGTAGTTTATCTGAGTGTTTTCAAAGATAATGTCAGAATGTGTATAATTCAGTCTGAGAGAAGCAAGGAAATCCAGTTTCGTGTGTTCGCTCAGTTTTATTCTGTATCCCGTGCCGATTTTTCCAGTGAGGATTTCCTGCGGATGCTTCTTGATTGAAATGCCGCTTCCCAGATCAATGAATGTAAGCCATCTGTCCCCTTTCTGATTTTCGTGGAAATATCTGGTCGCCCTCAATGATACGGGTATGCAGTAATCTGTGTCCTGGATTGCCGTAAATCCGAGATATCCTGAAATGTTCCAATTGTCCGAAACGTCACATCCAAGATGCAGATTCAATTCCGCGTTGATGAAATGACTCAGTCCCCTGTCCTTTTCGTCTACCCTCCATCCGTCGGGTGAAAAATAGTTGTTGTGATAACCGCTGAAGAAAGTGCATACATATCCCCATTCTGCACCATAGGTCAGTCTTTTGGCGTAAGATGCCTTTTCTTCTGCACTGGATATCATCGGGAGAAGAAGAATGAATATATATGCTGCAAATCGTTTCATCAGAAGGTGTATTTGATGCCAATTTCAGGTATTATGGCCTGGATAAGTCCGCTCTTGTACAGTTTCATCTTCACTTCTGCATTCTGTGATGTTATGTGACATCCGAGTATCGGTGACAGGCTGGCAGAAAGTGTCACCTGCCTCTTGAAACTGCATTCCACTCCTACCCTGCCCTTCAGACCGAATGCCCCACCTGCAATATCGTTCATGTCTGTCACATAGCCGACCATTATTCCAGGTCCTGCAAAAAAGGAAATTCTGTTACCCAGAGATGAACTCTTTTCTGCAAATACCATATTCCATATAAGTGAGGCACTGGCTCCGGGATGAGATGCACGAAGCCACATCAGGTCGTCTGTATCAAGGTATAGGTCTAATGTAAGGAAACTGCCGGATTCGGCGTAGTGTTCGTAAGAGATTCCGACACCTGTGATGGAAAAATCTACACCAATAGCCTTGCTCTGAGCATTCATCGTGCTCTGGGCAAGGCAAAGGGCTAATCCCATAACCAGTATCCTGAAGAACCTCATCATTTATACGTACTTGAACTCCATGTATGTTGCACCTAGTACATCATTGAAACTTCCTCCTATGAAGCCGACAAGATCACCTTTTGATATTTTCCCGTCTTCCAAAAGTATCTTTATTGAATTCTTGACGAATCCTTCCTTGGTACCCGTTATCTCAAATGGATATCCATATACATTATATGTTAGGGCCAATTCCCTCATTGTAAACCCGTTATAGCACATTGCGTATATAGGTACTTTAGGTCTGAACTCTGCGAGATATCGTCCAGTTCTGCCGGTCCATGTGTCAAATATAATGGCTTTTACCGGGATTTCTTCTGTTGCTCTTACAATTGATCTCGCGAGTACGGCTGCAATCGGTTTCGTAACTTTCTCGAGGTTGACATCCAGAGAAACATCAATATAGCTTTCGCTTTCCTTAGCTATCGTGCACATGGTCTTTACTGCTTCTACAGGATATTTTCCGAAAGCCGTTTCTCCACTTAGCATTATCGCATCAGCTCTTTGGGCTATGGCATTAGCGACATCCGTTACTTCTGCTCTGGTAGGACGTGGATTGTCTATCATCGAATGAAGCATCTGTGTGGCAACTATGACCGGCTTCTTTCGTGCCCTGCATTTCTCTATAAGCATTTTCTGTATATGAGGAATCTTTTCCGCCGGTATTTCCACGCCAAGGTCGCCGCGTGCAATCATGACTCCGTAACAATCATTGAGGATGTCTTCAAGATTGTCAATTCCCTGCTGGTTCTCAATCTTTGAGATGATCTTCAGATGACTATCCTTGCTGCTTATCATCTCCTTTATCTCGGCAAGGTCTTTACGCGACCTTACAAATGAGTGAGCCACGAATTCGATATCAGCATCAATCGCCCATTCTATGAACATTCTGTCCTTGTCGGTAAGCGATGGCAATTCAATCGCAACTCCAGGCACATTTATGCTTTTTCTCCCCTTTATGACGGCCGTGTTCTGTGCTTCGCAGACAAGCCTGTCATCGTTTTTATCCACTACAACAAGGTCTGCAGATCCATCGTCGATAAGAATGTGGGCTCCAGTGGGAACATCCTTGACGAATGATGCACAGTTGGTACACAGATGTTCCCGACTGCACAGTACTGTTGTCGAGTTGATGAAGTCAATCCTCTCCCCTTGCCTGAGAAGGAAACCCGCTGCGCTGTCCATAGCTGCGAGTCTTATTTCCGGCCCTTTTGTATCAATCAGTATTGCAATTCTGTCGGAGACCTTTCTGACGTTGTCGACCACTTTCTGTGCCCCTTCAATGCTGGCGTGTGCCGAATTAAGCCTTACGACATCCATTCCGTTTTCATATAGTGACCTGATGAAATCAACCTCACAATTATTATCAGAAAGCGTACATATTATCTTTGTTTTCTTTGTATTCATATCACTACACATCATTATCAACGCGAATTTAATATATTTTATCTATATTTGTATGATAAAACTAAACCTATACCATAAATATGTCTGTTACAATAAAGACGGTTTCTTCTGTCAAGGACTTCAAGACGTTTGCAAGATTTGCAAACAGACTCTATAAAGGAAACAAGTATTATGTTCCTTCCATGCCTATGGATGATCTGTCGACATTCAGCAAGGAAAAGAATGCGGCTTTCGAGTTCAGTGATGCTGAATTCTATCTTGCATATAAGGATGGAGAGGTAGTCGGACGAGTTGCAGCGATAATTAACCATAAGGCAAATGAAGCATGGAAAGTGAAACAGGTGCGTTTCGGCTGGATTGACTTTATTGACGACATGGAAGTGTCTGCAGCCTTGCTTGATGCTGTCATCGAGTTCGGAAGAAAGGCAGGAATGACTCAGATTGTCGGACCTCTCGGCTTCACTGATTTTGATCCGGAAGGAATGCTTGTTGATGGTTACGACCGTCTAGGAACAATGGCACTCATTTATAATCATCCATATTATCCGGAGCACATGAAGAAGCACGGATATTATAAGGAGACCGGATGGCTGGAGTATAGGATTACCATTCCGGAGACTGTAAGTGAGCGTCATAAACAAATTGCAGAGGCTGTAATGGAGCGATATGGCCTTACCATCAAGAAGAAGACCCGCAGGCAGATCAAGAAGGAACGCTATGGTCAGAAGCTGTTCAAGCTCATCAACGAAACATATTGCGTACTTTACGGATACTCTCTTCTTTCAGAGAAACAGATCGATCAGTATGTCGGTCTATATCTCAGCCTGATCGATACAGAGATGCTTACCTTCGTGGAGAATGCAGAAGGTGAACTGATAGCAGCCGGAATATCAATTCCTTCACTCTCAGAGGCTCTCCAGAAATGCAACGGTGAGATCTTCCCATTCGGATGGTGGCATCTTCTCAAGGCTATGTTCCTGAAGAAGCCGGATACATTGGATCTGCTTCTTATCGGTGTACGTCCGGACTATCAGAACAAGGGTATCAACTCGATCATGATCCTTGATCTGGTTGCCAGATACAACAGATTAGGTTTCAGATATGCTGAGACCAATGCAATGCTTGAAACAAATGCAAAGATTCATGCGATGTTTGAGCCTTTTGAAAAGGAAGTGCATAAACGTCGCTGGGTTTTCGGTAAAGATATATGATGATTAGAGAAGACAACATAGGAAGAAGCAGAATGCTTCCTCCGTTACCCGAGAGGATGCGTCCGCAGAGTCTGGAAGGCTATGTGGGACAGCGTCATCTTATTGGAGAAGGCTGCATTCTGAGAAATATGATAGAGAGCGGTAACCTCTCTTCCTTTATCCTATGGGGTCCTCCGGGAGTAGGCAAGACTACCCTTTCGCGGATAGTGGCACAGTCACTTGGTCGTGAATTCTACACATTGTCAGCTGTAAGTTCAGGTGTCAAGGATGTAAGGGACGTAATAGATAAGGCAAGGTCAAATTCCATCTTTTCCAGAGGTCTCTCCCCTATCCTTTTCATTGACGAGATACACAGATTCAATAAATCTCAGCAGGATGCTCTTTTAGGAGCCGTCGAAGACGGAACCATTGTCCTTATCGGTGCTACCACTGAGAATCCTTCTTTTGAAGTCATAACTCCACTTCTTTCCCGTTGCCAGGTTTTTGTCCTCAAATCACTTGCACAGGAAGACCTTCTTCAGCTTCTGGAAAGGACACTGAAGGATGATGAGATTCTGCGCAACATGGATATTGAGGTCAAGGAGACCGATGCTCTTCTCAGATTCAGTGCAGGTGATGCGCGCAAACTTCTAAATATCCTGGAGATTGTGACAGGTGCATTTGCCGGAAAAGGAAAGGTTATTATCGACAATAAGAATGTGACATCCTGCCTGCAGGAGAACATCGCGATATATGATAAAGGGGGCGAGATGCATTATGATATAATCTCCGCCTTCATCAAGAGCGTAAGAGGTTCGGATCCCAATGCTGCCGTATATTATCTTGCAAGGATGCTTGAAGGTGGTGAAGACCCTCTTTTCATTGCCAGAAGGCTTTGCATCCTGGCTGCAGAGGATGTCGGACTGGCAAATCCTAACGCACTTCTTCTTGCCAATGCCTGTTTCCAGACAGTTCATAACATAGGCATGCCTGAAGCAAGGATTCCGCTTGCGGAATGCACAATATACCTTGCTTCTTCGGCAAAGAGTAATTCAGCTTATAACGCAATAAACGAAGCCATGGCTGTAGCACGGGAGACCCAGATGGAGTCAGTCCCTCTATATCTAAGAAATGCTCCTACAAAGCTGATGGCAGAGCTCGGCTATTCTGATGGATACAAATACGCTCATGACTATCCTGGTCATTTTGCCGATCTGGAATTCATGCCGGAAGGTCTTGCCGGTAGAAAGTTTTATGAACCTGCGGACAATCGTCAGGAAGAAACTCTTAGAGCACGTCTTGAAGGCCTTTGGCCAAAATACTATCAGAAAGGATAGCCTACACCGAAATGAAGGGCATAATTTCCTTTTGTGAGCCACTCTCCAGGATTGATCCACTTAGTGTCTCTGGCCGGATCATGAACCTTCATACCCATATCAAGGCGGAGTAGCAGAAATCCGAAGTCGAGTCTGAGACCGACTCCCCAGTTTGCAGCTATGCTCTCAGCAAATGTGTCCCATCTGAACATGGCCAGCCTGCCTTCTTCTGTATTGTCATCTTTGAGGGTCCACACATTTCCGGCATCTATGAATACAGCTCCGGCAACCTTCCAGAACATATCGAACCTGTATTCGATATTTGCCTCGAGTCTCATGTCGCCGGTCTGATTCGGGATGACGAATGATGTGTCCATCGGTGACAGGCCAGGTCCGACTGTTCTTGCCTGCCAACCTCTCAGGCTGTTTGATCCGCCTGCATAGAAATGTTTCTCAAAAGGAAGAGTTGAAGAGTTTCCGTAAGCATAACCTGCACCTGCAAGAAATCTTGTGGCAACGGATTGGCCGCTGTTCCTTCCGAATATCCATGTTCTTCCCAATGTGAGTTCGGCTCTTACAAACTGTGAATAAGGCGTGTTCCATATCATGCCTGCGCCATTCTCATCCATATTCATGAGAGGTTTGAAGGCACTCAACATATTTCCTGCAATGTCAAACTGAAGTCTTGAATAGAAATAGGTGGATTTAGGGATGCTTTCAGGATTGGTAGTATAATATAGTGTAGCACCTGAACCAAGGTCAAAGTGATCCTGATAGGCATTTCTGAGGAAAGGATCGTTGACCAATGAATTGATGAAGCTGTCGTTCAGATAAGGAAGTCTGACGATGTTCAGCTGCAGAGGAAATGCCTGATAGAAGAACTTGTTGTCAATGTTTCCTGTGTAGCCGTATTGTGTTGAAATAATGTTTCTTGTGTATTCCGGTCTGCTCTGATAGTTGTATGAAAACTTAACATCAGTGCGTGGTACAGCACCGGTGAAATATCTGTATGGCAGAGGAAAGAATTTAGGGAAGCTAAGTCCTGCCGAAACTCCGAATTCATTTGACCTGATGGCATTGTTGAACTTGAACTGGAAGTTACCCATGAAGCTTAGGTTAAGCCATTCGCCTCCCCTGAATATGTTCTTGTGGAAATAAGATATCTGAGGTGATACGCCGAAGAGACCTGTTGAATTGATTGATGCCTCAAGGTTGATCTTGAATCCCTGCAGTTTGGATTGTGCAAGAGATATTGAACAGTCAACCTTATTGGTGTCAACCTGATTCATGCCGATATTGACGCTGCTGAATACCTTCAGTGCAGAGAGTCTTGAATATGTCCTGTTGATCTCGTCTGCACTGTAGATCTGTCCGGGATAGATGGTTGTAAGGTCCTTCAATACCTTATCTCTGAATTTAAGACTCTTCGGATACGATATGCTCACATCATTGATGTAGAATTTCCTCAATGGTTTTGCATCACGTGGAGATTCGTTTCTTGTGTATTCATTGATCTTAAGCTGAAGGATGGCTGAGTCCGGTACACTCAAAGTGTCGGCTTCAAAGAAATAATAGTTCTTGTTGAAACTATAGAATCCTTCATTCCTCAGGACTGCGCTTGATCTTACTGTTTCTGCATCAAGAGATGACTCAGAAAGCCAGTCTCCCGGCTGGACTGTCATATTGGAGGTATCCTTAAGAAAAGCTTCCGCAAAAGGACCTTTGGCAGGAAGTCTATATTCAATTTCCTTGATTGGGAATCTTTTACCAAGGTCCACATTGTAAGTTACCTCTACCCTTTTCTTCTTGACGCTGATGTCGCTTGTCACCTTAGACCCATAGTAGCCGAGATATGTCAAGTGATTCTTTAGATTATCTATCGAACTGTCGACCATATCAGGGTCATATACTACAGGTGCAACTCCAATCTTCTGCACGAATCTATCCCATCCTTTCCCTTTTCCATTGCTCCAGTTATACACGTTGAGAAAAGGATTCCATCCGAATATGAAATAGGAATTCGGCTTCTGCTTGAGATATGGCTCAAGTTTGTTAACGTTGAATTCCTTAGGGTCATCAACGGTAATCCTGTTCCTGGCAAGACGATACTCTCCATCCTGCAGGACACGTGTCGTGCTGCAGGATGCCAGGAAAATGACGGCTGCCATTGATATGAGGATATTGAGTCCTTTCATTATTGCAAATCTATGCAAATTTACCTTAAAGTGCGCGTTTCTCAAAATTTTAATGATAACTTTGTGTTTTGCGGATACGCGTTCCGCATTTAACACTGACATGCAAAGATATGACCATTTCAAATAACGAAATCAAGAGGATAAAGGCACTTCAGCAGAAGAAGTTCAGGGACGAGAGCGGGCTCTTCATCGTGGAAGGTGAAAAGATGGTACAGGAAGCTCTGGAATCCGGATTTGAAGTTGAAGCTGTGTACCGTAAGGAGGAGATCGGCGAGGCAGCCATGTCAAGAATTTCTTCACTTGCATCCCCGTCTCCCGTTCTGGCAGTAGTCAGAAAGCCTTCAGACCATAAGATCGATGATGTGGAAAGTCTCAAGCCTATGCTTGCTCAAGGAGGTCTGTACCTTGCACTTGACACTATCAGGGATCCAGGTAATCTTGGTACGATTCTCCGTGTTGCTGATTGGTTCGGCATAAATGCAGTATTTGCTGCTACTGATACGGTAGATGTATTCAATCCAAAGGTGGTTCAGGCTACTATGGGCGCAGTATTCCGTGTGAAGATGCATTATCTTGACCTACCTTCTGTGTCAAAGCTTGTACTGGATCAGGGCGGAAAGGTCTATGGAACATTCCTGGACGGCAAGAACATGTATGACAGGCCTCTGGACAATGGAAAAGACTCCCCTGTCATAATAGTCATCGGAAATGAGGCTGACGGCATATCAGAAGCAATGGAATCTCTGGTTTCTGACCGTCTGTACATTCCTCCATATCCTGCAGATTCGCCAGGCTCGGAGTCTCTGAATGCAGCCATTGCCACAGCCATCATAATCGCGGAGTTCCGCAGAAGAAAATAAGGAGATAATATGAATACAGTTGAACCAATTCTTCTTAAGAAACTGAAAGAGACTGATTATAAGTCTCTTATAAAATTCCATATCAGGAAGATTCTTATGATATGCAGCCATTACGATGCATTCATTCTTGAAGAAGACGGTCAGATAGAGACACAGATCCATAGGGAATATGTGGAACTTGACTTGAGCAATCCCCCGAAATTCGTTTGGGTCACAACTTCTGCTCAAGCGCGTGACATGCTTGCAAAGAACGATGATATCGATATGGTCATCTGCATGTACAATGTCGGTGATAAGGATGTCTTTACATTTGCATCTGAGCTGAAGCAGGAATCAAGACACATTCCATTTGTACTCCTTACCCATTTCTCAAAGGAAATCTATAGGAGAATTGCACTTCAGGACACTTCTGCAGTGGATTATATGTTCAGCTGGCATGGAAATGCTGACCTGATTGTGGCTATCATCAAGCTGTTTGAGGATCTCAAGAATGCGGAAAATGACATCATAGATAAAGGTGTTCAGGCCATACTTCTTGTAGAAGACTCTGTAAGATTCTATTCAACGTATCTTCCGGAACTATATAAACTGATACTTAAGCAGAGTTCCGAGTTCCTTAAGGAAACACTTAATGAGCAGCAGCGGAAATTCCGAAAGAGATCCCGTCCTAAGATTCTGCTTGCGACAAATCTTGATGATGCGCTACAGATGTATACTAGATACAGGAACAACTTATTAGGTGTGATTTCCGATGTGGGCTTCACTGTACATAAGGGTGATTCCGCTGACATGGAGAAGCTTGACGCCGGTATCGACCTTGTAAAGCATATCAAGGCTGATAATGACAAGATGCCGATTCTGCTTCAGTCATCACAGGACAGCATATCTGCAGTTGCCAAGGAACTTGGAGTCGGTTTTCTCAGGAAATATTCGAAAACCCTGATGCTTCAGTTGTCTGATTTCATCAAGGAAGAGTTCGGATTCGGAGATTTTGTCTTCCGTGATGCAAATCACGTTGAATATGGCCGTGCCGCAAACCTTAAGGAACTGGAAGCCATTATCCGTGAAGTTCCTGATGAGGTACTTCTCTACGTAACTTCCAAGAATATGCTCTCAAAGTGGTTTATGGCACGTGGACTGTTTACCCTTGGAGAACGTTTCAGGACCGTACTTGAGACACAGTTCGGTACGGTGTCCGATCTACGAGCATACGTCTCTCAACAGATACACGATTTCCATACACTGACCAGCAGAGGTGTAATCGCACATTTTGATTCGTCGAGCTACGAAAGGCACATCTGGTTCGCACGTATGGGAGACGGCTCATTGGGCGGAAAGGCAAGAGGTCTTGCCTTTCTGAATAATCTTGTATATAAGTATCATCTTTCTGAGAGATATCCTGAAATAAAAGTATCTATTCCCCGTACTGTAGTTATCGCAACTGATTATTTTGATCAGTTTATATTAGAGAATGACCTTCAGTATGTTATAGATTCCGAAATATCAGATGAGGAAATTCTTTCGGAGTTTGTCGCATCGCGTCTTCCTGAAGAACTCGTGGATCAGCTTCGAGTTTTTATCGAGAGTGCAAGATCTCCTCTGGCAGTGCGTTCAAGT
This sequence comes from Candidatus Cryptobacteroides sp., assembly GCA_045133255.1. Lineage (GTDB taxonomy): Bacteria > Bacteroidota > Bacteroidia > Bacteroidales > UBA932 > Cryptobacteroides. The sequence goes on from JBGUTV010000014.1 coordinate 44,331, forward strand.
TCAAAACTCGAGGACAGCAGCTATCAGCCTTTTGCAGGCGTATATTCAACATATATGATTCCTTTGGTAGAGAATAAGGATCAGATGCTCAGAATGCTTGGTAAGGCCATAAAGAGTGTTTATGCTTCCGTTTTCTATTCCAGCAGCAGAACATATATCCATACGACAGCAAACCTTTTGAGTGAGGAAAAAATGGCAGTTGTAGTTCAGAGTATCTGCGGTTCTCAGCATGGTGGATTCTACTATCCTATGCTTTCAGGAGTCGCCAGATCAGTCAATTACTACCCTATCGGAAGCGAAAAGGCGGACGATGGCATCGTGAATCTGGCATTTGGATTGGGAAAGACTGTTGTTGACGGAGGAAACACATTGCGCGTTGTTCCTAAATTCCCTAAGAAGATACTACAGCTTTCAGAACCAAAACTTGCCCTTAGAGACACACAGAAGACTATGTATGCACTTGATCTGCGTCCGGGGGCCTTCAAGATTTCAAAGAATGAAGGTGTCAACCTTGCTCACTCACAGGTGGCTGACATGCTGTCTGAATTCCCTTATCCGGAGCTTGTTGCATCTACATTCAGCTCAGAGAACAACAGAATGGTTCCAGGGGTCAGTGTTAAAGGTCCTCGTGTTATCTCATTCGATGCAATTCTAAGGTATGGAAAATTCCCGTTGGCTCAGTTCTTAAAGGAAATTCTTGAAATATGCCGCAATGAGCTTCTATGTGAGGTGGAACTAGAATTTGCAGCGGATGTAATTCCTTCATCAAAAGGTCAGGAGATCGTATTGAAGCTTCTTCAGGTACGTCCGGTAGGTGATTATTCGGATGATGCTAATTTTTCTACAGCTAATATTCAAGAGACTTTCACCAAAACCGTTGTTAAATCATCCAAGGCTCTCGGGTCAGGTCTTTTCAGTGACATCAGTCATGTAGTTATGGTACCTGCCTCATCCTTTGACAGTTCAAAGACGAAAGAAATGGCAGCAGAGATTGCAAGGCTGAACAGGAAACTTAAGGAGGAAGGTGCATCATATATTCTCATCGGTCCAGGAAGATGGGGCTCATCTGATCCTTGGCTTGGAATACCTGTCATCTGGAGTGATATTTCTGAGGCTAAGATGATTATCGAGTCGGCTATTCCTGGTTACAGAATCGAGCCAAGTCAGGGAACTCATTTCTTTCAGAACATCACATCGCTGGGAGTCGGATATCTTACAGTTGATACTGTGATCGGTGACGGAATCATTGACGAAGAGACGATTTCCACCTTTCATTGTGTTGAAGACAATGCCTTTGTCAAGCTCTATAAGGCTCCTGAAGGCTTGATGGGCTATATTGACAGGTCTTCTAATGAATCTGTTATAGGATTTTAGTAAAGTGTTGATAATTAAGTCGGTTAACAAAAGTGTTTAATAGTATAACATTTTTGTTAACCGATATTTTTGTCCCAAATTCAGACGATTTCCACTAAATGAGCTGTAGAATTGCTCCATCCATTGGAGGCACAGTGACATTGATGACTGTACCGGTGTTCAGCGAGGCGGTCTGCGGAATTTCCATCCATTCGAATGCGTGCTCAGGGATACTAAGCTTAATTGTAGAAGTGCTGTTTGAGAAGTTGACTGCTACAAGAAGAGTATGCTCCTCGAAATCTCTCAGGAATACGAAATGTCTGTCCTTATTGAATCCGTCAGCTGATGCATTGCAGTAGCAAAGGTCATAGGTGGTTCCCTTTGTGATGGCAGGATCATTTGATGCGAATCTGATAGCCTGAGCAAATCTGAGGAATATGTCGGCTTCAGACTCTTTCAATCCTGCCTTCACCAGTCTGCTTCTCTTGAGTTCCTTGTATTCACCGCTGTGGATTACCTTTCTGAGTCTTCTGATGCTGCCGACGCTCCACCAGTCAAAGATGGTAGTGCGGCCGTCTCTTCCACTGAATCCTTCCTCATCCATGCCGCATTCCCCTACTTCTTCTCCGAAGTATATCATGAATGGAGCTGTGTTAAGGTAAAGTGAAACGAACAGAGGTGCCAGTGTCTTCTGCGCCTGTTTTCCGAAGAACTCTGAAGCAAAACGCTGCTCGTCATGATTTTCAAGGAAGTTAAGCATATGCGGCTGCAGGTCTGAAAGATACTGCCAGTTTCTGGTTATACCTTGTGATGACTGCCAGAGCTCTACAGGCATGCCATTATCATTGACTGACTTGTCGGTTATAGCCCTTAGAGTGTCATAGAGTCCAGATTTGTCGTAGAGCAGGTCGAAGCCTACTTCACGAATGTACTGTCTGTAAAGATCCTTCTTATATACCTCAGCAACAAAAATAAGATGAGGATATTTTTCTTTTACCTTGGAAATCAACCATTTGAAGAACTGTGGCGGAACAAGTTCAACCATGTCGCATCTGAAACCGTCCACACCTTTCGATGCCCAGAAATCGATGATATCATACATCTTGTCCCAAGTGGCAGTGTGATGGTCGCAGTAGTTGATTTTGACTGTCTCGAACCAGTCGTTGATTCCGGGTGCGTGTGTATAGCAGTTGTTGCCGGTTGCCATTGCAGGCATCTCGTAATAAGGCTCCATTCCTTTTGGAGACTCAGTAGGGAGTCTCAGAGCTTCCCCCGGATAATATATGAAGTCATTTTCTTCTCTCCAGTGTACGGATCTGTCGTCCTCTGCTCCAAGCACCGGATGTCCTGGAGTCATGTCGACTTTGCCATAATCTCTTGCTACATGATTAGGGACGAAATCTATGATGACTTTCAGCCCTGCATCGTGAGTCCTCTTAATCAACTGCTCGAATTCAAGCATTCTATCCCCTGCATTATCAGCAAGATATGCATTCACGTCATAGTAGTCGCAGATAGCATATGGAGATCCTGCCTTACCTTTGACGAACTGCGGATGCGATGCTGTACATCCAGCTTCTGAGGCTTGAGTCGAGTGCCTGATGACTCCGGTATACCAGACATGACTGCAGCCAAGCCACTTGATATATTCAAGGCTGGCATTATCTATGTCACTGAACTTTCCTGTACCATTGTCAGAGAGTTCTCCGTTCTTCTTAAGTCTGACCTTGTCATTACCCCACAAACGAGGAAGCATCTGGTATATTATAGGTTTCTGCATATGAATTTCTGATAAATTTGTTCTATACGAAGATACAACAAAAAAAGCGGTTCGCAAATGCGAACCGCCATAGAAATCATAGTAATTTTAATTACTCAACTTCAGTCAAAGTAAGTGCATAGATTCCACCGTAGCTAGGAGTCTTGTCCTCAGCAGCATATGTCTTGCCTGTCTCCATAACCATCTCAATCTTGAACTTTGCTGTAGCGACTTCCTCCTCAGTAAGACAAGTCTTGAATGTGAAACCGTTAGCAGTTACATAACCCATCTTCTTTACTGTCATGTCAGCTGCAATCTCGATGCTGTTAACAGCTGTGCCACCTACGAGCTTACCAGTTGTAAGATCAAGTGTCTGACCAGTATAAGCGATTGGCTTGTCGCAAGTTACAACGATCTTAGTAACCTTCTTACCCTCCTGAGCGTTTGCATTTGTACCCTCAAGACCTGGCTCGCCTACGGTAACCTCTGTAAGAGGATTAACAGCTGCGAAAGGAAGAGTGATTGCTGCAGAAGAGAGCTCAGTTACCTCTGTAGTAGCATAAAGAACTGACTGTGCAGTTGAGTTGTAAGAAAGCATAAGGCCAGCGAGCATTTCATCATCTGCAAGTGGGTCGAATGCTACAGTAGACTGCTTTGAGTAATCAACTGGCACTGCTGTAAGCTCAGCACCTTCTGCGTATGGTGCATAAGCGTAGATAGTGTGGTTACCCTGCTTGAAACCAGCCTTCTCTGCCTTAGCAGTAAGAGCAACTGCACCCTCACCCTTAGCTCCAGTATAAAGGAGGTTAGACTGTGGAAGACCCTCAGATGTAACGAATACACCTACCTCCTGCTCAGCAACGTTCTCACCATAAAGAGTGAAGTCGCCCTGGATAGGGAAATCAACCGGACCCTTCTCTGTACATGCTACAGCTGCTACTATCGCGAGCACTGCGCTAAAGAAATAATTTTTCTTCATAGTTTTGGGGATTTAAATTAATGATAAATAGTTAAATATTTTAATGAAATTAAAACTCTCCTTCGTAATTGGTAACCCATTCGATATCCTTGATATCACCGAAGCCTGAAATGGATTTGAGAAGCAGATCAGGCTGCTGGCCCTCGAAGAGTCGGACCATCTTCGCTTCTTCAACATCCAGCACGCTGACTGTACCACCTTCCTGAGTCAGTGCAAGACGGAAATTGGCAGCGGTGCTGTTTGCTCCATATTCGCTGAAAGGACATGCAAGTGAACTTGATGAAAGTCCTGTAATCTTCGATGAGGCTTCATATGCAAGAGCATGTGTTCCCGCCTCCATACTATAGACATAAAGCTTCTTGCCACCATCTGTGAAATAGAAGAATGGATTCTTTTCAAAGTCAGTAGACATGAGTATCCTGCTGTCCTCTGTAAGGATTGAAGCGCCTGTGAACGGAACCATTGTATTCTCAGTTATCACATGATTGTTTTCATTCATCGGTGACACAGAGAATCTGTAGAGCTGATAGTTGCCTGTACCGCCAAGGTCAAGCAAAGTCACATATTTAGGGAATGTGTTGAATCCGCCTGATTCTGTTACTCCATTGAATTCATATGCTCCGATCGCAAGGCACTTTGTGCCGGTACCGAGATTATCAACTTTAGGCACGCTAGGATCGAACTCGCCTTCCTGGTCATAGAAATTCAAATAGATCACCTTAGGACAGTAGTCGTCATATGTATCGCCGAATCCATCTGCGGTAATTGCAATGAAACGTGCATTGAGCTCGTCATAAAGCATTGTAATCTCCTCATTAGGAACAAGATAGGTTACATTCTTGAAGCTGTTGAAGCAGCCGATCTTTGCTCCTCCTGTAAAGCTCATCGGTGTAGAACCGTATGTAGAATAATAAGGGATTCCTGCATAGTCATTGTGCATGCAGCGTAGATAGACATCACCTTCCGGTGTATAAATCAGGTAATATGTCTCCTTCCATGAAAATCCTGACATTGTAAAGTCTGCTACAGGCTCTGTTCCTGTAGCGAACTCATCACGCATCCACTTATCCTTCTGGAAAGAGTCGCCGTCAAGAGTCACAGTACCGCTCTTCTGGTTTACAATTACTTTTGACAATCCTGAGATGTATACATCAGGAATCGATCCCAACACATAATAGTGGTAGATATTCTTTGGACCTGTTCCAAGTCCATCAGGTATATTATTCTCAATGTTGTGGGATGCAAAAAGTCCGAGAGGAGAAATGAATGACAGGCTTGAAGCCTCATTCTCTCTCTCGCTGAGCACTACCCAACCCCAGCTGAATGAACTCTTGGCATTGCTTCTGAATATGTCGCTTACGTATGTCTCTCCAGTTGTCCTGTTGATCACCTTGAGTACAATAGAAAAGGCGCCTACCTTGTCGACAATGTACTTGATTCTGTATCCCTGACCCATTACGTCGGCATTGGCGTACCAGGTGATTTCAAAATCCTTATCAATGTCAGCTTCATTCTCGTAAGGCTGTGAGAATGTCAGAGGAGCTGTCAATTCGACTTCCTCTCCTGTTGTCCAGTTGAAATCGTGATCAAGGAATGAGTCGAATGTGACTTTATTTGTCTGCATGTATTCATACTGACTCAAGTCCTCGATGCAGGACGTCATAGTCAGAATGCAGCAGAGCGCTGTAAATATGTATTTCATGTTTCTCATGATTCTGGAACTTGTCGATTAATTACTCTGGGATAGTATCGTGAAGTGGGGTCTTGCCATCTTCAGCATAATACTTATAGGTCCCGTTGTCCCAATTTTCCTTCAGCCAGGCCTTGAAAGCAAGGGCTTCCTGTTTGAAAGTGATGTTGGTGTACTCATTCAGGTCTCTCAGCATCTTTCCGAGATAGAGGTTGAAGAGACGGTATTTGATAGGACTGTACTTTCCGAGATCCTGGGTTGTTCCCCACCAGATTGGCTCATGGTCAATTTTATCCTGAACATGAATAGTTACTGACAGATACTTTACAGGCTGTGCAATGTGTTTTTCACCTGCACTGTCAAGGTTCACTACAACCCTGTAGTCTGTAGCAAGAAGCTGCTCCTTTCTGTTCACGGTAACCCAAAGAGTGTCAACAGGCTGCTGTGCTCTGAATACAGATGTCGATGGCTCAACATAGTCAGATGGCTGGGCAGTGGTCTTCTGCTTGTCTACACTATAGTTGCAGATGAAATCTTCAACAGGAAGATATCCCCACAATCTGATTTCCACAGGAATTTCTACAGTTTCTTCACGTGTAGTAACTCCATCTGTTGCAAAATTATATGTGGCTTCAGCGATATCGTTGATACTTGGAGTGAAATGTACATAGTCTGCGCCATTATACACATCAAGCTGATCTTCCTTGCATGATACTGCAGCAAGGAGAATGAATGGCATTATATATAGAATACGTTTCATAATCATTAAAATGGGCTTTCACTTGTAGGGATCGGAAGAACATATCCCTCAGTCATGTTTCTGTAGAATCCCGGACGAGATGAACTTTCGATGCTTTCAATGTTACGTCTCTTAAGCATGAAGAATACCTGTCCTTCACACATCAGATCCTTTCTTGCGTCGAGGAGGATTTCATCTTTAAGCTGAGCTGGTGTCGACACTGTAAGAGATATATCCCTAAGTGCACCACGTGCTGTTCTGACAGCTTTCAAATATTCCACACCTGCGGCTACATTTTTCTCATCGGCTGAAATTTCAGCAAGTATGTAACAGATTTCGCTCAATCTGAACAGCGGTACCATCGGATTTGAAATCGCAGCTGCGATCGACTCAGTAGCGACACTGTATTTTCCGTGATAATACGACTGGTTTGATGTGTTCGATTTCTTGATGAGATACTGATATCTGTAATCACTGTAGATACCTGTGTTGTCGCTTGCAAACAGATTGTCGATATTGGCGAGCGGATATCTTACAGTATTGTCATTGCCGTATAGTCCCTCATCATATTCAGTTGCAAGATTAGGATAGTATGCACCCATGATTACGTCATCAAATGCCTTGAAATATCTGATTTCAGGCTGGCATGTGATGTTCGATGCCGGACTGAATCCGATCATTTCAGTCTTATAGAAATTATCATAGATTTCCTTTGCAGCAGTCTTGGCAAGAGGTGTATATCCGGAACCGGCATAGTGACACACTCTGGCCTTGAGGGCAAGAACAGCCATATAATTCATTCTCCAGCCACGGTACCAGAAGAATTCTCCGAACTCATCAATGTGCATCTTGGAATCAAATCTGAATCTTGTGCTCCATGATACGCTTGAGCCGGTAGACATGTTGGTGCTCATTGCTACAGGATGATACTCTGTGTCGAAGTGCTTGAGAAGCGGTTCCGCTACAGAGATGTCCTTGATACACTTCTCTATAAAAGCAGTCACCGAAAGCTTCTCGCCAATTTCAGGACCGAACTTCTCTCTATAAGGGAGATAGGTTCCCGCAGGATTTGTTGCAGGAGCCGGGGCAAAGAGACGGAGAAGGTCAAAGTGAAGCATCGCGCGAAGTGCGTAAGCCTCAGCCTTGATGAGATTTTTCTCATCCTCGCCGAAAGCAAACTCGCTCTTGTCAATGTTGTCGATATGCTCGATGATCTTGTTGATGTTCGCTATGACTGAATATTGTGTCTCCCAGATTGTCTGGATGACAGGCTGTGTTGAAGTCGAATTGTAGATGAAGTCTGCGGCATCCTTGCTGATCTGGACGCTGTTCTGACCCTGCTGGGAGTTGTCGGTAAGATACTCCTGAGCAGCTGCACTGAGGAATCCCCATGAGAGGTTCTCGCCGTAAAGGTCACGGCTTCCAATCTTCAGATAGATTCCGTTGAGTGCATTCCTGTAACCATATCCAGATGTGAAGAGGTCATCCTCATCAATTGAATTCTCAGGCGTAATTGCCAGCCAGTCGCAAGATGCGGCCAGGAAGGTCAACGCAAGTATGTATAATATTCTTTTCATAATTAAAATCCAAGATTGAGGGTGAAACTGAATGAACGTGAGTACGGATAAGCAAGTCCTCTCTCTCTTCTGATGCTTGAGAGATAGAAGATGTCATTTGCGCTCAACGAAAGCTTGCACATAGTGATATGTGCCTTTCTGAGAAGTTCCGGCTTAAAGTCGTAGCTTAAGGTTATTGAGCTGAACTGCAGTGTGTTATCCTTCTGTACGAATCGGGAAGTCGAACCTGTGGTGATGTTTCTGTCACGGATATCCTTCATGGTAGTGATGTCACCTGGTTTCTGCCAGCGGTCCATGAGAACTCGTCTGTCGACATTGTTTCTTGAGAGATCGACATTCTCCACGTAATTTACGAGTGTGCTGTTGTAGGCATCACCTCCGAAATGGTAGAGGAATGATGTAAAGAGAGACCACTCCTTGAATGTAGTAGTGATACCGAATGATCCCTGTCCCTTAGGAGCAGTGTCTCCGATCACTACCCAATCCTCAGCAGCCCATACGTCTGTTACCTCTCCGTTAGGCTTGAGGAAGATCTCCTTACCGTTTGATGGAGAAATACCAAGAGACTGCATACCGGCGATAGCCGTCATTGATGCACCCTCATAATACTTCAGGTATGGCTTCGAGTATTCTGTATTTGTAGAAGTTGTCGGATTATAGTTCTTGAACAGTTCCTCGACCTTCTTGTTATATGCCTGCATGGCCTCGGAAATCTCAATCACAGTGTTCTTGTTGCGTGCAAAGTTACCGAACGCCTGCACCATCCAGTTCTTGTCCTGATATACTCTTACACGAAGATCAAGCTCAGCACCAAGGTTTCTTACAACACCCATGTTTTCCTTGTGTGAAGTAAATCCTGTTGATGAAGGAAGAGCGAAATCTGTGATCAGGTCGACAGTCTTTGCGTTGTATACCGAAGCCTTGAGGAAGATTCTGTCTCTCCACAGACCGAACTCAAATCCGAGGTCGAGCTGATAGGTTCTCTCCCACTTGAGATCCTTGTTACCCATCTGTGAAAGATATACTCCATAACCGGTCGGGAACCAGTTGCCTGTCTCAAGCTGATAGAGGTTTCTTGCAGAGTACTGTGAGAAGTTAGTCTTACCGGTCAGACCATAAGATCCTCTGAACTTAAGGGTTGACAGTACCGGGTTATTCTTCAATACCTCATAGTTGTGAATGTTGATACCAGCTCCTGTTGCCCAGAACATTGACCATCTTCTGTTTGAACCGAACTCTGATGAACCGTCAAGACGGCCGGTAAGGTCAGCAAAGTAGATGTTGTCCCAAGCATAGTTTCCAGTCAGAAGGAATCCTAACAGACGTGATCTCTGGTCATTACGCGACGGCTTGTTGATGATCTCTGCAGCGTAGTTTGAAGATGTAAGGTCACCTCCAGGGAATCCACGGTAGTCAGCATACTCGGTAGTATACTGGCTTGAGCGGAGGTTGCTGGAGAGGTTAAGGTTCATATAGTGCTTCTTGATGCTCTTGTTGTACATGAGCTGAAGTGTACCGTCAATTACGTTACTGTCACCTGATGAAACACTTTTGTCACCATTCATGGCAAGGTTACCTGTTCCGTATGATGCAGATGCAGGGTCCTTGTAAAGCTCAGAATTCTCTCTCTTGATGGTAGCTGACATCTGGAGTCTCAGTCTGAGATCCTTAGTGATGTTCCAGTTTACGAGGAGATTGTCTACGATCTCATAGTACTTTGTCTTGTCGTAGCTGTTGTAGTTGTGGATCTCATACAGCGGGTTCACGAGCGTACCGGCATATCCTGAGAAACTTTCAAGCTTTCTGAGGTAGTTGCCGTCCTCATCATAAATTCTCAGGTATGGATTCAAGTGAGAATAGTCACTGAATGAGTTGAACGGCACATCATTGCTGTTTCCGAAGGTAAACGTAGTCTTGTTCTTTACCTGGAATTTACCGATACGGTAGTCAATGTAGAAACCTGCACCTGTAACGTTTCGGTTAGACTTCTGCATGACACCGTTATTGCCGTTGTAGTTGAGCTCTACTCCCCATCTCACGTTGTTCTCACCACCGTCTACGTAGATTGAGTGTCTCTGGCTGAATGCGGTTCTGAGTCCAAGAGCAAGCCAATAAGTGTCTACACCCTGAATGATGTTGTTCATTCTCTGGTAATACGCATCTGTATATGGGGATATGGTTGGCGTATTGCTGTCATAAAGACCCGCAAGTCTCTCGGCTTCAAGCTTTTCTGACGCTGTCATAAGGTTGTACGACGACAGGTCAGGCATTTCCATGGTGAGTGTGGTATTGTACTGCAATCTAAGTTTTCCAGCTTCAGGAGCACGAAGCTCTACGACAATCACACCATTTGCGGCACGTGAACCGTAAAGGGCGGTTGCAGCAGCATCCTTGAGGATGTTGATACTGTGGATTCTGGTAGGGTCAAGGTCATAAATCTTCTCAACATCCACTTCAAAGCCGTCAAGGATGAAGATAGGCATGTTGGAAGTACCTGAGAGTGACTGCTTTGAAATATCCTGAGTTTCAAGGGATGTTCCGCTGATACTTGTCTGTCCGCGAAGTGAAATCTCTGGAGATGCATTAGGGTTTGCACCTGCAGCGATGTTCTGCTGGATACGGAATGACGGATCAAAGGTCTGGATAGCAGAAATCATGTTGGTTGGATTCGCTTTCAGAATCTCGTCCTTCTTGATCTTAGTGGTGTTGCCGGAGAAACCGTCCTTTCTGATTGGTGCGAAACCAGTGACGATCACGTCATCAAGACTCTCAGTTGCTTCTACCAGCGTCACATCCATCTTGGCATGACTTCCGATCTTGACTTTTACTGTTTCGTAACCGATCAGCGAGTAGATAAGTGTTCCACCGCCACTAGGCCTCTTGATTGAGTAATATCCGTCCTCATTTGTGAGAGAGCCATAGCTCTGCCCTTCAAAATAGATTGCGACACCGATAAGGGGTTCGTCTGTGACTCTGTCCCTTACGATACCTGCAACATAGCCTTCCTTAGTACCCTGAGCTGATGCTTCCGCTCCAATAATGGCGCTGAAGCTGAGAGTCAGAAGAACCGACAAGGCCAGGAATTTAAATTTAGACATCATGTTTCTATTGTAATTCGTTATTTCTTCAATATGTCAAGAATACCTTCGTTCCTGATGATTATCATACCGTGCCTGTCGGCAGTAATACCCTTCTCAAGCTTGTATGTGTATTTAGGAACAGAGCCTTCCATAATTGTTGGAAGATAGATGTATTCGATATTGCTGCACATCTTCTTAAGATCTTCACCAGCCTCAATGATGTGAGTTGAAATCATGAAGATGCTGCTCTTGATGTGCGAAAATGCTTCAGTCACGGCAACAGTTGCATCAAATGCATCCTTTACGTTTGTACCTCTGAAAAGCTCGTCAAAGATGATCACAAGATTCGGCCATGTGTTCACACTCTGAGCACACCTCTTCAGACGTCTTACCTCGGCGTAGAAATGGCTGTATCCCCTATTAAGGTTGTCCGGAAGATTGATGGTTGTGAAAAGACCATCGCGTACTGAAAAACGCATTGCTTCAGCCGGTACAGGGAAACCTACATGAGCAAGGAATACTGCGATTCCAAAGGTTTTCATAAAGGTAGATTTACCTGCCATATTTGCTCCAGTAAGGAAAACAATATTGTTTTCTGCGCTGATTGTCAAATCATTTGATACAGGCTTCTTCAGCATTGGGTGGTAAGCGCCTTTAAGTTCCATCACATTCTCTTCTGCAGGAAGAACCTCAGCCTTTACATAGCCATTCTCCTTTGCAGTTGTTGCCACAGAGATGTAAACATCAATATGGTAGACATAATTGAGAAGATAATGGACCTGCTCATTGTTCTCATATCTGAGGAGATTGTCAAAGAAGGCCGCCTGATCCTGTGAGAGATTCTCTATACCCTTAGCCTGGATGACAGGAGCAAATTTCTCACTGTCTATGATCTCGCGGATTTTATCAAGTTCTGTCGTTACTGATGTGATTTCCTTGTCCTGAGCCATTGTGGCTGTAAATTCATTCAGGGTATTGATGATCTCGATCAGAGAGATAATACCTCTTTCAGCCTGCTCAAACTCAGTGTCAGTCTTGATGATCTTCTTCAACCTGCGTTGCAGGGCACTCTTCTCGCTGTTTCCAAGAGCAGGATCAGAAACGATTCTTGTTCTCTCGTCAGTGTCCGAGAGATAGAATTCTGCTGCATCAAACCATATTGCCTTGAATGGAAAACTCTGAGATGTTCTCTGGAAATATCCGATCAGAGCAGATCTGCGCTTGATAAGTTCGTAATTGTCAAGCGGATTGTAGAACATTTCCTCAAGAATCTGAGAGCCGCCACGCGTACGTGCGTTATTATAAAGTGCGTAGACTGATATCTCCTTCTTGTGAGAGAAGATACCCAGGTCATTAAGTGTCTGCTTATCTATTATGAAACTCATATCTCACTCTCGTTAATTTCTTCTCCCCTGATGATATCAAGGATTTTCTCGTTCTTGATGATTGTCATACCATGACGGTCTGCAGAAATTCCTTCCGCAAGCTTGTATGGATATATTAATCTTGTACCGTCCATCTGTGTAGGAAGGAAACGGAACTGAACATTACCGCATTTCTCAGATAGCGCAGGACCAACTTCGACGATATGCGTAGAAATGATGTAAAGACAGTTTCGATGTGAAGCATATGCATCTGTTACTGCGAGGGTTGCATCATACGCATCCTTTACATTTGTTCCCTTGAAAAGCTCATCAAAAATCACAAACAGGTTTCTTCCTTCGGCGACTCTCTGCGCGATACTTTTCACTCTAAGAACCTCAGCATAGAAATGGCTATATCCCTGAGCTATGTCATCCGGAACATTGATTGATGTGAAGATACCGTCTACAGGAGTAAACCTGATCTTTGATGCCGGCACAGGGAATCCCATCTGAGCCAGATAAAGAGCAATAGACACCGCCTTCATGAATGTTGACTTACCAGCCATATTGACACCTGTGAGGAAGAATACATTCTTCTCACCGTCAATACGTATATCATTTGCTACAGGTTTCGTGAGTGATGGATGATAGACACCCTCCATCTCTATGTACCTTTCCTGAGCATCTATTGCTTCTGCAAAGCCGAATCCCTTATCTGCAGCTGTTGTTCCGACTGCCATGTAGAGATCAAGCTTAGCAAGGAGCTGCATCATTGTATGTACGGCATCTCCAAGGGTGAGCCTTAACAGCTTATCTGCGCTTATTGCCTGGCCGAGAGACATGTCGACACTCTTCTTTGCAATAGTCTGCAACTTCTTTCTATGATCTGAAGTGATGACAGAAGTCAGAGTATCTATGTCATTGATATCAGGGCAATTCTCACGAGGGAAAGCTTCAACCATCTCAACTGCCCCAAGAGTAACCTTCGCTAGAACTCCCATTCCCTCAAGCATCTTCTCATATGCCCTGTTATTTGCGAGTACCATTTTACACTTTGATGTAAAGATACCCATAGCGGAAGACAATGCGTCTGTAGAAGTGTTAGAGTTGATGTAATATTCAATCAGTTCTACCTGCGTTTCATCGAAAGGAAACTCTCTGTTCAACGACTTGTAATAGCTGAAGATCTTAGCCCTTTCATTGATAGCTTGTGCGCTGGTCATTGGATTACGGAACATGTCTTCCAGTGCCTGACGACCCGCTCTTGTTTTTGTTTTGTCGAAGATATTGATGACAGAGTCTTTCTTGAACCTGCCGAGCAGGTTCAAGTCCTCTGTCGTCTGTCTATCTGTAATAAAATTCTTCATTATCTGCTCTTTCTACGAATAAGTAGGAATATTCCGAACAATGCGATCAGACCAGGAATGATAAAGTTAAATATCCACTTGAACCATACTCTCGCCTCTCTCTTGAGGTAGAGAAGGTCTGTGTCAGGACCAGCCGGTCTTGGTGCATAGATCGGGAACTCACCCTGGCTGAGATAACGGAATGACTCAGTAATAAGGGTATAGTTTGATGCACGCACACCAGAACGTGACTGCATAAGCTCAACGTTGGCAATCATATCGGCGTTACCGAGAACAATGATTCGCTGATCTTTTTCAGCCACCTTGCGTGTGAGAGCAATTGCAACAGGAGCATTCTTAAGTTCCTTCTCCCCTGTCTCAGGATTGAATACTGCCTTCTCGTTCTCGAAATCAGTTACCTGAAGTTCGTTCCATACACGTCTCTTGTCATTTGAGAGTGAATCGGTGGTAACGATGTTGATCACCTCGAACCCTTTGTCAATAGCCTTTGAACCATCAATTGCCATTGCATCCATTCCGACGATATTGTTCTTCTTGGCGATTGCTGAAGCAAAGCCTTTGCTTACTTTGACAGACTCATATGCAATGTCACCTACGATGAGGTTCTGCGCATAATCCTTTGTCTGCTGGACAAGAACACCGTCCATGAATGATACGCCGAGCATGTCCATTACCGGGCTGAGATTCTCTCTTGCATAAGGCTTACCTGCGATGAGGGCATTTCCACCCTTTGCGATATAGTCAGAGATTCTCTGGAGTTCAACTTCAGAATAAGCCTCCTGTGGATCTGCGATGAGGAGAATATTGATATCCTCAGGAACATCATTCTCAGAAATAGAGATGACATCCACATCAAATCCCTGATTTACAAGTGCATGACGGAACACATAACTGCTTGCAAACATGAAATATCCCTTATCTCCGATATTGAATACGTCACGCTCGCCATGGCCGTATACAACACCAACCTTTGGAAGATCGGCATAGAGAGTCTTCATGGCTGCAGTAATCTCCATTTCACCTGGATGCTTCTCCTGATCCTCATACATTCTGAGTCTTGCTGTTCTGCCATAAGGACCACCCTCGATTACGCGGATGAATCTGTAATCCTCGGTAGGAAGATCAAGTTTATCTTCGAGGTCCTTGATCTCATCAGGTGTAAGGAACTTCTTGATGTTCAGCTTGTTGATCTCAGCCATCTTAGCAGCCTTCTCAGCGTCTGAAAGTCCCTGGAATGCCTTGGTGTTGATAGGATTACTCTCTGATGGATGCCAGTAATAGACGTACTTCATCTTGATCTCAGGCTTGAATCTGATATAGTGTGAGAATCTGTCTACGTCTCTTGTGTAGTTCTTTGGAAGGCCGTCATAGAGGCTGTTACCAAGAAGGTTTACATAAGTAGTGATTGTCATCGGACCTTCAAGCTCAGCCATAACCTTCTGGCTCTCTTCAGTAAGAGTGCATGATTTTGTGTATGTAGTATCAAGATATGACTTCAAGGCAGGTCTTGCACTGAAGAATGCAACACTGCAAAGTACAAGGAATGATGCCACATAACTTATAGTGATTGAAGATTTCCTGCATCTTTCAGAATCTGACATCAACTTTATGATGGTGATTGCGAGGAAGAATACTGTGACAGCAACGAAATAGATCACGTCTTCGCTGCATATCATACCCTGGATAAAGGTAGAAGCACGTCCGGAAATGCCAAGCCAGTACATGATGTCTCTAAGTACAGGTACTCCCTGACCTACAGAAGTCATGTAATTAAGTCCGAACAAGGCGGCAATTGTACCGACAGCAGCGATGATCTGATATCTTGTCAACGATGACATGAAGATACCTATGGCTGAATATGCAAGAAGAAGGAGATATATACCGAGGAGACCTGAGAATACAGGACCGGCATCAATATCCTTGACAATTACACAGCAGATAAGAGCCTGAATAAGGAGTGCAGAGAGCATGATTGCTCCGTAGAACACCATTGAGAGGAACTTTCCGAGAACAATCTTCACCTCTGAAACTGGAGATGAAAGAAGGAGCTTGTCTGTTCCGGCAGTCTTCTCGCGGCTCATGATACCCATTGTAATCAATGGTATATATATAAATAGGTATCCCTGGATGCTTGGATAAACTCCACCGTACGGATCCTGAAATATCTGGTTTGTGACAGCATTCAGTCCTAAACCGAGAGCCTTCAAGCGGAGAAGCATGCTGATTACTTCAGAAAATGCAATTCCACACTGCACGAAGAACATCACTAGCAGGATCCATGCAATAGGTGAAAAGAAGAGCTGTCTCAGCTCATTCTTGGCGATATTATATATTGTCTTCATCTATTATCTTGATTTTCTGCGGATTATGATCAAAATTGAAGAAAGGAGCATAAGCATTGGCAAAAGGCCGAGGAATCCCCACTTTACAAAAGGAACTGCCTTGAAGCCGATTCTAAGAGAATTATCCCTGCTGTGAGCCCTAGGTGTATCGATCGGATACTTGTCATCGCAAAGCCACTTGAATGCCTGATATGCAAATGGGAAGTTTGCAGACATCACGCCGTAACGCTGGCGCATAAGCTCTCCATTGCTGAAGCAGTCAGAGTCTCCCAGGAGAAGGATCTTCTGAGTTCTGTCGCCAAATTCGCGGGTCATCTGAATTGCAATAGATTTGGCGCCTCTTCTCTCGGTCTTGGAATCAAACTCAGCTGTTGTGTTTGCAAAGTCCTCAGTCTGAATCTCATTCCAGCTCTTGTCCGAGCTTGCGAATATTGTGAGTGGAGAGAATCCCTTGTCATGTGATGCAGCTACCTGAACTGTTCCAGGCATTGTAACATGGTTGCCGTTTGAACCAAGGCCTTCCCATGATGGGAACTTCTTGACTGCATTGGCTGTTACACGGGCAAGAACAAGATCCTGACGCTCATCTGAAGGATCTACAACAAGGCGACCCTGGATGAAACGTCCGCCAACGAGGGATGCAATCTGGTTTGCACCCTTCTGTGAACCTGGATCCGCTGCTATGATCATGTTACGTCCGCTTTCGATATATCTCTGAATCTCAGCAATCTCATTCTCTGTGAATTCGATACGTGGATCAGCAATTACAAGAATCTGGATATGGTCAGGAATGCGTGCACCGTCTGCAAGAGAAATCTCCTCAGCGTCAAAACCATTGTTCACCAATGAATGTCTCTGGCCCTTCTGTGCAGCAAAGATATAGTAGTCTCTGTCACCCTGACGGCTGATGCTACGTTCGTCATGTCCGGTAAGGAATCCCACAGGAACGGGACCATCGACAAGGCGCTTGAATGCGGCGGCGATTTCCTTCTCCTCTGGCATTCTCTTGCTGTCATCAAAGATTCTGAGGAATGTCTTTGTTCCATCCTCACGCTTGAGTTCACGTACCAAGCCGTAACCCTCTTCACTGAGATCCACTTTGGCAGCTATCTCTTCAGGATTCTGGAACATCTTGTAGTTCAGCTCATAAACATCTGAAAGCACCTGAGCACGTTCCTCATCAGTAAGATTAGGGAAACGTCTGCGTACGCTCTTGTTGCCTGCATCTGCCCAGAAATACTCATATTTGACTTTGATATCCGGCTTGAACCTTACAAACTGCTTGAAATACTCCTTATCTGTGTTGAATCTTGAAGGAAGGCCAAGGTAGAAGCTGTTCTCATCAAGAATATTCACATAAGTCGTCATTGTAACCTTGCCGTCGAGTTCCTCCATGATCTTCTGGCTAGGAACCGATATGGTGTTTGACTTGGTTGCTGTCACATCGAAGAACCACATGAGCTGTGGTCTTGAAGACACAAGGCTGATAACTACAGTCACTGCAATTGCAGCGGCATATCCCATGAAACGTACTCGTGCAGTACGTGATCTGCGCTTGTTGGAGATTCTCCAGATTGCCAGAACAAGGAAGAGTGCTGTAAGAGTGATGAAATATGCAAGGTCTTCACTGCAGATAAGACCTGCAATGAATGTCTCACATCTTCCGCTGATTGAAAGCCACCATGTGATGTCACGGAGCCAGATCTGATTCTGTCCCACCTCGTTGATCATGCTCAATACTCCGAGCAGGGCGAATGTAGCCAAGGCTGCAACCACCTGATATGAAGTAAGTGATGACATGAACACTCCGATGGCTGAGTATACAGAGATCAGAAGGAACAGACCGAGGATACCTGTATATACAAGCGGTGCATCGAAGTTTACGATGGCAACGGCACAGAAGAGAGCATAGAGAATTACTACTCCCAGCATTGTGAGGCCATATCCCAGCATTGCCACGTACTTACCCATTACAATCTGAGTATCGGTTACCGGTGACGAATAAAGGAGCTTGATTGAACCGGTGCTGAGATCACGGCTTATCATACCCATTGAAACCAATGGAATGAAAAGGAAAACATAGAACTGTACTGTGGACAGGATACCATTGTTGTCATCACTGAAGATTCCGTTAGTGATGAACGACAGGTGTGAGCCTCCTTCCTGTGCCTGTGCATACATTCCGAACACATCGGCAAAGAAAAGTCCGCACAATACAGTGAAGACCATAAGCATGATCCACGCGACCGGAGTCGTGAAGATGAGCTTAAGTTCTGTACGGGCGATATTTAGAATTACACTTTTTTTCATAGACAGGGTTCGGATTACTTGTTCTTACGGCCGGAAAGATGTGCAAAGACATCATTCATTGAGCTCTTCTCAAGCTGGATTTCGCTGAGGCCCCAACCGTTTCGTACACTTGCCTCTGTCATTCTTGTGAGAGTTTCGCGGTCGCCGTCAAACCATACACGGAAACGTGAACTGTACTCTGAGATAGGTTTTACGTTTGTAACACCTGCAACCTTCATGAGTTCTTCCTCAAGCGGTGCGTGGTTAAGAGTCATCACGAAAGTATCAGGTTCAATGTAGTTGTCGAAGTCGTCGATTGTACCGCTGAAGACGAGTGAACCATGCTCGATCATCATGATTCTGTCACAGGTTGCCTGTACCTCAGAAAGAATGTGTGTCGACACGAGCACTGCCCTATCCTTGGCGATATCCTTGATGAGAGAACGCACATCGAGAATCTGGTTAGGATCGAGACCGTTTGTAGGCTCATCCATAACAACAAGTCTTGGGTTGTGGATGATTGACTGAGCGATACCTACACGCTGCTGGTAACCGCCGGAGAGATTCTTGATGAGTCTCTTGCTGAAATGGCTGATTCCGCACTTCTCCTTGGCTGCTTCAAGAGCTGCAGGAATATCCTTTGGATCCATCTGTCTGAGCTGAGCGGCATATGTAAGATACTCGTCAACAGTGAGGTCTCCGTAGAGAGGCGGTTTCTGCGGAAGGAAACCGATGTTCTGCTTTGCTGCAACAGGATCTTTTCTAAGATCGATGCCATTGATAAGAACAGTACCTTCTGTCTGCGAGAGAACACCGCAAATAATGTTCATGATAGTAGATTTTCCGGCTCCGTTAGATCCGAGAAGACCGACAATACCAGTCTGGCTTATCTCCAGATTAATGTCGCGGACAGCCCACTGAACGCTGTACCTGTGTGATAGATGTTCTACCTTAACGATTGATTCACTCATATTAGTTTAGTTTTATTATATTTTTCAACTTCAAGCTATAAATTTGACATGCTTTCTTATAAAGCGCGCAAAGATAGTAAATTATTCATTTTCTGCAAATTATAAATAATCCCAAATATCAGGAATTTATCAACGGGTTATGGATTTGAATTATTACGTCATCTTTGCTTACAAATCATAAGCTGACGGTAGTTGCAAGTGATGTTTTTCTCTTTTTGATTTTTATTTTTACATTTGCAAGATAAACTGAAATCATAAACAGATCTATGTACAGAATAGTTTCAAAGGAAATGCTAACCCCTACGATATGCAGAATGAAGGTGGAAGCATCCAGACTTGCATCTGCTGCTCTTCCGGGGCAGTTCCTCATAATCAGAGCTGATGAACAGGGTGAAAGAATCCCGCTGACGATAAGCGACTTCGACAAGGAAGCAGGCACTGTTACAATTGTAACACAGAAGATCGGTGCTTCTACTGCCGAGATATGTTCATACGAGGAAGGTGACAGTTTTGCTGACGTAGTCGGCCCTCTCGGAATTCCTTCGGATTTTACAGAAATGTCTGACGAGGAACTCGCCGGAAAAAGATATGTGTTTATTGCAGGTGGCGTAGGAACCGCACCGGTATATCCGCAGGTGAAATGGCTTCATGAAAGAGGAGCAAAGGTAGATGTGATAATAGGCGCAAAAACTAGTGAACTGGTTATCTATAAAGAGGAAATGGAAGCAGTCTGCGATAATCTCCACATCTGTACTGATGATGGAAGTGAGGGCTTCAAAGGCCTTGTTACTCAGATGCTTGAAAAGCTTGTAAACGAAGATGGACAAGAATATGACCAGGCTGTTGCAATCGGTCCTATGATCATGATGAAATTTGCGACGCTGACCTGTAAGAAGCTTGGACTTCCGGTTATTGTCAGCCTTAATACGCTGATGGTCGATGGCACAGGAATGTGCGGTGCATGCAGGGTTACAGTAGATGGAAAAGTCAGATTCGCATGCGTAGAAGGCCCTGAGTTTGACGGATATCTTGTTGATTTTGATGAGGCGATGCGTCGTCAAAGAATGTATATGACTGAAGAAAAGGATGCCACAGAGCATCATAAATGCAGAATCGGGAGGGGAAGATAATGGCAAACAGAATACCACGAGTTCCTGTAAGGGAACAGGATCCAAAAGTACGTGCAACCAACTTTGAAGAGGTTTGTTACGGATATAATGAAGAGGAGGCACAGCTTGAAGCGTCAAGATGTCTCAACTGTAAGAATCCACGCTGCGTGGCTGCATGCCCGGTAAGTGTCAAGATTCCGGAATTCATTGCAAAGGTTGCTGCAGGAGAGTTCACAGAAGCTGCTGCTGTTATTTCGCAGGATTCATCACTTCCTGCCATATGTGGTCGTGTCTGCCCTCAGGAAACTCAGTGTGAGGGAAGCTGCATCCTTGGCATCAAGGGCGAACCTGTCGCAATCGGAAAACTCGAGCGTTTTGTGGCAGACTGGAGCAGAGAAAATGGAGGCGTGAAGCCTGAAACGGCACCATCCAACGGATATAAGGTTGCTGTAATAGGCAGTGGTCCAGCAGGTCTTGCATGTGCATCTGACCTTGCGAAACTTGGTTATGATGTCACTATATTCGAGGCTCTGCACCGTCCTGGCGGAGTGCTTGAATATGGAATTCCAGAATTCCGCCTTCCAAAGGACAAGGTGGTTGCAGCAGAGATTGCCTCAGTCAAGGCGCTTGGCGTCAAGATAGAGACTAATGTAATCGCTGGCCGGACAGTGACAATTGACAGGCTCATGGATGAAGAAGGCTTTTCTGCAGTATTCATTGGATCAGGAGCAGGTCTGCCACGCTTTATGAACATCCCTGGAGAGCATTTCAACGGTGTCTTCTCTGCAAACGAATTCCTCACCAGAAACAATCTGATGAAGGCATATCGCGCTGACTACGACACTCCGATTCACACCGGAAGGAAAGTAGTTGTTGTCGGAGGCGGCAACGTGGCAATGGATGCTGCAAGAACTGCATTGAGGCTAGGCGCAGAGACTACAATAGTATATCGTAGAACAGAAAAGGAGCTTCCTGCACGTGCCGAAGAGGTGCACCATGCAAAGGAGGAAGGCATCGAGTTTGCCATGCTGACCAATCCTGTAGAAGTGATAGGTGACGAAAACGGATGGGTAAAGGCTGTACGCTGCATCAGAATGGAGCTGGGTGAGCCGGATGAGAGCGGAAGACGCTCCCCTGTCGAGATTCCGGGATCCGAATTTGAAATCGAGACGGACACCGTGATCATGTCACTCGGAACCTCCCCTAACCCCCTGATAGCGAAGACAACAAAGGGACTCGAAACAACAAGGCGCGGATGTCTGGTAGCAGACGAGAATGGTGCGACAACACGTCCGGGTGTATTTGCCGGTGGTGACGCCGTAACAGGTGCAGCAACCGTAATTCTTGCAATGGGAGCAGGACGTAAAGCCGCCGCAGCAATTCACTCATACATCCAGTCCCTCTAAGCAGGAACATAATAAAAGAGGTACCGACCTACTGGAAACTTCGGCTCCCGAGAAGGGAGGGGACCCGCTAGCGGGGAGGATTTCCAGTAGGTCGGTACCTCTTTTATTGACTACTTACTGCAGATTATTTTGCATCCATTGCCTGACAGGCGGTGATGGCAACCATCTTGTAGATGTCATCTACCGAGCAGCCACGGCTGAGGTCGTTTACAGGCTTTGCTATACCCTGAAGGATTGGTCCGATTGCATCTGCATTTCCAAGTCTCTGAACGAGCTTGTAGGCAATGTTTCCGACCTCAAGACAAGGGAAAACAAGAACATTAGCATGACCTGCTATTTCCGATCCAGGGGCTTTCTTCTGGCCTACAGAAGGAACAAGAGCAGCATCAGCCTGGAGTTCACCCTCTACCTTAAGCGTAGGATCGAGCTCTCGTGCAAGCTTTGTCGCCTCTACAACCTTGTCAACTACCTCATGCTTTGCAGAACCCATTGTCGAGAAAGAAAGCATTGCAACTTTCGGATCAGCGAAACCGGCAACACTCTTTGCAGTCTGAGCTGTGCAGACAGCAATCTGGGCAAGCTGTGAAGCATCCGGCATAGGAGTCACAGCAACGTCACCGACAACAAGAACACCGTTCTCGCCGTACTCAGGAGTCTGAGTGATCATAAGCATTGCACCGCTCACACAAGAGATGCCAGGAGCACATTTAATGATCTGAAGTGCAGGTCTGAGCGTTTCACCTGTTGTAGAAAGTGCACCGCTTATCTGACCGTCAGCATCACCGCTCTTGATGATAAGACAGCCGAAATAGAGTGGATCCATAACAAGCTGAGCAGCCTTCTCTGGAGTCATACCTTTGTTCTTGCGAAGCTCATAAAGAAGATTTGCATACTCTGCAGTCTTATCTGATGTGGCTGGATCAATGATAGTCGCCTTCTCAATATTCTGCAGACCAAGCTTCGCCGCCAACGCAAGAATCTCATCTCTATTTCCGATGAGAACGATATCTGCAATCTCGTCAGCAAGAGACTTGTCTGCAGCTGTAAGAGTTCGCTCTTCAAGCGACTCTGGAAGCACAATACGCTGTCTGTTTGATTTAGCGCGTGCTATGATACTTTCCATTAATGTCATATTCGTTTCTTTTTTAATTTAAGATGCCTTGTCTTTCAACAAGGCATCTGTAAAGGATATTACTTACTGAACTGAGCTCTGAGAACTTCGTTCTTTGCATCAGCATCAGAACCTTTGATACCAAAGTAGAACTTGATCTTAGGCTCTGTACCTGAAGGGCGGATTGTCACCACATCGCCTGCCTCATTATAGAACTGAAGCACATTTGATGCCGGCAGACCTGTCACCTCTGGCTTGCTGTAATCAATGACCTTGATAACAGGCGAACCGGCCATTTCTGTCGGAGGATTGTTGCGGTAATCAACCATCATCTGAGCGATTTCCTCAAGTCCTGCCTTACCCTTCTTGGTGAGTGAGATCAAAGACTCCTTGTAGTAGCCGAACTCAGCGTAGATGTCCTGAAGGAGCTGATAAAGAGTCTTGCCCTGCTCGGCAGCCCATGCTGCGCACTCAGCAACGAATGCACATGTGATAGGAGCATCCTTATCGCGAACGAATTCACCTACATTGAAGCCATAGCTTTCCTCGCCTCCGCATACAAATGTATTGATACCCTCATTCTTCTTGATGATATCAGCAATCCATTTGAATCCGGTCAACACATTATATACCTTTACGCCATATTTCTCAGCTATAGCGCGGAGAAGTTCAGTGGTTACAATAGTCTTGACTATATACTGCTTTCCATCAAGCTTTCCAAGCTCCGACCAGCGGCGGAGAATATAATAGGTAAGGATTGAACCTGTTTGATTACCATTGAGCAGCACCATCTTACCCTCATTGTCACGGACAGCGATACCGATACGGTCTGCGTCAGGGTCAGTAGCCATCACGAGGTCAGCACCCTCTTTGTCTGCAACTGCAAGAGCCATTGCGAGAGCACCCGGTTCTTCTGGATTAGGAGACTTCACTGTAGGGAAATTACCATCGATCACATCCTGCTCTGGTACGTGATATACATTCTCGAATCCGAGCTTTGCAAGGAATTCAGGAACGATCTCAACACCAGATCCATGAATCGGAGTATACACGATCTTGAGATCCTTATGAGCGGCAACTGCTTCTGGAGAAAGCATGAGTGACATGACTGAATTGAGATATGCCTCATCCATCTCGTGGCTCATTACCTCAATAGGGGCAGCTCCTTCACCTGGCTCAAACTTGACCATTGAAGGATCTGTAATCTTAGCAACCTCAGCTACTATATCCTTGTCAACAGGAGATGTAACCTGAGCACCATCTGACCAGAACACCTTATATCCGTTATACTCCTTCGGATTGTGCGATGCCGTGATCATGATGCCGGCATTTGCCTTCTTTGTTCTTACAGAATAGCTCATGAGAGCTATCGGATGGAGTTTGTCGAAGATATACACATGAATTCCATTCGCAGCAAGAACGTTAGCAGCGATCTGAGCGAACTCAGGGCTGTTGTTACGGCTATCAAAAGAGATGCATACACTCAGAGGGCCTTCGATGTTTGCCTTCATATAGTTTGCAAGACCCTGTGTCGCCATACCTACTGTATACTTGTTCATACGGTTTGTGCCGACTCCCATGATTCCGCGAAGTCCGCCAGTGCCGAATTCAAGATTGCGGTAGAATGCGTCCTCAAGTTCTGTCATGTCAGTTTCCTTGAGGGCTAGAATCTGCGCCTTGGTAGCTTCATCGAAATTTCCGTCCAACCAACTCTGAACGGTCTGCATAAAATTGTTTTCCATAATATATTTACGTTTTGTTTTATTTGTTCATTCAGAAGAGTTTCACAAACACCTCTATTGCCTGATATTCTGCCATTCCTAATTCATCGTACAGACGTGCTGTATTCTGAGTCCTTTCTTCGGCTCTCTGCCAGAACTCACGAGGATCCTCACCAGGGAAAGGCACGATGTCCTTCTGTGAAAGATGGCGATAGATGGCATGACGTTTCTTGATGACTTCATCAGGACTGAGAGGCACTGCCATATCCACCTTGCCGAGTTCCCATTCCATCCATGCTCCTCTGTAAAGCCATACATGGCATTCCGGCATCCAGGCTTCATCCTTAAGCTGATTCAAAGCCTCAAGGACTGCTTCTGTACATACCCTATGGGTACCGTGAGGGTCCGCAAGGTCTCCTGCGAGATAAATCTGATGTGGCTGTACCTTCTGAAGCAGATCGATTATTATATCGATGTCAGCCTGAGTCCTCTCCCCTTTCTTGATACCGCCTGTTTCATAGAATGGAAGATTCAGGAAATGGGTATTGGTCTGATCATTCAGTCCGAATGAACGTACTGCACTCTTCGCTTCTGCACGCCTGATAGCTCCTTTGAGAGTAAGAAGAGCTCTTGGTTCAGGCTCGCCTGGCTTCTTTGATGCGATGATCTGCTTGACTTCATCAAAACGGTCACCAAATCCAAGTTCGCGAGCTGCATCCATGTGCTGAAGCACAACATCATCGTGTACAGCAACATTTCCGGAAGTCTGATAAGCGACATGAACGTCGTGTCCCTGCTCGACAAGACGTATGAATGTTCCTCCCATGGAGATGACATCATCGTCAGGATGCGGCGAGAATATCACAACTCGTTTAGGGAACGGTGTCGATGGTACAGGACGTGTACTGTCATCTGCATTCGGCTTTCCGCCCGGCCATCCTGAAATCGTGTGCTGAAGGTCGTTGAATACCTTTATATTAATCTGGTCATAAGCACCGTATTTCTCGAGAAGTTCTCCAAGGCCATTTGTGAGATAGTCCTTCTGCGTCAGTTTAAGGATAGGCTTATGAACCTGCTCGCAGAGCCATACGACAGCTTTTCTGATGAATTTAGGAGACCACTCGCATGGACCGACCAGCCAAGGGGCCACTTCTCTTGTAAGGAGGCTGGCTGAATTTTCGTCCACGTAGAATGATATGTTGCCATGCTTCTGCAGCAATGAAGCCGGGCATGTAGGATCCGGTTTTTCTTCGACAATCCTTTTTACGACCTTTGCCTTGTCTTCTCCCCATGCAATAAGATAAATCTTCTTTGCAGTCATCATAGTGGAGATACCCATGGCAATCGCGCTGTTAGGAGTCTTAGCGATGTCACCGGCAAAGTTTCTTGCCTGACGTTTGCGCGAATCATATGGAAGAAGGACTGTTCTGGTGCGGCTCTGTTCCGAAGCGCCTGCCTCGTTGAAGCCGATCTGGCCATTCTCTCCGGTTCCCATTACAAGGAAATCAAGACCTCTCGCCTTTGCGTCATATGAAGCGCAGAATTCTGTCACAAATGTGCTCTCATGAACCTCAGACAGCTTAGGCACATGGACATTGTCCGGATTGATATCAACCTTGGCTGCAAAATCCTGATAGAGACGTCTGTTTCTGCTGAAAGAATCAGCAGGAGCAGGATAGTACTCATCAATGCTGTACACTTCAACGTTCTTGAAGGACACCTTTCCTTCATTGTATAGTTCAACAAGTTCCTTGTATACGAACACAGGTGATGAGCCTGTACTCAAACCAAGTCTGAACACTCCTTCTGATGCATTGATTTCATCTGCAATCTTCCGGGCAATGACCTTGGATGCAGCCTCTTCATCTTCATGAATATGCGCAGGGATTCTTTCGAAGGTATGCTTGATGCCATTAGGCAATCCAGCTTCAATCAGACCTCCGTCTTTAGGCAATGTGAACTTTTTCATTATTATGTCGGTTAATTTATGACTTTTCTAATCATACAAAAATAATATTTTTTTTCTTAAATGGATTATAAAATTACGATTTTTATACTAAGTGATTTTTGCAATCAATTTTTACTCATAATTATCTCATTTTTCATTTTTTATTTTAATTTTACATAAATGTATTAATACGCAAATTGCACTAATTTGAATTTACACATAAACACTTAAAAACTATGGTTAATTTTTCACTCGAAGGTTAGGTTGCCCTTGTAACAGGAGCATCCTATGGAATCGGATTCGCAATTGCAACAGGTTTCGCAAAGGCTGGAGCAAAGATCGTTTTCAATGACATCAAGCAGGAGCTTGTCGACAAGGGACTTGCTTCATATAAGGAGCTCGGTATCGAGGCTAAGGGTTATGTATGTGACGTTACAAATGAGGATCAGGTCAATGCAATGGTTGCTCAGATCGAGCAGGAGGTAGGACCTATCAACATCCTCGTGAACAACGCAGGCATCATCAAGAGAATACCTATGCACGAGATGACTGCAGCTGAATTCCGTCAGGTGATCGACATCGACCTCAATGGTCCTTTCATCTGCTCTAAGGCAGTTATCCCTACAATGATGAAGATGGGTGGCGGTAAGATCATCAACATCTGTTCAATGATGTCTGAGCTCGGTCGTGAGACAGTTTCCGCTTATGCTGCAGCAAAGGGCGGTCTCAAGATGCTTACAAGAAACATCGCATCAGAGTACGGTCAGTACAACATCCAGTGTAACGGTATCGGTCCGGGCTATATTGCTACTCCACAGACTGCACCTCTTCGCGAGCGTCAGGCAGACGGAAGCCGTCATCCGTTCGATGCATTCATCGTTGCGAAGACTCCTGCAGAGCGTTGGGGTACTCCAGAGGACCTTATGGGACCTGCCGTATTCCTTGCATCTGAGGCTTCAGACTTCGTGAACGGTCACGTTCTTTATGTTGACGGTGGTATCCTCGCATATATCGGAAAGCAGCCTAAATAATGAAAAGATATATGATTTTTGCTGTTGCAGCCATTCAGTTCATTCTGTCTGGCTGCGGCAGTGTTTTAATGGTCGAGGTCAGCAATCCTTCTGACATTGACAGAGATACCGAACTGATTGAGGTTTCTTTAGATGACATCAAAAGCAGGCTTAAGATACAGGACGGGGAAAGCTTAATCCTGAAGGATGGTGCAGACGAGGTTCCTTATCAGCAGACTTATGATGGCAAAGTTGTTTTTCCTGCACAACTCAAGGCACAACAGGTAAAGTCATACAGATTTTGTAAGGGAACTCCTGCAGAAGTTGTTACAAAGGTATGTGGTGATCACTACCCTAAGAGAGTTGATGACCTTTGTTGGGAAAATGATCTGATCGGTTTCAGAACATATGGCTTCAAGGAAGACGCACCATCAGGATACGACATCTTCACCAAAAGATCCACAGATCTTCCTGTGATTCCTGAATTCTACCGTAGAGCCAAGGATCCAAGGCTAACAAAGATTCATAAGCAGCTTAAAAAGACAGACAAGAGGGCTGCGGACAGATTCAATTGGGATTCGCTTTCATTCCATGTGGATCATGGCTACGGATGTGATGTATACGCTGTAGGCCCGACACTTGGTGCCGGAACCACTGCTCTTCTTGATGGAGAAGACATCGTTTATCCATTCTGCTATGACAAGTTCGAGATTCTTGATGATGGTCCGCTGAGATTCACCATTAAGCTGACTTTCAGACCTTTCAATCTTGGTGAGAAGGAAAACATTGTCGAGACAAGAATCATTTCACTTGATCTTGGCAGATATTTCAACAAGACTGAGATTTCTTTCGAAAATCTGGACAGCAATCCAATTGTAGCAGGAATTGTTCTTCAGGATAAGGATGGCAAGGAAATAGCCGATGCGGAAAAAGGCTACATAGCCTACCCTGCCCCTACAATGAACTTTGACAAGCATCAGGACGTGGACAATGGTATCATATTCGTTGCTTCCGTGTTCCCTGAGGCTTTGACCAAGGCAGAGACCGTATATTTCCCGGATGAAGAAAGCAAAGCAAGAAACAATTCCACAGGACATGTACTTGCTTATTCCGAATATGAGTCAGGAAAGCCTTTCGAATATTATTGGGGAGCTGCATGGGATCACTCAAATGTCAAATCATATCAAGAGTGGATTTCTATCGTGGAGAAATTCTCTGCACAGCTGAGGACACCTCTTATCGTAAAAATGAAATAAACAACTATGGAACAAGTATTCAGTTATATCATCGGTCTGGGCGCAGCTGTAATGATGCCTATCATCTTTACAATCCTCGGCGTCTGCATCGGAATCAACTTTTCAAAGGCTCTCAAGAGCGGACTCCTTGTAGGAGTCGGATTTGTGGGACTTTCTGTAATCACATCACTCCTCACAAGCACACTCGGACCAGCACTCAGCAGGGTCGTTGAGATCTACGACCTTCAGCTTAAGGTCTTTGACATGGGATGGCCAGCAGCAGCTTCTGTTGCATACAACACATCAGTAGGAGCATTCATTATTCCTGTATGTCTTGGTGTAAACATCCTCATGCTTCTTACAAAGACAACCAGAACAGTAAACATCGACCTCTGGAACTATTGGCATTTTGCTTTCATCGGAGCAGTTGTGTACTTTGCATCAGATAACATCTGGTGGGGTTTCTTTGCTGCAGTAATCTGCTACATCATCACCCTCATCCTTGCAGACTACACTGCAGACCGTTTCCAGAAATTCTATGACAAGATGGACGGTATCTCTATCCCTCAGCCGTTCTGTCAGGGATTTGTTCCGTTTGCTGAGATCATCAACAAGGGTCTTGACAAGATTCCAGGCATCAACAAGCTTGACATCGATGCAGAAGGAATGAAGAAGAAGTTCGGTCTTCTCGGAGAGCCACTCTTCCTCGGTATACTTGTAGGAATGATTATCGGTGCACTTTCTTGTGAAAGCTGGAAGGAGATCGTTGACAAGATTCCTTACATACTCGGTCTTGGTATCAAGATGGGTGCAGTGATGGAACTTATTCCTCGCATCACTTCCCTCTTCATTGAAGGCCTCAAGCCTATTTCCGAGGCCACACGCGAGCTCATCAACAAGAAATTCAAGGGTGCTACCGGCCTTAATATCGGTATGAGCCCGGCACTCGTGATCGGACATCCTGCAACACTTGTAGTATCACTCCTTCTTATCCCTGTGACTTTGGTTCTTGCAGTAGTGCTTCCAGGAAACGAATTCCTTCCACTCGCATCTCTTGCCGGAATGTTCTACGTATTCCCACTGATTCTCCCGATTACAAAGGGTAACATTCCTAAGACATTCATAATCGGTCTGGTAATGATGCTTATAGGCCTTTATCTGGTTACAGATCTGGCTCCGTTCTTCACTCAGGCTGCACAGGATGTGTTTGCAAAGACTGGTGATGCTGCGGTGGCAATTCCTGCAGGTTTCGAAGGTGGCTCACTTGACTTTGCATCAAGCCCGCTTGCATGGGTAATCTTCCACCTTTCATATTCATTGAAGTGGATCGGAGTGACAGTTCTTGTGCTTATCACAATGTTCCTTATGTTCCTTAACCGCCGTGCGATCATCAAGTACCAGAAGAGCGTACAGGCTGAAAACGCAAATAATAATAAAGAATAATACAATGAAAAGATTTTTATTCGCAGCTGCTGCAGTTTTATTCGCACTTACAGCAAACGCACAGCTTAATTACACAGTTCAGACAGCTTGCCATCCGGATGACGTAAAGACCTATGATACAGAGCGTCTCCGCAGCGCCTTCCTTATGGAAAAAGTAATGGCACCAGATGAAATCAACCTTACATACACTCTCTACGATCGTCTTATCTACGGAGGTGCAATGCCAGTAAACAAGACTCTTGTTCTTGAGACCTTTGATGAACTCAAGGCTGAGCATTTCCTTGACAGACGTGAGCTTGGAGTAATCAATGTCGGTGGTGACGGAATCGTCACAGTGGACGGCAAGGAGTATCCTATGATCTTCAAAGAGGGTCTTTATGTAGGTTGCGGCAAGAAAGAGGTCACTTTCAGAAGCGTGGACCCTGCAAATCCTGCTAAGTTCTACATCAACTCTACCCCAGCATACAAGGAGTATGTGACTCAGCTTATCACAACTGACAAGAACGCAGATCCTAAGAAATATGCGATTGCCAAGTCTGACAGATACGGTAAGATGGAAGACAGTAACGACCGAGTTGTAAACCAGCTTATCGTAAGCTCAGTTCTCGGAAAGGTAAAGAACGGTGGTACAAACCAGCTTCAGATGGGTCTTACCGAACTTAAGCCAGGTTCAGTATGGAACACAATGCCGGCTCACACTCACACCCGTAGAATGGAGGCATATTTCTATTTCAACGTACCGCAGGGCAATGCAATCTGCCACCTTATGGGTGAACCTAAGCAGCAGCGTCTTGTATGGATGCAGAACGAGCAGGCTATCACTTCACCTGAGTGGTCAATCCACGCTGCGGCAGGAACCAGCAACTATATGTTCATCTGGGGAATGGGAGGTGAGAACCTCAATTATGGAGACAAGGATGAAATTCCATACACTGAAATGAGATAATAATGTCATCCCCGGCTTGACCGGGGATCCAATAAGAAATATTATGTCAAAAGTAATTACATTCGGAGAAATAATGCTTCGCCTCGCAACTCCCGGATATCTTAGATTTTCACAGGCAAAGCAGTTCGAAGCGACATTCGGCGGCGGTGAGGCTAATGTTGCTGTTTCACTTGCAAATTATGGTATCGAGACAGAATTCGTGACAAGATTCCCTAAGAATGACATCGCTCAGTCTTGTATCAAGGATCTTCACAGCTATGGTGTTGGTACAAGACATTGTATCTTTGGCGGAGACCGTCTTGGAATATATTTCCTCGAGACTGGCGCAGTTGCACGTCCAAGCAAGGTTGTTTATGACAGAGCGCACTCTTCAATCGCTCAGATTGAGAAAGGCATGATCGATTGGGAAAAGGTGTTCGAGGGAGCTGAATGGTTTCATTGGACTGGTATCACCCCTGCAATCAGCCAGGGTGCTGCCGATGTTTGTCTAGAAGCGATTCAGGCTGCCAACAGACTAGGCGTGAAGGTGTCATGCGACCTTAACTATCGTAAGAATCTCTGGAAATATGGAAAAACCGCATCAGAGGTGATGCCTGAGCTTGTTGCTGGCTGTGACGTGATTCTCGGTAACGAGGAAGATGCTGAGAAAGTATTCGGAATCAAGCCTGAGGGATTCGATGTAACCGCAACTCATGGTGAGGTTAATGCAGCAGAGTTTGAGAGCGTATGTACTCAGCTCATGGCCAAGTTCCCACGTGCAAAGAAGGTAATCATCACTCTCCGTGGTTCGATCAACGCGAATCACAACACCTGGGGTGGTGTCCTCTACAGCAACGGTACGCTCTATCAGTCTCCACGCTACGATATCACTCATATCGTTGACCGCGTAGGTGGCGGTGATTCATTCATGGGCGGACTTCTTTATGGTCTCATCTCATATCCGGACGATGACCAGAAGGCTCTTAACTTCGCTGTTGCCGCATCATGCCTGAAACACACTATTTACGGTGACTTCAATCAGGTGACAGTTGCTGAGGTTGAGAATCTTATGAAAGGTGACGGTTCAGGACGTGTTTCAAGATAAGGAGATTGCCGGTCGGGGCCGGCAATGACGTGTCATCCCCGACTTGATCGGGGATCTCAATATTAACAGATTTTATGGCAAAATACAGTAAACAACAGGTAATCGCTGCAATGAAGGAGACGGGAATGGTTCCCGTCTTCTACAATGCAGACGTAGAGACCTCAAAAGCAGTGCTCAAGGCATGCTACGAGGGTGGTGTAAGAGCTTTCGAGTTCACAAACAGAGGTGACTTTGCTCAGGAAGTCTTCGGCGAACTTGTGAAATTCGCGAACAAGGAACTTCCTGGAATGATCATGGGTATCGGCTCTGTAGTCGACCCTGCAACTGCTGCAATGTATCTTCAGCTTGGTGCAAACTTCGTTGTAGGTCCGCTTTTCAATCCTGAGATAGCACCAGTATGCAACAGACGTCTTGTTCCTTACTGCCCTGGCTGTGGAACTGTTTCTGAAGTCGGAAAGGCTCAGGAACTCGGTTGTGACCTTTGTAAGGTCTTCCCTGGTGACGTTCTTGGTCCTGCATTTGTGAAAGGTCTTAAGGCACCTATGCCATGGAGCCAGCTTATGGTGACAGGCGGTGTAAAGCCTACTAAGGAAAACCTTGAGGGATGGTTCAAGGCTGGTGTGACATGCGTAGGCATGGGCAGCAATCTCTTCCCTAAGGAAGCTATAGCACAAAAAGATTGGGCATCCATTACAAAACTTTGTAAGGACGCCCTTGAAATCATTAAGGAAGTAAGATAATATTCTTACTCAAATATTTCATTAAGCCAAGCCGCGAGACGGTATCCTGCACGCAGGACCATTTCGCGGCCTATTGGTGCAAATACTAGAAGTTGTGCCTTGGTTATCTCAGTTTCTGGCTCAGGCTTGATGCCTGGTTCGAAAATAGGAGTGATATAGTTTGCAACATCCTTGGCCCAATCGTGAAGACTTCCGCTCTGGATTTCCTTCATCATGCGTTTTGCATCAGCCTTTGAAAGTGATCCGTTAAGCATCGGGTCACAGTAATATCCGAAATCCACAGGTCCTCCCGGATACATGTCTACGAGAATATTGGTATCCCAGATATTATGACATCTGATAGGCTTGCCATGGTAAATGACCTGATATTTCATGTCACTGTGGTCTCTGACATCCTTGAAATGGATATGAGAAGGACAGTGGATATCACCGATAAGATGAACAACCATATAAAGAGCAAGCTTTACTTCCTCAGGACTGAGATTCTTGCGGTTCTTCAGCATTTCAGTATAATACTCCGTACCCCAGACGCACTCCCCCTTCTTTACCGGATAGTATGTGCCATCATTCTCTGCACCCCATCCGTGTGGAATTGATGCCCACACCGATCCGTCCGGTTCTTCGAAATAGAATGCACCATAGGTGAAAGGCTTGCCGTCCGGACCTTTCAGACCGATTCTTCCGTCATATCTGAGATATTCGCCTTCTTCCAGCTTTACCCTGATATTCATTCTGTTGTCATCTGCATAGACAGCTCCTTCCATAAGGGACTCAGGACCTATGATTTCATAGATTGCTTTCTTTGCCTTCTTTGAAAGATGCTGTTCCGCAATATATGCGACTGTCGCGTGGTTACGTCTGCCGAAACCTGATAGATTTACAGAAGACATCAGCATGGCCATTGCAGCTATAATGATCGATATTTTTTTCATATTCTGTCTATTTGTCAAGATCAATAATCACTTTCATTGCTGTTGCACGATTCTCATCGATATATTTATAGGCATTGTCATAATCTTCAAGAGAGAATCTGTCTGAAATGAGAGGTTCCAGGTTGATGGTACCCTTGCCTACTTCTTCAACAGCCTTGACATAGTCCTCATGACGGTACATCATAGTACCGATAAGGCTGAGTTCGTGCTCACCGAGATAGAACATGCTCAGCTGAGGATCCTTTGCAAATACAGCAACTACGACGATAGTGCTGCCCTTTTCTATTGTCTCCATCAGTGAACAGATCGAAGACTCTACACCTGCCACTTCAAATCCAACCTGGTATCCTTCATCGCCGAACACATCCTTGATTCCTTCAGAAAGAGGAACTCTGGTAACATTCAGAGTGTTCTCTATGCCACATCTTCTTGCTACATCAAGTCTGTAATCGCTCACGTCAGTTATGAGTACCTTCCTGGCACCTCTTGCAATAGCAAACTGAGCCACTAGGTTACCTATTGTTCCTGCACCTGATACGACAACATTCTTACCTGCAATCTCTCCTGCGCGGGCTGTAGAATGTGCACCTACGGCAACAGGCTCTATCATTGCGCCATAATCAAGCGACATTCCATCAGGAAGCACTACTACGCGGTCTTCATCTGTAATGAAATAATCCTGAGCGACTCCGTCTGCCTGGAAAGCCTGCACACGAAGCTTCTCGCAGACATTGTACTGTCCTCTTCTGCATGGACCGCATTCGCCGCACACAAGCTGCGGACGACCTGTCATATAATCTCCTGGCTTGCATACCTTGACATCCTTTCCTACCGCTACAACTTCTGCGGAATATTCATGTCCCTGTACAACAGGATAGAATGTGGCCGGATGTTCTCCATGATATGAATGGATTTCACTGCCGCATACACCGATTCTGCGGACTTTTATAAGGACCTGGTTCGGTCCCAGATCTTCTGCTGTCGGTGCAGGTACTTCACGCAATTCTATATTGTGCTTATCTAAAAGTATAATCTGTCTCATAAGTATATAAATTAACAAAGATATTCGGATGGGAGTGGATTGATGGCACCGTTCTGTGTACAAACGAATGCAGCTACCTTGACGGCCATTTCATGTGCCTGCAGAGGTGTCTTTCCTAAAAGAATGGATGTTACATATGTTGCAGTAAATGAATCTCCGGCACCTACCGTATCAGCTACTTCAACTTTAGGGGTGTCCATCCTTGAAACAAGTCCGGCTACATCATAGACTTCACTGCATACGGCACCTTGAGTGAAGATCACATTTTTCAGGTCATATCTCACAATAAGCTGAGAAATCTGTTCAGCCTGCGTACCCTCGACCCCAAAGAGTTCACATACTATAGGAAGTTCATCCTCATTGAGCTTAAGTATATCAGCTCTCTTGAGAGATTCTTCAATTACTTCCGGAGTATAGAATTTCTGCCTGATGTTTATGTCGAACACCATCAGACAGCTCTCTGGAGCTGCATCGAGAATTGCCAGTATGCTATCTCGTGATTTTTCGCTTCTTTGAGCAAGAGATCCCCAGCAGATCACATCAGCAGATGAAGCAAGTGCAAGCACCTCAGCATTGCACTCCATTGAGTCCCAAGCTACATTCTCCACAATTTCATACTGAGGAACTCCATTTTCGTCTGTAGTCACAAGAACGCGGCTTGTATCCATAGAATTCCTCTGTATGTAGTCAAGTGACAATCCGGAAGGCTTCAGCATTTGAATTGCCTCATCTCCCAGTTCATCTGTTCCAAGTGCCGCAACCGGATATGCTTCAGCACCAAGTTCCTTTGCGAAGAATGCGAAGTTTACAGGTGCTCCGCCAAGCTGCTTGCCTGCAGGAAACACATCCCAGACGAGTTCACCTATTCCTAAAATCTTCTTCATAGTCATTTAATCAAAGAGTTCAATTCCCGCTTCAGTCATAGTGTTCTGGAGGAGCTTTATGTCAAGCTGGCGTGGAGTACAGCCATTCTTGACACATAGTGCAGCTGCAATTCCCACGGCTTCACCCATTGCCATGCATATGCTCATCACGCGATAGGATGCATGAGCTCTGTGTGTACCTGATATACATCTTCCTGCAGTCATCAATCCTTCTATTCCCTTTGGAAGGAAACATCTGTAAGGAAGGTCATATGGCTGGCAATACTGAATCTTTTCTTCTGCCTGACCTGCGCCATCAGGATTATGTATATCAACAATGAAAAGAGCCTTATGGACGATTACATCATCGAATCTCTTACCGGCAGCCAGTTCATCAGCATCAATCACATAATCCCCAATGACTCTGCGGCTTTCGCGGACACCTGTAGTGGCACCGCTGCCTATTACCTTTATGTTTTCGTAGCCAGGGAGATTTTCGCGCAGGAAACCAGTGAGGAGTCGGATCTGCTGACGCAATTCCAGATCAGCAGGGAATATCTGCTCGATTCTAGTTATATCAACCTTATTTACCTGAGTTGTATTGACCTGCCTACGCCCTTTTTCTACGCATGGGTGCAGACGCACAGCTGCAAGCTTTTCTGGAATCTTACCTGCCGCAGCCTGTTCCTTGCACCAATCAAGAAAACGCTGACCATTCAGTTCGACTTCATCAACGTCTCCGATGCAGATTATACCGTTTTCCTCGTTAACTCCATCAATGGTAAACTCAAGAGTCACAGGCTGCATCAGTCCGTCTTCCCTGCCCTTTCCAATTTCAGCACCGGCCATAAATGCAACAAGACCGTCACCGGTACAGTCAATGGTAACTGGTGCTTCAAATCTGAGAGGTCCCTCGTTGGAGGCGCATATAAGGCCTTTTACCTGATTCTCCTCCTTAATGACATCAAATACAGCAGTCTGAAGATATACATCAATGTTTGATTCCTTGGCTACCAGTTCTGCAAGAGTGAGCTTTGCTTCTTCAAAGTTATGTGCATTGCCCTGTTCACCGATCCAGTCATTATCGAGAACTCCGAGGAGTTCACAGACTTCATCCCTCATTGTACCTTTTCCGACACTTCCGAGAACAGGTCCCACATAGCCGGCTGTAAGATTGCCACCTATCACACCATATCTCTCGATAAGTGCTACTCTAGCTCCTTGACGTGCAGCTGCAATAGCGGAGCAGATACCTGACGGACCTGCTCCAGCTACGATTACATCATATTTCATCATCATCTTGATGTATACTTTGTTGTTACTTTCTTAACCTTCATTGTACCCTGAACATCCTCCAATGTCATGATTCTGTAGAATCGACCGCCATCAGTGACTCTGACTACAATGTGACCATCGTATAGTTTCACGCGGGCTGCTTCTTCTGCAGTAACCTTGTCATCTACTCCTGAAGGACGCTCACCCTGCCAGAAGTTTGTGATATGCACATCAACATTCGGGAGTGTAGTGATCATTTCATTGAGAATCTTCGTTCTCGGATGGCAGTCAACCCATGAGCAGACAACAATATGTCTAGGGTCATGTGCCTTGAGCGCTTCAGCCTGGTTGGTATTGGTTACACCATGATGATTTGCCTTCATCACGTCAACCTTACCTCCTACCTGAGCGCATGCAAGCTCTATATTCTTCCATGAGAAGGAAGACTTGCCATTATACTGAAGGTCACCTCCTGCCCAATAATCAAAATTACCGAATGATATCTTCATCACACAGCTGCAGGCATTCTCCGGAGGACAATTCTCGTCATTGGAGGCTTCCGGCGGATTCGCAGCTACAATATCCTTAAGTTCAGGGAATGTATGACGCGTGTTGGTTCCGACACCTGTCCAGATCTCGCCATTGACGGAAATATTCTGGACAGTCACATCATACTTGTCTGATTTAGGAGCAATCTGAGTATTCGAGCCAGACTTGAATATTTCAGCATTGAGTCCCTTGTTGGCAACATGCCACTTTACAGCCTTAATGTAGTTCTGGACATTATCCTTGTAATATTTGGTCGCATGCGGATAATTATAGTCAGGATAGCCTCTGTCCATAAACTTGCCGACTTTGAATTCATCAAGAATCTCAGCGGCTCCGATCACACGGTAAGTATTAGAGTTTGCTGAAAATGGAAGGGCAGTTGTATATCCACCAATATGATCATTGTCGTAGTGAGTAGTGACAAAATAATCGATCTGATCATTACCTGTCCATACCATACACTTCTTAATGTAGTCAGCGATTATCTGCGAGCCACGTGTATTCGTCTTTGTAGGATCCCAGCGTCCTCTGATACCGGTGTTGGTCGTATTTGAATTGCTGTTTGTCGCAACCGTCGAGCTTGCAGCATCAATAAGCAGCTGAGTTCCGTCAGGCATTATGACAAATACACTCTCACCTGTCGTAGTATTTATGAAATGAAGGTCCATGACACCTTCTTCCCATGCAGGAATCACTTCTCCAACTTTAGGAATGGCGGCAGTTGCCGGAGCATCCGGCTTACCTGAATCCGGAGTACCTTCTCCACCTTTGTCAGATGGAGAACATGCAGGCATACTTGTCAGGAGTATGCCTGCCGCTATGATCATCATCAACCCTTGCATGCTATATGTAGATTAAGGAACATTCTTCCACCCTCAATATTGACAGCAAGACGAAGGTAATTGCCGAAATTAGGCTGAACCTTGATGAAATGAAGACCAAGTCCGCTGAATGATACAGGCGCGCTGCCGTCGTCAGCCCAATGTACTCCGTCCTGTGATATCTGAACCTGTCCGGTAAATACAGGGTCGCCCTCTATCTTTTCTACTCTTGCAAAGAAAATCGCTTCATCTGCCCATCCGCACTCATATGGATGAGTCTCAAATTTACTATCAAACCACTTCTTGATTTCAAGATGTGAATCATTGAACATTTTCATAATTCCGGCCTCCTACTCTTGTGATACAACTACAGAATCAATATAAAGGAACACTCTTCGGTTAGTGTCTGTCTCAACCCAGAACAATGGATTGATGAGATTATCGATACGGTGATAAGCATCCACTGCATCACACTTGATGCCTCTCATATCCCAGATCCTGTCCTGTGACTGGAATTCGACATATTCATTAAGCTGAGTGTCAAGCTTCAGACGCATGTACTGCCAGTTAAGCTTACAGTCGGTCTCATTATAGATGAGTCTTTGGTGTCCGTCAGGGAGATCCTTGTAAGCATCTGAGTCGCCATTTGCGAATCTACGTCCGAACCACCATGGGTCGATACCGGTCTTACACCAGTCTCCATCGAGGCCGAATGCCCATTCCTTATCAGTCACACCCTCTGTAGGAAGCTCATACTGCCATTTCTGAACCATCTTGCCATTTACAGCATTCAGATAACGTATTCCCACATGATGACGTTTCTCCTGATCCTGAACGTCGAATCCCATACCGAATCCGCGGATAGAGCTCTCGTGGAGACCTGGCTGCGGACGGTCTCCACCATCAACGACGTCCTGCTCTGCTGTGTATGAATACCAGCATTCAATCTGGAGGTATTTTGAGTTAGGCTGTGAGAAAGACAGTCTCTTGATTGCATGTCCAAGACTTCCTTTCGCAGGAATTTCAGTATAATCTGAAGCTATCGGACGTGTGGAAAGCTTAAGACTGTATGTTCCTGACATAGCACCATGAGTGCCCGGATATCTGAATGTTGCAGAACTGAGCATTACAGGAGGCCACTGATCCTTGTTCACCAATGTCGGTGGCACATCAAAGTCAGGATACTCTGTAAAATTAGGCAGAAGTGTCATCCAACCATTGAAACCGGTGTTGAACACGTCATAAGCCAGAATCCTTTTCAAAGGATTGTAACGGCTTCTCAACAAAATTTCATCTACGCTCATAATTGTTGAATTTAGGATATTTAGTAATTGATATTTTCTGTTCTGTCAAGCATTTCAAAAACTGATTGACAATGTGTGTTATAGTAAGTCCTGAAATCATCCCATCTGTAGAATCCCGGTGCATACTCTTCAAGCGGCAGCTTCATGTCCTTTTCATTCAGCATAGCCTTGAGTATGATCTCTCCAGATGGATTGCGATAGAATACGAACTGAATGTTAGCTCCCATAGGAATATTCCAGTTCTGCCAGATGTTCAGCACATCCTCCGGACGGTCTGCTGTCTTGCCCCAATTGTCGGCATCAAGGTTTACAAGAAGACAAGTAACGGTTCCGTCATGTCCGAAGTTAAGGTTGATTCCCTTACGTCCGAGTCTGATGTCATGTTCAGATTCCTTGATGATATGATCAAGTGTGTAGGCGGACAGTCCCCAGCCTCTGCCGAAGTTGCTCGGATCTTTGCTCTTCTGAACATAGAAGCAGTAATTCTCAACCTCTGTCCATGCAAGGATTTCTTCCTCTGTGAAAAGGTCCCACATAGGCACGTTTCTGTCAAGGCCTTGCTGTACACAAGCCAGAAGCCAGAATCTCCACACAAGATCAAAGGACTCATATTCTGCCTTCACAGCATCGATATCAACGAACATTCTGCTAAGGAATACGTCCGGATTGATCTTTGATTTACGGAATTCACTATAGAGTTTGAACCATGGACTATCATGGGTGTACATTCTTACATCAATCGGTTTCTTGGTAGGACACTGGGTGCCATAAGGATGAATTGTGGAAAGGTGAGATTTGGAATTGTCAATCTCAGCCCATTCCAGATACGGACGTCTTGAGGTGACTCCTTGAACAAATGACTGCATAGATGAAGAGACTCTCAGCACATTTGTTCCATTTACCTTCAGAAATGCATTGTAAGGGAATACTTCCGGATAATTGTTCACCATTCTCTGGCCCATCTCACGAAGCTGTCTGTAACCGATCTGAGTCAGATCACCCTCGTGGTAATAAAGGTTCTGCTTCATTCCGGCAAGTCTCCTGTACATTTCCTGACCGAAAGGAGTGAGATTGTCCATCTCATGCGCTTTTTCAATACAATCGTAGATGCGCACGTATGTAACAGGATCATCAATATGACGTGCTCCATGACGGAAATATCCATTGATATAGAATGGCTTGAATCCCTCAGGCGCTTTAGTGATTTCCTTTGCTGCAAGGTCAGATATATAATATACTCCGCCTGCCTTTTCCGGATCCTGACGAAGTTCATCCATCGCATTTTTCGGTGCAGGAACAGCTTCAGGCAATGCCAGCTTATAGATGCTTGGAGGAGTAGATGTCTTTTTAGGACTTGTATTATTGTTTACATATATGTAGCCGTCATAGTACTTGATGTCCTCTATCTCAAGCGGCAGTTCCTCCTGTACATTGTAGCGTGCGGCAATAGTACGTCTGTCGAGGTCATATATCCTTACTCGCGAAGGGCGTGCAGGATCCTGCTTGCCAACTCCAAATCCATAGTAAAGCTTACCGTCGTACACATCGCCTCCCTGTGTGAATCCTGTATCATAAGGAAGCACAATCTGCTGAAGGATATCATCAACTGTAAGATGAACCTCATAACCCTCACTGAGAGCCGGTACTCTGAACTTGGTGGCAATATATTGGTTTTCCCAATCATTAAGGGTAATTTTCGGAGTTGTTCGTTTTCTGGCAGAAAACACCCAAAGGTCTCCCCTTTTCTGATCGACCATCCAGCTTGGAGCTCCAAACATGGAAACGTATCCGGCCTTTTCCCATCCTTCTATATCGAGGATGATCTTCTGGACAAGTTCACTGGAGAATTTCTTTCCCTTCTTGGTTATGCTCTCGACAAAACAGGTAAGATCAATCTCATTACCTGGTTTGCCTACAGAAATATACATAAGAGGAAAAGATGCTCCTTTTTTTGTCTCGATTCCAAAACTCGCATTATTGGCATGGTTGTCCTTATGCGATGAACCGAGCTCAAACATTGCGATCGGCTTTGGATCGGCAGTCTTGAAGTCATACACATTGACATGGCCACCGTCCTCGATACTGAATATAAGGTCCTTGTAGATTTCCATACCCTGCTGTGCCCTCTTATATCGCACCTTAGGGATGAAAACCTTGGCATCAACATTCTTTACAGTGTCGATGTAAAGCTGTGCATCTGCCGCAAGCGGCATAAGGAGAACAGCTAATATTCCTATGATTCTTTTCATCTGTTCTTGCGATAATCAATAAAACGGTAGAGAACATATGCTGCAGTCAGGGCAAATATAGATATTATGAAGCTCCATACTATTCCACTGACTGCCATAGTCTTAGGATCACCGGCAATGATGAGTCCCAGCAGAAGGAGTGCAATTACACCAAGTGTAATGCAGAAACAGCTTACCGCCATGAACGAGTATGCCTTTGTAGCCTTCTTCATTCTTTCATCCGGCTCGACATCAGCAGCTTCATCCAGGTAGCCTCTTACAACTTCATAACCTTTGTCCACGTTGTTCCTTGAGGCTGACCAGAATTCAAGGACAGTAAGAATCAGTACAGGAAGCACACATCCGGACAGCGACTCGATGATCGTAGGATTGATTACTGAAGCAGGAACAGTGAGCTTTGCAGTCACGCCGATGACCCATGTGACGATCATCGCACCGATGAGCTGATTGCCTGTCAATCTCTTAGAAACGAGTCCCCAGATAGACGGGATGTAAAGAGGAC
This sequence comes from Candidatus Cryptobacteroides sp., assembly GCA_045133255.1. Taxonomy (GTDB): domain Bacteria; phylum Bacteroidota; class Bacteroidia; order Bacteroidales; family UBA932; genus Cryptobacteroides. The sequence goes on from JBGUTV010000014.1 coordinate 87,131, forward strand.
AGAGAATCATTGTAAGGATTGTAATCACGACCTTTTCTGCGCCGCCTGCAAACGGAATCATCATTGAAAGCACAATGATAAGAAGACCGAAGAACACTGTAAATACTCGGCCGACCTTGATGCGGGTCTTCTCGTCTGCATTTCTATTCTTTTCCTTATAACCCCAGATTTCGTAAGTAAAGACGTTTGCATATACATTCAGGATGCCGGAAACATTACTCAATGTAGCGGAAAGCATTGCGGCAAGCATCATACCCACCATACCGCTCATCAGCACCATCTTGCTCATGTTTACATAAGCATGCTCGCCGTTATATGTCAGTGTCGCCATATCCAGATCAAGTCCGAGACCTGGTTCCATCACTCGGTATATCATGGTAGGAAGATACCATATGAGCGGAGTAACGAAGTAGAGCGCACCTATAAGGTATGTGCTCCATTTTGCATCCTTCTTTGTAGGTACACTGATATATCGCTGTACGAAAGGCCAGTCTCCACCGATCATTGCGACATTGAGAATCACCCAGAGTACAAGCCACAGCCAGGTATAGGTTTCTGAAGTGCCGGAGAAGAAATTCGGAATATTCTGCGCCCTTTCGATGAATTCTCCAACACCGCCGACTGCATTGAATGAAAGCGGGATCATGAATACGACAACAGAAATGAGTACACCGAACTGTATCACATCTGTCATAAGCACTGCAAGGAACCCGCCGACAACAGTATAGACAAGGGCAATAAGGCCAAGGATTCCAAGGGCCCACCAGATGCTTAGATAACCTGCCGGACTATCACCAGCCATGCCAGTAGAAGCCAGGATGCTGCCTTCTGGAACCTTGACGAGCGCACACAGCACAACTGCCACAGCATAGAGTGCCACAGCAGTATGTGCTGCACGTGCAATGATTCCGGCAATTGTATAGAAGCTGAGGGTCGTATGACCGAATCTTACTGTAAGGAATTCACCAGGAGACTTTATCTTCAATTCTCTCCATTTAGCTGATATCCATTTACCGATGAACAGAGAAGCGACTCCGACACATAGAGCAACTGTTGTTGCCACAAGTCCGGATTTATATGCAACTCCTCCCCAGATTACAAATGTACTTGCCGAGAATATTGTCATATATGAAGACACGCCTGAAAGCCACCATGAGGAGTTTCTTCCGGCAATGAACATGTCTTCAGAACTCTTGATCTTACGCGACATCACGAAGCTCACCGCGATAAGTCCAATAAAATAAAATAGAATTACAAGATAGTCTAAGGTTCCCATCTATTATGTAGTTTTAGTGTTAAATTATCGATCCTTGCTCACGGAGCTTTGCCACAAGCAATTCTGTATTAACCTCCTGCACCGGCAGTCCGGAAATAGCAGCCATGGCTGCAGCAGTTCCGGCAGCCTGCCCCATATCCATGCAGCTTGCCTGGACTCGGAGTGACGCAAATGCCTTTTTATCAGCACTCAAGCATCTTCCTGCCACAATCAGATTGGAATGAGTAGGCGCAATGAGCGCTCTATATGGAACATAAGCAGGTGTTTTCAGGAAAGTAATGTTCTGAGCCGGGCCGGATGCAACATGAATATCAATAGGATGTGCTCCACGAGCAATGCTGTCATGATAATGATATGCTGTGACATACTCGTCAGCTGTAATGGTGTGAACGCCTTTTATTCTTCTTGTTTCGCGTATTCCACCCTGTACCGACACTGCAATCAGATAGCTGTCCTTGAATTCATCGAAATTATCCTTAAGAAGCGCAGCCATCCTGAAGGCATCCTCTCGAAGGACACATTCAGCTCTGACAAAATCTCTATTATCAATGGCATTACCTGCTGTTCTGGTCATATTTACCGTAACCACTCCATCCTGACCGGTACGGCAGAACCAAGGGCCTCCGAACTCAGGTATGCCCAACTCTTCCTTTCTTTCCAGAAGTTTCTCTCTGACAGGCAGGCAATGGCAGTTTTCTCCCTGCTTATTATGACATATGGCCTCCTGCATCATAGGAGTATCAAGATCAACGCCACCCAGGATAAAATATGAAGAAAGCGGCTGAAGAGGTGCACCTTCATCCGGCTGCATTTCAACAGAAGCCAGTGCAGCGAGATCGCCGTCTCCCGTACAGTCGATGAACACCTTTGAGGACAATGCCTCAGTGCCATTCTTGTTTTCTATGATGACCTGGGATATTCTGCCTCCATCCATCACGCAGCCGCTGAGATATGAATGCATATAGAGATCGACACCAGCCTCCAATGTCATTCTCTGGGCAAGAAGTTTATAGTGCTCCTGCTCAAAAGCGACATTGCCAAGCGGTTTCTCAATGAATCCTCCGCCCATATTCTCAAGTTTCTGCACGAATTCCCAAGGGATTCCACCTACCACCTGTGAATCATTGTATGTAAAGACACTTACCGGGTTGACATATCCAATAGTAGCCATGCCTCCCAGAAAACCATACCTTTCAACAAGTGCGGTTCTGGCTCCATTGCGAGCTGCAGCAATTGCCGCTATGAATCCAGCCGGTCCTCCACCGCAGACAACAACATCATATTCACCAACTATCGGTGCATTTTTGGTTATAAGTACTGACGATTTCATTTTGAAACGTTTCAAATATCTGCAAATATAAGTATTTTCTACGAGATTTATAATAAAATTAACTATTTTTGTAAGTACTGGATTAGGACGTCAGCCACGTCAAACTGATTTTTAATGAAATGAAGAAGATCACGATCAAGGATATTGCAAAGGAAGCGGGAGTATCGATAGGACTCGCCTCTATGGTACTCAATGGAAAGTCAGGAGTAAGCACAAAAAACATAGAGAAGGTGCGCGCTGTCATGAAAAGACTGAACTACCAACCGAACAAAGCTGCTTCAGTACTCAGAAGCGGTACCAGAAAAACAATAGGTGTAATAACTCCAGACCTTGCAAACCATTATTTCAGTGAAGTGTCCAGACATATTGAAAACATTGCGTATGAAAATGGATACACAGTCCTGTTTGGAAGTTCTGATGAAAGAAGGGACAAGATTTCCTCATTGATAGACACCTTCCACTCAGACGGTATTCAGGGCATCCTCATAACCCCTACCCAGGACGCAAAACCTGAAATAGATAAGGCTATCTCCCTAGGAATGAAGGTGGTCATGATGAACCGTCTCATTGATGACACAGAGGAAGCAGGATGCGTGGCTCTTGACAGTGAAAAGGCCACATACATGGCACTCGACCATCTCACATCAAACGGCTACAGGAAAATAGAGATGGTTACAAACGACAATACCCTGTCCAACCTGGTAGTCCGAATCAAGGCATACAGAAACTACATGTCAGAGCATGGATTGGAAGCCACTGTCAGCATTGTACACGAGGACAACCAGCAAGCAATGAAGAAACTGCTGCATGAAGCAAAAGAGCGCGGCACAGATGCATTTCTGATTCCTAGAGGATATCTGGCACTATATCTCTGCAAGGCTATGCACGACAACAACTACAGGATACCGGATGATTTTGCTGTTCTGGGATTTGACGGAGGTCTGAACTACAGAATAATGTCGCCGACTATATCTCAGATAATCCAGAGTCCGCAAGAGACGGCTGAAGAGTCGTATCGCATGCTCATTGAAATGATGCAGAACAACATTCCGGGAAGCAGGATTCTTCTTCAACCGTCTCTTGAGATCGGAGAGTCTACCAAAGTAAAACTCTGATTATTTCATTTCTTCGTCAAATACTACTGCGACCTTACCGCACTTGCCTTCAGCCATCAGACTGAATGCTTCTGAGGCTTTTTCCAATGGGAATCTATGAGTGACGAGATCCTCAGGATGAATTCCCCATCGCACAAGACGCTCTACGAGCTCTTCCATGCGCCATATATTTGTAACCCATGAGCCATATACCGTCTTCTGCTCGTGGATGATATCAGGGCTAGGATTGAATTCTACAGTACCTCCTTCACCGATAAACACGATTTTACCCCACTTACGCGCTGCTCTGATTGCGAGCTGTCTTCCGTGTGTGTTTCCTGAACAGTCTACAGCCCTCTCTACACCTTCGCCGCCAGTCAAAGCCTTTATCTTCTCAAGTGCTTCGCCATCGGAAAGAAGAACATGATCGCAAAGTCCTTTATCCATTGCTATATCCATTCTTTCCTTGACAGTATCAACTCCGATGACCTTATTTGCGCCCATTGCCTTTGCAAGCATTGCTGCTGCAAGACCGACAGGACCAAGGCCTACAACCAGAACTGCATCATTTCCGCATACGCCAATCTTCTCAAGTCCTTCGTATACAGTACCGAATCCACAGGCAACCTGTGCGCCATCTGTATAGGTCAATGAGTCAGGAAGAAGAACGAGATCCTTCTCTTCAGCAAGAACATATTCAGCCATTCCACCGTCTCTCTGCCATCCGTATGCACGTCTGAATGAGCTGGTACAGCTGATCATATATCCTCTGCGGCAATCATTGCATACACCGCAGCCTGAAATATGATATATAACTACCCTATCACCTTTCTTGAATCTTCTGAGACCTTCTCCACACTCTACGATCTGACCGCAAGGTTCATGTCCGCAAATGACTCCCTGATACCCCTCAGGACCTTTTCCGACATGCTCTCTGTAGATAGCTCTGATATCACTTCCACAGATTGTGGATGATTTCATCTTAATGAGAACTTCACCATGACCTGGTTTCGGTATCTCCACTTCCTTAAGTACTACAGTACTGTTTCCGGGCAGATATGCTGCCATCATTGTATTCTTCATAGTGATTTGAATTTTGTAATGGCAAATCTAATAAAATTATCTTGAAACGTTTCAAGGATTTTTCCGATATTTTTTATAAAACCCTGTCATCCTGTCCATAAAAAGACCTACTTTCATGGACAAAATACCCAAACCAGCCTATCCATCCATAAAAAGCGCCGTTTTCATGGACAAAATACCCAAATCAACCTTTTTATCCATGAAAAGCACCGTTTTCATGGACAAATAATGCGAAAACGGGTTACGGTCGTTCAAAGTGTCTGATGATATATAAAGAAAGAGACTGACCAAGCAGTCATAATGACTTTGGTCAGTCTCATCTTATAAAGAAGCTGTAATTAGAATGCTGCGAGCAGTTCCTCGTTAGTGTATGCATCTGCACCATAGCATGTCTTCAGATAAGCAAGACCATTCACATAGTCTTCCTCAGTGAATGAGTCTGTAGCCTCCTTGGCAACGACAACATCATAGCCAAGGCAGTATGCATCTGCAGATGTATGGCGCACGCACATGTGAGCATGCAGTCCTGTCATGACAACAGTCTTGACGCCAAGTTCCTTGAGGAGAATGTCGAGGTCAGTCTGGAAGAATCCGCTGTATCTGCGCTTAGGAACCACGTAGTCCTTTTCGCACTGATTCAGTTCAGGTATGACCTGAGCGCCTGGTGTGTCGGCAATTGCATGGTCTCCCCACAATTTCAATTCACGGTCTATACCCTTGATATGGGCATCATTACAGAAGATCACTGGAACTCCTGCAGCACGCGCTGCATCAAGAAGCGCAGCGGTTGCCGGTACTATAGCTTTTCCTCTGTCACAGGCAAGCGCCCCTGTAACAAAGTCATTAAGCATATCAACTACAAGAATTGCTGGTTTTTCAAGTTTCATAACAATATTTATTTAAGCATTTTTGTAATTTCCACTCCTGCAAGAAGGAAAGCTCCTACTCCATAAACCTCTGTTGAATTGTAGGATGCCTTCTTAGGAGAAGCTCCTACCGGCTGCACGAAACCAAGTTTACCGTCAGGATGAACACAGCTCACTACTGCGCTCCAACCCTTCTTCAAAGCCTTCTTATACTTTGCGCCATCCAAAAGACCATTGTTGATTCCCCATGCAAGACCATAACAGAAGAAAGACGAACCGCTGTTCTCAGGGTCAGGATAAGAAACCGGATCAAGAAGACTTGCATGCCAATGTCCATCCTTGTCCTGAGCTCTTACTACTGCTTCAGCCATCTCCTTGAAGATTTCCTCAAAGTATGCACGGTCAGGATCATCTGCAGGCAGGTTATTTAAGATCAGAGGAAGTCCTCCGAACACCCAACCGTTACCTCTTCCCCAGAACTGCTTTGCTCCATTAGGCTCAGGAACTCCGATTCTAAGTCCATCTCTATAGTAAAGAGATTCATCATGATCATAAAGAGAATCAGTACAAGCCTTATACTCACTCATAAGGTAATCCTTATATACCTTTTCTCCGGTAAGGGTATAAAGTCCGGCGTAAACAGGAGGAGCCATGAAGAGAGCATCGCACCAAGACCATCTTGTTGATTTCCCTACAGGATCTCTTTTCGAAAGGACAGCATCTGAAGGATGGCTTGCCACATAGAATGCACGTTCCTTCAATGGCTGGATCATCTTCTCATTCTGATGTTTCTTATACATTTCCAGATACATCTGACCTACACAAATGTCATCAGCATGATATGAACGCGAAAGGAGTCCCCATTTCAGTCCCTTTCCTACACTCATAAGAAACTCTGCCGCCTTGGTATCCTCCGCCATTTCAGCCCAATGATACATACCGATGTAAAGCGCACCATTATGCCAGCCAGCCTTGTTATGCTTTACCTTCGCGAAGTTGTCGATCTGCCAGCCTGAAACTGCTGAACAGACTTCCCTGATGGAGTCAGCATTCATCTTACCCGAAAATGTCGGCTGCTCCTGTGCTTTTGCAGAAAAGCATGCAAGCGCTACTGCAAGAAGGAAAATAACTTTTTTCATATTAAAATGATTTGAATTTGGTTTATACACATTTAGGCAACAACAAATTTATAAAAATATTCAAAAGAGTGGTCCTTAATACGGAATAATCTCATTATTTGACTGAAATTGCTATTTAAAATATGGTTTATTATATTTGTATGATGAAAAATAATGACAATATGAAAAGATTCTTCCTTATCCTGACTGCGATTGCCGCAATGACCGTCACTGCATCGGCTGAAGGTACTCCCAAAGTGAAGCTCACTTGCGGTCCTTACCTTCAGAACGTAACTGAAACCAGCTTTACAGTTGTGTGGACAACCAACATGGACGCAGTTTCATGGGTAGAGATAGCTCCGGATGACGACACTCATTTCTACAATGTCGAGAGGCCTAAATATTATGATCTCAGAGGTCAGGGACGACGCCCGATAACTAAACTTCACAAGGTGACTGTAACTGGTCTGGAGCCAGGGACAACCTATCGTTACAGGGTACTTATGAATGGTGTCGTCTCAGCAGAGAACAGAGACCATATTGCATTCACTGCAGGATGGGGAAACGAAGTTAGACGAGACATCACCAAGGTCACTACCCTATCAAAGGAATATGACGAAGTCAAGTTCGCTATGGTGAACGACATGCATGAGAAGGATTCGGTATTCAGAACCCTCTTCCCCGATTCAAAGGACAAATACGACTTCGTATGCTTCAACGGCGACATGACTTCTACTGTCGATCATGAAGATGACATTGCCAAATACTACCTCAAGTCTGCATCAAAGCTTTTCGGAGCATACACTCCGATAATGTTCGTAAGAGGTAATCATGAGTATCGCGGAAACGACGCCCTGAAGTATCTTGAATACATGGACACTCCTACAGGAAAGACCTACTACTCATACAATTACGGAGATCACTACTTCATCGTCCTCGACGGAGGCGAAGACAAGCATGACTCGGATATCCGAAACCTCGGAATCATGATAACCGAGGATTATGTCAAGCAGGAAGCCGAGTGGCTCAAAGAAGTAGTAAAGAGCGAAGAATTCAAGAACGCCAAGACAAGAATCGTGTTCTGTCATATGCAGCCGGGAGACAACGGCTGGCATGGTCAGAAAACCATAAGCAAGTATCTCGTACCAGTTCTGAATGAGGCTGGAATTGACGTAATGCTTTGCGGACATATACATCAATATAAGTATTATGAGCCGGGCACAACTTCTGCTGACTTCCCTGTAATCTGCAATCCAAATGCAAAGAGAATGGACGCAACAGTAAAGGCTGACAAGATCAAATTGGAATTTGTTGACGAAGAGAAAGTCATAAAGACAATCGAAATCAAGCCAGGGGCTTATAAGAAATAAAATGAAAGTAAAGAACGGACTTATAATGGCTGCAATTCCTGCAGCCATTTTTGCACAGGATGCTGCTGCCGCACAGAAAGGCAACAGACCTAATGTCATCTTTATCCTAATGGACGATGCCGGATACGGAGACTTCGGCTGCTACAATCAGGGCAAGATAGAAACTCCTAACATCGATGCGATGGCACAGAGAGGAGTCTTGTTCAGCGACATGTATGCTGGGGCTCCGGTGTCTGCTCCTTCCAGATGTACCTTGATGACGGGCCTGCATTCAGGACACGCACAGATACGAAGCAATGACGAAATGCTTGACAGAGGAGACGTGTGGAAACTTCGTGCAATGATCGCTGACCCTGCGCTGGAAGGACAGAAACCGATGGAAGCTGGCACACAGACCATTGCAACGGTAATGAGGGACGCCGGCTACAAGACCGCCATGATAGGTAAATGGGGACTTGGAGGTCCTTCATCTTCAAGCACTCCGACAGATATGGGATTCGACCTGTTTTATGGATATATGTGTCAGAGAATGGCGCAGAACTATTATCCGATGTTCCTATACAGAAACAAGGAAAGAGAGGCGTTGGATAATCCTTTCATGGAACTCGGCGGCACACTCGGTCCGGAGGATGATCCATTCGATGAAGCAAGCTATATAAGATTCAAGGGCAATGACTACAGTCCCGACAGGATGTTTGACGAGATCAAAGGTTTCGTAAACGAGAACCGTGATGAAGAATTCTTCCTCATGTGGACCACAACCCTGCCTCATGCTGCCTTTCAGGCTCCGGACGAAATGGTTGATTACTATGTAAAGAAGTTCGCAGACGAATATGATGTGACTGAGACTCCTGTCTATAACGGAAAAGGATATTTCCCTTGTCGTTATCCAAAAGCGACATACGCTGCAATGATCACATATTTTGACCGGCAGATAGGAAAATTGATAGATGAACTCAAGAGGCTCGGAATATATGACAATACCATCATCATGTTCACAAGCGACAACGGCCCGACACATAATGCCTACACAAGCACAGACTGGTTCGAATGTGCCGCTCCGTTCCGCAGTATCAAGGGATGGACAAAGCGCTCGCTGCACGAAGGCGGAATCCGCGTGCCGTTCATCGTAAGTTGGGGAGACAGGCTGACTCCAGAGGTCAGTGATCATATAGGATTCTTTCCTGACGTGATGCCAACGCTATGCGACATAGCCGATGTGAAATGTCCTGAAACTGACGGCATCTCATTCTTGCCGATATTGACAGGAGACAGACAGAAGGAACATAAGTATCTCTACTGGGAATTCCCGCCATTCAAGGCAGATAAAGGATGGCTATGCGTCCGCATGGGTGAATGGAAAGGTCTGGTCACGGAGGTTGCTGCAGGCAACAATAAAATGAAGCTTTTCCGAATCAATGAAGATCCACGTGAAGAGAATGACCTGGCAGAACAGTACCCGGAGGTCATAAAGAAAATGTGGACATACATCAGACAGTCCCATACACCATCAGCACATCCTCCTTTTGATCTTGAAATCACATTTCCTGAAAAATAATCATAATATTCTGTAGTAAATCAAGATTATGTGCGTCTAATATGCAGAAATAAAAACTGACGCCGATGGAACAACTTGAGCTTAAATTTGCAAAAACCATCAAAGAACATAAGAGTACGATATATACTGTATGCTATATGTTCTCCAATGATGAGGAAGAGGTAGCGGACCTCTTCCAGGAGGCCCTCATAAACCTGTGGAAAGGATATGCCAGATTCAGGGGTGATAGTGAAATCAAGACCTGGATCTACAGGGTGACTCTCAACACATGTATCACCGCAGAACGTAAGAATAAGCGCAAAGGAGAAACTGTGCCACTGGATGTGAACATCAATCTCTTCGATGATTCTGCCGAAGACATGAAGCAGACACGAATGCTCCAGAAGCGCATCAGTCGCCTGGGCCCTTTCGACAGGGCGATCGTATTATTGTGGCTTGAAGATCTCAGTTATGATGAGATAGGTTCCATTGTCGGAATTTCTGCAAAGAACGTATCAGTGCGTCTTTTCAGAATCAAGGAACAATTAAAGAAAATGTCGGACGAATAAAATGCACAGAAGATGGAAAACAGATTGATTTCACACGAATTAGAGGAAATGAAGATTCAGATCGACAACCTGAAGAAAAAGCTTGAAGATCAGACCATTGTCAACGAAAAGCATATCCGGAACTCCTTTAAGATGAAGATCACAGATCTGAAGAAGACAGTCAGCATGACTATAACAGGTGGTGTCTTCGCACTTGTATACTGCACATGGTTCTTCCATTTCAAGGGACTGTCTCTCGGATTCACTCTTGCAACCGCCCTCATGCTTGCAATATGTGTCATAATAATGCTTATTCAGAAGGTATACATCAGCAGAATCGATATTTCAAATGGCAATCTTATTGACACCGCCAAGAAAATCGGTAAATTCAGATCACACTACAAGGAATGGCACTGGATAGCTATCCCGATAGTCGTAATCTGGTTCAGCTGGATGACATATGAAATAGTGACACGATTCGAAATGACTCCAATGACAATAGGATTCCTGAGCGGTGCAGCCACCGGTATAATCCTTGGAGGATTCATCGGCGGCCGCATCAACAAAAAAATAATAAATAGAACAGAAGAGCTCCTCGGATATATCGAGGAGCTCCAGAAAGAGAACTAGTCTCTGAGATAAACACCTTCTTCGCGAAGAGCTGTCTGAAGGGCTGCAACATCAAGGTCTCGCAACTGAACGTTGTACTTGACCGAGAGGGCTGCAGCCTTTCCTGCTGCTTCTCCCGTTGCCATTGCCGGGCCCATTACTCTGACTGATGCAAGAGCAAGATGAGTTGCGCTGATACATCTTCCTGCCACTATCAGGGAATCAATCTTCTTCGGCAGCAGACTTCTATAAGGAATATCATGGCAATCCGGACACCACATGAGCGTGCAGTCTCCTCCAACCGGATGATGCTGATCGACAGGATATGCTGAAACTGCTATTGAATCATCAAACTTTGCGCAATCAAAGATATCCTGTTCTGTAAGAATATATTCTCCTACAAGTCTGCGTGTCTCCCTGATTCCCATGAACGGCGCTACCCTATCGAAATATGCATTCTCGAAACCAGGAATATATTTCTTGAGGTATCTTGCAATCTCCTCGTTGTATCGGATGGCAAGTTCCTCACCCTTGGTATACTGATCAGGATCAGTGGCATCGATTCCGCTCACACGGCTCATATTGACCCACCACTCGTCTTCAGCCATACCCGTCATGAAGATGGTACGTTCTACAGGAATGAAGAATCCGTCCTCACGTGCCTGCTTGATCTGGTTACGGAATCCAACCATCGTACAGTTGTCCATCGGGCGGAAAAATTCATTAGGAATGAAATCAATATCATAGATTTCAGGGTGGTCAGCAACTGCGTCACGGAGCTTACGTGAATCAACTCCACGCATTGAGAACATCAGTGTAGCAGGCTGTGCGATACCGTCTTCATTGCCATATGCCATCTCACAACCTGAACGGAAGGCCACATCACCATCACCTGTGCAGTCTACAATTCTCTTTGCAAGGATTGCCTCGCGTCCTTTCTTAGACTCAATGATGACACCTTTGACCTCATTGCCTTCCATGATGACGTCCACAACAAGCACATACATAAGCACCTTCACCCCGCTCTCCGTCATGATTTCCCATGCAAGGTACTTCGTACCCTCAGGATCTATCATTGTAAGGCTGACATGCAGAGGACATGCACGATGATGTGTTGCCTGACCACGTTCAGTCAGTCTGTCTACAAACTGCTGAGGAAGTCCCTTGATTATCTGGTTTCCTTTTCTTCCGAGGAAGCCAAGAAGAGGCAAACCCTGTGTCATGTTTCCACCCAATGAGCCTCTGGTCTCCAGGAGCATTACACTTGTTCCTTCTACTTTTGCAGCTGCTTGTGCTGCCATGATACCGGCAGGGCCTCCACCCACTACCAATACATCAACCTCATCCCTTACAGGAATCTGTCTTGACGGTTCTGTAATTGTCTTCATATATCTATTCGATAGTTGTTTTTACATTTGACGGCATATAGTCAGTGCCGTATTCTATCATTTTCAATGCATCCTCCTTTGTATCGGCAGCTCTGAAGCATATCCTTATGCCGAGTGAATGCATATAATCAACCAGCTGCTTGAATGAGTCTATCTTGACTCCAGCAATTTCAAGGTCCACTTCAGCAGAAAGATCGGAATACTTGAATGAAACTGAAGCATTTCCAAGTTCCTGTACGCGTCTGATCTGTTCAGGTTTTGCAAATATAAGATGTATGACCTCCTTTCCGCCGGCAGCACGATAGGCCTCAAGAAGAGCTAGATTGCCTGATGAAATCACACATCTGTCCTGCATCCCATACTTTTCTATAGCATTAATCATGGCTTCAATCACACCATTGTCCTCCTTAAGTTCAACAAATGCCACACACCCGTTCCTGTTGCATATGTCGAAATATTCCTCCATAGTCGGAACCTTCAGTTCCTCCACATTGAACTTGGAATAATCATATAGTTTGTGAACAGTCTTAGTATTTACAGGGAGAACCTTCAGTGCCATGATTTCTGCCAAGGTCTTATCAGCAACCGGTCCCTTTCCGTCAGTTGTCCTGTCCAGAGTCTTGTCATGAATACATACGACATGTCCGTCTGCAGTCATACGGAAGTCTGTCTCAATAGCCCATGCTCCCCTTTCAGCGGCAGCCTTGAATGCAGGTAATGAGTTCTCCGGACCCATTGACTGAAGACCACGGTGGGAGATAAAGAGTGGATTATACTCAGTATTCTTTTCAAATACAGTATGCTGAGATGGATTCCATGCAATCCTACGCTGACAATAAGTTCTGAATTCAGACCAGTCGGTCCAGGGCATTACATCACTTTCGTTATACTGGACCTTTACCAGGACACGACCGTTTTTATTTCTTGCAAAGACAAATCTGATGTTTGACGCCATCGGTACATCCGAACTGTTGATTCTCGCTCCATCGAAAGGACTCAAACCCATCAATGTCATCAGACTCATTATCATTGTATCATGGCCGAATCTGAGTCGTACGATAGATTTTCCTGATGCAATATCCTCATCCGCAGTCTGGATGATGTGCGAAAGACCTATACGCGCAACAGTCTGGTTTGCCGGACGAAGTCCACCTCTGTTATAGCTGAACTTCTCATTTTCCACTCTATGGATTGCATTGACTTCGTCATCGGAAAGAACATTGGACCAGAAATCATCCTTTATTCCAGCTCCATCAAGATGAGATGCATAATAATAAAGTTCCTGAGCAAAGTTCCATGGATCAGTCGATGACATAGCCTTCTCAGGTGAGGTAAACAGACGCTCAAATACAGACTGAGGATCAAAATTGTCACGCAGGTAGGCTTTCATGTCGAAAGGCTCCGGATGCTGAGCCCTCAGATACTTTAGATAAGAAGAATTATAATCAGCATGTATGTCAAGTCCATTTCTGCATAGTCTCAGTTCATCGAGGAAACAATACATGCTCATCATGCATCTTGTCCTGTCAGACGAAAACGCATACACTTCTGACCCTTTTCTGAACAGATTCGGATAATCATCCATCATTCTGCGTGCAAGGAGTCGATGCTGCTTCTGTCCAAGTTCCGTCAGATCAGCAGCCCTACCCTTGAAGATCGGATAATTTTCATTGAATTTATCCCTTACCTTTTCACCGGTTGCAGTAAGACTCTCCCGGTTCAGGACAACATTGAGAGTATCATATTCCGCTTCATTGTAAAGGAATCTAGAGCCATGCCTTCCGTAATGACTCAGGCAGAAGACTTCATAGCCCTTTGGGGCAGGTTCATCAACTCTCGGTGCATCAAAATCATATGCTCTGTATACACCTTTATGCTCATCCTTGAGTCCTTGTGCCGAGACACTCAGACTCAGCAGGACTGAAACAAGCAATATTGAATATATCCTTATCTTCATTTTATGCTTTCTTAGGTTTACCAAGGAGACAGATAGCAGTCGTGATCAAACCGCCGATAGGACACCACCATGTCCATGCAATGTAGTTCGCACCGAAGAATTCCTTCTGGAACATCAGAGGAATGACAATGAGTATACCTGATATCAGAGCAGCGATCACACTCTTCGTATTGCCTCGTTTTGTGAGAATGGCTGTAAGGAATACTCCAAGCATACCTACATATGCGAAACACATTACGCCAGTAGCGAAATCGACAAAATTGAGACCTGAAGACTGCTGCATCACGCATGTAAGGATTGCAAAGGCAGTAAGTGCCACACCCATAAGACATACAATCCAACGTGAAGATGCTATCTGGTCGCTGTCATTCTGAACAGCTTCTCCTTTTTTCGCCTTGAACGGAAGATAAAGGTCTGCGACAAAGCTTGAGGCCATGGAATTAATCGCAGAATTGAAGCTTGAGAGCGCAGCGGCGAGCAGACCTGTAATCATAAGGCCACGTACACCTGTCGGGATATGATTCTTGATGAACTGTGGGAACACATCCCTTGCATCAGAGAAAAATCCCTGGCTCAGGACGCCGTCTGCAGCAGGTGAATTAATATATTTCACATACAGAAGCGAACCGATACAAAGGAAGATGAGAACAGTAGGGATAGCGAGTAACTGCGACACGACAAGTGACTCTCCAGCCTTACGCACATTCTTGCAGGAAAGCTGTCTCTGAACAAACTCCTGATCCGTAGTGAACTGTGCAACCTTGAATACTGCAACTCCTATCAGACCGCCAAGAATCGTATACGGCTTGCTCAGATCAAGCGAAAAGTCAAACATCTGAACCTTGCTGCCCTCTACCCAGCCCTGAAGAGTGCCGTCTGCAGCGATTCCTGGAGCCACACCTGCAGCTGCCGGATTCTTGACCATACCACCTTCAGTAAGAGAATGCCATATCTCGGCCCAAGTCATATCTCCTAATGAGACATACACAAGAATGAGTCCTACAACGCCACTGAATATCATCAGAAGAGTCTGGAAAGTATCGATGTAAAGAAGTCCCTTGATACCACCCATCATTGTGTAGAAGGTGGATACGACACCAAGTATTATTATGCTGATGACCATGAACTGGAACTGTATGTTGCCGAATGCAATCACGCTGATTGCAATTGCAGCAATAAACAGACGGCTTCCCGATGTGAACAGCTGTCCCAGAAGGAACATCACCGATGTGCTGGTCTTTGCTGTCTGGCCAAAGCGGTCGCCAATGAAGCCATATACAGTAATGGTCTTGGCATTATATAATTTTGGAAGAAGCCATGCTGCAACTACAAGTCCACCGACAATGGCTCCCAGAAGATTCAGGAGATAAGTCAGGTTTGTGTTGAATCCCAATTCAGGTGATCCGACAAATGTACCGGCTGAAATGGCTGTACCTGTTGCAGCGATGGCAACGATCCAGCCTGGCATGGCACGCCCGCCTACAAAATAATCTTCAATATTCTTGTTTTTGCGAGAGAAAAGGTAGCCTATCAGCACAAGTGCTCCCAGAAACAAGGCTACAATAAACCAGTCGATAAATGTCATATATAATATTTTATAATTTTATTCGTCATTACCGGCTTGATAATTTTATTCGTCATTACCGGCTTGACCGGTAATCTCCGCCATTCTCAAAAGAGTCTGGACAGACAGCAATGTGCAGTTGGTCCAGTTCTCAGCAACAAGGAAATTAGTCCAATAGGTAGGAATCATTCCCGTATTGATATCCTGCATGATTGTTATATTATCAATCAAAGCCTTGGCCTTCATGAAAGCTATCTCATCACCAGTCTCTTCATAAAGGCTCAGCCATGCATTGGCAACATTGCAGGCACTGTGGTCAATAGGCATTCTGTAGCGGTACTGTTCGACCACGTGAGGGGTGTGATGAAGCTGGACACCATATTTCTTCTCAGGAGATGCCCAATATACGAACTGGTCTTCACAGAAATTGATCAAGTCCTTTGCATCGGCAAGTTCTTCTTCTGTAGTCAGAGACTTTTCAAGAAGAAATGTCGCATATGGCGCTGCCGTGCAATTAGTCAGATTCTCATATGGCTCGAGTCCGACGATTCTGGAATCTTCGAACTGGCCGGTCATATCGAATGACTTGAGAGCTCCGTTCTTCATCCAAGCCTCAGCCTTGGTGAACATATCATTGTATGTCGTGATTCCATACTGCTGCTCAAGACGTTGCAGATACTCAAGCATAGGATGGAGCATAGCCTTTACATCATTTACCGGAACACCGGTCAGAAAGTCCATCTTGATCGGAAACGATCCGTCCTCAGCCTGAATTCTTGAGTAAGTATCCGTAATGTGCATAGCACGGTCAAAATATTCCTGCTTACCGGTCGCATCAAAAAGATCAAGGAAGGCGTTTGCCGCAGTAAGTGCCTCCATCGCCATCGTCTTGCCTTTGTTGCGTGCAATGGCAGATGTGATGAGGTCTCCGTAATATGTAGGAGGGAAATAAGCCAACGGGGCATCTTCAGGCAGACTCTGATCAATGAGGAACTGAGCCGCATTTTCTGCAATCTTCAATGCATCCTCCTTAAGTTCAGGACAGTATTCCGACAGAAGGACTTCCATACTGATTGTGGAACTGACGATCTTGGCTGGATAAGTATTAAGGTTATATGACATGTCCGGATGCGGACCTTTCATCCAGTTCTGGATCGGCTCCATGTTATGAATGCACAACATTGCAAGCACTGCAGATTCCTTATAATCCCTGACCGCACCGTGATATGGAGGAGTGAATGGTGAGTCTCGATAAAATTTGCGCGAACCTGCAATCTCAATCACATTTCCATCCTTATCAAGAGCTTCAACTTTGAGTTCGACATCACCGACCGGTATGTCTTTCCATATCGGTGACAGGGCGAGATTCGGTGCTTCTGCCGTGAATATCCATGCCATTGAGGTGCTGTCCTGTACAGATTCCTTGACAGTATATCGATATGTCTTAGCCCCTTCTACAGCCTTGAAATCGAAAGCCGGAGCGTACATGAATTTCTTTGCAAACTTGTTCCAATATGGATTCCTGCCTTCGTATCCAGGCCTTATAGGGGTGTTATATGATTCAAGAATCTGCTCCTGAAGCTTTTCTGTATAAGATTTGTCCTGAGCGCATGCAACAACAAATAGTGTTACTATAAAAACAGAGATCAGTTTGTTCATTATATGGCATTTTATCCTTCAAAATTATGCATTTTTCGCTAATTTTGCGAAACAATCAGATAATATTAACGCTTTATGATTATGAAACGCTTAGCTATTTCAATATTGAGCATATTCTTTATGCTTGAATGCGTATCCCTTTATGCATGGGGACCTATGGGCCATGATGTGGTTGCCGCCATCGCCGAGCAGAATCTTACCTGCAAGGCCAAGAGAAAGATCACAAAACTTCTTGACGGCAAATCGATCGTCTACTACTCATCGTGGATGGACAACATCCAGAACTCACCTTACTGGCGAAACGGCTACGACAAGACCAAAACCTGGCATTATGCCAATGTAGACGAAGGACACACCTACGAAACAATGAAGAAAGAAGAGAAAGGCGATGTGATTACCGGTCTTGAAATGCTCACAGATGCTCTTACCAACCATTACAATGAGCTGACAGACAGCATGAAAGTAGACTATGTGAAGATGATTATCCACATGGTGGGTGACATGCATTGTCCTATGCACGCAGGAAGACTTTCTGACAGAGGCGGAAACAGCAAGAAGGTCAGATGGTTCGGTCAGAACACCAACCTGCATTCCGTGTTTGACAGCAAGATGATCGAGTCTGCAAGAAAGTGGGGATATATGGAATGGGTCGAGCAGCTCGACAGAAAAGACAGAAAATTCAAGAAAGCTGTCACTACAGGCACATATAAGGAATGGTTCACAACAACAGTCGACAATGCAGCGGCAATCTACAACTACGTGGAAGCCATCAATTCAGACAATCCGAATCTCTCATACCAGTTCGTGTACGACTTCTCCCCTATGCTTGAAGAGCAGCTCATCCTCGGCGGCTACCGTCTCGCACACGTCCTGAACACTATCTTCGGATAAAAGACTTCTGTGACCTGACGCATTTTTATGCTGAAAGTGCTCGCGGTCCCCTATTTTTTCGGGGTACCGCGAGCACTTTTGCTATGTTTTTGCACTAGGTCTATCAATTGATCTTAGAGAGCCACAGGTTAAA
Source organism: Candidatus Cryptobacteroides sp. (assembly GCA_045133255.1). GTDB lineage: Bacteria > Bacteroidota > Bacteroidia > Bacteroidales > UBA932 > Cryptobacteroides. Next base: position 105,554 of record JBGUTV010000014.1, read on the forward strand.
TTCCTTTTCCCCCTTGACCTTATCCACTTTATATGAAGATGGAATCTTAGCGATAAAGCACTCACTCAGATGCGAATCAAAAATTCCACTATTGACATCAGCGTCCTTCACAAGGAGTATAGGCAATCCCAACATGGCTCCAAGTCCCACTTCAATATCATTCCAAGGCGTTGGCAACCATTTCGTTTCCTCCCATTTCTGCTCCTCTTCAGTAGATGGGCGATATGTGGCCTTATCTACTCTGATCTGCTTTAATCCAAACACGACCATTCCGGATGACTGCATTATGTCGTGCCTGATCCTGTTCAATTGTCCGTATTGCGGATATTGGTCTCTTGTATAGCAGATGACATTATAATTCATGCCTTCAAGCATTTGATGATACTCGTGTATCAAGGCATTGTCTTCTATAGTCGCACAGCCGGGTATGCTGAAGAAAATGTTACCTGATGACTTCTTATCTGAAGTAGTGACCTCACCCACTTCCTGATAACGCTTACTCAGACTGCCATCCTCTTCTTTATAATCCTTGATGCCATTCTTTATTTCATCCGGAATATTAAGAGCTCCGGTAAAATTAGCCATATACAGATCAACCTTATCGAACTTGACATTGCTCAGGTCGGCATTTCTGAAGTCGGCATTTCTGAGGTTACATTTCTTGAATCTGGCCTTCAGGAGAATCGCGTTATAGAAATATGCTCCTACCGCATCTGCATTTTTAATCAATGCATATGACATATCTGCCATAAACATATCCGCTCCATTTAGATTCAGCCTTTGGCTCTTACCTTCAAGGCATACGTCCTGCAGATTGGTTCGTTGCAGATCGACAGACTGGAGGTCAACGGCATATGCCAGGCCATCAGCAACCGTCTTCTGAAAGACACCTGTCTGCAGCGTTCTCAACAGAGAAGATATGACATTGATTGTTTCATCTTTAAGGAATGTCTTTTCTTCCTTCATTTCATTGATGGAAAAGAAGCGCCTCAGGAGAATTGCCGCGGTAAGTTGGGATGTTCTGTTATCTGAGGACAGATCAGTGACAACCTTGTCGAATGACCTCTGATACTCATCTCTCAGGGTTTCAGTACTCTTTAGTCCTCTCCACCTGACATATGCAGTAAAGGCTGCGCCAACTACGACAGCAACAACACATAGCCCTTCCCAATAATCCTTGATCAATGTAATCATAAAGTAAAAGATTTAATCATATATCCTTACAGATTATCAGTTGACGTAACCAAGTTCGACAATCTTTCTGTAGATCAGGGTCGCAAATGCTTTTGCACCGTATTCATTCGGATGGATGTCGTTGGTGCTTATTATTTTTTGAGATCGATAGAATGCTTGTTTGTTACGACACCCTCAGTGTTGATTGTCTGTATATCAATAGACTTCTCTGAGACTGTCACCTCCATTCTCTGCATGTTAGGGTTGCAGATGATCGGGAACTCGGCATTCGAGATGCTTCCGTCAGGCTCTGCCACTCTCCATCTGTGGATATGTCCGCAGAACATGGCATCGATTCCTGCTTCATTGAGAGGCGGGATGAGGGTCTCGCACATATTTGCTGCACCGAACCATCCTGCTGTTTCAGGCGGAACATGGCAGAATGCGATGCGCACCTCGGCATTGCGGCACTCCTCAGAAGCAAGAACTTCCTTGAGCCATTTAGCCTGACGCTTCACGTATGGAGCAGATGCAACGATTCCGCTGTACTCGATATCTGTATCAGGCTTGTCTTCGCATGCATCAAGAACGACAAAGAAATATTTGCCGATAGTGAAACTGTAGTAAGGAGTACCAGTAGGAGTCTCGAAATAATTCAACCACTTTATTGCATCGCGGCCGCGAAGTTCATGATTTCCTCTGGAAGCAAAGATCGGAAGACCTCCGTTAAGACTCTTTGCAACAGATCCGAGGTACATCTTTGCGATAAGGTCCTCGCTTGAGATGTTGCTGGTCATGTCTCCATTAAGAAATACAAAGTCTCTATCTTCCCTTGCTCCGGCAAGAATAAGGTTGAAGAGAGAATCCTTTCCGTGGACATCATTGTAGATATCGAAACGGATGCTGTCATAATCCTTCTTGAAAGTAGTGATCTTGTGAGGCTGACCCTTATAGACATCTGTACCGTTTGCCTTGGTATACTGAACGTCACCGGACCCATTATAGGCTGTCACGCCCTTGTACATGATCCTGTACCTGTAGGTAGTACCCGGCTCAAGACCGTCTACTTCTACCTTATGTATCTTACCGATTGGATAGACTCCGTTTCCACGGGCATCGTAATACTTATCTCTTTCCTTATTGTAGAAATGAGTACCATCATCGGGAGCAACCTCTACCCAGGCTACAGCATCCATATCAGTGGTCCAGATGACAGTAAATCCAGTCTCACTCATACACTGGACATATGGACCGCAGACAGCCTTCGCTCGAAGCTGGTTCTGAGCTGAAGCAGAAGCCAGTGACAAAAACGTTGCAACAGTGAAAAGAAGGAAGCGCTTCATCATATAATCGTTTAGAAAATCATTATTTTGTAAAATTAGAAATTTTTCAGAAAATCCAATGAACAACGGTTGAAAAAATTCTTATTGTCAACATTGCACACATGTCCTGCATCGGGCACTATCACCAGTGACACATTCTCGCCGGAATTCCTGACTGTTTCCTGGACCTGAGGAAGTGGAATTATGCACTTGGCGATACCACACCTCAATGCTTCCACCTGCTCCGTGTATCATTACGACCCAGCGGTCAATCTGTTCATTTATAAGAGATTCACCACATTTATCAGAATGCCAATCCTACTCCGGCATTCAGCCATGTTTTCTTAGAATAAGGATTTGTCACAAAAGATACTTGAACGGGAAGATTTACCTTACCCAGATCAAACTGATGCCTATAGCGGAGTTCAAGATGAATGACGGCAAAGTCCTTAGTGTATTTTGTATAATTTCCTTTAAGGACACTTGCACCGCAAAAGAGGGAAAGTCTGCTGTTCTCACTGAACTGATGAAATATCTCAGGCTCAAGATAGGATGAAAAGGATGCTCTGCCCAAAGTTCCGTCCTCCTCCGGAATCCAGTCACCGTTGACGAATGTAAACCACCTGATTGCAAAAGGGAGGTTTTGCGGTTCATAACAGAGTATCACCTCTTGAATATGGTTAGTAGAACCTTTTCTGAAATCAAAATAATTTTCCGGCGTCGTATACGACGAAAGACGGGCATAATAATCAGCCAGATGGAACGTAAAGTCGCCTACTTTATAAGAAATATCCCAATCGATTTCCTTATAGCCACCGTCATAAGATATAAAACCGTAGGACTGTAATGTGAGGTTTCCATAACTGAATGACAGACAAGGAGCTGCATGCGCGCCACACTCCTTTGAACCTCTCCAGAGATATGCAGTATACGTCTCGACGGAACCCGAAACGGAGAACTTCTTTGCATCCATATGAAAGGCATTGCAAAGAAGAATCATAAATATGAGCAGGAATCTTGAGTTCATGCTTCAAAGATAGTTATTTTCATTTTCTGACAAGCACAATCTTGGCATCATAAATGCGTGAGACAGAACGTGCGAAAGTCCTGTAATCAGCATATACCTCCTTCGGGAAGCGGCCGGGATAGAAACGGAATGTCTGCACAATAGTCACAACAGATTGATCTTCACTTTGAGTAACCTCAGTAGCAAGGCAGCCGAACTGGCTCTCGACAATACCGGAAGCAGGAAGGGATTCAGGAATATAACCGGCCGGGAGATTGATTCGTACTGTGTCTGAAAGGGTCGTTTCCGAATTGATGACCATATCATTGATTCTTGGACTTCTGTCTGAATATAATTTCTTGGCGAAAGGATTCATGTCCATAAAGATACGGGCACCTGCAGCCTTCGCATAATCCTTTACAGTATAGGAATAACATATACGCAATTCAGGAATGTATTCTTCATCAGGTTCCATTGATGTCCAGTCATTGAAATTGTCTTCGACCGACAGGATACTGAAATCTGTCGGATTAAAAGAGTTGCCGGACATTATCGCCCTGAACTGGGCCTTAGCGTCAAGAGAACGGAAACCGATGTACGGTTCCACATTGTTCAGTACAAGCCTCCGCTGTCCCTTACAGACTGCTGTTCCGTCAGCCATAAGTTCAACATCAACTGTTTCTGACTTGAGTCTCAATGAATCCGGATAATCACTGACCCTAACCATTTCTCCGCCTTCCTCCTTGACCAGGAGTACCTGATGACCGGCAATGGAACTATGTCTGTATCCAAGCGGATATCGGGCATTGGTACACTCTATCCATAGAGTATCAGATTTCATCGGCACACAGAGCATGGCGTGATTCATCTGTCCTACAGAATGGAAGCCTGAAAGAAGTTCCTCATTGTCAGTGTGGACAACGAAATATTCCGATTTTATGCCAGCTATCGAAAGCAGCGCCTGCATATACACCGACAACGCCTTGCAGTCACCGAATCCGGTCTTGAAAACAGTGGAGACAGAGAAAGGTCTGTATCCACCAATCCCAAGCTGAATGCTGACATATCTTGTGTTTTCCCGAAGGAAATCATAAAGTATCCTGATCTTTTCTTTATCTGCGGTCACTCCATCGACCAACTCCTGAACCTTAAGTCTCAGTTCATCAGGCACCTCAAAGGCATCTTTCTGAAGACTATACAGCCACTCGCCGGTTTCTTTCCATGAGGTCTGGACACCTTTATACCCTGCATACTCAAAGTTTACGGGAGCTGAATACACATAAGGCACGAATTCCTGCTCCTCCGGCATCATATGTTCATAAACATAGCCCGGATATCTGTCAAATGACCACACATACACATCCTTCTTTCCGTCAGTCACCTTTTCCGGTTCTTTGGATGAATTGTACTGAATGGACATACCTGAAGGAAGAGAAATGGAATAGGATGCCTTCGTGACTGAAACATCGGAAGATATTACGGGATAATAGACTGGAAATGAAACGAATCCCTTTCTATATGATATTTCATAATCATATTCAACCGTAAAAGGATATGGAGCCTCCGGCTCATAGAATGTAACGTATGCATCAGAAGCCACACCTTCCGCAACCATGACTGTCGTCAGATCTGAAGATTTCAGTTTACGGATAGTCTTGCCTCCTGCCTCTATCTTTCCTGAAAACGAAGTCAAGGTTCTGAACGGGTCCACATATGCACGAAACAATGCAGAACGCAGACCTTTATCATTGAAAACCATTACCTTGACATGCGATTTCAAGGTTCCGGAAGACAAGGAACTTACGTCAAAGACTGTATTGTCCGACAATATTATCGCATTAGCAGTCTTTACATCATCCGCATATGCAAGAACTGCGATGAGACTAAGGACTGCAAGAAGAAATATCCGCTTCATGATCAGTTCTTCTTTAACACAATCATCGATTCATACAAAGCATTCATATACTGCCAGAATTCCCTGATCTGTGCGTAATCACCCGACTGTCCTACCATCTTTTTCTGAGTATAATTGAACATGACGGCAATCTCAGACCCCTGTACACTTGTCATGAATCTGACAGTAGCATCAAGCCCGGCAAACTTGATCAAAGAGTTTTCCGGCAACTGCTCTACGGTATATCCGTCAGGTATGACAAGATTATACATATAGGTCACAGTATACGGATATGGGAAGTCAATAGGATATTCTCTGGTAATTGACTGAAACGAGTCCTTAGAATGGAATCTGGTGACAAATGGATTGATATACATCTTACCGTCGGTTCCTATTATTTCATCTTCGAATGCATAATCATATGAGGCAGAAGGAGAATAATCTCTCATACCGGAAGCATTGAATTCAATGACCTCAATAAGATTATCACCCTCAATATCTTCTATAAATCCATCCTCATCATCAAAAGAAGCATAAAGATTCTTTATGTCATATGAATCCTGTCCGGTAAACTTGGCATTGTAAGTACCTGACAGCGAGAGTTCAGGAGTAACCTGTGCCTTGACGAAAATCGTGGTACCGTTATGTCCCAACCTTGTGAGATTTACCCACTCGCTTCTTCCTTCCGGACGCAGGATTCGGGCCATATCGATCAGCATGAGAGGACTCAGAACATTAGGATATCCCGAACCAGGTCCTCCGTCAAGAAAATAGGATCTGCCATCCTTTGCATCGACTTTAAGGATCATGGTATCATAGGGGCGCAATTCAGGATGAATCTCGAGAAGATAACCGGAAGACCTCAGTTTGATCAGAACAGGCTCAACTACATACCCAAGTTCGCGCAGACAGCCTGCGATAAGACAATTGATGTCGGCATTACTGCCGCTCTGAGCTTTCACGACCTGCAGCAGAGGCTCGGGGAAAAGTTTATATTTCTCATTCCACTGCACCTTGTCCTTTACCATCTTCACCACAGATGCAATCTTATCCACATCAGTCCCCTCTAGGGCCAAGGATGCGGTTTCATCCTTGAATTGACACTGACCTTTGAATCTGCGCATCAATTCGGAATCGATGAAATTATTGTCAACATCCTCCCAGGTCACACTGAAATTTTCATGAATGGTTCCCGGGATGTTAAGGGACTTGATGTCATAAAGAATTGCTGTATAATACTGATTGGCATTATACAGATATGGTTCAATCTTGAATGCCGGCACATCGATTGCCTTGAACTTATCTGTGATCACCGTATATGAATAAGTCGAGCCTCCACCAAGCAGAAGCGAAGCTGACTCAGGAATAGATTCATATTCAACATGGACATATCCTTGCTGCGTCTTGTTGAAATCAAACATTGACGGCAGACGGACAGTGCATTCAGAGAGATTTACCGGGATGCTTTTCTGTATATATATATCACTTACGTCCCAATATCTGTTGCTGGTTATCTCATATCTGATTTCAATGACTGATCCCACTCTCACTTCCTGTGCGGAAAAAGACATCTTCCTGTAATTTTCCGTAAACTCTTCATCGAAAATGTATTTGTTTGGCATCTTGGTCTCGACGACCTTTCCATCAACGATGTTATAGGTTACCACATCAATCTTATAAATATTTTCCCTCAATACCGGAGCGAAGTAATAGATCATTTCGACATCACCCCAATGCAGACCTTCCTCCTTGAGAATCTTTATCCTCTGATGCTTCTTGGTGTTCAGAACAAATCCTCCACCTGCATCAAAGTTAAGCGACATGTAAGTTTCTTCGTACAGCATCAGTGCCGACGCAGATGTGTCAGCAGCATACTCCTTTAATTCAACCTCTTCCTTTGAAACTTTTCCGAAACGTTTGTTTACCGGTACCATCTGCGCAAAGGCATCAGCAGACACCACTGTCAGAAGCATAATGAAGATTACAGATATTCGTTTCATCGCGTCATGATTTTGTGATTGACGCGTAAATTTAAGAACAAAATTCTGCTATTGCAAGAAGCATAAGGCCGAATACCAGAAGATTCCTCGCGGTCTTTCCGAGCAGAGGATTCAGGGCCATGCCTTTGCTTGTAACTACCCTGCGCCATGTGGTGACATGCATGATCAGATAAACAGCGGGCAGAACAAAGGCAGCAATGTATCTTAACATAGGAATATCATTTGACACCTACATACATCCTGCAGATACCAAAGGTGAATGCAGTATGCCTGACATCCCTGAATCCTGCCACCGTCATCATCGGAATGAACTTGTCCGGTCCTGGAAAATTCAGCACAGATGCCGGAAGATATATGTACGCACTTTTATTACCAGAGACGGCACCTCCGATGGCCGGAAGAATATGAAGGAAATAAAGTTTGTAGAACCATCTTATGATAGGATTCGACGGAACAGAAAGTTCCAGAATCACGAGTTTTCCACCTTTCTTGAGAACTCGGCACATCTCGCCAAGTCCGAGCTCAAGATGTTCGAAGTTGCGTACACCGAAGCCTACGGATATACGGTCAAATGTATCATCTTCATATGGCAGTGCCTCACAATCAGCGACACGCATAGTGGCTTCAACCCTGCTCCTTGCAATTTTGTCCAGGCCGACTGCAATCATTCCCTCAGATATATCAACACCCACAACCTCACTTCCGAGATCCACCTTTCGGGCTATCTCTATCGTAAAGTCACCTGTTCCGCAAGCAACATCGAGGACCTTGAGAGGTCTCTTTTCATCTGCCAGTTCACGGACAGCCTTGCTTCTCCACCTTTTATCAATATTAAGCGACAATATATGATTAAGTCTGTCGTACTCAGGAGCGATGTTGTCAAACATCTTCCTTACTCCTTCTTTCTTTGCCATATCTAATTGGATTTCGTTCTGATTATATACACATATGTCAGCAATATGACATTGTTTAGATTTGGCAAATCTACCTAATTTATATACATATTCAAATACTGGATGGATATGAGAAACAGGATCTGCAGAAAGATTTTGTTCATAAAATTGACATTTCGAGTATTATGCTTTATCTTTAATCCCTAAAGCATGACTAAAACCTCAAACCTATGAAACTGTTCAAGAACGCATTGATTTACGACGGTACCGGCTCCAAGGCATTCAAAGGAGATATTCTGGTAAATGAAGACAGAATAGTCAGAACGGCAGACTCCATAGTTTGCGAGGACGGATGGGAAGTCATTGATCTCGAAGGACTTTCAGTCGCGCCAGGATTCATTGACGCACACTCTCACAATGACTGGTTCGCGATAAAGAAGGAGCCAAGGAAGTATTTTGAACCTTTCATCCGTCAGGGCATCACGTCTTTCGTTACAGGTAATTGCGGATTGTCAGCAGTCGGATTTGATCCGGATTCAAAGTATATAGACAAAGTCGGAGGAGGTTTATTCTCATATAACGGGACAACAGGAATATACCCGAGTGTATCGCAGTTCTTTGAAGCTATCGACAGAAATTCTCCATGCAACATTGCTGTGCTTGCCGGTCATTGCACGGCGAGAGCAAGCGTTTCCGGATATGAGAACAGGGCACTGACAGAAGCCGAACGCACAAAGATGCTCGAAATAATGGAGGGTGCACTTAAGGAAGGTGCCTGCGGACTTTCTCTTGGACTCATGTACGAACCTGGAATCTATGCCGGTATCGATGAACTTAAGGATGTCGCAAGACTCTGTGAAAAATACGACAGACCTATGACAGTGCATCCTAGAGCATGCTCTGCTGTGTCTATGACCTATCCTCTCCTGGGACGTCCTCATCTGCTCAGAGCTTTGGACGAGCTGGTTGAGATAGCGTCCGGCACTAAAATGAAACTGCATTATTCACATGCCATCTTTGTAGGACGTCGTTCATTCCGCTGCAAGGATGAGCTTCTGGAAATCCTTCATGGATTAAAGAAGAAGGGTGTGGATATAGGTTTTGATATCTATAGTGAGCTTCTTGGTGTTTCAGTCATCACCGTAGTGCTTCCTGCATGGTATCAGGCTCTATCTCCGGACCAGAAGCGGCACTGGTTCAACAAGCTGAAGCTCAGCATATTGATCAAGGCGACAATAATCCTTCTTGGTTTCGGATGGGATGACATCCAGATAGCATACATCGGTCCGGGACATGAAGGATATGAGGGCAAGAGCGTATCGCAGATTGCAAAGGAAATGGGCAAATCATGCCTTGACGCCTACCTTGACCTTTGCGAGATGAGCGATTTCAAGGGTCGCGTCAATATGGGGCCGTACAGCACTCCTGAAATCGTAAGCGAACTATCAAAAGACGAAAGATGCCTCTACATGACAGACGCATGGGTAGAGGATCATGGAATCCAGAACCCTGCAATATATGACTGTTTCCCTAAGTTCCTCAAATTCTCTTTATGCGGCACAGGAGACACAATGCCGAACACCATCAGAAAAATGACCGGCGCTGTTGCGGAAAGGTTCTCGATAAAGGACAGAGGACTGATCAAGCCAGGATTCTTCGCCGACCTTACTGTCTTTGACGAAGAAAAGCTGCGCAATGGAGAGCCAGACAGACAGCAGTCCTTCGGCATTGAAGAGGTTTACATCAACGGCATCAAGGTCCTGGATAAGGGAAACCTTGACACCGAAGCAATCAAGCACTCCGGCAGAGCCATGAAGGTGTGAGGAAACTATTCCTCGATCACCACTTCTCCGGTAATGGCATTGGTGCCGTCGTCGGTGATAGTGTGATGCTTTCAATTCTCAGGCGTAGTGTTCCTGATGGAGTCTGCGCTTCTGCTGTTTCGCCAACCTTCTTTCCCATCAGAGCAGCTCCTATAGGGGATTTCAATGATATCTTGCCTGCCTCCAGATTCATCTCATGAGGACTGACTATCTCGAATTTCATTCGGATATTTGTCGACAGGTTTGTGAATTCCACCGTACTGAGAAGACAGACTCTGTCCTTTGGAAGCGCGTTGGGATCAATCACACGGGAATGCTCCAGGACCTTCTGCAGGAAACGGATACGGCTGATGGTCTTAGCCTGCCTGCGTCTCGCTTCACGATATCCCGCATTCTCGCTCCTGTCCCCCTGCGCACTGGTCTCAGCGACATTTTCGCGTACCTCAGGATAGACCACGTTGATAAGGTGATTCAACTCGGCCGCAATCTCATCGTATCGTTGCTTTGAAAGATATTCCATTTGGCAAATATACTTATTTTTCTCTTTCTGCGTTTATGCCGATTCATATATTGACAGACAGACTTTTTGTTTATATTTGCCATGCTAAAAACCAAAATAAATGAAGGGGACCGCGAGCACTTTCGCTATGTTTTTGCACTAGGTCTCTCTGCGGATGATCAGAGTGACTTTGTGCAGTACTTCCTGCCGGCTTCGACCGAGTCGTCGAGACTTCTGACCGGAATCATCCAGAATATGCAAAGTACTTTTATGAGCGCAAATTACATCACATGAATGTCTTGAAATCAACGGGAGATAGACTTGAGCAGTTGTGCAAACTGATCCGGACATGAAGTACTTTTGCCGCCACAGGTTATACCTGCGAGTCTCTGTTGCACCTCGGAAATCTTCTGTCCCTTGCAAAGAGCAACTATGCCCTTGAGGTTACCGTTGCATCCTCCATGGAAGGCGGCATCAAGAATCACATCGCCTTCAACAAGAAGTTCTATTGCCTGTGAGCATACTCCCTCTGTCTGGGCTACTACGTACCTGACGGAGCCCTTATATGTATCATTGATTATCTTCATCATTGTAATGGTTCAGACATTTCACTTCGTATATCATCACGTACTCGAGAGTCCTTTTATTCCTTCTTATACGGAGATTTTCATCAGTACAAAAATACATCTTTATCTGAGAAATATTACAATTGCTCACACTAATCTTACGCCCCCTTTCAGAACAGCTTAAACATAAATATGTAAAAACATTTATTATCTTTGTAGGTATACATATCATAAATTCAAACCTGACTTTTATGAAACAACCGACTCAGCCATTGAGAACGCCATACTTTGCGGATACAAAACCACATTATGAACTGTTGGACGGACTACGTGGCGTTGCAGCCATACTCGTGGTCATTTACCATATCTTTGAAGGACTTGCATTCGCCGAAGCTACTGACGGAGTCGGCAGCGGGCTGATCACGACCCTTAATCATGGTCATATTGCAGTGGACTTCTTCTTCATACTTTCCGGATTTGTAATCAGTTATGCATATGATGACCGTTGGGGCAAGATGTCAATCGGCGGGTTCTTCAAGCGTCGTCTGATACGTCTTCATCCTATGCTGATAATGGGAGCGGTGATCGGAGCAATAGCATTTTTCGCGACAGGATGTGAAAGATGGGACGGCAGCATAGTCCCGACAAGCTGGGTGATGGTTGCCCTGATGCTGACAATGTGTATGATACCGGCAGTTCCGGGAGTGCCGTATGAAGTCCGCGGCAACGGTGAAATGTTCCCGCTCAACGGACCGGGCTGGTCATTGTTCTTCGAATATATCGGCAATGTCTGCTACGCCTTATTCATGCGTAGAATGTCCACTAAAGTATTGGCATTCTTCACATTGCTGCTTGGCATCGCGCACGCATGGTTCTTTATAGGAGACGTGTCGCAATATGACATGATCGGAGTAGGCTGGACAATAGATGAAGTCAACTTCTGGGGCGGATTCATCAGAATGCTCTTCCCTTTCAGCATGGGAATGCTGCTTGCCCGTACATTCAAGCCAAGAAAAGTAAAAGGAGCGTTCTGGATATGCACATGCGCACTTATCGTGCTCTTTGCAGTGCCATACATTCCGTCAGGAAGCTGCAGCTGCATCAGTCTCAACAGTCTGTATGAATTCATATGCATCGCAATAGTCTTCCCTGCCCTCGTGTGGCTTGGTGCATGCGGTACAGAAAACGGAGCCATCCGGAAAGCTAACAGATTCCTTGGTGAGATTTCATATCCGCTCTACATAGTGCACTATCCACTAATGTATATATTCTATGCATGGCTGATCAAAAATAACATTTACACTCTGAGCGGCTGCTGGCCTGTTGCACTACTGGTAATTGTCTCAAGCATAGCGCTGGCCTACCTCTGCCTTAAATTCTACGATGAGCCAATCCGCCGCCGACTTTCACAAAAAAAGCTCTTTAGCAGATAAAACGCAGGAAATCTGTAGCACCGTGTCACAAAATACAGAAAAAATGTCACAGCTATACCGGACACCTTGCATATCTGCTCAAATCAGCATAAATTTACATTGTTAATCTGAACATTTTAATAGGACCATATGAACTTCAGGACATTCGGTAAAGATGAGGCACCAGTACTGATGCTGATTCCCGGCTTAGGAGTCTCATATGAGATATTTCTGCCATTGGTTGATCTGCTTAAGGAAAAGTTCCATGTCATTGCTGTAGAAATCAATGGATTCACGATAGGAGTCCATACTGAGTTCACCTCGATTGACGACCAGGCCAGACAGGTGACAGAATACATAAAGGGATATCACTCCGGAAGCATCTGTTGTGCATACGGCCTCTCTCTTGGTGGCAAGATTCTGTCAAGAATACTTGAACGCAATGAGGTGACAATAGAGCACTCCATCCTTGATGCCGCTCCTCTGCTGCCTCTTCCTGAATGGCTGGTCGGTCCGCTTCGTTACCTGCAGGCTGGCAATGTCTGGAGCTGCTATCATTGGACAGGATTCTGGAAATGGGTATTCCACTCACACTATTTCGACGTCCTGCTGGATGAATGCAGAAAAGTCTATCCATACGGGGGCACCAAAGCGGTACTTGACGGTTATAAGTCTGTATATACAAACCGATTGGAATCGATCCCACAGGTTGACATTCATTTCTGGTATGGCACGAAAGAAGCATTTGTTGCAAAAGTGCAGGTAAAGCATCTGAAAGGTCTTTGTCCAAATGCTAAGATCGTAATCTTCAAGAAGATGAATCATGGACAGCTACTGATAGACAGGCCTGAAGAAGTTTATACTGAAATTGATAGGATATGCAAAGTTACACCCGAAAAGAGAAGACGATCATGACAACATCAGCCTTGGCAACCGCCATTATCATTGCAGGCGTTGCCCTTCTGGTTTTAGGTTCAATCCCTACGAAGAACACAATTGAGGACAATACCCTTACTGTACATTTTTTGATCGGAAAAAAAGTTATTGACATCACCGACGCCAAATTTCTTCCGGTGCCCGACGACGTGGACCATAACCTCATAAGGACCAATGGTACCAGTGTCGGCAAGAAGAAGTCCGGCCATTTCAAGAACACAAAGACCAAGAACAGATACATATTCTATCTGACAGGCAATGGCGAAAGGGTATATTTCGAGATCGGCGACAAGAAGTACCTGATAGATGACCTCAAAAGATGACCTATGAACTAGAGACTTAAATTCATGGGGCATCGGACATTCTTGCGAAAGGATCACAGTACAGCAGGCTCTAAGGATGGCAACCTGCAATGGTGCCTATGCGACCTTCGATGAAAAGGAAAGAGGCAGTCTTGAAGTGGATCCTGATATGCTGAAGGACATACACGAATACAAAATGAACAAAACCTTATTGACGCAAGCATTGATTAAATTTCTTGCCGGGATCATATTGACAGGATTGCTGGTATTTCTGCCAGCAGGGTCACTTACCTATTGGCAGGGCTGGCTTCTTATAGGCATTCTGTTTGTGCCGATGTTCATTGCAGGAATCTTCATACTTGTCAAGAGTCCCGAGCTGTTACGCAAAAGGCTGAATGCCAAGGAAAAGGAAAGAGAGCAGAAGGCAGTTGTGGCATTGAGCGGCCTGCTGTTTTTAATATCATTTGTTATGGCAGGTCTGAACTGGAAGTTCGACTGGTGGATGTTGCCGGACTGGGCCGTATGGACAGCTGCTGCCGTCTTTATCCTTTCTTACATACTATATGCAGAAGTATTGAGAGAAAACGAATATCTTTCCCGAACCATTGAAATCCAGGAGGGACAGAAAGTCATTGATACCGGACTATATGGAATTGTCCGTCACCCGATGTATATGGCTACTGTCCTCATGTTTCTATCAATGCCATTGGTCCTCAGTTCTCCGATATCATTCATCATCATGTTCGGATATATTCCCGTGATTGCCAAGAGAATCAGGAATGAGGAGGAGGTACTCGAGGACGGTCTTATCGGTTACAAGGAATATAAAACTCGTGTAAAGTATAAGGTAATCCCTTTTATATGGTAAATTCCCGTTTCACGGGCATTTAATACTAGAAACTTACTCAGCAATTATAAAATTTCTGCAGGAACAATTTCAGCAATGTCATCCCTGATTTGAACAATTCCTTATGCTAGTTCTGGAAAACTCAAAGTAACATATTAATCCACATGTACCCTTTCGGGTATAATTAGCAAATAATCACATATTTTTATACCCGTTATGGTACAATTTTAGAAATATTTGCTACATTTGTACCCCATAGGGTATAAATTACATTATATGACTATCGCAGAACATATTAAATCAAGACGCAAGGAGCATGGGCTGACGCAGGTTGAACTTGCTGAGCGTGCAGGAGTAGGACTTCGCTTTGTAAGGGAACTGGAGCGAGGTAAATCTACTGTGCAGTTGGATAAGGTTAACATGGTCCTGAAACTCTTTGGAGAGGAACTCAAGCCAGCTAAGATTGATCAGACAGTATGAAGCAAGGAAAGGTATATATAAAGGATGTCCTCTGCGGAATCATCTCTGAGTCCGAGGAAGGTTATTGCTTTGCATACGACAAGGCATACTTAAACATGGAAGGAGCTACCGCACTTAGTCCTACAATGCCGCTTACAGAGGAACCATATGTCAAGGAGATGATGTTCCCTGTGTTCGATGGCCTTATTCCAGAAGGATGGCTGCTCGATATAGCTCAGAATTCGTGGAAGATTGATGCGAGGGACAGAATGTCTCTTCTTCTTGCATGCTGCAAGGATTGTATTGGTGATATCGGAGTAATTGAATTGAAAGATCATGAGTAAGTGTCTGTATTGTTATAAGGAACTGCGTCCGGGTGAGGTTGATTTTCATCCGGAGTGCTCTCGCAAGATGTTCGGAACTTCTACTGCACCTGAACTCCCCTATTCAAGGGACAATATGTCCGATCTTGCATCAAAGGTCATCAAGACGAGCACGTCGGTCACTGGAGTCCAGGCAAAGCTCTCTTTGGAGATAGACAGAGGCAAGAAGAACGAACCTTCTCGATTCACTATCGTGGGATTGTGGGGAAACTATATTCTTAAGCCTCAGAGTCCACAATATCGATGTCTGCCAGAGTTGGAAGACGTAACGATGAAGATGGCAGAGATCGCCAAGATAAAGACTGCCCGTCATTCTCTTATCAGATTCAGCGATGGGGAGTTAGGATATATCACTTTAAGAATGGATAGAGGCAAGAAAGGTCAGAAGCACTCGATGCTCGACATGTGCCAGCTTACCAATAGACTGACAGAGCACAAGTACCTTGGTTCGTATGAACAGCTTGCCCAGACAGTGATCAAATACTCAAAGGCTCCATATCTTGATGTCCAGAAATTCTGGGAGATCGTTTTGTTCTCATGGATTACCGGAAACTCGGACATGCACTGCAAGAATTTCTCGCTGCTTGACGAAGGAGAAGGATACTCTCTTTCTCCTGCATACGACCTGCTTGCCGTTCTTTTGGCAGATCCAAATGACACTGACGAGTTAGCCATGCCCGTATTCACAGGAGGCAAAACTAGCGGGTTCAACAGAGAGACCTTTACACAGGCTTTGATTCAATCCGGTGTCCCGGCGAATGCTTCCGAAAAGTGCATAGACAGGATGACCAGACATCAGGACAAATGGCATGAAATCATCGACAGCTCATTCCTTCCTGATGACCTAAAGACAAGCTACAAGGAACTGATACTTGCTCGTCTAAAGCTGATAACAGGACATGTATTTTAGTGTAATGGTGAGGAGGTGCGATCTAGAAACTGCTACGAAGTTGTTGTCAACTGAGATGAAAGAGTATCTCAACTAAAGACAAGTATGAAACGTATTTTTGCCATATTAATTGCAATGCTCAGCCTTTGCGGATGTCTTAATGAGAAGGATTATGCAGAAAATGCGATAGTGCAACACATAAACAACTAATAATCAACGCATAACAAAATTAAGGGTGAGTCATTTTGACCCACCCTTAATCATATGATTAATTGTATGTAAGCAACTTAAGTGCTGCGCTAGATTACCACTCCAGTAAGTCTAACATCTTGATAATCAATAAGTTAACCTTTTGGGGTAGGAAAACTTTTGATTCCTATTTATCTGTATTTATATCTCAACACTTGACACAAGCCTTTTTGCCTGATCGGTTGTGATAGCCAAAGGCAAAGGTAGTCATATGACGCGAAATATCAAAAATCCTTATGAACTCTATGTTTCATAATTACTAGTGATGCGTTAATTTCGCATCAAATTTATATAAGTTGTTAATATTAAACTATTTATACAAGTTCTTTGATAACCGCGATTTGAAGTGAGTTCGTAACTTTGTGGCCATACCACATCGATTATGAACGAAG
>JBGUTV010000015.1:0-8815 GCA_045133255.1 Candidatus Cryptobacteroides sp.
TTTTCTCGGTACTTGCTTCTTGTACTTTTCTTCAATCTTTTCAATGAACTTTTCGTGCCGTTTTCTCTCAAACGGGCTGCAAAGATACGGACTTTTTTTTATCCTCCAAATTTTTCTCGCATTTTTTTTAATTTTTTTGTACTTTTGTGTCCAGAATAGCTAAAAAACCTGAAAAAAAGGCTCAAAAATGATCTCACTTTGGCAAATATTTCTTGTGTTCGCAAAGATCGGAGCTTTCACCATAGGCGGTGGAATCCCAATGATTGCAGCAATCAAGACCGAGCTTGTTGAAAGAAATTGGCTGAACGACGAGGATTTTATTGACATCATCACTCTTGCACAGACCGCTCCCGGACTTTTTGCCGTAAATATATCCATTCTGACTGGCCACAGACTTCGCGGAACTAAAGGAAGCATAGTTGCTACCATCGCCAGTTGCCTTCCTCCATTCCTTATAATACTTATGGTCGCAATGTTCTTTACTAACTTCAAGGATAATGAGTATGTGATCAAGGCATTCAAAGGAATCAGACCTGTAGTGGTGGCCCTGATCGGTGTACCGATGATAGACATGATAAAGGCAACCAAGATGCGCTGGTGGTCATGGGTGATTGTCATCTCATCAATGACACTGGTGTGCTTCCTCAAGGTCTCACCTGTATATATATTGATATGTGTGATCGTGATGGCTCTGTTCATCTCATGGTATAAGGAAAGGAGGAGGAAATGATATTCATAGAGCTTTTCACAACATTCTTCATAATCGGAATGTTCACAATCGGGGGCGGATATGCTATGCTGTCCCTCATACAGAACGAAGTCGTCACAGTGCACGGATGGATGGACGACGGTACATTCACTGACATCGTCGCCATATCCCAGATGACCCCGGGCCCCATAGGCATAAACTCAGCGACTTATGTGGGCTATGAGGTACTCGCCAATACTGGCGCACATGAACTGATCTGCATCCTAGGCTCATTTACCGCCACTTTTGCAGTCGTGCTACCATCATTCATAATCGTGCTCCTGCTATGCAAGGTCTACGAGAAATGGAAGAGCAATCCTATTTTCCAAGGAGTGATGACGGGCCTGAAGCCAGCTACCTTAGGTCTTATCGGAACCGCAGCACTCAGCCTGGCAACGCCTGACAACTTTATTGACTGGAAGAGCTTTGCGATATGTGGGATTGCATTTCTCGCCCTTTATTTCAAGAAAATAGGTCCTTTTGCAATAATCGGTCTGGGAGCACTGACCGGACTTATAATATATTGACCCATGGAATGGCTTTCTAAAATATTCATAGAACAAAGCTACATACAGGCCATACTTATTCTTTCGCTCATATGTGCGACCGGACTCGCCCTCGGAAAGATAAAGATCAGTGGCGTATCACTCGGCATCAGCTTCGTGTTCTTCACTGGTATTCTGGCCGGACATTTTGGACTGAGCATCAATCACGACATGCTTCTGTTGGCCCAGAACTTCGGACTCATCATATTCATATATTCATTAGGTGTACAGGTAGGCCCCGGATTCTTCTCAGCCTTCAAGAAAGGAGGAGTCAAGCTCAATGCCTTGTCTTTGGCACTGGCTCTTGCAGGAACAGCCATGACGGTATGTCTGCATTGGATTTCCGGAATCCCAATGCCGGAAATGATGGGTCTGTTTTCGGGAGCTGCAACCAACACGCCTATGCTCGGAGCTGCACAGCAGGCCTTTCTGCAGATATATCCTGAAAATCTGGAAAGCGCAAACAATATGGCCATAGCCTGCGCTGTAGGCTACCCGTTCGGACTGATAGGAGTCATTATCTGCGTAATGATCCTGAAGAAGACCACCTGGAATCCCGGCAAAGCGAAAACATATGACCCAGCGGGAGACAACACCTTTGTAACGGAATATCTTATAAGCAATCAGGAAATCATTGGCAAGACCATCCAGGAGATCAGGCAGAATGCAGATGTGCAGTTCGTCATATCAAGAATATGGAAAGATGACAAGGTGATCATCCCGACATCACAGACCGTCATAGAGCAGAATGAGCACGTGCTGGTCATATCCGGAAAGAAAGATGTTGAAAAACTAAAACATCTGTTCGGCCCTCAGGAAAACATCGACTGGAACAAGAAAGGCATCGACTGGAATGCCATTGACAGCCAGCTGGTATCAAGAAAGATCCTTGTAACAAAACCAGAGGTCAATGGAGTCAAACTCGGAACCCTCAGACTAAGGAACTCATTCGGAATCAACATTACGAGAGTCAATCGCGCGGGAATTGACCTGCTTCCATCCAAGTCACTGAGGCTCCAGCTTGGAGACAGACTTACCATAGTAGGAGAAGACCGCGCCATCGAGAATGCCGGCAAGGTTCTCGGAAATCAAGCCAGAGAGCTGAGGAATCCCAATCTTATTACGATATTCACAGGCATCGTTCTCGGC
Organism: Candidatus Cryptobacteroides sp.; assembly: GCA_045133255.1. Lineage (GTDB taxonomy): Bacteria > Bacteroidota > Bacteroidia > Bacteroidales > UBA932 > Cryptobacteroides. The sequence continues at coordinate 2,443 of JBGUTV010000015.1, forward strand.
CTTATACTTGGAAGCATTCCAATTGCACTTCCAGGAATGAACATGCCGGTAAAGCTAGGCATTGCAGGTGGTCCTATAATAGTAGGTATCCTTATGGGTGCATTCGGTCCACGTTTCCACCTCTCCACCTACACAACGCAGAGTGCGAATCTCATGCTCAGACAGCTTGGTCTCACCATTTATCTTGCAGGCCTTGGACTCAATGCCGGAGCTGACTTCTTCAGTACCGTATTCACCGCAGAAGGCATCAAATGGGTAGCAATAAGTTCGGCACTCGCAATAATACCGGTCCTTGCCGTAGGATACATAGCAGCGAAGCTTTTCAAGGTAACTTATGAGAAGAACATAGGCATGCTGTGCGCAAGTATGGCAAATCCGATAGCACTGAATTTCGCGAACTCCACTGTGGAAGGAGACGAGCCATCGGTTGCCTATGCCACAGTTTATCCGGCGACAATATTCCTCAGAGTGATTATAGCCCAGATAGCCATTGTAATTTTCTGCTGACAATAGACAATCAAACTCCTGATATATGAAAAAGGCATTACTAGTAGCGGCAATCATTTCAGCCGCATCTTCCTGCTGCAGAACAGAGGAAAATGTTATTTCCGTAGTACCTTATCCAAATGAAGTTGAAATCACTGCCGGATCATTCAAGGCAGCCGGTGCGGGATTTCATCTTTCTGAAGGCATTGAAGATGCATCCAGAAATGTAATCAAGGGCTTTGCCGAGCAGCTTTCCGCTGCCTGCGGTAAAGAAAGCACCGTTACCGAAGACAGTTCTGACAAAGGCTTCATCTTCGTGCATGACCCACAGATGCCTGCCGAGGCATATGCATTGAAGATTGACAGGAAGGCGGTAAAGGTGGCCGCTTCGGGGCTGAACGGATTCAACTATGCCATCCAGACACTCAAGCAGATGCTACCTGTTGAGATCTATGGCAACGATGCAGCGCCAGGAGCGGGCTGGAAACTTGCATGCTGCACAATCGAGGATGCGCCTCGCTTCGGCTATAGAGGAATGCACATGGATGTTTCCCGACATTTCTTTACAATGGACGAGGTCAAGAGGTATCTGGATGTAATGGAGATACACAAGCTCAACACTCTCCATTGGCATCTGACAGACGACCAGGGCTGGAGAGTTGAAATCAAGAAGTATCCTAAGCTTACAGAGATCGGCTCCATCCGTAACAAGACAGTCATCGGCCACATAAGCAGAAGCAAGGAATACGACACAACCCCTTACGGAGAAGGCTGCTGGTATTCTCAGGAGCAGATCAAGGAAATCATCGGATACGCTGCCGCAAAAGGCATAACTGTGATTCCAGAAATCGACCTTCCTGGCCATATGCTCGCCGCACTTGCTGCATATCCTGAGTATGGCTGCACCGGTGGTCCTTACGAAGTATGGGGAGACTGGGGCATTTCAGATGACGTACTCTGCGCCGGAAACGAAAAGACAATGATATTCCTTGAGAATATACTTGCGGAAATCTGCGACCTCTTCCCATCAGAATACATCCACATCGGAGGTGACGAGTGTCCGAAGGTGCGCTGGGAGACCTGTCCACGCTGCCAGGCAAAGATCCGACAACTCGGACTCAAGGATGACACCCGACACAAGGCGGAGCATTATCTCCAGAGCTATGTCATGGCAAGAATGGAGAAGTTCCTCAACACGAAAGGCAAGAGAATCATCGGATGGGATGAGATTCTCGAAGGAGAAGTGGCTCCAGATGCAACAATCATGTCATGGAGAGGCGTTGCAGGCGGACTTGAAGCCGTGAGACTCGGTCACGACGCAATCATGACTCCTAACACATACTTCTACCTTGACTACTATCAGTCTGACGCTAAAGACCAGGAGCCTCTTGGAATCGGAGGATATCTTCCGATAGAGAAATGCTACTCCTATGAGCCGTTTACCGCAGACATGACAGACGAGGAAAAGGGACGCATCAAGGGTGTGCAGGCAAATCTCTGGACAGAATATATCGCAGATGAAGAACATCTGCAGTATATGCTCCTTCCTCGTATGGCAGCACTCAGCGAGGTGCAGTGGTGCAAGCCTGAGAACAAGAACTGGGAAAGATTTTATGACAGTGCTGATGAATTCTGCGCCATCTACGATATGGCGGGATACAATTATGCCAGACATATATTCCATCCAAAGATGACGATAGGCACTAATCCGGAGAAGAACTGCGTAGAAGTCGCATTGGGCACCCAGGGCAATGGAGAAATACGATATACACTTGACGGCTCCGATCCGGATGCCGGTTCCACTCTATACAAGGGCCCGGTCACAATCGACGGAAGCTGCACCATCAAGGCAACTACTGTCAGAAACGGCAGCACAGAAGGACTTGTTTCCAAGACATTCAACTATCACAAAGCGATGGGAAGGCCAGTGACCGTCACTGATGTGCCACACAGAAACTACACATTCTCTTGTCCGGAACTTCTCGTGAATGGAGTCAAGGGCGCCCACAACTACAAGAATGGAGACTGGGCAGGATGGCATAGAAAACCTTTCGAGGCAGTCATAGATATGGGTGGAAAGTGCGCATACAGCACAGTCTCAATCAGCGCACTTATAGAAAAGGGTGACTTCATTTTCAATCCACTGTGTCTCTGCGTTGCAGTGTCAGAGGACGGCACGACCTATACAGAGGTTGCAAAAGCCGAATACCCTATAGAAAGCAAGGCTGACCCGAACGGCATCAAAGAGTACAGTGTTTCTTTCCCTGAGACAAGCGCAAGATTCGTAAAGGTATTTGCAAAGACTCTGGAGGCTCTGCCTGAATGGCATCCGGGAGCAGGACACGGAGGATTCCTCTTCATTGACGAAATCGTGATGAACTGACGTCACTGACGTTCCGACAATTGACGTAAAACTGAAAATGAGCACGAAAATCGGATTTTCGTGCTCGTTTTGTATATTTTACCGTGTTTTTGACACGAATCTGCCCAAAACGTGCTTATTATTTCCTACGGATAAGGCTCCAGACAGCAGCGACATAGCCTATGATCAGAACTGTGTGTACGGAAAGTTTAGCGACAACAGATCCGGCAGAAGACTGGCCGAAAGCGACTCCGTCAAAGAAGAGTCTGTCCACGAGGAGAGATGCGCCATATGCAGTTCCCATAGATATGCCTATCAACAACAGGCGTCCCCAACGATAAGGGATCGGATAATATCTGGCGCCAAGGACAGAACTGATGGCGAACATAACGACATAGCTGGCAAGATGACCGTACGCAGCTGCCCAATATGAATATTCCGGCATGAACAGTATTATGACAATTGCTGTCACCGCCAGTCCGGCAAGAGTTATCCATATTGCCATATTCGTCTTCCCTGAAAGCTTGTACCACATCGAGACGTTGAAAAGCATTCCGAGAAGCATATAGGACAGAAGCATTACGGGCACGACTCCGACTGCGGAACGGAACTGAGGTCCGAGAATCAGGGCAATGATGTCTATATAGAGTATCACACCGAGGAAAACGAGTCCGCAGAATGCTGTGAAATACTCCTGAACCGTTGCATATAATTGAAGAGAGTCCTTCTCCTTGGCCCTTCTGAAGAAAAACGGCTCGGCAGCATAGCGAAACATCTGGATGAAAAGATTCATTATGACTGCCAGCTTGACTGCGGCCTGATAAAGCCCCAGGCTCGATCGCCAGGCTTCTGCATTTGTGTCGAAATATCTGAACAGGATCCTGTCAAGGAAGTCATTTACGATACCTGGCAATGCCGCAACCATAAGCGGAAGAGAATATGCCAGCATCTGCTTCAGAAGCTGCGGTTCCAGACGGAAACTAAGCTTAAGATATTCAGGGATGAAGAGAAGCCCGCAGACCACGCAGCTGATGAATATGGCAAATATCACATAACTGAAGTCCGGCGTTTCCGGAATGAAATTCAGCAGCCATGGCGCAGAAGAGACATGCTTAGGGAACCATAGAAAGAGAACCAGATTCGCCGCTGTTTCGGTTATGATCTTTATGGTCTTGAAGACGGCAAATTTCAAAGCCCTGCTTTCCTGACGAAGCTTTGCAAAAAGAATCGCAGTAACGGCATCCAGAGCAAGGATTCCTCCCATATACATTATGCACGACTCATATCCGGCATATCCCAATGCAGAAGAAATCTGCCCGGCAAACGCGACCATTAAAGCTAGGAAAGTCGCGCTGACACAGAATACAGTAACGAAAGCATTTGAATACACCCTCTTCGGATCCACTCCTTCCTTATTGGCGAAACGGAAACATCCCGTCTCGAGTCCCATAACCAGAACAACCTGCAGCACAGCAATATACGCCATAAACTCGGTCACTACTCCGTAACTCTCAGGAGTAAGAAGCCTGGTGTAGATCGGGACAAACAGGAAGTTTATTATTCGGGCCAGAATGGTGCTCAGACCGTAAATGACGGTCTGGCCGGCCAATTGTTTCAACGGATTTGCCATAATGACCACAAAAATAGTTATTTTTGTCGGGTTAAACCTACAAGACATGAAAAGAATATTACTTGCATCAATAATCATCGCATCATTGGCAGCCTTGATGACATCATGTACATGCAGCAACAGGAAGGTAACTGCCGATGCGGAACTTAACGATTCGACTAAAACAGCAATTGAAATGGAAAATAAAAGACTTGAAGAGCCTGTATTTGAGATCAAGACTACTCACGGCACAATGAAGGTAAAGCTGTACAGCAAGACACCGAAGCATCGTGATAACTTTGCAAAGCTCGTAAGCGAGAAGTACTATGACGGCATCCGCTTCCATCGTGTAATCGAAGGATTCATGATACAGACAGGAGACCCGTTCTCAAGAGACACAGCAAAGATCAATGCCTGGGGCACAGGCGGACCTGACTACACCATCCCTGCAGAGTTTGTGAACGAGTACTGGCACAAGAAAGGTGCTCTTGCAGCCGCACGTAAAGGCGACCTTGCCAATCCTAAGAAAGCCTCTTCGGGTTCACAGTTCTACATCGTTCATGATGAGAATGCATGCCTCCACCTCGATGGTCAGTATTCCATCTTCGGTGAGGTCATCGAAGGCCTTGAGGTAATCGATGTGATTGCAGGTGTAGCGACAGACCCTTACGACAGGCCATACGAGGATGTAATCATCGAAAGCATCAGACCAGCCGTTGAAGAGCCTGCTCAGGTTGAAGTACAGGCTGACACAACTTCAAAGACTGAGTAAGGATGGATCTGAAAGGAAAATTCACGCATATTTTCTTTGATGCAGACGACACCCTCTGGGAGAATGAACAGTTCTTCAGGGATGCAGAGGCTCAGTTTGCAGAACTTCTTTCAGACTATACCGGACCTGAGGGAGTACAGCAGATGCTTTGGCGCAAACAAGAAGAGAACATTCCTCTTTTCGGCTATGGATCAAAGACCTATATGATAGGCATGACCGACGCAGCTATGGAACTGTGTGGCGGCACACTCCCTGAAAAGATTTATCTTGGAATAAAGGAAATCATCAAGAAACTTGCCTTCCACGAATTCCAGTTGATCGATGGCGTGGAAGAGACACTTCAGGCGCTTCACCAGAAGTATACCCTCGTGGTAGCCACAAAGGGAGACCTTACCGAGCAGTTATACAAATACCGTCTGTCCGGACTTGAAAAATATTTCCATCATTGCGAAGTGATGGAGAACAAGGACGAAAGGAACTATCTGGAGCTCGCCGCAAAGAATAACCTTGCTCCGGAACAGATACTGATGATCGGCAACTCCGTGAAATCAGATATCGCTCCGGTGGTAAATATAGGTGGCATTGCGATCAACACCCCTCACGAGGTAGTATGGGTGCACGAAATGATGGATATGCCCGAATCGGACCGCATCATAATCGTGAAAAACATCCGTGAAGCACTGAATTATTTACTGTAAATCCAATCTCTGGCACGATATTGGCAATAAACTTAAACCGAATAGTTTTTTCATAGGTTAAGTTTTAGGTTAGAATTGCGGAGCCTTCCCGATGTGAATCGGGAAGGCTCTATCTTTTGTTGAATATCAGAGAGTTATCATACTTTATAATAAAAGGGACGATTGAAAAGCTTTTTTCATTCCCCCTCAATCGTCCCCTAAGCCAAAAGCGTGCAGAGCATCTTACGATGCCGTCCCTATCAGACTACTTGCGTACCCCAATACGCCTGTAGTAAGTTGAGACTTTCTCGGTCTTCCCGAAGCGAACCCGCGTGTACGACTTCACTTTAAGAAGAACAGGTACTCTTACTTCAACCTGAAGCATGATACCAGCATAAGAATAGTCTTTTTTCTTCATAATTAATGTTGGATATCTGTAAAAGACATTCTGGAGATCTCACCCCTCC